>JBCCEA010000026.1:0-55621 GCA_039030515.1 Myxococcota bacterium | reverse complement strand
TCGATTCCGATTCAGTTTTCAAGGACCACTGGCCTTCTTCAGGCCTCCCCGCTCAGCTGCTCCGCCGAACGGGTCGCTATTCCTACCCCATACCCTCACCCTGTCAAGCATCTTTCTTTCTTCCGCCTCGTCCTATGCTCGCTATGTGCTCGCTCCTTCGAGATTGGGAGGGCCTGCGGATGACGGCGGGAAGGTGACATCGTTTGCAAAAGAACTTAGCTTGCGGCCGCAAGTTGCATTTGACGGGAGGTCAAGCGATGGATTTAAGTGGAAAGCGAGCAGTCGTCACTGGCGGAGGGTCTGGAATCGGTTTGCATTTGGCCAGGCAGCTGGCGAACGAAGGAGCCGAAGTCACACTAACGGGGCGAAACGAGGCAAAGCTTACGGCAGCGGCAAAGGCACACGAACTCTTCACACCGTTCGTCTGCGACGTCACCGATGACGATCGAATTCAGGAACTGGTCGAGACGCTCGACGACAAGGGCGGCTGTGATCTCCTCATCAACAATGCAGGCGTCTTTCAGGCCTTTGATATGACGAAGTCGTTCTCGCTAGAGCAACAGCTTCTCGAAGTCGATATCGACGTCAACGGGCCGCTGCGCATGGTGCACTACTTCCTGCCTGGAATGTTGAAGCGGGAGTCCGCGATCGTGAACGTGAGTTCTGGACTGGCGTTCGTGCCTTTGTCGATGTCGCCCGTATACAGCGCGTCCAAGGCGTTCTTACATTCCTGGACTCAGTCGCTACGGGCACAGCTCAAAGGAACTTCCGTACGGGTCATCGAGCTGATGCCTCCGCTGGTGGATACGGAGATGGTCGCTGAAATGGACCCTTCACTCCACCGGATGCCCCCCGAAACCCTTGCCGATGCGTTCATGAAGGGGCTGCGTGGTTCTGAAGACGAGATCACGCCCGGACAGTCCGGCCAGCTCAAACTGATGCGGCGCTTGGCTCCTGGATTTATTTTCGGGCAGCTCAACAAGCAGCCCCGAGGCTAACTGCGAGGCTGTAACCGGGGTATGCACGCTGAACTCCATGGTCGATGAGCCTGCCCGCAGCCAGATCTCCACCAGGCTTAGTTGGTCGAGTGCATCAACTTCACTGGACCAACTGTCTTGAGTAAGCGCAGTCCGAATCTTCCTACCGAGGTGGACATATGGTGATCGTTCCTTTTGCAGAACCGACCGCCACGGCACCCGATATGGAGATCTCCATCGAGGTCAGAAATTTTGGAGTAGCGATTGTTTGGGAAGGCACGTCGCTGTTCGGTCCTCAAAACTTCACCTTTCCCTGAGCATCCGCGGAAACCAGCTGTCCCTCGCGGGGATCAAATCTTACTGAAACTACGGTGTCCCGATGGCATGAGAGCGCACGGATCAGCTTTAGCGAGTCCGTGTTCCAGACCTTGACCTTGCTATTTCTAAAACCGGCCGCAAAGCAGCTTCTTCCTCGATAAGACGCTACCGATGTAACCAGACTTTGAGGTTGAAGATCTCTAAAGACTTGCTTGTACGCGCCTGTAGACAGATCCCAAAGCACGATTGCTCCAGACTCCGTATGCGGCTCAGTCGCCCCAGCGATAAGGCGATTTCGCTCCTGGATAAACACTAGTGAAGTAAAGGCAAAGTCCCGCGTGTATTTGGTTTGAGAACTCGAAGTAAACTCGGGGATGTCCCACGCCGACAAGGCACTGGAGCATTGATTTTCTGGCCCTTCTTTCAGCAGCGCCAGCGCAAGTCTTTTGCCATTCGGATGAAACGCCATGGCGGTCACGTGAGCGGGCTTCTTGTTGAGGGTAAAGCATCTGGCGCGTCGATTCAGCGGATGGACCATGTTCAGAAACCAGCTCCCGAGATTCAGCTGGCTCTCCTGAGGATCGGAGAAAGAGGCCATGAAGCGGACACCATCTGGACTGAAAGCCATGGTAGATACCGTTCCAGAATGGCTCCCCATCGGAAGCGCCCGTATGCAAATACCGTTGGCAGAATCAAAAAACTTGAGAGCACCGCCTTGGGAGCCCGCGGCAAGACATTTCCCATCTGGGCTAAACGCCAAGCACGTAACCGGCTCGACTAAACCCATGTGAGCGAGGACGAGCGAGGTGCTCGGAGCGATGTTCCAGGCTGGGTCGGCTTTGTGAATGACCCGAGCTTTAGCCCTTGGCCCGCCGTCACCCAATTCGCAGAGCGAAGTAGATCTCAGTGACCTTCTCAAAATAAATCCACCAGGGTCGCAACCAACACTGAGAGTGTTGAACGGGTAACACTCAAACGCATGGGGAGCACCTGACTGTTGACCATTGATGCTGTCAAGCGGCGGGGGTAGGGTCCTCGGACGCGCGATCGAGTGTCGACGAGGTATGCCGATGGGTTCGTGCAGTTCTCGGAACATCGCACTGAGCCAGAATCACTCGGAGTGCCGTGCCGACGCGAGGGCAAGCCGTTGCGGATCGACGCGTTCAGATGCAGCGTACGGCTACGGTGTCCCACACTCGTGTGCTTTGCTCCAAAGGGCCTTCGACGACGAATGCGACCAGTCCCGTTTTTGAAAGTACCACTCGCTTTGCGTCAGGGAGGATCTGTCTTTCTCGAGAAAGTTTGCCGGTGGGACGTTGCAAGACCTGTATTTTGCCATCCTGGCCCAGAGAGGCGAGTGCCTCGCTTCTCTCCCCGCTGATTTGTGCATCCCTGGAGGTGTGATGGCCAAGATATCGAAACGTCCTGGGATGATAGGATTTGCGAGAACGGCAGAACAAAACAAGACGAAGGAGCGATTGGACAGAAGACGTCGGGTACGACGAACGGATGGCGGAGGTCGGGTGCGACGTGCGCGTAGCCTTCAAAATCTGCGTTGAAGGTCGCGAACTCAGGCGCCCCGTGCACAGGGCGAGCGACGGGTTTCCGTCGGCGCGGAGCTTTTGGCGCAGTTGGCAATGACGAATCGGTTCTGGCTGTGAATCGCGACGAATTGAAAGCGTGCACCAACAAGTGATGTCACGCCTTCTACAGGAGATGCGATCTTAGGTTAGTGCGAGCAGGTCGGTGGGCAATAGTGGGCCGTTTCAAGAACCCAATGCACTCACTAACGCACGTCGATTCGCGTATGAGATCAGGGCAAATGGTTCGAGCGAAACACCACCATCCGCTCGAGAGACATGTCCTGCATGCTGTGGCCGATGCCTCCCGTGCCGAGGCCAGAGGTCCGATGACCGGCAAAGGGCATCCAATCGACTCGAAAAGCGGTGTGATCGTTGACCATCACCGCCATGCCCTTCAGACGTCGATGTGCTCGCAAGGCCTGCTCAAGATCTGTGGTGAACATCGATGCCTGAAAAAACGTATCGGGTGCGTTGGCCCGAGCGATGGCGTCATCGAAGACTTCGTAGTCGTACACGCAAACCACCGGGCCGAAGACCTCTTCGCTAGAAACCTTTGCATCGTCCGCCGGGTTTAGGATCACGGTCGGCGCGTAACATGTTTCGGAGAGGCGCTCTCCTCCGCATTGAAGCACCCCGCCGCCCGCAATAGCTTCCTGAACCCAGGAATCGACCCGGTCGACTTCTCGAGGGCGGATCAGGGGACCGACGTCAGTCTCAGCATGCTGCGGGTCGCCGACACGAAGACTTCGCGCCTGAGCGACGAACTGCTCTAGAAATCGATCCCGAATCGACGCGTGGACGTAGATCCGCTGCACGGAAACACAGACCTGACCGGCGTGGTAAAAGCCTCCTTTGACCAGCCGGGGCACCGCGTCGTCAAGATCCGCGGTGGCATCGACGATCGCTGGAGCGACACCCCCATGCTCGAGCGCACAAGCCGCACCAGGAGCGAGCGTGCTGCGAAGCATCCAGCCCACCCGCGCCGAGCCGATGAAACTCAAAAACGAAACGCGTGAGTCGGCAACGAGCTTGCTAGAAGTCGCGTTGTCGCAGACCAGCATTCGGCACCAGTCCTCGGGGAGACCAGCCTCATAGAAGATGTCTACAAGGGATCGGCAGGACAGCGGAGTATCTGAAGCCGGCTTGACGATGACCGGAGCTCCGACCGCAAGCGCCGGCACTACCTGATGCACGATGAGATTGAATGGATGGTTGAAAGCGCTGAGAGAGAGGATCACGCCGCGGGGATCCCGAAAGGTGTACGCCATCCGATTGGACGAGCGAGCCGACAAAGCCATCGGGATCTCTGTTCCACCAAAATGGTGAAGCTCGGCAAGCGCCGTTTCGATCCCTTCGATGCCGCGCTGCACCTCAACCTGGGAGTCGCGGTAAGGCTTGCCACCTTCTCGAGCCGCCTGCAGCACGAGCTCCTCTTTACGGTTCTCGATAAGCTGGGCTGCACGGCGCAGAATCTCGATACGCCGATGTTTGGGCAGCCACGCATCGCGATCCTGATAAAGCTGCGCGCTTCGATCCAAAGTAGCGAGGCACTCCGCTTCATCTTGCATGGGGAGAGTCGCGATGGTCGACCGGTCATAGGCGGCGAAAACCTCGAGCTCAGCCATGTCGATACTCCTTCAACGGAAGCGTCTTCTTCTGAAGTTCTTCGTAAAACACCTTTTCATTTTCGCTGTAGTCGACCGGAACCTCGATGAGATGCACGCCTCCTTCATCGAATGCCCTCTGCATCATGGGCACCAGCTCACCGCTTGCGGAAACCCGATGGCCCTTGGCTCCGTAGGCGTTTGCGTAGGCTACGAAGTCAGGATTTCCGAAGTCGAGACCGTAATCTTCAAATCCCATTCCCAACTGCTTCCACTTGATCATGCCGTAGCTGTTGTCGCGCAGGACCATCACGACGAGGTCCTGCCTGAGACGCACCGCGGTTTCCATCTCTTGGGAGTTCATCATGAATCCCCCGTCACCGCAGATGGCGACTACTTTGCGTTTTGGATGCACGATCTTCGCACCTATCGCCGCCGGCAAACCAGCTCCCATGGTCGCAAGGGCGTTGTCTAGGAGCACCGTGTTAGGTTCTGAGGCGCGGTAATTTCTCGCAAACCAAATCTTGTACATGCCGTTGTCGAGAGAAACGATCCCGTCCCTGGGCATGGCTTCACGAACATCGGCCACGATGCGCTGGGGCACATTGGGGAAAGCGTCCCCCACCGGGGGAGCGTAAACGTGACTCTCTACTTCACGGAGTATCCGCTCGAAGAATGAAAAATCCCAGGACTCGGACGGAGTCACAAGCTCTGAGAGCCCTCGCACGCTTGCCGCCATGCATCCGACCACTTCGTGATGGGGAAAATAGACGTCGTCCATCTGGGCCGGGAAAAACCCGATGTGTATGACCTTAGCGCTCCCTTCGTGCATGAAGAACGGGGGCTTTTCACTGACATCGTGACCGACGTTGATGATGAGGTCTGCTTTGTCGATCGCCCAGTGGAGGTAGTCATGATCGGAGAGCGCGGCCGTGCCAAGGCAGCGGGGATGGGCTTCATCCACCACGCCCTTGCCCATCTGAGTCGTGCAAAAATAAAGACCGGTCTTCTCCACGAAGGATCGCACCGCTTCGTGGGTGCCTCTGCGGTTGGCTCCGGAAGCGATGAGGAGCAATGGATGCTTGGCAGCTCGGATCATCTCCGCAGCGCCGCGGAGCGCCTGCTGACTCGCCCCCGGAGGAGACCAAGGGTTCACTTCGAACGGTCTGCGATCGACTTCTTCGGCAGCGATGTCCTCGGGTAGCTCGAGATGAACCGCACCCGGTTTTTCGGACTCGGCCAGGCGGAACGCCTCGCGCACCAGGCTCGGAATATTTTGACCGTTTACGATCTGCCGCGCCATTTTGGTGACCGGCTTCATCATGGAAACGACGTCAATGATTTGAAAGCGTCCCTGCTTGCTCTTTCCGATCGGCTTTTGACCCGTGATGAAGAGCACCGGCATTCCGCCAAGCTGTGCATAGGCCGCGCAGGTAAAAAAGTTGGTCGCCCCGGGGCCGAGCGTGGAGAGACACACTCCGGTCCTGCCCGTGAGCCGTCCATGGGTCGCCGCCATGAATCCAGCTCCCTGCTCGTGACGGGTCAATACGAGCTCGATAGACGAGTGGCGTAGGGACTCGAGCAGGTCGAGATTTTCTTCACCGGGAATGCCAAAAATGTGGGTAACTCCCTCACGCTCAAGGGCTCGTATGAGCAGGTCGCTCGCCTTCACTGTGCTTCTCCTTGGATGGTCAACAACTCCGTCTTTCGAGACGTTTGCTAACCTCTCATCTTGTCGGAATCAACTAGGGTATGGCCCACAAGTGGAAGGTCTCGACGACTCACCAGCAGTAGGACGATGGACGAGGTTAGGACAAGCGCCAGCATCGCCATTTGCAAGCCTCCGTCACCTCCGGGGCTCGGTCCGATCACGGTGGCGTGCGCGATGATCGCTCCGCACATGATCCCGACAGTGAGCAGAGCCCCCGTCGCCACGTGGGGCGAGAGCAAGAGCAGGCCGCTCGCCACCTCGAGCAGCCCGATGATCATGCGACCTTGAGGTTCCATACCGAGCTCTGAAAATATCGCGATCTCCGCAGCACCACTTGTCAGTTTGAGGTAACCGGCGCCCGCCATGATCGCTGCAACAAAGAGTCTTAAGACGATCAGAATCCCTTTTTTGATCATGATTCAAACCGTACCAGTCGAGGCACATGAACGCATTCCGGAGAGAGCTCTTTTGGATGTCGCTTGCCCATCGCGGCGAGGAGCTCCTCGTGATCGTGGGTGAGCGCATCCGCGTAGTTGGCCACCCGAATGGATTTGCTTTCGACATCCAAGCCTCGGGTGAGATGAGGCTCGTGGGTGGTGATCCCGACGGGACACGTATTTTGATTGCACTGCAGCGCTTGAATGCATCCGAGCGCCAACATGAATCCGCGGGCGGAATAACATGCGGCCGCTCCGAGGGACATCGCGATCAGTTGACGACGGGCGTCGATGAGCCGACCTGAGGCGAGCAACTTGAAACGGTCCGTCACCCCTTCATCGTCGAGAATCTTTCGAACGCTAAGCATAGCCTCAAAGATCGGAACCCCGACGCCGTCCATAAAGCTCTTCGGCGCCGCACCCGTTCCTCCCTCGGCTCCATCGATGGTGACAAAGTCTGGAAACACCTGCTGCGACTTCATCTCGCGAATCAAAGCTTCGAATTCCGAAAGCCTACCGACGCACATCTTGAATCCCACCGGCAATCCCGAGATTTCCTGGACGCGGCGGATGAAGGCCACCGTGCTGGGCACGTCTTTGCACTCGCTGTGGTAGGGGGGTGAAACGACGTCGGAGCCCATGGACACACCGCGAAGTTCGGCGATTTCTCTGCTGATCTTTTCTTTCGGCAGCAGTCCACCCTTGCCGGGCTTGGCCCCTTGCGAAAACTTCACCTCGATCATGCGGACCGCTTCATGGCCGGCAAGCTCCGCAAGCTTGTCTTCATCGAGCAATCCCTCAGGGGTGCGAACTCCAAACTTCGCGGTACCCATCTGAAAGATCAGATCACAACCTTCCATGAGGTGGTACTTCGGGTAGCCCCCCTCCCCGGTGTTCATCGGAATGCCGGCACGCTTCGCCCCCCTCGCGAGTGCACGCACTGCGGTCGGCCCGAGCGC
Organism: Myxococcota bacterium; assembly: GCA_039030515.1. Lineage (GTDB taxonomy): Bacteria > Myxococcota_A > Polyangia > Polyangiales > Houyiibacteriaceae > JBCCEA01. Next base: position 48,032 of record JBCCEA010000026.1, on the reverse strand, counting down.
CCCGTAGCTCATCGCGCTGATCATGATGGGCTTGGTGATCCGGTAGGGCGCCTTGGACGCGTTTTCTTCTCCAAACGTCACCTGGTAGGGGACGCGCTCTTCGACGGGGGTCGGAAACATCGAATGGCGGAGGGTGATGAATCCCGGGCTCGGATCGTACTGAGTGCCGAAAGCTGCGGAAGAATCGATACCTTTTGCCTTCCGATAGACTTCGGCTCGCTCGTTACGCGAAAACGGGCGCTCCTCGGTGTCGCTGGCAAACAGATACTGCCGAAATTCCGGACCGACACTCTCCACGATGTAGCGAATTTGGGCGAGCAGCCCGTAGTTGGCGAGCAGGGTGTGGGTCTTTTGAACGCGCATCCAGTAGAAATTCAAGAGATTCAGGAAGAGCAGCGCGACGGTCAGAAAATGAAAATAGAAAGACACCAGAACGCCGAGCGCGGCTGAAGCAAAAAGTGCGACGAAGAGACCGGCGTTGGTCGTGGTGGCCAATCGGTCCAGATTGATCGAAAGCCGCGTGTCCAAATAGCGAACATCGGCTTGTTGTGATGGCGATCCGTTCATGAAGTTCTCCTACACCGAGTTCTCTTGTAACAACCGAATTTTCTGATTCCAGCCGAGTCTTTTGTGCCTGTGCGCGCCTAGGCGGCCCCATCGCAGATGGCTCTTTGCTTTTTGGGGGTGCCGCGATGAAGCGCGTCGTAGCACGTCAGCACGCCAAGAGTTCGACCGGCCTCAGGAATCTCTACGCCTGCACCTGAGCTCTGCGCGACGCACGATCTGCTGCAGCCTTTTGTCTTTTCTGCTTTTGGTATTCTTTGTCTGCAACGTAGAGCGTTTTTGTACCGGTAGCGACGACTTCCCCTTCTCTGTCGGTAAGTTCGATACTCTTGTTCCAATCGATCTCACCATGCTCGCTGACGGAGGCCCGTATCTCTTCTAGCTCTGCTGCGGAGAACTCGAAGACACACGATAAGGTCGAACGTGCGGGCCGTCTGAAGCGCATCTCCACCGATTTGTCCCAGACCACAAACCGGTCTCCAAGTAGGTTGATAAGCTGGACCATAAAGATGGGATCGGTTGCCGCGAGCATACTGCCGCCAAACATGGTGCCTACGTAGTTTACGTTTTTCCACGACAGCGGTATGTCGATGCACACTTTGTGAAGGTCAGCCGAAACGAAGCGGATCTTGCCCGACGAGCGCCGGTACATCGGCGACCAGTTGAATCCGTATTTCAAAAGCGTTGAAAGCGGAATGAACCTCTGCAGCTTGGCAATCGATCGGTATTCCATAGACTGACTCCTTAGCCTTTACGTTCTTCAGACCTTTGACGGAAGCTTCAGGCCTCTGTCGGCATACGATAGCTGCCGGCTCCGTTTGAGCGTAGTTTTGATAAACGCCTAAATCGGCTCGCCAAACTCGTCCGTCGATCGCGTTCGGTTGAGCGGCATGGTGAGGTAGCGGATTCCGTTGGCGTGGGCTCCGGGCAGCTGTCCCGCAGTCATATTCACCTGGATGCTTTGATAGAGAAGCTTGGGCGCTTTGAGGACTGCGTCCCGCTCTGCACGGAACTTCACAAACTCCGCCTCGGTCGTGTGCATTTGAAGCTGAACATTGGAGCGCTTCGACTCGCCGATCGTGGTTTCAAATCGCAAATCCCTCCCGTTGGGCTGGTAGTCGTGACCTACAAAGACGCGAGTTTCGTCCGGTAGTCCGTACAGCATTTCGTGCACGGAATGATAGAGCGCCTTCGCGCATCCACCTGGAAAATCAGTGCGGCCCGTGCCGTAGTCCGGCATGAAAAGCGTGTCTCCCGTGAAGACGGAGTCCTGAATTCGATACGACATACAGGCAGGCGTATGTCCTGGGGTGGCGATGGCCTCGATCATGAGGCTTCCAGCATCGATACATTCGCCATGGGTGATCAACTTGTCGAACTGGGTTCCGTCTACCTTGAAGTGGTCCGGGAGATCGAAGACATTCTTGAATGCCTTCTGTACAACGGTGATCTTCTCTCCGATGGCTACCCGCGTGTCCAAACGTCGTTTCAGAAGCTGTCCGCCGGAGAGGTGATCGGCGTGGGCGTGCGTTTCGAGGATCCAGTGCACGCGCAGGTCTTGCTCATGAGCAAAACCGATGACCTTCTCTGCTGATTCGGTGCCGGTACGCACGGAGTCCGGATCGAAATCAAGAACCGGGTCGATCACGACAGCATCCTTGGTCTCAGGATCCCAAACTACGTAGGTGAGCGTATGCGTCGCGACGTCGAAAAAGCTCTTGATGTTCATAGTGGCCTCGCTCTAGTCCAAGCGAGTACTGCTTGAACTGAACGGCAGCAGAAGGCCAGGCGATCGAGTTGGGCCGACCGTGCACAAGGCGCCGAGGCAGACCCTAGCCGCAGTAGAACCCAGCCGCGGCAGACCCCAGCCGCGGCAGACCCCGTAAGAGACAGCCCGGCCAGAATCACAGAGGCGAGGGCCCCCGTGCCTGGATGACGCTTTAACTGTGGCTTTTGGTGGACAGCCCTTGATAGACGGAGTGGACCATGATCATCGAAACCAAACATCTTCAGACTGTGATGAACGAATGCACTGCGGAACTGACCGGAAAAGTCGTCGCGATAACCGGCACCACCAGCGGTACCGGGTACGTTTGCGCCCGTGAACTCGCGCGACTCGGGGCCACAGTGCTGCTGCTCAATAGGGAAAGCGCCCGGTCTAGTGCCGCCCTACAGCACTTGAAGGCGGAGGTCCCCAAGGGAACCTACGTCGCGATCACCTGCGATCTTCAGAACTTCGCCAGCGTCAAAGAAGCCGTCAAAACCATCACCGAGCGCTTCTCCACGATCGACGTCCTATGCAACAACGCGGGGGTGATGGCGATGCCCGATCGGGCCACCTCGGACGGTTACGACGTGCAGATGCAGACCAACTGCATCTCCCATTTTTTGCTGACCAAAGAGCTGTTCCCACTCATCCGCCGCAGCGAACAAGGACGTATCGTCAACCACACCTCGATGGCGCGCCTTGGTCCCCCTTTAGAGATGAGGTATTTTGAAAAACGAGGTGGCGATCTCGGAGGCGACGGGACCGAAGAGGAGAACATGAGCTTTTCGGGTCCGCGGTGGCATCGCTACCATCAAACCAAGCTCGCCAACTGCGCCTTCACCTATGGTCTCAAGACCCGAATGGAGGAGAGCGAGGTGCCTCAGATTAAGGTGCTGCTGGCCCATCCTGGACTGGCCGCGACCAGCCTTCAGGTAACCACCGCAAAAGCGGGCGGAATGGACGCCGAAAGTGAACTGATGACGAACGCTCAATCTGCTGAAGACGGCGCGACCGGGATTCTCCGCTGCTGCGCAGACCCTGGTGTGGCATCGGGCGACTTCTACGGCCCGGCTCGCTGGTCGGGCTTTCCGAGCAAGCTTATTGCCGAGCCCGAGCTATCGAGCGCCGACAACATCCGGATCAACTGGGAAGGGTGCGAGGCGGCAGTCGGAAGCTTCTCTATCCAATAGAAGCTTCTCTATCCAGTCAGGGTCGGGCGGGGCCGAAACGCCAAACCAGTTCACTCACTCGCCGACCAAGATGAGCTTACCGGTCTGAGGATCGCGATAGACCGTGCCCACGGATTCAAATCCCGCCCCGCCGCTGCTTCCTCGGTGGGGCAAACTCGGCAGCTCTTTACCCCGCCGCACTTCCGGAGCTTCAGGAGGAAGCTGCTGAGGCGGTCTCGGCTCCACGGTTTCTGGGGCGCGCAAGATCAACGCCGCGATCAAACCACAGGCGAACACCAAGATCACATCGACCAGATTGCCCATGACCGCCATCGGGTCGCCGCTCGGATCGTCGAACCGGTTTCGGAAGCGATCAGTCATCGCTCTGCTCCAAGCTCGTCAATAGCGTATCGTACCAGCGCCTGCGCAAACGCCCGATGACAAAGGCAAGCGCGCCGATCAGCAAACCGAGCACGGTCGTGTCGAACGCCACGATGACTGCCTCTGCAAGGCGCTGTACATCCCCGCGCCCGAGGGCGGAAAGACCCGGTCCCAAAGGGATCAAGGTGCCCATCAGCCCGATCATCGGACCAAGACGCGCAAGCAGGTCGACCCGTTCGATACGCGCCCGAGCCAAGGCGTCCACCCTTTGCGGCGCTGCTGAGCGAAGACGCTCGATCCCCACCAGGCGTTCACCGGCGGTGAGCCCGACTTCAACGACCGACGCGGCCACCCCGAGGAGAAGCGCAAAGTGCACAGGCCATGCAAGGGCGTCGACCAGCAGATGCATCAACTCTTTCATAGGCGACGGCTCCCGCGCCACACGCCAAAGAGCAGAAGCGCAAGCAAAGCAAGCCCGGCAGCCCAAAGCGCGGGCTGGACGGTATGCGGTGCCTCCTCGATCTCGACTTCGGCGATCGCGCTCGGATCCCTCGCTGCCTCGCGGTCTTCACGCTGGGCCGCAGCGAGCACGGCATCCAGCAGCATTTGTGCATCCTCTCCGATCTGACTTCGCACAAGATCCATGATCGGGTGATCTGGACGCGTGTGCCCACTGCCCGGAAGCCCGTGTTCGGCAACAAGCCGGGCAAAGGTCTCGGCAAGGGTTTTCAGAACTTCCTCATCGGGCTCGTAGAAACCTTTTTCGGCGCCGACCAGCAGAATCGCGATCATGTTGGTCTTGACGTGTACATTGTTTCCCTCCTCGAGGAAGGTATCGAGACCCAGCTCGTGACGATCGTCCAGATACACCTCTTTGACTTCCTGCCAAACCCAGGGTTCGACGATTTGAGGGTTGGTCACCTGCCAGCCCCAGAGGTTTTCGAAAAACTCGTTTCCCATCGTGCGGGCGCCTGCATAGCCGTGCTGCATGAGCGCCTTGATCCACTCGGGATTGAGCTCTCGCCCGCGCAGCTCACCGAGCAACTCGGTCGCAAGCGGCGCCATCCGTGGATCGCTCGCATCTGCGTGACTGATGATGTGCCCCTGCGGAGGCTCGCCTCGCACCTCCTCGACCGCAAGGCTTAGGCCGCCGAGGTAGTCAAAGGCGTCGTTGTTGTCGAGCAGTCCGTATAGGTTCGATGCGCGCCCGAGGTAGGTGCGTTCGGTATGTTCAAGTCGCATGCGAAAGGCGGCGTGGGCCGGCGCCCCATCGATGTCCGCTCCGTAGGCGTGCCCCATGCGGCGCATCCAAACATCGGCGAGCTCTCGACGCGTATCCCAAGCGCCACTGCGCTCAGCAAGCCGGTTCAGGCCTGCTCCGTAGCCCCCTCTGGCGTTGCCGAACACCCTTAGCGAGGCTTGCAGGCCCGCTTCCGGTAGCGCGACACCTGCGCCTCGGTTTGCCGCCGTGTCCCGAACCCAGTGCGCCGCGATCTGATTCTGCGATAGCGCCTCCCGCCCCGGAGCTCGGTGATCGAGTCGACTCAGCGCCCGCTCCAGTGCGGGCTTCAACTCGGGATGCTCGTCCGCAATGGTGCGACTGCTCGCATCGAGCGCCAACAGCCAAGCCCGATCGAGCAAAACCAGCTGGTTGGGATACAGGTCGCGAAACAAACCGCTCGTCACAAACGTGACATCGCGCCGACCTTGATCTTCGAGGGGGCCCTCAACCCGTTCGATACCGCGTACGATGCCGCGACTGTTCCAGACGGGCCGCACCCCGAGCAGCGCGAGACCGAACGCGATCATCGCTCCCTCATCGCGCACCGTATCGCTGGCCCAAAGCACCACGGCTTCCGCGTCGTCTTCACGCGAAGCTCCCGAGGCCAGCGCCTGCTGCGCCAGGGTTTCACCCAGCTCCCAAGCAAGCCTGGTCGGTGTTTGCTCCCCGCCGAGCGCGTGAAAGTTGCGCCCGGTCGGCAGCACGGAGGCCGTCCGAACGGGGTCATTTCCCTTGCCGGGTGCGACGTAGCGGCCTTGAAGTCCGGCAAGCAGGGCCTCGAGCTCCGACCGCGGACTGATCTCGAGACGGCGGCGCACCTCGGCAGGCGGTGACTCGCCGGCACCCATGCTGCGCAGCATCGTGTCGATCCGCTCCTCAGACCAGGGCGACCCAAAGACATGCAGTCCGAGCGGCATGAACTCCTCTTGCAGATGCGTGAGGTAGTGACCGACCTCGTGAACCAGCAGCGCATCGTCGACCTCTACAAAGGCAATGCCTCGCACCTCTAGTTCGCCTGCCATGCTGGCGCTCAGCTCTGCTTCGAGGTCCAGCTCGGCGATCAGCGACCGGATGCGTTCGACAGCTTGGGTTTGTCGCCGGTCATTCGGTGCCGCTTCGGCAGCTTCATAGGTCTCCACGAGCTGTCGCAACTCGAGCAGTTCGTCGTAAAGCGGCGTTGTCGACAAAGCCGGAGTGAGGTGATCGACGATCACCGCTTGTCCCCGCCGTTTGGCCTGAATCCCTTCACCCACCCCGTCGACGATATAAATGTAGAGATTTGGCAGGTCACCGATCACCAGCTGCGGCGCGTCCTCGGCGCCAAGACCCGTGCGCTTGCCCGGCAGGAACTCTGCCGTGCTGTGGCGACCGATATGCACGAGCGCGTCGGCCTCCCACACCTCGCGGATCCAGTGGTACCAGCCGAGATATTGATGGTGTGGCGGAACGCTTAGATTGGCGTGCAGCAACTCCTCGTTGACCTCCCAGCCGCGGGGCGGCTGAGGACCGAGCCACACGTTGCCGAACGCCACTCCGGGGATCAAAAGGTCGCCGCTCCAGCTCATCACGTCTCCCGGCGGAAAGCCCCAGCCGCGGAGCCCTTCGATTCCGGTTCGAGTGAGCGCTTGGGTCAAGGCATTGATGTCTTCTTCCGCGGAGTCGTCTCCAGCGATGCGTTTGCCGTAGGCTTGCGTCAACTGCTCGATCAGCGAGAGCGCCCGCGTGCGTGCCGGGTGCTCTACACCTTCGAGCAGGTGGCGCGCGTCTCCGAGTGCCGCATCCAAATGCATCCTGGCCAGCTCGAGCTCGCCCGCGCGAAGCGCCTGCAGGACCACCGAACGCAAACGACCCAGCGGTCCGCTTTGAACCTCTTCCCGCGTTGCCGCCGGCAAACCCTCGAAGTAGCGCGCATACCGATCGCCCGGCAGCACCCTCCCCTTTGCATGCTGTTTGCGTAGCGCGCCCCGGTCTTCCGGAAGATTGACGCCTGTTGCCTGAAGTCGATCGAGAAGCTCTTCGGAACTCTCCGGCAATGTGCCGACGTCGTAGCCGTCTTCGGCCAGGCTGCGCAGCAGCTGCAAAAGCGTGGCGGGCACATCGAGGTTGTCTGCGCCGATGTTGTGTCGACCGGGAGGGTGGTTGTAGTAGATGAGCGCGATACGTTTGTCGGCGTTGTCGAGTTCCCTCAGCCGGCTCCAGCGTACAAAACGCTGGGCGAGACGCTCGATCTCAAGGGGCAAGGCTTCGGGGCGAACCAAACGCAAACCCGTACGGGTATCGAAGGCCGGGCGACCATCGGTCGCGATCACGTGCGGCTGACTCTGACCTTGGAGCTCGGGCATCGCGACCTGGTTGTGCACCTTATGCCAGGGGATACCGTCATTCGAAAGAGCCCACTGAGCGCTGCCGCGGTCCGCCAAACGAATCGCAGAAACGACCGGCACATCGAGGTCCGCCAGGGCATCGGTAGCGGCGCTCCGACCCGCACCACCTCCCACCACGAAATCCTGAAGTACGACGAGACCGGTAAGGGAGGCACCGGCGAGCGCCGTCTTGAGCTCTTGCAGCGCGCGCACACTCGCCTCACCCCAGCGCGCAAGCACGCTAAGGCACGCCAAATCGACCTTCGCAAGCGCGGTGCACACCGCTTCGTGAAGCTCGCGATCACCGCTCCTGTCCCCTGAATCGTAGTCGAGTATGGCAACCACCGGACGCGAGGGCGGGGAGGCAAGCGGCGCAAAAGGGAGCGACTGGCCATCGACGAGAAGACGCATACTCGGTTGGCGTGCAGGGGCCGGCACAGACACATCGACACCGTGGCGGGCGGCGACCCAAGCCAGCAGGCCTGCCACGTTCTCGCTACCCCGGGCGTCACGGTAGGCGGCAGCCGCAAGCCACGTCGCCTGCTCCGGATACTGCTTCGCCAGCTGGGCCCGCCGATGGTCGCGGTCTTCGGCAGCCGATAGCGAAACCGTCAGCGCCTGCACCGCAGCATCATCGAGGCCGGTGAATACTGAGCTGCCGTCGAGCCTCGCCAGCGGAGTCAGTCGGGGGTCGCTTGAAAGGGCGAGCATCGATGCGCGAGGGGGCGGCGGATGACGCTGCAGTATGCGCAGCAAACGCGGGACGAACTCGCCGTGTACGCCGAGCAAAAGCAGCGCATCGGCATCCGCCCACAAACGCTTGATCGATTCGTCAGAGTGCGTTGCGAGCTGCTCGGGAGTGCGCAACCGAATCTTCAGCCCCGACACTTGCTCAAGGATCTCGGCAGCGCCCGCAGCCGTTTCCGCCGCCGAACGATTGGACACGATGCCGACGAGGGTCGCGTCCTGCGCCGCGGCCTTGTCCAAAACAGCGACAAAACCCCAGGCGACTGCGAACAAAAACACGGCAACGAAGAAGCGCAAATTCATGACGTGACGCCTCCTGACAGGAGAGACCTACCGCCCGCGGCCAGGTACCGCCTGGGTCTGCCCGAGCGCGCCCGCCCCTGCAACCAGACCTGCGCGTGAATGTGCAGCCAGCCCGTATTCGAGGCTGGGCTGATTCCGCTGAGAGATGAGATTCAGAGCGTGCTCGGCAGCGCGGGGCTCCGGTTGAGCCTACGGCAGCGCCTAGCGCTGGGTTGAGCCTACGGCAGCGCCAGGCGCTGAGTTTCAGCCTACGGCAGCGATTCGGGTTCGAGCCGCATCGACCAGTCGATCACCGGCTCTTCTCGCCCCGGCGATGTTCCGCGATGCGGGCCCGAGTTCGAGCTCAGCCAGAGGACCCGAAACGTGGATCCGCGGGTGCCATCGAAGCGAAGCATCCACGATAGGGTATCCGCAGCGCGCACAGGGCAACGAAGCCGAGTCGACCAGCGCATCGACCAGCGATCCACCAGGGCGACCCGAGGCGAATCCCGTGGCGAGCAGGACGCGATCTGCCGAAACCACCTCGCGATTGGCAAGCCTGAGCTCGATACGGTCGCGACATGCTTCGAGTCCCGCAACCTCTGCTTCGTGCCAGCAAAGCTGATCGCGCGAAATCGCTCCGCGAAGCGCACGCCGAATATCGGGAGGTACCGAACCTCTGTGACGCGCCTCGGTGATGAGCGTGCGGCGGCGATCGACGTCTTGTTCACGACTGAATCCCGCCATGAACTTGGGACCAAGCCAGCCTGGATCGCTATCAAACTGGTGCTGGCGAAGGGCGTGGCGCGAAACGAGATGAACTCGGTGCCCCTCCTCAAGGAGGCGGAGCGCTACCTGAGCTGCCGAAATACCTCCGCCGATCACCGCCACGGTCTCTTGTGACGCCGGCCACCCGTCGAAACCCGGTTCGAACACATGCCGGACCCGCGCATCGCTCTGCGGGGCCCAATTGGGCCATTCGGGGCGCTCACTTGCACCGAGCGCCAATACGACGCGTCTCGATTCAATTTGGTCGCCGCGTGCGAGCTGGACGCTGACCGCATCTTGGTCGACCGAGCAGTTGACGGCCCGATCTTGCACGTGAAGACCCGCCAGTCCGAAGTCGTGCACCACCTGATCGCAGTGGGCGTTGAAAAGCGCGAGTGAGGGCCGGTCGTAGGGAGGCGCGAAGAGTCCCGCCTCTCGCCTCTTGGGTTTGCGCGCAAAACGCTGGAGCGACCAGGGCTTGAGGTCGAGATGATGTACGGAGGGAGAGCGCAGGTGGGTCATCCCCGTCGTCTCCGTGCAGTTACGCCAGCGCGCCAAAAGATGTTCGCCTGGGTCCACGATGCGGATTTGCTCAGGCGAGACATCTGCTTCGCCCAAAAGCCGGGCTGCAATGTGCACTCCGTGGATTCCCCCGCCAATGATCAGCCAATCCAGATTCATCTGCCACGCCTTCTGCTGTCGGGGGCAAATCTATTGCAACCCAGTTGCTCATGCAATCAAATGGCAAGTATGTGCGGGTATCGCGGACCTGTCTGCGGTCTGGCAGATACGCAGAGTCGTCATCGCGGGCTAGGAAGGTGCTCGAAGAGAAGCATGCCCCGCATTGGCTGCTGGGCCGAGCGACGCTCGCGAGCCTCATCCTCAATCGCTACCCGTTTACGGTCGAGAAGGAGGAGCGCCGATAGGGCTTTTGACGCCAAACCACCGACGCTCCCCCACGGTTGTCGACGATATCAACCGCATCTGCCTTCTCTAGTATGAAGTAAGACAGTCTCTTATGAAGTAAGACAATCGATGAGATATCTAGGCTCACTTCGCCTCAGTGAGTGTCTCGACCCGCTTCCCTTGTGTGACTCAGCAGCAGTATGGATGCATTTGCTCAGGGCTTGGGATGGGCTGTCCGACAAAGTCTCGATGATAGGGGCCGGAATGGGGTCCCTCGAGGAGTCCTCCAACTTCGTAGTATCTGCGTTTCATCAGCCATATCCCGCAGGCAATGAGCGAACCTCCTGGAATCAGGAAGTAGAACGGGCTGACTTGTGTCATCCCTATTCCAATGGCTGAAAAACCGGCCGTTATGCATGTTATGCATGTTATGCATGTTCCCATTTCTGAAACGCCAGTTCGCCCTTGATGTTGCCGCGCTATCGGTGCCCAATATCTGTAGAATGCTCGGTGTACTCTATCATCGTGAGAAGACAAGAGTACCAATAGGATCCTTAACGAAAAAGAGAGTGCGTTCTTCGCTTTGAGGTATTTGCCTTCAGGTACCCATCCATTCCACATCATTCAGAAGCTTGCCCAAGAAGAGTCAGCAGAGTCTGCGCCATGGCGAGCAAGAAGAGCAAACGGTCTCGTCGGTGAGGCGACTTGATAGGAGTAGAGGATATACCTTTGCCGAATCGGAGGTCTTTTGGGTCACGAAATGTCTCTTCGACTGTAAAGCAGCGTCCGTACATCTTGACCAGTGAGGATGCAGTCGCGTCTTTGGGATTGGTTGCCAGACACCAGGGCTGCGCCATGTTCTTGTGCTTGGCGATCACGACGGCTCCCACGGCAATACGCTCTTGGGTTACCCGGGCTGCGCTCAGCTTCCGAGCCCGACCACGGGGAGCCAGCTGGCCCGCAGATTTGGCCTGCTCTTTCGACTCGACGAGGATGTTTCCTCGGAATCGGATAACGTAGTCTCACCCCAATAAGTCCAGGAGTTCATCGAGTGTGTGGTCCCCAAACCCTCGGTCTGCCAGCAAGGTGATGGCCACGCTTGGGTCGACCGCTCGGCAGGCCCGCTCGACCATCTCGCGCTCGAGGTGGGTTCGGCGATCCTTGCCCCACAAGGCGTCAGCGCCTCGACGTCCACGCCGTGGTCACTGAGGTAACGGTCGACTCGCTTGATTCCGCTCTTGGGCTGGATGTCGGCACGCCGCATAGGCAGCTCCCAGAGCATGAATCGCAACCCACGTAGACTTCACGGCTGCCGCGGTGTAGTTCGCAGAGGACTCTATTCGCTTGCTATGAGTGTCTTCCAATATCTCTGCTTCGTGCCGAAAAAAATGAGGGGATTTCTCAGTGTCCCTAACGGGGCGCTTCTATGTCATTAGGTATTTGTTGCGTACCATCCAGTTCAGGCAAGCGACGTATTGAGTTCAGATCTATCACAGCCGACTGCCTGAGGTGACGCGTAAACTGCGGTATACAGGCGCCGAGGACACATGCGGTAGATACAAATACAATCGCTGGTATCGCTGTGATTATATCGTTCCTTAGAGTTAAGGGGGCAGTGGCAACAAAGCATCCGAGACCTAGGATGAACAAAAAACATGCACTAGTCGCATGCAAGTCACACACTGAGAATCTGTTGACGGCTTCTAGCCGAGAAGCATTAAGTTCGGTAAAGGATTTTTGACTCATGTCACCTTCAGTGCCGCGTAAGCTTGAATTGAGTGCTTTTTTGAAATCGTCATAGTTGAGCAGGCGCAGCAAAAAGTGCGCGAATTCCAAATCTTCCTCGGCGTTAGGGCGCGTCCGATGCGTCCTAACGACTTCTGCCGCTCGTCTGAGTAACCTTGCGACTTCAGGCAGCATCAAAGCAAACGTTCCCGGGAAAACGCCATTGCTACAGGGCAAAGGCGGGGCTTGACGACGATTTCCAGGGTTGCCTGTTTTTACGAACGGGTACGCTTTTCTTAGGCGATACCAGGCTTCTCCGGCCTTAACAGTTTTTGGAGGCTCTAAGTTTAGTGAGCGTACGAGATCATTTAGGCTTGGGCCTACCCACTGCGGCCCCCCCGCTCCGGGTGGAACACACTGTCGCCAACAGTATCCGTATGGGGAAATCTCGTAGAACGGATATATGTCAGGGTTGTGAGGGGACTGGTCGAGCTCTCCGCGGCAAACCGTCGGTCTGTTTTGGACTGGGAGATCCGAAAGTAGAAGTCGTCGCCACGACGTTCGTGGAGACAGGTCATGAATGTCTAATTCTATGACTGGTCGGCCACTCTCATGGGCCAGCTGGGATGATAAACCCACATATCTACCGGAAGGTGATACGGCTCCGACCCGCTCTGGGTTCGAGACATGTGGTAGCTGACTCAAGATTCTCTCGGTATTTGTCGGCTTTTCTGATGAAGAAATACCCCTGTAGCTCCAAACTACCGTCTTGCTGTTGGTCGAATTCAGTGAACCTAGGACCGTAAGTGTGTCGTTGCCGACTCTGAGCGCACTCACTCTGAGCAACTCATCTCCAGGTTGGTATGTCCAAACCGCACGGGGCTCAGAAAAGGCTCTACTTCCGGTGTCGAAGCCAGAAACAAGGATCCGCTTTGCGTAGGTACGGGGTTCGTCTTCGACCCGGTTTGGGAGCTGTGCGGGCATAAGGTGCTCGCACCACGCGACGGTTCTGCCATCCGGAGAAGCGGTCAGCAGCTCGCAGCTTTTGTCGAATCCCTCCGGCACATTCCTCTCTTCCAAATACTGACTCGGCGCTTTATTGAAATTGAAAAAACGCACTGAGCCAGAATCGTAGTGAATAAAAAGCGGTCCGGATGAAAATGGAGTGATCGACTTTACTTTTTCGTTTCCAGTGATGGTCTGTACCCGTCGAACACCGTGATACGGATCTATTTGATAGATAATCACGGAGGAATTTTCATCAGTGGGCACTAAAAATAAGTGCCGATCGAGAACTACCGCCGAGTCGATTTCGGCCGAAAATGAGGGCCAATTGTATGAACCAAAAAACCGAGTAACCTTATGATGATACCTATGTCTGGCCATCAAAGAGTGTGTGTTGTAAAATTCGATTTTGGTTGAGAACAGCGCGATTAGACAAGAGTCTCGACAAGCAAAAAAGATGCGTTCCGGCGGGACTTGGCCTCGTAGGCCAAGCGCACAGCACTTCGCTCGGCCTCCCGAGGAAACATGTAGAAATCCAATACAGGGATTATTTTCAACATCTATTCCGGACCAAGCGAGGTATTGTTCATCTGCCGAAAAAACCATATCTTTCGGTAGACACCCCCATTCTCTTCTGATCAGAGGCGGAGCTGCTAGGCGAGTCTCCGCGTACGCTGTCAGGAGCCTATGTCGAGCTTCTTCACCTACGGTCGAGAGTGCCATGATGTCACCTCGAGTAAAGATGCCTGATTCCACAGCGATACTTAATGCGGGAAGTTGAGCATCTGAAGAGCTCGCTTGGAAGTTTACGGTCATTGTGAGCCAGTTTGCTGAGGTTAAATCGATTGGTGCGACGTTGTCGTCACAGATAGCCTATTTGATTTCTTGACATCACGCACGCTCACATGTGCAGCGGTATTGAGACGACGTGGACCGACGTAATCACAAACATCAAAAGACCTGCACGCAGCGCTCGCCGAGGTAACCCTATTTCTCCAGTGCAGCGCGCAAAACTTTGAAAGGCGGCCATGAGAATTACCGGCGGCACCTCTTTTTTGAAGCTTTCGATGACGACACTGCGACAGTTGGTGAGCGCTAAGCTGCCACATGTCAGAAATCCATCGATGGCTCGGGAAGGGCCAACGGACTCGACGAAATCGATGCCGCGCGCATCCGTGTCGTCTGTGTCCGCGGATCTAGGCGAGAGACTGGGCGGCCTCTGATGCAAGTGCAAATATCTCGAGATGGGTGCGTTTCGCTGATACAGCTGTGCTCGAGGAGGCGCTGCTTGGATGGATAGCGCTGCTTTGGTGGAAACGTGGATCGCAAAACTGAACGCCTGCAGAGAGGGACCCGATGCTGATCGATAGCCATGGTCTTCAAGACGAAGCCACGTTGGAGGCCGACGTCTGCATTGTCGGTGCAGGCGCCGCCGGAATCACGCTGGCTCGCGAGCTCGAGGGATCGGGCAAGAGCGTTCTCCTGCTCGAGGGGGGAGCACTCGAAGAGCGTTCCAAGCAACAAGATCTCTACCGCGGCGACATGCTCGGCATACGCAGCTTTGAACTTCACCGAGTCCGCATGCGGATCTTTGGTGGCACGACCCACCACTGGGCGGGTTGGACTATGCCGCTGCTCGCTGAGGATTTCGACGAGCGAAGCTACATCCCGAACAGCGGCTGGCCCTTGACGCGAAGCGACCTCGATCCGTTTTACGAGCGGGCGGCGGCCATGGTCGAGATCGGCAACCACTCGTGGGATACCGCTGCACTTGCAGGCGAAAAAGGCTTCCCTCTTCTGACCTCACCCACCGGCAGGATGACCACCCGCCACTATAAATACTCGCCACCGACGCGCTTTGGCTCGAGGTATCGAGACGACATTTCGGATTCTCTAAATGTAACGGCCTACTACAGCGCAAGCCTCACCGAGGTCGTCCTCAACCCGGCGTTCACCGAAGTCGATCACCTGGAGTTCACGGTGCTAGGCGGCCCTTCTTTTCGCGTTTCTGCCGCTCAGTACGTACTTGCCACTGGGCGGCATCGAAAATGCGCGCCTGCTCCTCGCTTCGCGTGCGCAAATCGACGAGGGCGTCGCAAACAGCAGCGATGCGGTGGGTCGGTACTTTATGGAACATCCCCACCTCTACAGCTCCGGAGGAATGACGTTTCCTGCCGACGGTATCGACCTCAGCATGTACGAGCGCTTCCTCTCGAGCACCAGCGGTATCCAGGTTGCGGGTGGCCTTGCGCTCACAACCGAAACCCGCTCCGCCGAGGGGCTGATCGACTCCGTTGCAACGATCGGCGCTGGAGTCGACTTCGACGAGCCACTTGAGGGGCTCACCCCCCGGATCGTCGATGGGATGCTCCGCCGTGCCGATGGTCGGTTTCGTCGCCTCACCCTCCGCGCCGAGCAGTCTCCTCTAGCAGACAGTCGCGTCCAGCTGAGTACGACCGAGGTCGACGCGCTCGGTCTACCGCGCACGGAGCTTGACTGGCGCGTTTCCCAGGAAGACCGGGTCGCATACGCGCGTACTTTGCGTATTCTAAGCGAGGAGCTGGCAGCCAGCGGTCTCGGCCGCGGCTACGTGCCTTACGGCGACGACGACACCTTGGATTGGTCAGTGCTGCCCGGCGCGCATCATATGGGCACCACCCGAATGGGCACCAACCCCGAGCGAAGCGTGGTCGATGTAGACGGCAAGGCACACGACCTAGGCAATCTCTATCTCGCCGGCTCTTCGGTGTTTCCAACCGGTGGCTCGGCAAATCCCACGCTTACGATCGTGGCGCTCGCGCTTCGGCTTGCAGACCATCTGGGGGCACTCTGATGAAAGACACCCGACGAGAATTCCTGATCCGAGTCGCGCAGAGCTTTGCCGCGGGAGCGGTCTCGACCCTCTCCTTCACCAGATGCGGAGGCGATGGCGGCGCGGCGGGCCCATACGTGCCTTTGCCGGATGAATTTACACTCACCACCGAGGAGCGCGCGCTCGCAGCGCTTGGTGCGACTTACGCGAGTGTGCCGCAGTCCTTTCAAAGCGTAGCCGAACGATACCTTGATCAGGCGGCGCCGAATAGAGCCCCAGAACCTCTAGAGAGCGCGATGAGCCCTGCGATCGCACTGCTCTCGCCCCTAGAGAACGAGCAAGAAGCGGTCGCCGCGCTTGAGAGCGCGGTGACTCAAGACTTTCGCGAGGGCCGGACCATCGCGGTAGACGGATGGATACTCTCTCAGATCGAACTCTCGCTTGCCGTACTGGTCCACGTGTACTGGATTGAGGCCTAACCTTTCGCGCGCCGGACAACCTCGCCAAGGCAGAGCGCTCTACTTAGCCTATGCGCCATACACAGATCCGCCGCGCCGCAGCTTCGCTGGATGGATCTACGTTGGAGCACCCTACCCCCAAAAAGGAACACGTCCTTGAGAGAGGGCGCGTTGGTGACACATTGTAGAGTGCTGCACGACACACGATACTGGGCAAACCTCTTGGAGGCCGGCTCAAGCGGCCTAGAACTCGAGCTTCGCGAGGGCGATCGAGGCGAGCGTCATCAAATGACGCTCTGGAGGCCAGGGGATCCATCTTGGGGACGACGTGACAAAGCTAAGGAAGACGTGCTCTTTTTCAATGAGTGGCTTATCGCGAAGGTCGAACCCGCGTACGGCCCCTGCATCGAGCTTGTGACTCGGGCAGAAAAAACCGGTCATGCTTCTCTTGCCTGCTCAGACCAAGCATGGACTGCGACGCACAGGATACTCGAAGTCGCCCAGCAGCTACTTTTGTACGCTTGTGATTCCTCGGACCGCAGCATCTCGGGCTTTGTCGGGTGGTACAACCACACTGCTAACGAGACCGGGCGCAGCTACCTCTACACGAACCTGAGTGCAGATCAGTGCATTCAGTTCCTGCCTAGGTCGAAGCCGACCTTCATACCGAGTCTCGCTCCCCAGCTCACCTTCACCCTGCCGCTCGAAAGAGTGGCGGCATTCTTAGACATGCCACCATGGCTCTCTGATCAATTTGGCATCATGCCGCCGGTGGGGAACTACCCGGATCAGGTGAGGGTCTTTACGCAGCGACGCATCGAACAGATCTCGGTCGAATTGGTCCGTTCCATTCTGCAGACATTTCGGCCTGAGAAGTGGCGCCCTGCAGAAGCGCGTGCACCGGCCGTCACCAAGCTACGTGCTGCACAGAAACTCCACGGCTTCTTGGCGCTTCTCTCCTACCAGACCCTTTTTCACCTCAGCCATGATGAGGATCCGTATGCGCCCTATGCGGTGACGATCGACCGCGGAAACAACCGAGGCAGGTTCAAAAAAGATATGTTTCGGTTTCTCCCGAAAGCAAATCTTGCCGCACTATACAATGAAGGACTCAGCGTTCTCGACCAAGACTACCTGAAGCGCTTGGAGGACCTACTCCAAGAAAATCAGAACTTGAGTGTTCCAGAGTACATGATACGTCGATGCTTGAAGGCACTGGGAACTCCTGCACGAGGATATGATGCATCTGACCATTTCATAAAACGTGAAATAGCAGTGTCTCAACATCTTCCATGCCTCTTAGCAGCCGCTTTATCGGGGGCGGAGGACGAGTATACAAGAAAGCTGGAGGAGCTCGACGAAGACCAGTACACCCTTGTCACTCAATATGAAACCGGAGTCCTCAAGCGCCGCGATGACGGCCGGCAGATGGTTGGATTTGAGTACCGCGCCTTCTCGCACGGAGATCGAGGGAGCTTTCCAGACGTCAACACCCTGATGAGCAGATATCGGGAGCTGCGCAGTCTGCTTCGGATATTCTTCAGGACGAGCGTCTATCCGAAGCGACTTGAGCCGGACTCGGGAGCGTACTGGGGAGAGATCCGCCCGCAACGATCATCGACACTCAGTGGTTGAGTGAGTCCAGAAGATCCAGCGGCTCAAAGCGGGCCCATCTCTAGATCCCAGGCTTCGGTGTAACCGAAACCGGCATCTCCGGCTTCGGTAGCAAGGGGTTCACGCAAAACACGATAAGAGGAGCTTACGTGACTGCGAACGGCAGATCTTTGTCTTGCTCAGACATACCATTCTAAAGTGCGCAAAAAAGCCGCAAGCAAGACTCCACTAGATACTCGAACCAGAACACTTCCAAACCGAAAACAAAGGATGCTCGCAATGATATAAGTAAGAAAGCAATATCTATATCTGTCTGGGTCTGTTAGCGAGCCATATATAGACCACCTTATGCTAGCCGCAATCGCTCGATGGTGGTCCGATATCGCTCGACAAACCACATCCTCAAGCTCAGGGTCCCCTTTAAGCGCTACGGATAGCTGAGACCTCGCAGAGTCGAGCACTTGCATCAGATAGCCAGCGACTCTTTGGTCTGCTGGGTCTGGCCTGCTGCGGTGTGGACTACCTCTTCTGCTAGGAGCGGGTCGCGATTGAGCATCGCTTATGTCTATTGCACGCTCGATTAGAAGACACATTTCGGATGAAGTTAGCAGGAGCTCCGGCATCTCCATAAAGCCCTGTGTACCGGAACCCCTTGCGTGAGCAGGGTTCGCACCGACTCCTGCCTTGAGTATCCGCCAGACCTCAGTCGCGGTGTGGGCGCGTGGTGCGGTCGGCAGCCGATGTGGCCGCCAAAGCGAGACAGCTCCTTCAGACAGGGGTATCGCGCTCCTGGGTCCAGAAATCGTATGAAAGACCCACGGCGGCAGCAGACAGCGCAGCGCGTCTCTCGCTTGTTGCTGTGAACACGCAATAGAAGATTCCGCTCTTTGGTCTCTAATCTTCGAAAATGGAGTACGTGTCCAAAGAGGGTATATGGTGACGGCCGACCGATTCAGCGATAATATCCCCCGATTCTGCGATAATAAAGAAAGATAGTTTCCGTTAGGTGAAAGCCTTACTGTGTCCTCAGCCTCTTTTATTGTTACGCAGCCACTGGGATCTTCTACATAATGGGGCTGACTGGGTCGGCACACGCGACGATAATGTCGAACTGTGACGGTGTTGTCGCGCTCTTCCCCGTTGTGCGCAACCCTTTCTCCCTTTGTGCACTACGGTGAGCCAATCATTACTGATACGCAGACAAAGGATATCTCCTGCACACCGCACAGCTTCGGACGGGGGAGAGAGATAGGTGGGTCGGATGGCCTTATCGACTGCAGTTTGATCGGATAGCTTGCGTCGTAGAGACTGTACACTTCGACGCTGGAACCAGCAGTGCCTAGATACAGGCGACCACGGTCAACCGCTACTGCGGTGATAGTGTCAGTCTCCCATCTCAGTGGTTGACGACGTGGCCTACGGCAACTGTACGAGCTGAAGAAAGGAACTTTATAGCCGTCAAGCGCTGAGTGCGTATTGCAAAACCAAACCCGTCGTCTCGAAAGAACAATGAGGCATGAGTCTCCGCACGCAAACAGGATACGCTTGGGGTGGCCATCGGAATCCAGATCGAAGGGAAAATCGACTGGAGCGCCAACCTGCCCGTCGTAGAGCGAGATCAGACGGATAGAAAAGACTTCATCGTCGTGACTCAGGCAGGCAAGGTATGTCTCATCTTGAGAAAAGGCGACGCAATCGGGTTCGATGCGGACGCCTTCCAGATCGACACGACACGGTCTCGGTCTCTGAGTCACGCCGTCGTTAAACGCGCTGCTCGTTACGGAGATTCGCCCGAGGCTTTCAGCGTCAAAATGTTCTGGACCGAGGGAGGTCGCTGCGCTCAAAAGACGTGGCTGGCGGGCGCGTTCTTTGCTTCCTGAGTTCGAATCTTGGGTAGGCACGCGATCTCTGCCTGAAACTATCAAACTGAGCCGTTGTATTGCGTGCTTCGTGGATGAGATCGCGACCGAGAGCAAGGAGGCGCTCCTCGGGAACGGAGCAGAGCCCGGCCTCATAAAATGAACGTTGGATTCAGCTAGGCTCAGGGCTCAACCAGACTCGGATTCAGCCAGACTCGGGACTGACAACCGCGGCGATGTTGGCCACCAGCCAGGCAGAGGCCGCGATCAGCTGAAGCCAGTCGCCGCCGGAGTCGATCCCGTACATCAACACGCTTGCGATCCAACACATGCTGGCGATCGTTTGCCCGAGCTCGAGAAGCACTACCACGTCGAGCCGGCCGACCAGACGTGCCCGAGCTGCGGAGGCACGCTCGAACAATGGGAGGGTCAGTTCGAAGAATCGGAAGAGATCGATGTCCTGGCCCGCCGATTCATCCGTTTCAAGCAACTACGGCAGAAGTATCGCTGCCATGCGGCGGCTGCATCGAAACGGCCGAGGGCCCTGCCAAGATCATCAAAGTCGGCCGGTACTCGATCCATTTTGCGGCCCAGGTGGCGATCGACAAGTACTTGGATCACGCGCCACTCGAACGGCAGGTTCGAAAGATGAAGCGGGAGGGCTTGGAAATCGATTCACAGACGCTGTGGGATCAAATCCATGCCCTGGCGACGCATCTGCAACCGGCCCAGGAGCGCTTGCACGAGTACGTACGGAGTCAGCCCGTCGTGGACGCCGACGAGACCCACTGGAAGATGACGGGTGGCTGGGGAAAGAAAGGGAGCAAGCGATGGCAGGTCTGGGCGCTCTGCTGGCCCGATGCCGTTTTCTATCGAATCGCGGATAGTCGAGGGGTCGATGCCGCACAGGAGCTACTCGCCGGCTATTCAGCAACGGTGCTCTGTGACTGCTACGCCGTCTACGAGACGTTGCGAAAGCGAGGCGAACGCGGAACGAAGGTCGCCGCCATTGTCTATTCGCTGCTCGAGTCGGCAAAACTCTGCCAGGTCCATCCCGAGGACCACATCCGCGAAGCGACGCTGGCGGCTATCGCCGGGCAAACCATTCCGCCGCCGAACGAAGTTCGCTCCTAAGTTCACCCCCACCCCGCACCCGGGATGGGTACGCCGCGACTCATCCCCGGGGATACAGCGGGGACTTACAATGTTCTCTTGCGTGAGCCGCACAAAGCCGACGACGTTCTTCATCGGGGAAAGCTCCTGTGAGCGCTGTTGGAGCAACGCTCGCATTTCGGGTTTTAGGTTCCGAGGAGCTTTCCTTTTTTCTGTCCGGGCCTCAAGTCCGCCCGGAATTCACACAATCATAAAGACACAACCACTGAACTTCTGCGAAGAAGTTGTTTTAGTCCTGTCTGGCTAACGCGAAGAGATCAATTGATGCGAGACTCATCAGCTCAGTATGACCAAACAGAGCTATTCGATCACAGCATTAGTAGATTACGCCGCATCGGCGCCGGTGGGACCTTGAACGGGCGGAGGGTTGTTCCGGGGAGGCTGGTTCAGCCCGATCATCTCGTGACGATGTCTCGGTACTCTTCTGTATTTGTGCGCGTTGTCATAAGTGAGGAAACGGCAGCCATAAAGGACGATCAGCAGACAAACACTTACGCCGATAATCGCGTCTGGGGGCTCGCCCTCAAGCTTCTTAGTCAACTTCAAGCCGACCATAATCCCGATCACTATAATGAGCAGCAATTTGAAGCGCATACACCAAGATAGTCTCGGGTCATCTGCATGCTGCCATTTCCGCTCACGCAGAGGCGCCGCGTCTGATATCGCCACCATTATCTCTCGGCTACTCTCACTACTACGGGGGTCTCGGAGAAAACTTGCCAGATGTGGCCCTAGTGCTTCACAGACCGCTTTCCACAGAGTGATTGCAACTATCTGATCTTCAATAGCCTGGCTCGTCCAGCAAAAGCCGGCACGAGGTTCTGAAGTAGGCGTGCCCGAAGGACCGAATATCTTGAGTGCCATGTCGAGCATGTGGGATAGATCAGCGACTGAGACGGAGAAAACACCCCCCCGCAGACGAGAACGTCCCGCGGAATGGCGGAGTCGCTTCCAAGCCCGCTCAGCCGATACAAGTTCAGGCAAGAGCGGTAAGGTGAGAAGTCTAACATGCAAACTGCCGTTATACTTGGTGATATGAGCGCCATGAACATAAGGGAGTATCTGCTTCATGTAGGAAAGAGCACGTCCAACATCTCGTTCGAGATCGCCAGGGTCTGGAAGCTCTTCTCTGGGCAAAACCGAGGATATGTCAAACAGTCGACTGTCGTACGTTGCAGCAGCGTCAGGTCTCGCTCCGTTGACGATCTGTCTTTCTAAGAGTAGGGGACTACTTGCCCTCGGCATTGACGCGGTGATGTTATACCACTGGCCATCCTGGCCTCCGCCGGAGTCCCACTGCAACGATGCTTTTCGGCCCGGAGCTGCTTGGTATGTGAGCGGACCAGTTGCTTTGTTTCGTGGGTGAGTACTAACGTACATCGCGCCTGCATTAAGTGCTGTTTCCGAAGCTACGACGATCAAACTAGAAGAATCGATGTGCATCGCCCAGATAGCTCCCGGGCGCTGCAGCAGCACGCTAGGTTGAGAACAACTGATGGTGGTGGCCCCATGAGTCGTGGAACTCGTTACTTCAGAGACGCTTACGGTACTCGGGCGTGGATCGTGGTTATAGCCACCATCCAACGGCGATTCAGCCCATGCAAGGTAGGTCTCTTTAAAGGTTTGGCTCTCAACTTCAAGAAACGTGAGAAACTGCGCGTTTTCCGGGACCGCAGAAGCAGGCGTCGTGCAAGCGTCGTATTTTTGTTTGGAATGGTTGTACTGGAAAAACCAAGTATTACCAGTTCCGTCACAGCGGGCGGCAAGAAGACCAGTTTCGGTAGCCCCAATCCAACTTACAGCTCTTGACTGGCCCGGGGTGTTGCCAGCAGCCGTGCGTTCCCCTGACGGAAGCTGAAGTGTCTGTATAAGCTCGGAGAGACGCAATCCTTTTACGTGTTGCTGCTGAGGTTCTTGGCGCTGCGGCGACAGACGGTACACATCAATGCAAGGCGGTTTTCCATCTACTCCACCATGGCCGATGAATAAGAGATCTCTGTGAATCTTCGATGTGGTGATTTGTCCTCTAGCTGATATGAGTCGGTTTCTACCCAGGAGGTTAGTGTCATCCAACCTGTCAATACTACCATTGCGCATGCGCTGCGTGCCATATAACTTGACGCCTGCGTCGAACACCGCGACGACAACGGCATTGTTGTAAGCGAAAGACACTTCCTTAGGTACTGGGTCGTTTGCAAGTGTCTGGTGACCTTCAATGCCTCTCAGGCATATACTCATTTGGAGTGCTTCTGGCGCAGATCGACTAGTTTGATAAAGGCGGAGTCTGAAGACACGCCCTTCTCCCACAGTGTCCGCGCTAATCACTGCAAGATAAGTTCCGCATTGAGAAAAGCAAACGCAACTTGGCAGACGGCCGTTTGGTCCCTCGGATGTGCGCAGGAAAGGTGCCACGCTTCCTAAAATTGTATTTACCCGTGTCAGCTCCACGCAGCCGGATTGTTGTAGGCGACTGACGACTTGGCGACATACCTCAGCGGTCTGGTTCCCTACGATCGGGGCGCGGTCAGTTTTTTGTTCGTCAGACATTATCGCTACTGCCTCGAGCTAAAATGGATTTGTTTTTGGAAGAACTAGTAACTTGGAGTCACTAGTTCAAAATTGATGGATTTGTTTTTGGAAGAACTAGTAACTTGGAGTCACTAGTTCAAAATTGAATGACTGTATCAATGATGCATTCATCTCGACGATACGCGCCTGAGTTGTTGCAGTGACACAAACTATCGAGGCCGTTTCTTGACAGTAGTTTGTCCTTCGCGCAAGTGGCGCTGCTGGCGCCACGCACTCGGCTCGGTATGTTTCTCCCCAAACGTTGAGTGCTCGCTACGATGGGATCGGGTTTTGGGCGTGGTCGCTTCAGACGTGGAAATTGCGCACACGCAGGAATGACTGCGATGGGTTGGTCTCCTCGGAATCCATCTTCCAATGGTCACGGATTCGTTCTGCGAGCCTCTGCGCATTGGTCGTATGGGTTGTGATGTAATACGTACATCCCAACGACAGGTTGTCGGCGTGCTTCACCCGATCGATTTGAACGAGGGTTCGGGTTTCCAAGGCTGCTGCTGTCAAGCCTTGCGTGCAGTTTCCCGCAGGCCGTGACCGTCGCTCCTTTGATGTTCAGCAGACCGAGCAACTCGACGGCTGCTGCCGCTTCATTGGAAACTCTTTATGGAACTTTCCAAGCAAGGCGGAGGTCATCCCGTCCCTCCGCCCCCGAGAGCACCCCTAAAATCGATATGAATAGAATGTGTTCAAAAGAGTGCGGATCACAGTCGTCGGGCACTTCCTTGAACGCTTCGATGAGAGAGTTCGCTTTGCGTGATGAGGTTTCTGTCGACATGCCGCCAATCGATCATCAAGCGAGTAAAAACACGACCCTTTGTTCAGTCCAATTTCTAAGTGATCGAAATTGACCAACTCTAGGTGCGCTCGCCCTGGGAACCAGCAGTGCCTAGATACAGGCGACCACGGTCAACCACTACTGCGGTGATAGTGTCAGTCTCCCATCTCAGTTGTTGACGACGTGGCCTACGGCAACTGTGCGAGCTGAAGAAAGGAACTTTATAGCCGTCAAGCACTGAGTGCGTATTGCAAAATCAAACCCGTCGTCTCGAAAGAACAATGAGGCATGAGTCTCCGCACGCAAACAGGATACGCTTGGGGTCGCTATCGGATAGCGGATCGAAGGGAAAGTCGACTGGAGCGCCAACCTGCCCGTCGTAGAGCGAAATCAGACGGATAGAAAACGCTTCATTGTCGTGACTCAGGCAGGCAAGGTATGTCCCATCTTGAGAAAAGGCGACGCAATCGGGTTCGATGCGGACGCCTTCTAGATCGACACGACACGGTCTCGGTCTCTGAGTCACGCCGTCGTTAAACGCGCTGCTCGTTACGGAGATTCGCCCGAGGCTTTCAGCGTCAAAATGTTCTGAACCGAGGGAGGTCGCTGCGCTCAAAAGACGTGGCTGGCGGGCGCTTTCTTTGCTTCCTGAGTTCGAATCTTGGGTGGGCACGCGATCTCCCCTGAGACCATCAAACTGAGCCGTCGTATTGCATGCGTCGTGGATGAGATTGCGATCGAAGGCAAGGAGGCGCTTTTCGGGAACGGGGCAGAGTCCGGCCTCATAAAATGAACGTTGGATTCAACCAGACTCGGATTCAGCCAGACTCGGGACTGACGACCGCAGCGATATTGGCCACCAGCCAGGCAGAGGCAGCGATCAGCTGAAGCCAGTCGCCGCCGGAGTTGATCCCGTACATCAACACGCTTGCTATCCAACACATGCTGGCGATCGTTTGCCCGAGCCACTCGACACGAAGCGCTTTTTCGAGCCTGGGTCTTTGCGCGGGGGAGATGACGGTTCCGGGGTCGTTGTTGGTCAACATACGCATTCCTCTCCGCAGCAAGAAAGGTCGTCGAGGTACATGCCCCAGGTGCGGTACGTTTCTAGGTACTCGGCCTCCAACCCAAGGGAAGTCGCGATGGCCTTTGCAACCACGGCGAAGCGCTGTCGATACTTGTAGATGAAGCAAAACACCTGGTTCTCTTGACGAACTGCGGGACCACAAAAGAACAGACCCGGGGCGATGGTGGACTCGTCGTTTGCGTTTAGTTCCGGAAAGCCGTCTTCGCGTGGTTTGAATAGGTTCGCGACCAGCTTGTGACCGCCGTCAAAACCGCCAGCGAGGAGTGGAGGCACGGGCGTTTGAAACTTCTGTCCGGAGGCAGCGGTGACCTCATACTGGTCCTGAGCTCGAACAACAGAGACGATCGAGGTGTCGGCGTGCAGCTCTACTTGGTCCCCAAAACACGCTTCGCGCATGCGCTCGAGCGAGTAGATGGAGAGCGCGATGCTTGGATCGGAGCTTTCATCCTTCCACGGACAGCCCTGATCGAAGAGACGCACCCGCTTTTTGGAGCGAGCCAAATGATACGCCGCGTCGATCCCGCTTTCGTAGCCGCCGATGATGATAAGGTCGTCACCCTTGAGCTCGTCATAGCGTTCGATCACCGAAGTGTGCGTGCAGAGCTCGGCGCCCACGAATCCACTCAGCCGGGGGTATTGAAACTCGCCTGCGGCCCAGATCACATGCTTGGCAAGCAGGGTTTCGTCACGGGTGGTCAAGCGAAACATCGAGTCGGCTTTGTCGATGTGCGTTACGTCGGTTTCTTCGCGCAGCGGCAACTCAAAGAACTGCGCAACCGCGCGCAAATGCGCTGCGTACTCCACTCCCGTCGGATGTTCGACCTCCAGGCTAAATGCCGGTGAGACGCCGATCGCAACCGAGTTCAAATCGAGCATACCGATCGAGTTGGTTGGAAAAGAGGGGGTGATGAAGCGGGTTTCCGCAGGCCACAAAGCGAAGGAGGCGCCGACTCGATAACGTTCTAGAACCAGAAGATTCTCAATGCCGGCATGCCTCAGGGCTATCGCAGCGCCGACGCCCGCAGCACCTCCGCCGATCACGGCAACGTCGTAGATGTGGTTCGGAGTCGTTGTGTTGGTCATGTCATGGCGCCTATCAAGCGGAGTTGTCGTTCAGTTTAAGTTCCGGAAACGGGTTTCGCAGTTCTGCCCAGGCTGCACTGTTTGCGGAGGCGAGCCGCTTATCCAGCAGGCACGCATCGAGGCGAGCGCGTATCGAGGCTTCATCCATCTGCTGGCCGATGAACACGAGCTGCTGATTGCGATCACCGAAACGTGGGTGCCAATCCGGCTGCTGATCCGGTCGCTCACCTGGAGGGTGCTCCCAGTGCTGGCGCGGCACTGCAGCCCACCACATGCCGGAAGGACTCACGTTGCTCACGCGCCCCGCCTGAGCCCATTCGTACGCCACGCGATGATCCGCAGCGACCCAGAAGAACCCTTTTCCCCGGAGGACGCCTGTAAGACCGCCCTCATCGTGCAAAAGCGACCACAGCTTCTCGGCATCAAAAGGGTGCGAGGTACGGTACGTGAAACTAGAGATGCCGTATTCTTCGGTCTCGGGCTTGTGCTCGCCCTGGAGCTCTCGTATCCAGCCCGCGGAGTTTTCGGCCTTTTCGTAATCGAACAGTCCGGTATCGAGCACCGATTCGAGGGGCACCTTGCCCTGGGTGGTCTTGATGATGTTCGCTCCGGGATTCAGGGCCTTGATCACGGCCTCCACTTCGAGAGCGTGCTTTTCGTCAACGAGATCGAGTTTGTTGAGCACGATGACGTCGGCGAACTCGACCTGATCCACGAGTAGGTCTGTCACCGTTCGGTGATCTTCTTCGCCGAGCGACTCGCCGCGATCCTGTAGCGCTTCGGCTGCGTTGTAGTCTCTCAGAAAGCTCGCCGCGTCGACCACGGTAACCATCGTGTCGAGGCGTGAAACGTGACTCAAACTGACGCCGTCTTCGTCCTCGAACGTAAACGTTTGCGCTACCGGGATAGGCTCGGAGATTCCCGTAGACTCGATGAGCAGGTAGTCGAAGCGCCCTTCCTGTGCGAGGCGAGAGACCTCGGCAAGCAGGTCGTCTCGTAGCGTGCAGCAGATGCAGCCGTTGGACATTTCAACCAGTTTTTCTTCTGTCCTCGACAGCTCCGCACCGCCACGTTCGATGAGTGCTGCGTCGATGTTGACTTCGCTCATGTCGTTCACAATCACCGCGACCCGTCTTCCCTCACGGTTGCCAAGAACCTGATTGAGCAAGGTGGTTTTGCCTGCCCCGAGGAAGCCCGAAAGCACAGTGACGGGAAGCCGAACGGTGGGGGTCGATTGAGAGGGTTCCATGGTCATCCTTTGCGACAGCTCGTAATGCAACCATGATGCATATGCAATACGATTACGCGTGCCCCGTTCCCTTCACGCGCGCGAGTTACGAGCACGCTGCGTGCCTTAGGCAAAGCGGGGCAGCGAGGCTTTTGGCTCGCCCTTAGGTAGCCGGCATGTACCGACGCTTGCGGGTGCACGGCGAAAGTGCACTTCGTCGATGGCCCTGAAATAACGTGCCCTACGACGGCAGGAGTCCATCGAGCAGAGACACGAGGCTTTTCTGCGTTGCTGCGTCTACGGCGGGTTTAGGAAGCTTTTTCTCTTTACGATTGGCCACGTAGATTCCAGTTCGCGAAGAAAATGCGAGAGGCTCCGCGCTATCCACGATTTTGACTGCCTGCGTATGTGGCGCGCCGAAGAGAAGCGGCGCGAGCCACTGCAAAGGCTTGGGCATAGCCGAATTGCCCTTCGTCATCGCGGTCTTTGTCGCCCCAGGATCGACGGCGCGAATTAAGATGTTCTGTGATTTCAGGTCTTCCGCCAGCGCGGCACTCAAGACCGTGACCGCTAGTTTCGTTTGTGCATATGCGCCCATCAACCCGCCTATTTTTTCGGGATTGACCAGACTGTCCAACTTGAGGGTTTTCTGAGGATTCACGGCGCTAGAGGAGAAATTGATGATCACCGCAGGTGTTTCCGAGGCAGGTCGCGCCATCTTTCCCCGCAAACCTTGAATAAGCTGGTATGGAGCCAGCGTGTTGACCGCAAAGTGAGACTCGACTCCTTGCGGACTGAGCACTTTATCTGCCGTGAGGATTCCCGAGTTATTGTAAAGCGCATCAATACGACCGGGAAGCGCGGTCATCTTTGCCACTGCGAGAGAAATCTGCTCGGCGTCCATCAGGTCTGCCTGGATGAGCTCTACCTTCAAGTCCGGGAACTCGCTCAAAAGCTGCCCTCGCTGCGTTTCAGCCTTGGTGGTGGACCGGTTGAGAAGAATCAGGCTCTTGCCGCGCGCAGCGAGAATCTTGGTGATCTCTGTACCGATCCCCCCTGTTGAACCGGTGATCACAATCCAGCGTTGTTCCGCTTCTTCCATCGAAAGTCTCCTTCTTTGTTCACCGGTTTCCGAACCCGTCTTTGATTCAAACCAACCGGCTCTGATTCAAACCAACCGGCAATCGGCTTCGGACCGGCACGGTACGGTATGATCGCTCCGCGTCCCAGCTATATCGATCAACTTCGGTGGTTCAGGTGCAAACCCGAAGAAATGGCGGCAAGTCGTTTTCTCTTCATACTTCAATGGAATGGCATTCAGGTACGAACCAACGTGTGGCTTTTTGGCCTGTTTCAAATGCAGCAAGTTCAGAAATTCAGATAGGAGGATTGGTGGTGCTAGCCGAAACAGAACTTCACCGACCTGCCGTGTTTGCCGGGCAACCGCTACGCGCCATGAGTTTCATTCCACCTCTTTCGAGTGACTATAAGACTCATGTTCACTTCGGGCGCTCTTGTGCAGACGGAGTCACACTCCCCATAGCCGCAGTTCGCTATTGGGAGCTGGCAAAAGAACAATACCCTATTCTTCGTGAATCACTATGAGCGGTTCGCAGACTCAGTCATATTTTATAATGGAGTCCGTGGAGACCAACCCATCGCAGTCATTCCTCCTTGGGAGCAATTTCCACATCTGAAGCGACCACGCCCAAAACCCGATCCCATTGAAAGAGCACTAAACGCTTGGCGAGAAAAATACCGAGCCGAGTGCGTACCTCGCCGCCGGCAGCGCCGGCTTGCGTGAAGGCTAGATCGCTGTCAGCATGCGATTTCGTAAGACTTCATCATTGCAACAACTCAGGTGCACATCTTCGGGATGAATGCACCGTTGACACAGCCATTCGATTTTGAACTAGTGACTCCAAGTCATTTGGTCCCCCAGAAACAAGTACATTTTGGCGTAAGGTAGTGGCGATGACAACTGGCAGATCGGGAAGAGCTTTAACCGTCAGCCCTCTCGAAAACCCCCGTCCGGAAGTTTACGCTGCGATCCTCGAATTTCTAGCGGAACCATCAGAAGCCCGTCGCTTCGCAGCGGTATGCCGTGCTGCAGAGAGTGAGGTTCGGGGCTCTGTGTTTCCTCAGGAAATACCCTCCCGGCAAGAACGCAATCCTTTGGCTTACTCTTGTTTTTCTCGATACGGAGAACACATCGTAAGAGTTGGATCAGCAAGTGTGGGCGAACAAGGTCCTCGCTTCACGCTCGAGCTTTATTCAGCTCGCCAAGCTGGGGACAGAGCACTCCAAGTAACTGCGCAATTACGCGGCATTAGAAGTGAAGCGGGACTTGCAGCCGACCCGGTACCTTCGAGAGTTTTTTTCGCTTACGACGACACAGTTCTGGCAGCGGTGTTTCGACAGGGCGTCAAGCTCTTTGGCACTCAACGCCTATTCATGTTGGATGAGCGTTCCTCTAACGCAGACGTGGGTGATGTTGCGAATCTCTTAGGCTCCGATGTTTTTATAAGATCTGATGGATCCATCACTGCATCAGCGATTCATCAAGATAAATTGCTCATCGGTTTTGTTGGCGACGATGGACGACCTTATATCGATGTGCACCAGCTAACTCCGGAAGCCAACGCCCGAGGATCCCGAGGATTGGGAAACCCCACGCGTCGGCAGAGGATTAGAGTGCTGCCAGGTGAAAGCGTGGCTGCTGAAAACGCTCAAAGTCAGTCTAGAGCTGTAAGGTGGATCGGGACTACCCAATCTGATGTCATTGCTGTCCGCTGTGATGGAACTGAAGACCTTTATTTTTTCCGATTCAACTCTGCCACACAAAACTATAGAGCCTGCGTGGGGGATACTCTTAAGATCCCGAGACAAGCACGGTTTCTCACGTTACTTAACGTTAGTTGCCCAGATCCTGCAAAGACCTACCTTACGTGGGTTGAATCGCCGGTGGATGCTGGCTACGACCCCGATCGATGTGTAAGTCGTGTACGCGTCTCTAAAGTAACGATTTCAAATGCCAACGGGGCCACCAGCGTCGAGTGTTCTGAACCAACTGATCTGCTGACGCGCCCGGGAACTATCTGGGCGATGCACATCGATCCTTTTCGTTTGGTCGTCGTATCCCCAACAAAGCGTTTTGGGATAGACTCGGTTACAATCGACACTCACGAACGAAGCAAAGAGCCCGATCCACTCGCGTACCAAGAGAGTTCCGGCCCGAGAAAATGGTTTTACGAAAAACATCGGGGGGCTGCCACGGACGACTGCTCAATTTCGCCAGCGGGTGAGTTCCTACTCTCAAGAAGTCTGAGACGTCCCGGGGTGGCTGACTTAGAAAGTGGTAACCCATCGAGTGGTAGAGCAGAGCCCGAATTTTACGATCGGGTGTACGAAATCGGAGTTTCGTCGGTGCGAGGTTCGTCGCAAGGGCATGTGCGGCATTCACAAGCTGCCCAGCGGCTTGCGAGGGATGTTTCGAGTGCCTGTGGTTACCTGAATCGGATGTTCCGAAAGATCAGTTACTGTCGTATCATCAGGGACTCCGATGGCCAATGGCGTGCCGAACTGCATAGCTTACCGTATGCGAGGAACCTTGTGTCAGATTGGCTGGCCTGGAATGCACTTAGCCGAGCGGAAGAAACTCATCAGCCGGTGATTGTTGGTGTCACAACAGCTGACCTGTCTCACATGCTCGCGACGGCGCTTAAGATATTCGAGCCTTCGGGCACAACTCCTCTAGTTCCACCTCACGATTTTTCCCGAAAGACCACGCGTTACAAGGTTGCATTCGGTCTGTGGAATGCGGTCTGCAACGCACTAGAACCGCAGTTGGAGAGTTTTCTCCAACTCCGCCCCGATAATGGGGGGAATGACGCGTTAGTGGAGACGGTGTCAATTCGGGCACCTCTACATCTACTGCCGGGGCAGTACCGAGTTTATCCAAGGTGGCTGGTTTGGGGCAGTTGCAGCATTATCCTGCTTGTCTGCGCATTGGCCTTGATCAACATCGTGTTGACACTTTCTAAAGCGACTAGCCACAGCTCAAGTGGGGAGCTTAGCCATCAAACGGCTTTGATATTACTTGATGGGCTCGGTTTTTATGCGGCCGTGGTTGCGTGGAACCTTCGATCAAACAAAATCAATCCAAAAAATCGTTCGCAGATAGTCATGTTGCCTCAGCATGATCAATTCGGCCCCGATGCAGTGTAGTCGAATAATACTGTGATCGAATAACGCTGTTTGGTCAGGCTGATCTGATCGGCTTCGCATCAATTGAGCTCTTTGCGTCAGCCAGACAGGACTAAAACAACTTCTTCCCAGAAGTGCAGTCAAAGCAGGAGCAAGCCCCGCTCGCCTTATAGGGCTTTGTATCTGTGTGCATGTAGTCGAGGGTGCAAGGTCCTTCGGGGGAACACGGGGGCGCGAAACCATCACTAGCGGTTTGGCCAAGAGCCTGGTGCACGACGAGCGTCTCTTTGAACTATCGCTCGTGAACCTGTATATACAAATCTATGTTTCTTCGAGAGGTGGCGATCTCAATGAGCAGCCATCATGTTCGCTACGCGCTGGTAGGCGGCTATGCAGTTGCACTCCACGGCGCCGTTCGGGGCACGGTGGATATCGATCTTATACTCACGCCATCAGAAGAAAACTATGTCGCCGCACATCGAGCGCTTGAAGCGATCGGACTTGCGTCTCGAATCCCAGTAACGCCTTCTGAAGTGTTTCAGTTTCGACGGGACTACATCGAGCGCCGTAATCTGATCGCTTGGTCGTTTGTCGACTCGAGGGATCCGACGCGCCTGGTAGACATCATTCTCACCCACGAGCTTAAGCGTCTCAAGGTAAAGAAAGTCGATCTCGGAGACATTGAAGTGCCGATTCTCTCCAAGGATGAACTGATCAAGATGAAGCAGATCTCGAATCGACCTCAAGACTTGGAGGACATTCAGGCGCTCAAGAGACTTTCATGAGCATCGAACAGCGCGACAAATTCCAGCGTCCCGTCCAGTATTTTAGCGCTTCGTACCTCGAGTCGTGTCGCAAGATGACCCCGATCCAGATCTGCGAGTTCCTCGACAGCTTTCGGATCATTGCGGCGGGACAGGCGAGACCCAGGATGCCCCGCAAGCTGATCAGCCTAAGAGTGCAGGAATCGGTTTTGACTGCCTTCAAGCAAAAATCGAAACAGCTTGGCGTTCCCTACCAGTCACAGATTCAACGCTTGATGGAGGAGTGGGTCAAAAAGTCGTGACCGATCAAAAATCGTGACCGGTCCAAGAGCTCTGGGACACTGCAAAAGTGGGGCCCCAAGAGTTCGCGCGAGCGCGCGTCAGAGAACCGCAGGCAGGGTATCGGAAAAGCAAACCGGCTGACCGACTGGGTCGCCCACGAGCGCGCCGTCGATCATGACGCTGTGGCCTCTAACGATGGTCCGAACCGGGAATCCTTTGACCTGCATGCCGTCAAAGGGAGTCCACCCTACCCGGCTCGCCATATCCTCGTGCTTGAGGGTGCGCTTGGCACCGAGGTCTACGAGGGTGAAGTCGGCGTCGTAACCGACCGCCAATCGGCCTTTGCCTGCGATCTGGAATATGCGCTGAGGCCCGTGGGCCAAAAGGTCTACCAGGCGAAGGAGACTGAGCTCGCCACGGCTCACCGCATCGAGCATCAGCGGCACTGTCGTCTGCACGCCGGGCAGGCCGGACGGGCTCCTCGGATACGCCTGCGCTTTTTCCTCACGGGTATGGGGCGCGTGATCTGAGCCGATCACGTCGACCACGCCCGCACGCAAAGCCGACCAAAGCGCCTGTCGATGGCGACCTTCACGAATCGGCGGGTTCATCTGGGCGTAGGTGCCGAGGCGCTGATAGCAGTCCGGGGCCTCGAGGGTCAGATGCTGGGGCGTCACCTCCATCGTCGCGAGGCCTTTGTGATGACTGAGCAGCGTCGCTTCCTCGGCGGTAGTGACGTGAAGCACGTGCACTCGGCGACCGGTCTTTCTCGCAGTTGAAAGAAGCTTCTCGGTCGCCAGCCGCGCCGTATCTCCATCGCGCCACATGGGATGCATGGCCGCGGTCACACCGTCGACCTCGACGAGATGTCTGCGCTCACGGAGCCGCGCTTCGTCTTCACAATGCACCGCAACGCGACGGTGACCAGAAGCGAGCACGCGCTCGAGCACCTCGGGATCATCGACGAGAAGGGTGCCGGTCGAGCTACCCATGAAGATCTTTACGCCGCAGCAACCCTCAAGCCGCTCGAGTCGACCGAGGTGCTCGGCATTGTCTGCCGTCGCGCCCACGAAAAAGGCAAAGTCGACCCGTCCTTTTTCACGACCACGAGCCACTTTGTCTGCGAGGCGCTCGGCGGTATCGGTGTTCGGGTTGGTGTTCGGCATCTCGAACACTGCGGTGATGCCGCCAAGGGCCGCGCTTGCCGTACCGGTCGAGAGGTCTTCCTTGTGCTCCATGCCGGGTTCCCGAAAGTGGACCTGGGTATCGATCAGCCCCGGAAGGACATGAAGCCCCCGGCAGTCGACAACTTCGCCAGCGTCGCCGAGCTCTTTGCCGAGAGCCACGATTTTACCCGCCTTCACGGCCACGTCTGCCTCGACGAGACCACTTGGCGTGGCGCACGTTCCGCCTCTGAGGATAAGGTCGTAAGTATTCGGCATTCGGCCTGTATACGGTCCAATCCTGGCAGCGTCGAGAGCTTCAAACGAAGCCACCCGTTTCCGCCGACCGTGCCTTTGGCAATGTAGTGACTGAATCGGCCCGCTGGTTGCGGAGGGCAGTTCGAACGCCACGCCGGTCTGAAGACAGCGATTACTGCCGGAGTATCCAGTCCATGCGTGCTAATGGGGCTGGGATTCTAGGCGTTGATTCGTGGTGCGGACCCCGCCGCTCGCGAGGAAGAGGCGAAGTGATGATCCTTTCCGATGCGGATTTGAAAAAGAGGCTCGAGCAGGGCGACCTGGTGGTCGAGCCCATCGACGACCCGGAGCTGCAGATACAGCCGGCGAGCATCGATCTCCGACTCGGTGGTAAGTTCGTGCTGTACCGCCAGCCCCTGGTGCCGTTTCTGGATGCGCGCGATACGCAAAGCCTGGAGCGCCAGGTCGAACGCATCGAGGTGTCGGGTGACGAAGGGTTTATCCTTCAACCGGGAGCCTTCGTGCTCGGAACGACGTTTGAAAGGGTTCGCATCCCTGACGACCTCGTCGCGAGAGTGGAGGGGCGGAGCAGCATCGGCCGGCTTGCCGTTGTCGTCCACGCGACCGCCGGATTCATCGACCCTGGATTTCAAGGTCAGATCACCCTCGAGCTATCGAACCTCGGTCGCTGCGCCGTAAAACTCTACCCGGGCATGCGGATCAGTCAGATCGTGTTCCACGAGATGAGGAGTCCTGCGGAGCGTCCCTACGGCTCGGCACGCGGCAGCAAGTATCAGGGCCAGTTGGGACCCGTCGCCTCGAGGATCGGCGCAGACCGCTGACTGTCGATTTGGGCAGCAACAACCAACTCCGAGCAGCGGCCGGCGCGCCGCCAGACACTAGGCCATGCACCGCAGCGACACCCCGGGTTACGTTGGAGCGATCATTTTTGACGAGGGCGATCGTCAGAGCTAGGTGGTGCAGACCGGCCGCTTTGGGGGATCGAAGAGGCTCCATTAGAACTTGCGCCTGCGTCTCCGAGCGGTATCCTGCTCTGGTGAGCTACGCTTCTGCACTCTCAACTAGCAGCACGGTCTTCGTACCCTAGCGGACCGGGCAGTCGTTGCGTACCGAAGCCCCTGCCTCCCGCTGGGGCTTTTTTCATTTATCAGCACTTTTTCTTGGACCCGACCATGACGATCTCCGTATCCCTGCCTGACGGCTCAAAGCGCACACTCCCTCAGGGAAGCTCGGTACTGGACCTTGCCAAGTCTATCTCTTCGCGCCTCGCCAAAAGCGCGGTTATCGGCGTAGTCAACGAGCGGGAAGTTGACCTCACCCATGTCCTAACGCAGGGCGACGCGGTACGGATCGTGACCGATCGGGATCCCCTAGGGCTTACGACGCTCCGCCACTCGGCAGCGCATCTGATGGCTGCCGCCATTGTCGAGGAGGTACCGGGCGTGCAGCTCACCATCGGCCCCGCAACCGAGGATGGGTTTTACTACGATCTCTTTTTGCCGGAGGGGGTCAAGTTCACGGAGGATGATGTTCCGCGGGTTGAGGCGCGCATGAAGAAGCTCGCCGATACCAATACGCCATTCGTGCGCCAAGAAGCGCTCACGAAAGAGTCCGATGTGTTCAAAGACTACATCGCGATCGACGGCGGCTCGAACAAGTTCAAAGCCGAAATCATTGCGGGCCTTGAATCAGAAGGCGCGTTTACCGAGCGAAAAGACGCCCCCGCGGTGAGCTTCTACCGCATGGGCCAGTTCGTCGATCTCTGCACCGGGCCTCACGTTCCGAACAGCGGCTGGCTCAAGCACGCGAAGCTGATGCGCATCTCGGGCTCCTACTGGCGCGCCGACGCATCGAAAGAACCGTTGGTTCGCGTGTACGGAACGGTGTTCTTCAAGAAAAACGACCTAGACGCGCACCTAACGATGCTCGAAGAGGCGAAGAAGCGCGACCATCGAATCCTCGGCGAGCAGCTTGGACTCTTTCATTTCGAGGACCAGGCGCCGGGCTTTCCGTTTCTTCATGCACACGGTGCCGCGGTGTATCACGGCCTTGTCGAGTTCATGCGGGCTCAGCTTCGGGAGCGCGACTACCAGGAGGTCAAGACGCCGCTCATCCTTCCCGAGACGACCTGGCATATCTCTGGGCACTATCAGAACTACGTGGAGAATATGTTCTTCACGAAGCGGAAGAGACGGCCCGGCCCGCATCAAGAGGCCGTCGATATCGAAGAGGATCGGCCCATGGCGGTCAAGCCGATGAACTGCCCTGGTCACTTGATGGTTTACAAAAAGGGACTTCACTCCCACCGCGAACTGCCCCTGCGCATGGCGGAGATGGGTCAGGTGCACCGGCGGGAAATGAGCGGCGTGCGCCATGGAATGTTCCGGGTTCAGGCATTTGTGCAGGACGACGCGCACCACTTCTGCACTCCGGAACAGCTTGAGGGGGAGATCGATCTCCTGATCGCATTCTTCTTCGAGGTCTACGGCGTTTTCGGTCTCAACGAGATCCGCCTCGAACTATCGACGCGCCCAGAGCAGTCCATCGGGTCCGACGAGATGTGGGAAAAGGCGGAGGGAGCGCTCAAATCCGTGCTCGATGCGTGCGAGCGGCCGTATCAGATCAATCCGGGCGACGGGGCGTTTTACGGCCCCAAGATCGACTTCCACATCACAGATTCGATCGGTCGGACTTGGCAGTGCGGCACCATTCAGGTCGACTTCTCGATGCCGGAGCGCTTTGGGCTTGAATACGTCGGCGCAGACAGCGCGCGACACACACCGGTTATGGTCCACCGAGCCTGTTATGGCTCCATCGAACGGTTCTTTGGCATCATCACCGAACACTATGCCGGCGCGTTCCCGCTCTGGCTCGCGCCCGTGCAGGTCGTGGTGCTGCCCGTTTCAGAGAAATTTAGGGATTACGCAAACCAGGTGGCCAAAAAGCTCCGCCGAGAGGACCTCCGAGTCTCGGTGGACACCGGTGACGAACGGCTTGGCTACAAGATCCGCCAGGCGACCATGAAGAAGATTCCCTACGTCGTTGTGGTGGGCAAAAATGAGATGGAGGGCGGCACCATCAACGTGCGGCTGCGCGACGGGGACGACCTCGGCGAACTGTCGATCTCCAAACTCCTCGAGTGCATGCCTGCCTGGACGGTTCGAAGCCTGGTCAGGGAGCTCGCAGAGCAGCGCGACCCAGGGGAAGCAGAGTAAACCCGCGGACGGTTCGAACGACTCGCAGATGCAAGCTGGTTGCATGTACGAGTCGGCGCATCTATCGTTCCGGTCGTGAGCCGAGCCGAGGGCATCGACCGATACGCGTTCGCCCTCCCGAACAGCAGATGAGCGAACGTCCAGCCACACCCGTCCCCGTAAATCTGATCACAGGTCCCCTCGGAGTTGGGAAAACGACCACGATCAACCATCTGCTAAGGCACCGACCCGCAGACGAACGGTGGGCGGTCCTCGTCAACGAGTACGGACTGGTCGGCCTGGATGCCGCGTTGATGGAACGCGGTGACGACCCGGATGCGCCTGCCGGCGTCGAGATCCGAGAGGTTGCAGGAGGATGCATCTGCTGCAGCGCCGGATTCATGTTCGAAGTATCGCTTGTGCTTCTACTCCAACGTCGCCCTGACCGGCTGCTCATCGAACCCACCGGACTGGCGTCTCTCTCCGGCATCCTAGACACGCTCGACCGGCCTCATATCCGTAAGGGCGTGGATGTACGGACCGTGGTGTGCCTTCTCGAGGCAGGCAACCTTTCACTCGACCTTCTTCGGGAGGAGGTTCGGGATCAAATCGATGCCGCAGACGTATTGCTCGCCAGCCGGAGCGACCTAGCAAGCGCAGAGCAACTGGAGCACTTCAACGTTTGGGCAACGGAGCTCTTTCCATCGAAACGATTCGTCGGACCCATCGAGCGTGGAGGCATCCCGAAAGGCCTCCTCGACCTGGTCTGCTCACGCAAATCCCAAGTGCCGCGCAGAGGTTACCGACACCAGGCGGACCCTCATCAGACAGACCCTCATCAGACCAGCGTTCACGATCACGACCTGAACCTCGAACACAGCGTGGCAGAAGAACACGGCGACGAAGAACCCTGCGACGAGGCCCACCCGATCGTTCACAAGAGACATCAGTCGCACATCGCATCGACGTTCGGTTGGATCTGCTGGGCAGGCCTACTCTTCGACGCAGACCGGGCTTGCTCTTGGCTGCGTACCCTGACGAAACTGCCCGGTGCTCGACGGACCAAGGCGGTTCTTCGAACAACCGAGGGCTGGCTAAGTTTCAATTTCGGTGGAGGTATCGAAGAGATTCGACCGAGCGGTCACCGCAGGGACTCGAGACTCGAGGTGGTGGTCGAAGGTGCTGAGCTCCCGGATGCAGAAGCACTCGAGCAGGACCTGCGCCGCTCCCTGATGCCGCCATACAACGCATGTGAGCGCTCCAGTGAAGCGCCTGAGCCGTGTCGAATCCAGAGTCGATGAACGCCTCAGGCGTCGCGGACCCTCACCAAAGTTCAGGGCGTTTGCACATGGCGCACGCCGAGCAACGTAGCCGCAGCGAAAAGATTTTTGGTGAAGCACGTCAGGTTGTTGAGCGATTTTTCTCAAATGAGGCATGTTCCAACGCGGCATCTGACGGGTCCTTAGAGGAACGCGTTCGGAAGCACGTATACGACCGAGCCAGCAGAGAGCAGTACGTCGCTATGGCGATGCGCTATCTAGAAGACAAGCATCCAAGCGTTCACGAGGAGTACGACGTTGTCGTAGTGGGCGCAGGAATTCATGCCGCAGTATTCATCTACACCGTAAAGCAGAACAATCCCTGCCTAAAGGCCCTAATCGTAGAACGGAGCAAAACGGTATGCTCCACTTTCTTTCGACTAGGGGACTCCCTCGTTTTGAACTCACCCACCTTCTCAAAAGTAGGCCTAAACTCAAACGTGGTGCAAAACCACTTTGTACAGCTGAGTGACTTCGATGAGCTCACAGACCTACCGTTCCCAACCGCGAAGCACCTATATCAACTGACGACGATGATGCTCTTTCATGCGGATGCGGACATCCTGTTCGACTTTGAGGCTCACAAAATAAAAAAGGCAATAAACAAATACTTTGTCGCAAACGTCAAAAGGACCGTTGAAGCTAAAAGCGTGGTGATCGCCAACGGGATGGGTGAGCAGAGAACTGACTCGTTTGTGCATGATAAGGATTCTGCAGATATTCTAAATGGCGATGACTTCATTTCTGCCTACTCCGAGGATGAAACATTTATTGAGCGCATTCGCAACAAAACCATTGCCGTGATTGGAGCTGGAGATACCGCCAATTGCGTCATGGAACATCTACTTCCTCTATCCTATCCAAACAGCCACTACAGCTCTTTTAAGAGACGATGCTTTGTACCATCGCTCGTATACTGGATCGGTCAAAGCGCCAGCAGCATTCAAGAGTTCTACTTTGCCAACAAGAAACGATATTGCCACTCAGGGGGCATCATCGAGTACTTCTGGCACGGAGAACAACCTTTCGATCTACCCACCGATTCGTGGATCAAGACGAAAGCGCTGATCCAATGCATGCCGGATAAACTCACGTCTGTTTCTCATAAGACAGGCTCATTTGAACTGAAGGTAGGCGACCAGCGGCTGAGCGCTGACATCGTTGTCGACTGCACGGGTCGTTTCAATGCCCTAAGTGCCATGCTCCTGCGGAGCGACTATGAGTTCGTCGAAGGAAACATCGTCTTTCGCGGAGGCGGGTGGGATGAAAACCTGGAGGGATTTTCTGCTTCGGCTCGGTTTCTCGAAGACCGGAAGATTGCCTGTAAGCTGCAAGGTGAACGCATTTACCTGATTGGATGCGCCGCCCCTATGCATGAGATCGTGAGTGATGAGGAGGCGCGAGACGGCACGTTGAGGTATCAGGAGGATCAACAGAGCCTGACCAACAGCAAGATCGCCTTGGAGCATACCCTGCCCCGCTCATTTGCCTTCGCGCTTCAGTTTTTGAATCTTCTCGAGACAGGGATTCCTGATTCCCAACCCTAAGCAGCGCAAGCGGTTATGCAGCGCAAGCGATGAAGCAGAGTGAGTGGTGGGCGCACTGGGTTACCGCTCTGGACTGCCGCATACCGCCTTGGTGACTCGGGTTCACGTCCCGCCCCAGCTTTGGTTGATCTCAAAGCCAAAGTAAAACAGCTCTTCCGAAACACCCGACCTGAGCGTTGGGTTCAGGTAGGGGCTGGCCGATCCGTGAAGACCAAACGTGGTGCCGCTCCAGGGCATGTAGCCGACGCTTGCTTGAATCTGGACGTTGAGTCCTGCCGTGTCGACGAGGTTGTTGAGCCGGTTGTAGCGACTGGTGGTCCAATACATCGCCGGACCCACCGTGAGCGTGACCATTTCCTGAAGCAGGGTGTGCGTATAGCTGCCGGAGAAACTGGTGGCGTAAGCACGTTCAAAGCCCACCACGTTGACGGCATTCGCAGCCTCGAGCGAAAACCCTCCATAAGCGGCCTCCACCGATCCCCCGAGGATCAACGCATCCTCGAAGTCTTCAGAAAAAGGACCGAAAAAGAAGCTGTACATGGCGTAGGGCGAGAGCGTGATGCGAATATCGCCCGACTCCCAAGTCGCGGCATAGGCGAGCATCAGGTCGAGCTCCAAAGGCTCAAACGCGTCTCCGTCCTGAGTAGAGAGCACATGGAACATCCCTGCTGAGGCCGAAAACCCTGCATACGAGACGGCAGCGCCTTCACTCAGCACGGGGCCATCGGTCCAGCTCACACCGCTGTACTCGAATCGATTCTGGGCGCCGAGGGTGAGGTCGACCTTTGGGACATCTGCCGCAGATGCAGAAACGCCCAAGAGCAAAACAGTAAGGACACCGGCTGCCCATAGACCGAGCGAACAACCCGCCCTTGCAAGCCCGATATTTTTGGCGAATGGACGCCGCAGGAGTTGGCTCATCCGACACCCTCTATGCGCTCCCCTTGAAGGACGCAAGGGTGGCGTCGACAGCCGTACCCGGTCAGGTATTGCGAGCAGAGCCGTACCCGGTCAGGTGTTGTCCAGGGTCAGGTGTTGTCCGGCGGTCAGGTGTTGTCCGGCGGTCAGGTGTTGCCGGCAGCCGTATCCGGAGCCAGGTCGCACCACTACTTGTGGAGCCTCCAACGGTCTTTCCGCAGCCTTGACGCGATCTTCCGCCACGTGTAGGGTCCGCCCCTGATCTAAGAGTGCGACCCTGGTTGGAACCTCAACAATATCACTACCGTGACTAACGCATCAGGCGATACGCGGTGAGAGGTTGGCTCCGATGCGGGGACAAAGTGAACACGGAGCGTGCATGCCTCGTAACAAGCTTGAGCCAATCATCCGAGCGCTCTTTCTCCAAACCTTCGCGGAACACACCGGTGCTCCCCACGAGGGAGCGTTGGAGGAGTCCACCGTACTGCTTGAGACCGGTCTGGACAGCCTGGGCTTTGCCATACTCGTCACGCGGTTGGAAGAAGAGCTCCAGTTCGATCCGTTCACGCTCAGCAAGGATCCCTACTACCCGACAACGTTTGGAGAGTTCGTAGCGTTCTACGCGGCAAACGAGCCTCGATGACGCTTCTAAATGCACTAGAGAGCGTTGACGCGACTCGAACCGCAATCGTCACGCCAGCACACTCGCATTGCTTTGGGGAACTCGTGGGGAGAGGTCGAGAGCTCGCTCGCCGGTTTCGCGGTGCTCGCGTCGCGGCTTACTCGACCGATATTGCACTTGCGACGCAAATCTTTACGGCAGCAGACGGCGTCGCCTCTTGCGTGTTGCTGCTGCCTCAGGACGTATCGCAGAATCTTGCACGAGAGCTCTGCAAGCGAGCCCGCATACAGGCGGTAGTGACCGACGCGCCAGAAAAGCTGGCCTGCATCGCCGACATTGTCGTCAACTCACCTCTCGACCTGCCAGTTCGCGAAGCCGCAGCATCGTGCACTCCCACGCAGTGGATTCTCAGCACCTCCGGAACGACGTCGACACCGAAGCTCGTGTCCCACTCACTCGCGGGGCTCACGCGTACGACACGCACCGGGCGAAGCCGCAGCGTCGTGCCCATCTGGGGCATGCTCTATGACTACACGCGATTCGCCGGACTTCAGGTCCTCATGCAAAGCCTGCTTTCCGGCGCCACTCTCGCAAAGCCCGATCATGACGCGGCC
Source organism: Myxococcota bacterium (assembly GCA_039030515.1). Classification (GTDB taxonomy): domain Bacteria; phylum Myxococcota_A; class Polyangia; order Polyangiales; family Houyiibacteriaceae; genus JBCCEA01. The sequence goes on along the minus strand of JBCCEA010000026.1, from coordinate 5,492 downwards.
CTTGACGCTCAGCTGAAGTTCCTTGCGAGCGCTGGCTGTACCCATCTCAGTGCAACGCCATCCCTATGGCGGAACATCCTGATGAGCGGAGCAGCCGATCAATTAGGGCTACGTCAGGTGACTCTGGGTGGCGAAATCGCGGACCAAAGAATCCTCGACAGTCTCGCCCACACATATCCTAGCGCCCGCATCACGCACATCTTCGCGTCGACGGAGGCTGGCGTAGGGTTCTCAGTCAACGACGGCAAACCCGGATTTCCCGCCGAGTACCTGAACACCTCGACCTCAGGGGTGGCGCTCGACGTCCGAGAGGGCACGCTTTGGGTACGCAACGAGCTGGTCGCAGCGGACTATGTCGGTGATGGCGGAGCAGTCTCAAGCGACGGATGGGTGGATACAGGCGACCTCGTCGAGAAGATCGGCTCACGCTACCTATTTAAGGGCCGGCGGTCGGGCGTGATCAACGTCGGCGGTAATAAGGTTCACCCCGAGGAGGTCGAGCGGGTTCTGATCGCGCACCCACACGTCGTGATGGCCAGAGTCTTTGCCAAATCAAACCCGATCGTAGGAGCACTCGTCGCGGCAAGCATAGTGCGGGGCCCCGATGCACCGAGCGAGTTTCGCAGCGAGTTGCGACACTACCTCAAGAGCCGGCTCGCACCTCATATGCTGCCCGCGGTATTGGAGTTCACCGACGCCCTCGCGCTCTCATCCGGCGGAAAAGTCACCAGGCAAAACTGACATGGAACTCGTCGTCATCACCGGAGCAAGTCGTGGACTCGGACTCGCGATCACCAAGAGATTGCTCATCGCAGGATATCAGGTCGTGGCTCTCTCTCGCACCAAGGGCGATGCGCTCTGCACGCTCATCGAAGCGCACCCTGATCAGATCGTTCACTACGCCTGCGATCTCGAACAGACCGATGAGATTCCGGAAACTATTCAGCAAATCACCCGCAACCACGGTCCGATCTTTGGTTTAGTGAACAATGCCGGCATTGGGCTCGACGGGTTGCTGGCCACGCAGCACACGAGTGAAATTCGACGCGTCATCCGTCTAAACCAGGAAGCGCCCATCCTGCTTGCGAAGTACGCCTGTCGGTCGATGCTGGGGCAGCGACGTGGTCGCATCATCAACATCACGTCCATCATCGCCCAAACTGGCTACAGCGGCCTCGCCGTCTATGCGGCCACCAAAGCCGCACTGGAAGGCTTCACCCGCGCCCTCGCACGCGAGCTGGGACGGGTGAACGTGACGGTGAACTGCGTCGCACCGGGCTACATGGAAACCGCGATGACCGCCAAGCTTGACGGAGCTCAGCTTGAATCGGTCAAACGACGTGCTCCCCTCGGGCTTCCCGATCCGGAGGATGCGGCCGAATCCGTGGCTTTTCTGCTCTCGGAGGCCGCCAAGCGAATCACCGGTACGGTGGTGACTGTAGACGGAGGTGCAACCGCATGACCCGCAGCGGACCAGCCGACATGCTGGCAGAACTCGGCGAGAGAGTGGCTCACACCGGCTCCGGCCCAATCTTGGTCCATTGCGATGTGATGAGGGCGCTTGGGCTCTTGCAGGAACGCGCAAGCGCTCAGCAGATCCTTGACGGGCATTTGGCGTGCCTCAAGCGCCTCGCCAACGCTCGCGTGACGTACCTTCCCACCTTCAATTACGACTATGCGAACTCGGGCCAGTACGACATCGCTCGGTCAGCGTCCCAGGTGGGCTCGCTCACAGAACACATCAGGCGTCTGAGTGCTTGGCGAAGCGCCGTACCGATCTTTAGCGTCTGCGGCCCAGAAAAGGCGCCAGTCCGGGAGGCGATCCCCGATCAGGTCCAAGAGCTCGACCCTTTTGGAGCCGAGTCGATCTTTCAGCACCTTTACGACGCCGGAGCGGCAGTCCTTTTCTACGGGGCTCGGTTTGCTTCGTTCACCGGCATCCATTTCATAGAGCGACATGCGGGAGGACCGCTCTATCGCTACGACAAGCTGTTTCGGGGCCATGTGGCCTTTCCGGATGGGCGCGTTGGACAGACGATCGTGAATTACCACGTTCGACCCTTGGGACAGCGAGTCGAGTACGATTTCGACCGGCTATGGACGCTCCTCGAATCGGACGGTCTCGGCTGGACCTATAGCGCGCCGCTTGTGGACATCCGTTGCCTCGACTTCCGAGCTGCCGTAGACCGCCTCGGTCAAGAGATGCAGCAGGACCCCTTCGCCCTTTTGACCGAGAGCAATCGTTGCTTTTGGCGTCTTGAAGCGGATCGGCTGGGTCGACGCGTCCAGCAAACCGACTACGAGCCTGGCCCAAACCCATTGGTGACCCATGCGTGAAGAGTTTGCCTTTGGGGCTACCCCAGATGATGGCGAAGCCGGGCGCTACGCTTATGAGCTGGCAAAAGAGCTTTTCCCCATCGCGCGCTCACTGACAGGGCCTGGTGTTCGGGAGACCCTAGAGGTCCTAAAGCGCGAGCTACCCGGCCTCGAGGTCCACGCAGTACCTTCCGGAACGCAGGTATTCGACTGGGAAGTGCCGGATGAGTGGCACATTCGCGATGCGTTCATCGAAGGGCCTGACGGGAAACGACTGGGAGAGTTCCAGGAGAGCAATCTTCACGTCCTGGGATATTCGGAACCGGTAGACCGACGCATCGACCTCGACGAATTGCAGACGCATCTCTACTCGCTGCCCGATCTGCCGGATGCGATACCGTACGTCACCTCCTATTACACTCGTCGATGGGGCTTCTGTCTGCGTCATCGAGATCGAGAGGCGCTCCGACCCGGCACGTATCGCGTCAAGATCGACGCAACCCTTGAGCCCGGCGTCCTGAACTACGGGGAGCTCACGCTACCCGGAGATCGCGAAGACGAGATCTTCCTTTCGACCTATATCTGCCACCCGTCACTTGCCAACAATGAGCTATCGGGTCCTGTTGTGGCGACGGCGCTTGGCCGCTGGTTGCGGTCACGCTCGCGACGACCGTATTCCATACGGCTTGTATTCGTGCCCGAGACCATCGGCTCGATCACCTATCTGAGTCGAAACCTGCCCAAGCTGAAGGAACGCGTCCGAGCCGGCTTTAACATCTCGTGCATTGGCGACGATAGGGCCTATTCCTGGCTGCCGTCTCGAGCGGGCGATACGCTTGCCGATCGCGCCGCTCTGCATGCGCTACGCCACGTCACCGGATCATTCGTCAAGTACACTTGGTGGGACCGAGGCAGCGACGAACGGCAATACTGCGCGCCCGGGGTTGATCTACCCGTCACCTCCATCATGCGGAGTAAGTACGGCGAATACCCCGAGTATCACACGTCACTCGACAACCTCGACCTTATCAGCCGCACCGGATTGGAAGGCGGATTTAGAGCCCTGCAAGCTGCCATCGTCAGCGTCGAACTCGATGCCTACCATCGAATGACCGTGCTGGGTGAGCCGCAGCTAGGCAAACGCGGCCTCTATCCCACAGTTTCGACGCGCAGCTCCGGGGCGCAGGTCCGGCGGATGATGAATCTGATCTCGCAGCTCGACGGTCACCGATCGCTTCTCGACATCGCGGAAGCACTCGGCGAGCCTATCTGGGAGCTAGACGAGATCGTGCAGCGACTTACCTCCGAGGGTCTGGTCGAACGCGGGCGCTAGCCGGCTTCGAGAGGATCAGAATCACGACCGTCGGACTGACAGCACCGCGGCAGGATGTGCGTAACCGAGTCAGGCGGATTGAATGACCGCCGGTAGCAGTTCCCTCGCTGAGTCCAAAAGAGCGGCTGGCTTGGTCTGAGGACCGAAGCGCTTAACGACCTTCCCCTCGGAATCCACGAGAAATTTTGTGAAGTTCCACTTGATTGCGCTGGTGATGATCCCCCCCTGTTCCCTGCGAAGGAAGCGATACAGAGGGTGGGCGTCTCTGCCGTTGACGTTGACCTTGGCGTGCATCGGAAAGGTGACGCCGTAGTTCTTCTTGCAGAAGGCGCCGATCTCTTCCTTCGTACCTGGCTCCTGACCACCAAATTGGTTGCAGGGGAAGCCAAGGACCGTGAAGCCCTGATCACATAGAGTATCGTGGAGATGTTGCAGACCTGCGTATTGCGGGGTGAAGCCACAGTTTGAGGCGACGTTGACGATGAGAAGCACCTTGCCACGATAGGCATTCATGGATGTGCGTTCGCCAGCGAGGGTCTCAACTTCGAAATCGTATAGGGCATCGCTCATGAGGGAGTTACTAGAACCGACCTAAGGTCGCGGCAAGAGGCCTCAGCGGAGCAAAAGCAAACCAAAAGACCGACGAGCCGTCACGCCCTGACGAGTCATCCAGTAAATGAAGCGATGCATCAAAGAGGCCACCGGCGCCAGCATGATGGCTCTGATCGACACGCAGCGGTCGCTGCTTCCCCGCGAGCCACGTAAAGCGATCGCTGCTTTTGATGGGTTCAATTGAAGCGATCGCTTATTGTCGTCCGGGGAAGTGGAGCGATCACTTCTAGAGGTAGACGATGAGGAGACAGACCGGAGCGCACGAGCGAAGCACCGTGGCGGGTGAGGAGGTCCGCGCATTCATCCCGTTCCCGCTGCCGCCCGGCGATCCGCCGCTGGACCTGAACGGTGACCTTGCGCCGCTACTTGCCCGCGCACGGGAGCAGGTGCGTCTCCTCGACCTCGCCGGCGACCTCGTCCCCTCGGTGCAGTGGTTCGTCTACGCCTTCGTGCGCAAGGAAGCGGTTCTCTCCGCCCAGATCGAGGGGACTCAGGCCACCTTGATGGACCTGCTCGAGGTTGAGGCATCGGGAGAGGCACCGGTCAACGCGGATGTAGAGGAGGTCTGCGGCTACGTCGACGCGCTCAGCTTCGCTTGGGACGAGCTCGGTAGTGACGCGGGCTTGCCCCTCTCGATGCGCCTCTTGTCAGAGACCCATCGCCGACTGCTCACCGGAGCTCGAGCTGCCAAGAGGCAGCCGGGCAAGGTACGGCTGTCGCAAAACTGGATCGGAGGCACCCGACCGGGAAACGCGCGCTTCGTCCCACCGCCACCGCACCGGCTTGGTGCACTGCTCAGCCAGTTCGAGCGTGCCATCCATGACGACAGCGACCTGCCGCCACTCGTCAGGGTCGGCCTCTTGCACGTGCAGTTCGAGACGCTGCACCCCTACCTCGACGGCAGTGGCCGTCTGGGACGCCTTTTGATCACGCTGCTCCTTCGCCACTGGGGGTTGCTCTCGCGCCCGCTGCTCTACCTCAGCCTCTTCTTGAAGGTGCACCGCCAAGAGTACTACCGCCGCCTGGACGCTGTCCGCACGGACGGCGACTGGGAGGGCTGGCTCGCGTACTTCTTGGAAGGCGTCGCCGCGGTTGCGGAGGAAGCGATTGCCACGGCGCGCCGACTCCACGCGATCGTCAGCAAGTCGCGCAAGCGGCTCCTCGCCCGCGACGATGCGACGGTCTTCAGTCTCCGACTCTTCGAGCTGTTGCCACAGCACCCGATCGTCAC
>JBCCEA010000025.1:0-57820 GCA_039030515.1 Myxococcota bacterium | reverse complement strand
GCCTAGGTTGGTCGAAACAGCCAGCGCCCCGGAAGCACAGGAGCGCAGGAGTAGTGTGGCTACTTCAAGCGACGAGCATGGGAGGTAAGCAGCTGTTTGGGCCGACATAGGCCCGCTGGAGTGTGGTCGCTGAGTCGGCCCAAACAGCCGCTTGCCACGTTGCTCGTCGTCGTCAGGTACCAATGAGTACCCTCCTCCTCCTCGCCACGGGGGCGCTGGCTGTTTGAACCAACCTAGACCCGCTGGGCACGCGTATGCTGGCCCAAACAGCCGCTTGCCACGTTGCTCGTCGTCGTCAGGTACCAATGAGTACCCTCCTCCTCGGCCCAGCGCTTCTCGATGGGTTCAAACGGCCATCACCAACCCCCAGCGGGCCTAGGTTGGTCGAAACAGCCAGCGCCCCGGAAGCACAGGAGCGCAGGAGTAGTGTGGCTACTTCAAGCGACGAGCATGGGAGGTAAGCAGCTGTTTGGGCCGACATAGGCCCGCTGGGGGAACCAGGTGCTAGGCGTGAACGGCCGCTACCTCCCATGGTCGGAACTCGAAGTAGCGGAAGCTATGCCTTCGTTCCTGCGCGTGCGGGGCAGGGGGGTGTGGTTGTTGAGAGCGCTTTTGGAATAGAGTGGTTTTGAGTAGGAATGTATTTGGTAGGATATCGTCATTAAACCATTTATCTGAACTGAAGACGTTTGTTTGATTGTGTGTTGCACATCGCTAGTCTTTTCTTGTGAGTTCCAGTTTTGTTCGCGATTTAGGATGTCTGCGATACAAGTCTATAGGATCAGGAGAAAGTCAGTCGGCTTGGCATTTGCCCTCTGTGCGATAATAGAGTTCAAAACAATACGATCTGCTGAAGCTCAGAAGCATCTCTCCGGCACGGCCGAGGTCTGAGTAAGATTCTGTTTTCGAATGCATCCCAGGATGTGTTTCGACGTCATGATGAATCTGGGAGGTTTGAATATTCTGATGCGTAAACTTGATCCTAGAGAGGGCCGTTCTCTGGTTGCTTGGGTTAACTATCTGAGCGACGACGACCGGATTCGCGTTGCCACCCATAACGAAGCGTACAGCACTTGCTCAGACAGCATTTTGATTTTTATAGAGAAAGAGGTGAGCCGATAGACGCGCGAAGAAATGCGTTTCACCACCGACTGCTGCAAGAGGGCCATCCTCCTCGATTCACACGCGCGCAGCTGAACTCTTGGATACGAAAATCGGTAACGTCGCAAGCGGTTCCTCGTCCACGGTTCGTACCGGTATCGTACTCACTCCTCTCGGATGTCTCTGCCCCATCCGCTCTTGGTCCTGCAGTCCCACCAAAAAGGCCGGCCGACAATATTGGTTCGAGATCCACAAGGCCAAGGTTAGACGCCCCACCCCCAGCGCGACTGAAGGTCCATACTGTTCTTTGCCTTCTGGACCATAGGGCAAGCAACCCAAATCTGGATAGCGAAGGCGTTGAAAGGTTACTGCAGCACAATTCATTTGCCTGCATCCCCTCGCAGGCAGAAAAACTCTTGGATACTATCGGTAAGACTGATTCGTTGACGACTGATGGAGAATTGTTTTTCCGAAGAAAACCAAAAACGTATTCAGAGACGTTTGCATTCGAATTCTGAGAGAAGTCGTTACGCAGCTTACGTTGGAGCTCATGTGCTTTTCAGAGAGCGTCTTGAGTCCGCTCAAGCAGGGATCGATGCTCAAAGCATAGCCTATGAATGTCTTTGTGCATGTTTTCCTCCGAGCGATTGGCTGTCGCGCATTGCAATGAATTGGGGCGATGCTAAAAAAGACAATGTTTAAATGGAGAAGCAATCTTTGCTGAGTCAAGACGTTGATGCGCTGCCCATGGATTCGCGCTTGGCTCAATGATTCGTAGATTCCTTCACTGAAAATAACCGAGATGACCTGAAGAGTTGACGCAACCCAGTTCAGCATGAATTCGATATCTACTCATGATGAATGACGCATTAGCGCTTAACCTCATTGCAGATCTTAGAGTTTACGTTTGTAACTCGAGACTGACAGGAGCGATATCTGCGTATCAGATCACATCTCAGCTCCTAGCTCGTGGCGTTGCAGCAGACCAACGACAGATCGCATTGGCAATCGTAACCATATCGAATGTAGAGCACTACACTAATGGCCCAAGACCTTTTTCTGATGCACGGCTTACGCTGCTTGTACGTGCGATAGAGTATTTTAAATGGGAACCAATATGGAGTGCTCCTCAGATTTATGATCACCTTGTACATAGGGATCTACCTGAATTAGAAGGCCAAATAGATCTAGCCGATGTCCCTCTTTGGAAACGATTGTACCGCAATGACGAAGATCGGCAGTCGTCCAGCAGTCGACCCTCTCTCTCTTGGAGCTCGCTTTCTTCGTCCCCTATGTTGATGTCGATGTCGCCATCTACAGATAGAAGGCGACGTAGCTCCCGTGACTCCGCTCGTTCTAGTTCTCCTCCTTCTGACTCTAGCGATGGTGAAGCTGTGGCTCGGCCGCCTCCTAGTCAAACATCGCCCGGATTTTCGCCGCCGATGACGTGTGAGGTGGTCCAAGCGGTTGCTTCTGCGCCTGAGAGATTTCCGAATATCGATTCGAAGGTGATTTTCGAAAATGCACGTGGAAATGGCCATCGATGCACGCCGGAGCAATTTAGGATCCTAGCGGCCGTCATGAAAAGCCCAAACACACTGCCGCCGATACCCAGACACGTTGACTTCTGGAAATGCCTCACCGCGTACATACGTGTTGAAGAACTTCGTCGCTTAAGCTCCTCTCAAAGTTTCTGGGACATCTACAATCAGCTCGTTCGCGAGGGCTTCGGTGATACTGTAAATGCCCCTTTGGTTCAGACATGGTGCCGCCGATCGCTCCTGCCACTCCCGCCAATCGGCATCTTGCCTCGCCAAGCTCTAGTAGCGCCATCCGATCGATTCTGGCTCGCATCACCTCTTTAGTTTTAGACTCTACCATTCCAGCCCTGAATCTGACCGTGCTGCAAGAACATTTTATTGGGCATGTCTCGGAGAATCATCGCCACGAAATCTGGTCGAGATGTTCACAAAGCTTATCGGGCATTGTGAACGTTAAAAAAACATTAACTTCTGTTTGAGAGTTCTTGATGTGACTCTACCTGCGCGCCTGATTGATTTTGTCTGCCATACGCGCTTTTGAGCTCAGCCAAGGAGTGTTCCATTCGACATGCTCCCCGCTGCGACACGCACAAAGCGGACGCGGGTGGTTTTGGTGCCTCTCGGCCTGCAAGGTTCTGTCAGGTCCATAGCCGGTGCAGGTTCATCTCCGCCCATACATCAGATGATGTAATCCGATGCGATTCGCTATTGGATAGCCAGAATGCTAAGTACTCGTGATGCCTATCGTATCCGGTTCTGCGAATATCGATTCTCGAATTGCCACGCTCCGATACGAAAGCGCTCGGGGTTATTAGTGTCTTTCAAGCTTCCACCGATGATGCGTGTAGAATCGATCGCATGGTGGATAAATCCCCTTGCCCGCATCCTGAGCTCGCGCCCCCGCAATATGCCCCCTACCTTTGGGGCCATGGATATGATTGCACTGACGAGCAAGCTATTCTTCTTTGTGTTGTTTTACCAAGTATTCGAGAGTCAATCCTTCGAAAAATTCGAAGGTCCAATAATCTAACATCGGTTGCGGCACTAGTGCGCTGCTACGAACTCTATCAATGGGCACCTCAGTTTCAGCCGTCACATGCCACGAATCGCTCTGAGGTTAATTCTCTCTATTCTCTGCTTACACAGGAAGGGTTTCAGGGCAAGAGCAACGATATCTCGTGCCACTACACAGCTTATACACACGAAACAATTCAAAAAGAGCTGGCAAAGTGCGAAGCAGAGCCACCCGTCGCTTCTTTTCTTCGTGGTGCACAAAAGGTACCTCGGAAGAATCTCAACATCGCCAGAGTAACTCGCGACTATGAGACAGAGTTGGAGCTTGTAAATCAACGTGTGCGGAATCTTTTGCAAGAGCGTCCTGATTTTTACACCCCAAATCGTTCGCGAGGTGAGCAAAGAAACGCGCTGCACGACCGTCTCCTCAGAGAAGGCTATCCACCTCGTTTTACGTTTGCACAGCTGGACGCAGCCTTGGATAGCCGACGCTCACCTTCACCGAGACGTCCTCCTACGTTTGTTTCAGTTTTGCGTGCTCCAGGTGCTGTCGCGTTAGCCTCGCCTGCTCCAGCTCCGAGTGCTCCGCCCGTGCAAGCTTCACCTGTTCTGCCCCTGTCAGCCACGCTCGCTCCAGCTCCGAGTGCTCCAGGCCAACTTCACCCAGTTTCCACCCCGCCAGCACGGCCCCAGTGCACTGGCCAAAAACGCCGAAGAACCGTTGAGTTCCCACCGCCGCTAACGGTCGATGCGATTCTGCGCTTTATGGCGCTTCCGCTAAGCCCTAACGAAGAAAGATTCGATCCCGCACGTGCTCTGGCGCTGATGCGCCAATACGCTCCTTTATGTACGGAGCTACAGGCATATAAGCTCGTAGAGTCCATCAACGGTATTCGATCGGTGGTCGGTGCTCGTAGCGAACGCGAAAAAGCGATGTTTCTGACTAAGCTGGAGAAAGATTCTTCTCAGTTGAACGTTGCTAACTACATTGCCGCTCACGTGCGTTTTCAAGAATGCCTTGAGTTGCTAAATGGAACGGAGCATGAAGATGCCCAAGCGATCTTGCATCAATTAAAAGAGGATGGACTTTGGGAAATAGCAGCTCTGCACTTTATTAGGTGGATGAGAGTAGCCCAGCGCGCGGGAGGTCGGCCTGTTCCAGCTCCTCTTGTGTCCGCAGCAAAAAGGCCCCCTCAACGTGCATGTAGAGTAACGACCAGAGCTGCTCCCTCATCCGGACGCCTCCCTCCGGCACCTGGGGCCTCTCCGCCACCGGTTGAGCCATCCGGATCACTTGGCGCACAGGAACCAAATGACGTTCCTTTTACTGATGAAGAGATCGACGCCATGTTGGGGGACCTTACCTAAATTAACGCATCAGGTGCTGTTTAAAAAGAGTATTAAATCTGTCCAGCCGGGAACTGACGTTACACCGATAGCGGATCGATGTCTCCGTTGCTACTTTCGGCCTCATTAGAGATTCGGTCGCATTGCAAGTAGTCGGACAAGCCACTGGAAGAGCGATGATTCGCCCACTTCACAAGCTCTAGGGCCCCAACCTGACGATGACGATGCGTTACTTCGTGCCTGGCTTCCCGTAGTTTTCGATGTTGATGATTAAGAAGACTTCAAAAATCTAATTAAACTAAGTTCAACATGAGTTTGCCATGCGCCAATGATGAATCCCGCGCTATCCCCTAAATTTGTCGCAGAGCTTCAAAGCCGAGTTCGTAACTCATCACAAAAGGGGCCGTTGCTCCCAGTTGAGATCACGTCTCAGCTTCAACGTCGCGGCCCTCAAGCAGATCCGCGACAGATCGCTTTAGCAGTTCAGACTATCTCGAATGTTGGTCGGTACGTTATTGATTCGATGTCTTTATAGCGATCCGAATGTGATTTTCGAAAATGCACGTCGAGACGGATATCGATGCACGAAGACGCAACTTCAAATTCTGTCAAATGCTATAAGATACTCGGCAGTGTTGCCGCTCATACTTCGACATACTCTTTTTTATGAGTGCCTCACGGCCTACGCGCGTTTTCTAGAACCTCGTCACCTAAACTCTTCTCGAGATTGTCGGGACCTCTACCTCCAGCTTATTCACGAGGGCTTCCACGACACTGTTGATGCACCGTTGGTGCATCAACGGCACTGCTATTTTCTTCTGCCACTGCCGTCGATCCCTGATTGCGAACTTATTCGGAAGATTTTATCGGTCAGGTTTCAGAAAGTCATCGCCTTCAAATATAATCAAGCGTTCGGTAAACATTATCGGTCGATGCAAGTGGTCCAACAAAACTGTGATTTTGAATGGAAGCGCGTTTTCTAAAGCGTAACCGATGATTGTCCTGTCAAAGACGAATGTGCTTTTGTGATTTTAACTTTAGACGAAACTTCCTGATATCATTTTTTTGCGCATCTAGTTCAATTTGTCGTCCACACGCGTTTTTGGATTCAGTCAAAAAGCCCTCCACTTGACATTTTTCCGCCACGCAACGAGCTTGGGCTCGATTCAACTCTTTGTTTTTCAATTTTTCGCTGTAGATAGCCAAGGGCGATCGCATCAAAGGCGTAATGAGGTCGATCGCTTGCGACCGCGTGGTTGCCGAGGCCGCGTGATCTCTTCGGTCCCATGTCCAAGCGACCAGTCAAAGTTCCATCATCGAGACGCGCAAAGGCTCCAGCCTCCATGGGTCCGGCTCCGGACGTTTCCTCCTTTATCGAGCTCCTTGCGCATCTGCCAGACCCTCGGATAAAGCGGTCGCGTCGTCATGACCTCGAGGCGATGCCGAGAACGCCGCCGAAAACTTCGCTGGCGTTCGTCACGCAGCCCTCAATCTTCTCCGCGGTGTCGATTCAAAGATTGGCATCAAAAATCGGCGACTAAAGGCAGGGTGGAGCGACGACTTCCTGGCAAAGGTGCTCGTTTCCCAGCCCAATTAGATGCGTTTGCCCTGTGGTCTCGGCCTCCTCTGACCTGGCAGATATCCATGCGCTAGGAGACCTCGGGCGGCTGTAATCGTGGCCACCGATACCGATGTTTCCTACCGAACCTTGCGCGTCCGCCGAGCCTTGGACCATTCAACCAGATCAACGTCCAGCGAAAGCTCATCTCTGGGTGTACATTAAACGATGTAATCCCGTGCTATGGTGCATCGGTCAATTGCAGTGCTAAGTGTTTGCGATGACCTCCACAGCAGTTCCTAAAAACATCAGCTGTTTCGCGGCAACGCGTCAATATCAAAGCGCTCGAGGTTGAAATGCCGCTCGCTCTACCGCCTATGATGTGCATAGCGGCAGTCCAATGGGCGATAACGCATGGGTTACCTGGATATCCAGCTTGCGAACTCGCTCCGTATTTTTGGCGTAATAGATATGATTGCACCCCGGAACAAGCCATTTTTCTGTCTATCATTTTATCGAGCCAAAAATCACCTCTGGTTCAATCAATTATAAACGAACCTACCGACCTCAAACCGGAAGTAATAGCGACCCTATTTCGCTGTTACGACTGTTTTCAATGGGGTTATGAATCTCGATATCGATCTCAGTCGCCAGATGTGATGCGCTGCCAGATGGAAATAAAAGAACAACTCAGAAATGATGGCTTGAATTTTGCAGTTGATCGGATGTTGAAGTGGTATTCACTCGAAGTCCATGAAAAATTTAAAAGAGCATTGATAGCCCGGACCGGGATTCAAAAGACAAGCGAGAAATATGAAGAAGAACAACAACGGTTACGAGAAGCCGTGCATGACTTCCTTCGAGGTAGTGTCGGTGATCTCATAAAGACCTATCCGCGCATTTTGCAATTGACTACCCTGTCCAATTATCTTTTGTCAGCTGGTCATCATCCTAGCTTCAGCGCTGCACAACTTACGCAGCTCTTGCAGGAATCATCTGATCGAAAGGTACCGCATCGCTCTATCTCAGGGTCGCCAATGATTTTCGGTTCGAGGCACGTCATCCCAGGGTCGAGAGGTACAAAAACACCACCTGGAGGTTCACGGACCGATCACCCGGAATGCCCATTAGAGACCAAGCTGCCGACGCCGCTGACATACTGGGCGATTGATCGGTTTCTTCGACATCGCTTCAAATGCGAACAAATCGGCTTCGTAGAAGCCCAGGAATGGCTTAGTGACGCTGGATTTTCTTGCACGTCCAAACAAGCACGCATGCTCCTGGAGACCATAAGAGAGTCTGGCCCGGACACAACTCATTCTTTTCATGAACACGTCGACTATTTGGCCCTTCGCGTACGTCTCAAAGAATGCCTTGAACTCCCTTGTGGATCGGAAGGTCCTAATTTCAATGCGATTCATCGATATTTGATTTCAGAGTACCCTGGGGTGCTACCAAATGACGAAATCGCATGCTTGGTTCGAACCGCCGTGCGAGAACATGGGCGACACGCTTCAGTAAACGGCCCCGCGCAAGGGAGCCCAATACGTCCAATCCCACCGCCGCCTGGAAGAGCACCTCTTAGACCAGCAGAGAGGAAAGCGCTTCTCATGAGGCTTACGAAGCATCGCCCTAGTATGGGTATAGAAGAGGCACTCGAATATTTGAAACAACAGGGAGTGGTTTTTACTGACCCAGAAATCGCGCAGATACTAGAATACAAGCCTACCTAACGCATCAGGTGCAGTGAATGGAGGGCCGGATGGGTGCTGCGCGACGCGGGGTCGTTTGGGTTTTGGAACATGCGCTCTACATCGAGGATTTCGAGCCAAGCAGTTCCTGGATTTCCCGCTGATGATGGCCGAGCAGGTAGAGAATCCGGTCCAGTCCACCGGCGCTTAGGGCGGTATCCGCCGCCTCTTTGAGTTTGGGTTTTGCATGGAACGCGATGCCCAAACCCGCTTTATCGAGCATCGCTAGATCGTTGGCGCCATCACCGATGGCGATCGTCTGCTCGAGATGAATGCCTTCTCCTTGCGCGATGGTTTCAAGGAGATCCGCCTTTCTCTGTGGCGTGATGATCGGATCGAGCACGCGGCCGGTCAGCTGATCACCCTGCACTTCAAGTTGATTCGCATAGGCATATTCGATACCCAATCGTTCTTTGAGCCGGTTTGCGGCGAACAAAAACCCGCCACTGATCACGCCAGTTTTGTATCCCAACGTATGCAGCACCCGCAGCATTTCCGGTGCACCTTCCGTGATCGGGAGATCGGCAGCGACCGCCTCCACGTCGCTCCATTTCATGCCCTTGAGCAACTGAACTCGTTCACGCAGACTCTGAGTGAAATCTAACTCACCAGACATCGCTCGATGGGTAATCGCTGCTACTTTGTCGACCACTCCGTGACTGCGTGCGAGTTCGTCGATGATCTCGATCCGAATCAGGGTGGAATCCATATCGAGGACCACCAGGCGCTTGCTCCGACGGGTGAGGCGTTCGCGCTGCACCGCGATATCGATGTCCAAATGGGCTGTCGCCTTGAGTAGGTCTTCGCGTAGCGAGACCGGCTCCGAGCTCGGGGTGAAGGAAACGATCACTTCGAGTGAAGTGAGTGCGCCGCTGTTCAGGCGTCGAATATGCTCGATATTCGCCTGATAGCGGGCAAGTTCTTCGGCTATCGCGTGGATCCCAGAGGCATCGAGACCGTCCCCGATCGCCGTGACGGCAAAGCGCCTCTTGTAGCTGTGGTTCTGGCTTTGGGCTTTGAGAACCCGAAATTCAAGCTCCATACCCATCCGCTTCGCGGTAAAAAGCAGATCCCTCAAGATCGGGTTTGCGTTGGTCTCCGACGCATCGAGTGCGAGGAGCAAACACAGGGTGAGCTGACCCTGAACGACCACCTGCTCGATATCCAGCAACCGCGTTTGGCTTTCCGCGATAACTTTGGTCAGTTCTGCCGTGATCCCCGGCGTATCGGGTCCACTGATCGTCAGATGGACGTGTTCGAAGATGTCGTTGTTCATGATCGATGCCTCCTATGATCCACGCCCCGCGCTCCGACTGGTAGAAAATCGTTTGTTCTGTGCATTCCACTCCGAAGGCGCAGCTTTGGGGATCGGCAGGCGTACAGACCAAGCATAAAATGAGACGCCTCGGTTACACCTATGGTGAGCAGTTCTGTTATTATTGGAAATGATACTGGGATGGATCGAGATAACCTTTTGAAATCAGGCCTTCTTCATGACGAGTTGCATTCAATTGATATCGTCAGAATCGCCCATTCGAATGCACAACCTCAAAACGCGCACTAAGCTGATGTAACCGACGGAACGAAGTGCAGTCCTCCCCCCCACATCCCTTCCTCGAGCATCGACCTGATCCAGGCGAACCTCCCTTCAGAATCCAGCTAGATTCGATGCCCTTCAGAATGGGCCGGTCCAAAACTGCTGATTTCGTGGTGCACAGCACCCGAGTCAGTAAGCTGCACGCCGAATTCGACGTCCGAGGCGACGAGATCGTGCTCCGCGACCTTCAGAGTCGCAACGGAACCTACCTGAACGGCCAGCGAATCCGGTGTGAGGTGTTCCTCAACGACGGCGATGTGCTGCACCTGGCGCATCGAGAATTTCGCTTTCGGTCTCGGGGAGCAGGTACAGACGATGCACAAGAACAACACACCTCGGTGGGGCAGTCCGAGGATACCGAACGGTTTATCCAGCGCTTGCACGCGCTGTATCGGGTTCTCAACGACGGTGAGCTGATTACGGCGGTTTTTCAGCCCATCGTCGCGGTCACCTCCGGAGTTCACCTAGGGTTTGAAGCGCTCGCACGCACCGAACTCCCAAGCGGTTCCGTCGCTCCTAGCGGGCTTTTCGAAGTGGCAGAGAAGAGTCAAGCGAGCGAGTTGAGTCAACGCATGCGGATGAAGGCGCTCGCTCACGCCGTAGACCTTCCCCTCGCCGCGCACCGCATCTTCATCAACGTGCATGCCTCTGAGTTAAGCCCGGCGCGTTTACCTGAGCTGCTTCACACGCTGCCGACAGAGCTCCTGAAGGAGCGAATCTTGGTCCTCGAGATTCACGAACGTGCGGTAAGCGATATTCACGGCATGGCGGGGCTCAAAGAAGAACTCCATTCCCGCGGGATTGAACTCGCTTACGACGATTTTGGTGCCGGTCAGTCCCGCTTGGTCGAGCTGGCTGAGGTTCCCCCGGACTTTATCAAACTGGATATGCGATTGGTGCGCGGTATCGACCGGAGTCCAGCGCGACAAGATTTGGTGTCCGCGCTCTGTCGGGTCATGCAGGATCAAGGGATTCGGGTGATCGCAGAGGGTATCGAGACGCCGGAAGAGCTTGAAGTCTGCCGAGAACTGGAATGCGACTTTGCGCAGGGATTTCTGATCAGCCGGCCCCAAAGTGCAGAACACTGGGGTTTAGAAGCCTCGGGCTAGTCACGCTCTGTGGCTAGTCGGCCTCTAGAAGTTGCGAACGCTCACCGATGAGCTTGAGGTATTGCTGCTTCATCTTCGAAGATAGAAAAGAGCTGTGCACCGCATGGAGAGCGGCGTGTCCCCGTTTCGCAATGCTCTTGAGGACTCGAACTGCCGCTCTTTCGGGGATCGCGGCGCAGGCCGCGAAGCGAATCCAGTCGGATTGGCGCATACGGTCTCGTTTCCCGCCGATCGAAAGCGCCAGCTGATCGCGATCGATGACCAGTCGCGTGCACACAAAATCATAGACCGGCGACAGTCGATAGCGTTCATCGTCGTCCCGAAGGATCGAGACGTTCTTAAGATGCATATCTCCGTTGCCGGTCCACCATGCGGCGACGCAAAGTCGAAAGAGCTTGAGCAGTTCGACCAAAGGTTCGGTTGCGTGGGTGCGAAGCAGTCGAACAAGCAGCTCTGCCGAGCCTTCATATTTCTCCCTCGCGGGCTTTTCTGCCAGCTGACAGAAGGCCTCGTGATGACGTTTGCTCCCGTCGTTTCGTCGATCGAAGCGGCGCACCACGTATGCGATACTGCCGTCTTCCAAAGGAAGTAGGCCGTTGGGAGCGACGTTTAGTCCCGCCAGTGCGGCCAGGTGCATGGTGAGATGTTCGTTTTCGGGGAGCTCCGGGTACACGTTGGTTTGGGGTTTCAAGATGAATCGTCCACCGGTCGTCGCGACCTGCAGAGTCATCCGTGACGAGTCAAGCCGTACCGAGAGTTTTCGCTGGGCCCCCGAAAGCGCCGATGTTCCGACCATCGCAAGCCCTGCGGTATGTAGCTTGGCCAACTCTAGGCTGACCGCCGGGGGCTTGCTGACGCCAAACGGTGCCGTGACGAACCCAGTGGTCGTCGTAGCAAAACGAGAACCCGGTATCCGTCTCTTCGATGAGTCCGACCCGTTGTCCGTCGATCCGTACTTCAGCGGATCGACGATTCATGAACGGAGCTCAGCCACGCCAAGTTGGACGCCGAACACGCCGAGTACTCGGTTCACCCGATCCATCCGCAGGGTGGGTTTCCCGCGCTCGAGCTCTCCGACCAACCGCACCCCGACCCCGGCGAGCTCGGCAAGTTCCTCCTGGGTCATGCGATTGGATTTCCGGCGCTCGCGGACAAACTGCCCGAGGCTCTCCTTAGGTGACGGAAACATGGGATTCATCGCTCCGACGGTTTGAGCCTTGTTCATGAGTGAACTTGCGCCAGTATATTCCCGATCGGGAATATACGCCACGTTGCCCGCGACAGCGCGTATTGCAAGGGGGCAATAGAGCAAGATTCTTCCTTATCAGGAAGATTTATGCGGATCTCGCAGGGCCCAACCACTCGCATAGCGTTACGCCGACATTATATTCCCGATCGGGATGATTCGGCCTGTCAGCTGACGATCGCTGCGAAGGTTCTCACGCTCGAAGTCTCCGTCCGATCGACTCTTTTCTTGCTGGCTCTCAAGTTTCTTGCTGGCCCTCAAGCGCTGGCCGTGGGCTGCTCGAATCGCGGCGACGCTATAGAGATCGCGCTCTCTTGCGGATCGCATCGTTCAGAAATGAGCGATCTTTCCAGAAGAGCATCGCCATGGTCAGGGTCAGACAGACCAAGGTAATGCCCCCGGTGCCCCAGGCTGCATACGCGATGGGCTCGGTGAGATCTGGAGCGAAACCAGGCAGATTCTCCATATACCGCTCGACCTGACAGCGCTTGAGTGCCGTCTGAGACCGTAAATCGATATGCGTGAGCGCTTCGAGACCGTAACGCGTGGTGGTCAGCGCACTGAGCCACGCGATCGGCCCCGCCAATTTTACGATGCTCCCGGCAAAGAGGAGTTGGGGGATTACCAGCAGGTTGATCCCCCAAAGCGCTGAGGTTGGTGTCCGTACCGCAGCGCTGAGCGCAATACCGACAGCCGATGCAGCGGTGGCGGTCAGCGCTCCCACGATCCAGTACCAGCCGAACCCGCCTTTGAGCTGCAGCACCGGCACCGAGATCGCCATATTGCCAAAAGCCACCAGGGCTCCCAAGCCCACCAATATCGAGAAGCGCGCCAGCACGTAGGGCGCGATGCGAAGCCCGGCCAAACGCTCGCGCTCGTAGATCATCCGCTCTCCGACCGGTAAGTTGGAAGCCGCGATTACCATCGGAAGAAAGATCGCCATCAAGATCGCGATGAGTCCAGTGCGGGGATCCTCGACTCGAACGGTGTCCTGGGCAGACATATCCATGCCGGCCAGCGCCGCCATTCGGATTTCCGGATCGCAGGCCAAGAAGGCATGCTCCATCGCGCACGGATCCTGCTGGCCCTGAGCGTCCGAGCAGCCGTAGAGAGGCGCCTGAAAGCTTGCGCTGTCTCGCACCGAAAATCCGATGAGCGCCCCGAGCAATGGAGCCTGCAAGATCAGCAGCGCGAGTGCCGAGCGATTGCGCAGCATCAGCTTCAGATTGCGGGAGAGCAGCAGCGGGAACTGATGGAGCGAGCTGCGTTTGCGTGGTTTCGGTAGTGGAGCATGTGGTCCTTCGTTTCCATCGGGCGCTCGCTGCACCACAAAGCGTTGGAAGATCTCTGAACCCCGAAAGCGCGCTCGCCAGGTCTCTGCGTTGTTTTGCTCTACGCGATCGAGTACCTGCCGCGGCTTACCGGGCTCCGCTTGAAAGAATTCGTAGCTATCAGGCGAAGGGGGACCAAAGAAGAGCAGCTTCCCACCGCACCCGAGGATCGCTACGTTGTCGAATTGTTCGTACTCCTGATAGTCAGGCTGATGGATGGTGAGGCACACGGTTCGACCGTCGTCGGCCAGCTGCCTCAGGGTCTGAATCACGTCGGCAGCGTCCGACCAAGAAAGCCCGCTCGTCGGCTCGTCCAAGATGAGCAGCGCAGGATCGGTCACCAGTTCGACCGCCAGATTCACGCGTCTTCGTTGGCCGCCGGAAAGGATCTTCATCTCCGGGGAACCGATCTGAAGATCCCGCTGATCCCAGAGCCCCACCTGCCGCAGGGTGTCTTCGATGTTTTGCTCGATCAGCGTGCGGCTGGTCCCTGAGGGCAAACGCAGACGGCTCGCGTACCAAAGGGCCTCACGAACCGTCAGCTCGGGATGAACGATGTCGTCTTGGGGGACGTATCCGACGTTTGTTCGAAACGCCTCGTACTGGGTGAACAGAGGTTGGCCGTTCAGTCGAACGCCGCCCGCGCTAGGAAGGCATCGGCCGAGTAGGGTCATCAGCAAGGTGGTTTTGCCGGCTCCAGATGGACCCAGCATGCCGACCAGCTCGGAGGGAAAGATCGACATGCTCACCTCATCGACGAGGGTCTTGGGGTTGCCGGTCGTGTGGTCTTGGACCTGGACGCTCACGTCCACAAGGTCGATCCGAACGCTCGAACGGGCGACGTTCTCGATACCCTCTTTGCCGATCGTAAGGTCGACCGCGCCAAGGGTGATGACGTCGCCCGGTCTGGCGATCCCCGCGCGAATTCGCACCCCGTTGAGAAAGGTTCCGTTGCTCGATCCCAGGTCTTCGATCCGATGCGATCCCTCCGGGCCTCGTCGGAAAAGTGCATGTCTTGCCGAGATGGTCGGGTGGGCGAGCGCTACATCTGCGCCTTGCTCTCGACCGACGATAAATTGGGTCGCGTCGGGCCTCAGATGCTGAAGAGCGTCCTTCAGGGCGATCGAGCTGCGGGACGGCGCGGTTCCAGCGGCATGTTCGATCAATCGCTCTAAAAGCGATAGCGGCAAAGGAAACGAGCTCAGGAGTAAAATCGAGGAGGGGGCGACTTTTGCTTCCACAATACGGTTTTGCGGGGTGTCGATGCAGGTCGGTTTGCCCGATTGCGCATCGCAAACCAGCATCGCCCCGTCCGCCTGAGGGGTCACGGATGCGTGCATCGGGGCCACGTCTGGATACGCGATCTGCACATCACACGAGGAGTGACTTCCAAGCGTTATCGGTTGCTTTGGTCCGGGAACCGTTCGCACGCAGACCAGCATTCCGGCCACCTGCGGATCGCTCAGCCGTATCGGCGCCGTGGCAATTCGAACGTCGTCCGTAAACGAAATGGTCGCCACGGACACTCGGACTCCGTTGACGTAGGTCCCGTTGGTGGATCCCAAATCTTCGATCGCCAGCCGCTGATGCTCATCGACAAAAACCCGGGCGTGGTGCGTCGATACGTCGGGTCGATCCACTTGAATGTTGTTGGATGCAGACCGACCAAGCAGGACTTCCTGGGGTGCATCGATCGGCTCCGATGCGAGTTTGGAGAAGCTCTGAATCCGAGCGGTACGGCTCGGTTCGGGGCTGAGTGGTCCAGCAAAATCATGATGTTCGGGCAAACGAGCTTCGAGCATCGATCCTGCGGGCATGGGGGTTTCGGTCGTCGGCCCATCCAGGTCCTCACCGGCGGCATCCGTCGGTATCGCGTTCGTGCTCCCACCGCGATCGGTTGCGGGCTCTGAGCTGACGCGAGCACCACAAACGCCGCAGAATGTAGAACCCCAAGGCATCTGCGAGTCGCACGATGGACAAGCTATGGACTTCATAACCTTTGCTGATGATACCGAAGTCGTTGGCGGTATGACCCTTGTTTTGTCGGGTGATGCGTGCGTCATCTGACGGCATCTGCCTTGCCAGGTGACGCTTGCTCGACCTCCTTCATCCGTGTTAGTCCCTGCCAACTCGCTTCCGGATCAGGGAAATCGGAGATAAGGAGCGTTCCTTGGGTGTTTTCAGGCGCACAGGTCCTCTCACGCGATGGGGATCGAACGTATTGCCGAACATTTGGCTCACCGCGCTCGGGATGGTTTTGAGCGGCTCTCTGTTTGGAGCGTGCACCAAGCATAGTCCGCCGCCGACCTGCGCTAGCTGCCGTTGTGCCGAACAGAGCTGCTCGGGTCGACAGGGCTCGGTTGACGGGCAGGGCTCGGTTGACGCGCAGGGCTGGGCCCATGCACAGAGCTCGGCGGACTCACCAGACGCAGAACGCCCACAAGAGCAAGATCTGTCTGAGCCGATTTCCGACGTGACGGATTCAGCATCGCCCGCCTCCGAAGGTTCTGCAGATCAAGAACCGAGCGACACCGCAACCACGGACGCCCCTGCGACGAGTTCCACTGCGACGAGTGCATTTGCGACATCAGATCGAGAGTCCGAGCCTCCCCCTGAGGGAGACGCGCGCTGGGTGAGACTCCCGTTCCGTATGACGTTTCCCTCGAGCGGAAACGAGTTAAACGAGCAGCAACGGATGCTGCTCCGAGAGGTGACCCATACGCTTTCGGCGCGTCGAGACGTCCAGAAGCTCCGCGTGGAAGGGCATACGGATGGCCGCGGTGCCGATGCGGTCAACGACAACCTATCGTTAGAGCGCGCCCGAGCGGTGCTCGAGTACCTGGTTCAGCTGGGCGTGCCTCGGGATATGTTGGAGGCTGTCGGATACGGGGCGACCAGCCCTATCACGTCCGACACCTCAGACCTCGATCGAGCTCAGAACCGCCGGGTTGAATTCAGTATTTTGGTAGTGATCCCAAAGGCCTCCTAGCGGACCTGAACGGTGGTCGCTTTCGCGGCAGAGAGGCACGGTTGTCGCTTTCGCGGCGAGAGGCGATAAGTTGGATCGCGGTCTTTGAGCGTCTGGATCCACACCAGCTGACGCAACTGGAGATGCAGGCCGAGCGATCCCCTAAAGCGGACCCGGGTTGGTAGCATCAAACCTCGACATGCATCCTGCCAAATCCATCTCTTCATCCGGTCTCATTTGGATCGCCTTGCTCGTTTCGTGTACCGATCGAGAATACCTAGGCGAGGGAGGCTCCTATTCACTCGCGATGACGGTGGACACAGAGGCATCGCTCATCGGTAAAAGCACCTCGATCTTTATCGAGGTGCTTCGCGTCGAGTTGCCCCTTCGCGAACCTTCTGAGGCGCGACTCGATGCGCTCGCATCTTCGAATCTGCAGCCCTACGGACGAGATCCCTGGGTGCGGCGCGACCAGTTCCACCTAGAGCTTGACTGGGTACTGCACAATCTATCTGAGCAAGATGTGGACGTCGCCCTGCAGATCAACGCCTTCAATGAATTTCACGAGTATCTTCCCGCGATCAACCTGATCGCAGATGCACTCATTCAAGACCCATCGCAGTACGAGTACCGAGTGGTCCTCGAGGCGATGCACACCGTTTCCGGCACGGTTCGTGAGGAGCACTTCGATGAAATGGCGGTGGACCTTGCGACGATGGCGAACTGGTCTGCGACGGCGACCGCCGAAGAATTCGGGGGGATTGTGCCAAGCGGCATCGTGCTTCCTTCGAGCCATTCCTCCACGGATACGCGGGCGCAAGCGTTCATTCCCAAGCAGGTGGCCGCACTGACCGGTGTTCGGATCGCCCTTCAAACCTTTGCGCCGCTATCGGTGGTCTGCGAATTTACCCTGCGTGTGCGCGACAGTTCGTCGAGAATCGTCGCCCGAGCCAATGCCTGGCAGCTGCCGACGCCGACGCCCTATGTGCCGTCGATCGAAGCGAATGCGGTGCTCAACGGACCGTCTGGTCTCTGACTGTCTCGTCTCCGACCGTCGTGCCCCAAGGCGCCTCTGGTGGACTGCGCGCTTCCGCCGAAATCCCGGGCAGTGGCCGCTTGCAGGCTCTTGTGGGAATTGATCGATATGCAGGCTTGGACCGTTGAGGTGGGTTGCGCCCATGGCCTTGAATCGATCGTGGAGGCAGAGACGCGTTCGATATTGGCGACCTGTCGCAGGGCGGACAGCCCTGAATCGGCGGCAGAGGACGCGATTGCCCTCCGAGTGAAACCAGGTCGCATCGGAGTTGAAGCCACCCTTTCAGAGGCGTATGCGCTGAATCTATTGCTCGCCACGGCAGAACGAGTCTGCCTGCAGATAGACGACTTTAGGGTGCGCCATCTAGCTGAATTTTCTCGTTTTCTTAAGAAGGCATCCCTGGAGTCGTGGTTTTGCACGCGGCCGACGATACGCGTTCGCTCCAAGCGATCGAAGCTCTACCACACCGGGGCTCTGGCCGACCGCCTGCATGCGGCGCTCGAGCGAATCGGCGAGGCCGAGGCGGTGCAACCTAGCGGTGATGGCGTCTCGGCAGCCGAAGGTGACCCTCCCCCGGCTCTTTTAGAGGCGGAGATCGTCGACGATCGCTGCCGGCTCTACGTCGATCTGTCCGGACAACCGCTACACCGTAGGGGCTACCGCTTGGCGCAGACCAAAGCACCTCTGCGAGAAGACCTTGCCGCTGCCCTGCTGGCGGTTTCGGGTTGGGATGGATCGGCCCCGCTCTTCGATCCGTTTTGTGGTGCCGGGACCATTCCGATCGAAGCGGCGCGTCGATCGACAGGGGTGCCTCCGGGATGGAATCGCCGATTTGCCTTTGAAACCTTGGCCGACTTCGATGCGCGCTCATGGGCAGAGATTCGCGCTGTCTATGCGCCCAAGCCAGGCGATGTATCTCGCGTATCGATCTACGCCTCGGATCGGGATGCAGGAGCGATCTCTGCGACGTTGGAGAATGCGCAGCGCGCCGGAATCCAGAGCCAACTTCAGGTAGAACACGCAGCCCTCAGCAGCGCCTCGGCTTGGAACTCAAAGGAGCCCCTTGTCGTGGTGACCGATCCGCCTCACGGTCGCCGCTTGGGCAAAGGGAAAGACCTCAGGCCGGTCTATCAGCGCCTAGGAGACCGTATTCAGCAGTCCAGTGCCGCGCTGACTTTTCTCGTCGGCAGCGCTCAACAGGCACGCCTGACTGCGTTAGAACTTCGTCAGGTATTCAACTCGCGTTCGGGTGGCGCAAAGGTAGTGGCCTACGTTGGTCGTTAGGTGCGCTGGTCTAAAGTACAAAAACAGATGAAAAGAAATAAGACTTAGATACAACGTACAGACAATGAAACGACTTTGCAGCGCGCTTTAGTCGTTCTCTTCTGGATTGCACAATCAGCCTAAACTGCGAACAACCGCGGCCTGCAACTCTTCAAAAGAAATTAGCACAGCGGCGCCTCCTACCCACAGTATGAAGTTCCGTGTATTGCTCGGAGGAGACAATCCCAATTGCCGTTGAGGTATGTGCGGCAGGGGCAGCTTTGAGCTCCGCTGAAAAAAGGAAAAAGGGTTTTTCGTCCCTGGTCTCGGTGGAGAAATCGCAGCGGGCGTACCGCAGGCCAAGTCTGTCATATAGGGCACCGCCAGGCTGGCGCGTATCAGTCGACAGCTTGTAATTGCGACACCAGCGCTCCGGGACGGCAATCGAGCCCTGACCACTCGATAGACTACGTCTTCTAAAGCCCACTGCAGCAGTTCATGCATCAGGCTCGGCCAGGCATATGCTCCTCTTCCACCAGCACCATTTCGAGGACGTTCGATGAACTGCGCGGTAGTCCCTACGATGGATAGAGTCGTTAGAAGCGCAAAGAGTGCCACCAGAGGCTCAAAACAAGGGAGACCCACAAACCTCTTCGGGCCGAGACGTGAAACAAGGCGGTGAGAAACAGGCAGTGAGACGAAAGAATGGGTGGCGAAATGGATAAACTTGAAAAGAACAGCCAGGTTCGCTCTGGGTGTCCCAACCTCTGGCAACATTGGGCGTCGATCTTGAAAAGACCGCTCGATACTGTTTTCAAGACAGTGCATCACAAACGCCGCGAGCATAAACGTTCCGAAGTTCATGAGGTGAACCAGAGCAGCACGGGTGAACTCACCCGGGTTCTTCGTCAGCCAACTTTCCGCCAGAGCTCGCAAGCTCGACAGCGTCGGAGGAGGTCGCCGTGCTGGAACAGCTCCGCGGGTCATGCCGTTCTGACCACGCTCATCCTGCGAACGGATTCTGATGTGTCTGCGCTACTCACTTACGACACTCTAGAACAAGGATAGAAGCCGTCTAGCCAGCTGAAATCCCTTGCAATCGATGAGAGACGTCTACTCGAACGCGCATTCGGATGGGGCGCGTTATAACGACTACTTGAGCGGGTGGCGGCTCAAGGCGTCGATCACGTAGCCCACGGCGTCTTCCAGGGGAACCGAGTCCAAGGCCACCGTGACCTCGGGATGAGTCGGTGCCTCGAATCCCTCGAAGTCGGCGTCTGGGCGGCGTTCGCGACAAAGCTCTTCCCGCGTGTTGACATGCACTTGTAGGAAGCGCTCTTTGCCGATGCGATTGCGTGCCCGCTCGCGATCGGCTCGCTCGTAGGCCGGAAATGCCACCACCGCGATAAGGCCTGCGCGGGTGGCCGCTTTTGCCGCGGAGATAATCGAACGCAAGTCTTCGTCGGTTGGCACGATCACTGTGGCTGTTCGACCGAGATCAAAGAGCCGGCGCTCGAGGGCGTAGGCCAGCGACCATCGCCCGGATCCAGGCAGCCCGGTAAGCCACACGGTAGCGCCACTCTGGCCCATTCGTTCGCGTCTCTCGGCCGGGCTCACCTGAGTGGTCGGCTGCAGTCCCGAACCAGAGCGAAGTTCCTGCAGGGCCTCAGCCATCGTTTGGGTGCGGGATGCGTTTTGCTCGAGAACCATGCCGGCGGCGACTGTATTGTTGGATAGGGAATCCACGATGACGAATGCACCGGTAGCCCGGTTTCGCTCGTAGGCGTCTAAGTAAAGCGCTCGATGGCATCGAATCGTGACCTTGCCGATATCGTTGAGCTCCAGAGCTTCGGCCGGCTGCTCTTCGAGGGTGTCCATGTCCATCTTCCAGTGGACCTGCCCAAACTCGCATCGGACGGCTTGGGTCGTGTGCTTGAGCACATAGGACTTCTGCGGATCGAGCCCCTTTTCGCTCATCCACACGAGATGGGCGTCGAACTTACGACCCACGCGGGGAAGATTGTCCGGGCGGCAGAGTATGTCTCCGCGACTGACATCGATCTCGTCTTCAAGTCGAAGACACACACTCATCGGGGTAAATGCTTCTTCTAGGGCCCCTTCCATGGTGTCGATGCTGCGCACGCGTGAACGACGCCCGCTCGGCAAAGCGACGACTTCGTCTCCGGTGCGTAGAACCCCGCTCGCGATCTGACCGGCGAATCCTCGATAGTTGAGATCGGGTCGCACGACGTACTGCACGGGGTAGCGCAGGTCGTCAAAGTTGCGATCGAGCGAAATCGGCACTGTTTCCAGGTATTCGAGCACGGTCGGGCCCTCGTACCAGGCAGCCGCCGTATCGATGTTCGCGCCCGGCGGTTGTGCGGCGCCTTGGCCTTCCTGACTGGAACGAGTTCGCCTTGCGACGTGAACGCCCTTCAGGGCGCTGATGGGGATGAAGGTCACGTCTTTGAAACGCAGGTTCTTCGAGAAATCCCGGAAGCTGTCGCGAATACGTTCAAAGACCTGAGGATCGAAGCCGACCAGATCCATCTTGTTCACGGCGACGAGCAGGTGCGGAATGCCGAGCATCGAGGCGATGTAGGCGTGTCGACGTGACTGCTGCAGCACCCCGAGACGCGCATCGACGAGGATGATGGCGACATTGGCGGTAGACGCTCCGGTCACCATGTTGCGGGTGTATTGAACGTGTCCGGGAGTGTCGGCGATGATGAACTTGCGCTTTTCGGTGGCGAAATAGCGGTAGGCGACGTCGATCGTGATCCCCTGCTCCCGCTCTGCTGCAAGCCCATCGGTGAAGAGTGAAAAGTCCATCTCCCCATCCGGCATGGAAGAAGCTGCCTGCACTGCCGCGATCTGATCGTCGTAGACCATTTCGGTGTCGTGAAGGAGTCGACCGATCAGCGTGGACTTACCGTCGTCGACCGAACCCACCGCAACGAATCGAAGGAGTTCTTTGCGCTCATATCGACGCAGGTATTCGTGGATGTCGGCTTTGAGAAGCTCGCGCTCGCTTGGCTGCATTAGAAATAACCCTCGCGCTTTTTGCGTTCCATCGAGCTGTCTTGATCGGAATCGATCAAGCGACCCTTCCGCTCGCTGAAGCGGGTGCTCAGCATTTCTTGGATGATCTTGGGAACGGAGTCGGCTTCGGACTCGATCGCTCCGGAAAGCGGGTAGCAGCCCAAAGTTCGAAAGCGCACCGAGACAGATTGTGGCGTCTCACCGTCTTCGAGACGCATGCGGTCGTCATCGACCATGATCCAGGTGCCGCCTCGCTCCACCACTGGGCGCACAGCGGCGAAATAAAGAGGGACTACCGGAATATTCTCGAGTTCGATGTACAGCCAGATGTCGAGCTCAGTCCAGTTGGAGAGGGGGAAGACTCGAACGTTTTCTCCCTGGGTAACGCGGCCGTTGTAGAGGCTCCAAAGTTCGGGGCGCTGGTTTTTAGGGTCCCACTGATGGTAGCGATCTCGAAACGAGTAGATGCGCTCTTTTGCCCGCGAACGTTCTTCGTCGCGACGGGCCCCGCCGAAGGCGCAATCAAAGCCGTGCTGCGTGAGTCCAGCCTTGAGCGCGTCCGTCTTCATTACGGTGGTGTAGTGGTGGCTTCCGTAATCGAAGGGATTCATGCCCTGAGCACGACCCTCTTCATTGGTGTGGACGATCAGCTTGAGCTTGTGTTCCTTGGCGAAGTTGTCTCGGAACTCGATCATTTCGCCGAACTTCCACGTCGTGTCGATGTGCATCAGCGGAAAAGGCATGGTTCCCGGAAAAAACGCCTTGCGGGCCAGATGGGCCATCACGCTCGAGTCTTTTCCAATGCTGTAAAGCATGACCGGGTTGTCGAACTCGGCCGCCGCCTCGCGAATGATATGAATGCTCTCGGCCTCAAGCTGGCGAAGATGGCTGAGTGTTTGCTCGTCTTGAAATATCCCTCGCACCGGCCCGGTCTAGCCTCTCCAGCAAAGAACAGCAACCGGGTACGGAGCCGCTCCCAACCTGGCCGGATACGGCGCTCACAACCGGGATCGAACGCTCAGCCAGGGTGGGTGATAGTGATTTGTTTAGGTCCTTTTCGAAGGCAATAGGCAATTGAGCCACTCGATGAAACAACCAGTCGACGGATACCCTGCACCGGGGGAATACGCATTTTTGCGACGACTGGACCTATCGTAGGCTCGGAATTGTGACTCGATATCTCGTAGATCAACGCGCGACCATCAACATGCAATCCCAAGAGATGCAGACGGTCGTTCCAATAGACCAACTTTGCCCGTATCGGCTTCGCCCCAAACCAGCCGTGAAAGCGCGTAGATATGTATACGTTATCTTCAAATGCAAGAATCACAGTGCCATTTGCATAAAGAAGGCAGCTGATCTTGCTCTTTGGATCGAAGCAGGACCATATCAGCGGTTTTCCCCTGTTTCGCGTATAGCGCCAAATGTCACTCAAATTGGCTCTGGGGTTCGACAAGCTCAGTGCGGCTACATGGTTTGGAGAACCGGGAACATGAGACGGTTGATCGAGCTCTGACTGTATCGCATTTCGTGACTTACCTTGATTTTGCTCGTCATATACCATTTCTTCCGGTGAGTAGTGACTAAGCGTGTATGTTCCAGAGGTGTCTTTTTTGAAAAACAGCTGTCTACACAGCTTTTGTAGAACAATCTCGCGCGACGAAGTACCAACAGCAAGTGTTCCCTCCACCCCGAACGCCACGAAGTCCACGTCACTTTCAATTGCGTGCCGAGTACTTATTTTCAAGGGATTTGACAAGCGAGGTTGACTTGGACCGCCTTCGATGAATCGAAGCTCAGATCTGCGAGCACAAAAGCTTCTAGCTCGTAAAAGTACTGTCTGACTCAGTACGATCAGGAGCCTTCCTCCTTGCGGCTCATAGAACAATCCTTCCGGTCCCGTAAGGAGAACATTCGGCTCAGGACGAGGCATTGCCAATACACGCCTGGACACCTGGCTGCCGTTATTGGAATTGTAAATATTTAGGGTATATTGACCAAAGCTGTCACTTGTAATAATGGCTAGTTCACTGCCGTCAGGGCTGAACGCCACACACTTCACATCGCGATCATTAAGTGGGACGATGACAGTCGGCGGAAGGTATCGAATACCCGTGACCTCCAGAGGAATGTTATGTTCCGTTGGCAAGATAGTTATCCTACTTCGAATAAAGTGTAGAGTCGCACTCGACTATGCCTAGATGGAGAAGTCTGGGATGAGTCGGTTTGCGTTCTGAGAAGTATCATTGCTTAGCAAATCGGTAGTCTTACGTTTTGGAACGGCATTGACTATTTCATGCAGATTCTGGAGCCGCCAGGTTCACGTTAAAGATATCTTCTGGCTACCTGACCGGGTACGCGCAGCCTAGCCGAGTGGGGCGTGCTTGGATCGCTTTTGAGTAAAGCAGTCGGTATATCCTTTGATTGATGAGGTAGTTTGGTGAGGTTCGCAGACCTGGAAGCCTTGTGATACAAGACCCCGTCATATCAGAGGTGAACTCTGTGACAGGTAGGCAAGCGGCATGAACGACGCGATTGCGGGTTTCGATAGCGAGAAGGCGAGCCTTTGTATCTCAGGCCAGCTCCTGGTGTGGGTCGACCTCGAGATGACCGGTTTGGATCCGGATACGTGCCGTATTTTGGAACTCGCGATGCTCATCACGAACTCTGAGCTCGAGGTCGTGGCCGAGGGCCCCACGCTGGTCGTCCATCAGTCAGACGCAATTTTGGGGGCCATGGATGAATGGAACACCCGAACCCACGGCGAGTCTGGTTTGATCGAGCGTAGCCGCGCGTCGATACTGGATGAAGCAGCTGCAGAAAAAGAAGTGCTCGAGTTCGTCACTCCTTATTGCTCGCCTCGTACTGCGCCTCTCGCCGGCAACTCGATCTATCAAGACCGCCGTTTTATCGCGAAATACATGCCGCAGTTCGATGCCTTTTTACACTACCGGCTGGTGGACGTATCGACGCTCAAGGAGCTCGCCATGCGCTGGAATCCTGAAGTCTACGGGCGGCGTCCTAAGAAAAAGGGAGCTCATCGTGCCCTTGACGACATCAGGGAATCTATCGAAGAGCTGCGTTTCTACCGCGCCGAACTGTTTCATCCGGCCTCTTTAGCGCGCAAAACTTAAGGCCCCGCTGTCCGTCGCTTAAGAGTCCTCGCTTGTCGCTTAACGCCCCTGATTCATCGAGCGCTGTGTCATCCTCGAGCCGTGATACTTCCCAAACGGTCTTTCAGACCGCCACGATGGCTCAAGGCCGCCACTGCTTTGTTAACTACAGCCTACACGGTTTTCGCCGTCATCCTCGCCGTGCGATCCGGACTGCCTCGCGCGGTGTCCGAAGTTGCTCGCGTAGGGGTTGCGGTCAACATCGGATTGACCTTGGCTCTCGGGCTTATTTGGTGGCTTTACTATCGGAATACCTCAGGCAGTGGAGATTTCGACCAGCGTAGAAAGGCTCCGGTCGTATCCGGGATCACGCTCGACGAGCAGAGCTCTCTCTCGCTCCTCGCCAAGACAAGCCAAATCATCGCAGAGCACAGCGCGCGTGCCACCGTCGATGCGATCTCGCTGGTGCGGGAGTTGCTCCAAACCGGGTTTAGCCTCGGCGCCAGCGATCTTCATCTGACCCCAGAGCCGGGGGGCCTGCGTTTTACCTACCGGGTCGACGGCATTCTGCACGACGCGGGCTCCGTAGCGCGCCGCCATGTCTCTTACGTCATCAATCGGGTGAAGGTGATGGCGACACTTTCACTTCATGTGCATCAACAGCCCCAAGACGGCCGGTTTACCTTTGACCGAGAGCAGTTTCAGGCGAGGGTATCGACGCTTCCGACCAATCACGGGGAGAAAATCGTGATCCGGCTCGCGGTCAATGACGAGACTCGTTACCAGCTGGACGGAATCGGTTTTGACGAGGAGACTTTAGACACCTTCAAGGCACTGCTGCTGAGCGACCATGGCGTCATCTACATGACCGGGCCTACCGGGAGTGGAAAGACGACGACGATGTACGCTGCGATGAGTCATATTCGCGATCACCTCGGCGATAAGCTCAACCTTGTGACCCTTGAAGATCCCATGGAAGTTGATTTTCGCGGCATGGCCCAAACCCAGGTGAACAACAAGGTCGGGCTGACCTTCGCTGCCGGACTGCGCTCGGTGTTGCGCCAGGATCCGGACGTGATCATGGTCGGGGAGATTCGCGATGTAGAAACTGCAGTGACCGCGATCCGTGCGGGCGTGACCGGTCACCTGCTGCTCACCACCGTGCATGCAGACAGCGTAGTCGGTGTATTTCATCGACTGAAGCAGCTGGAAGTCGACGCTTTTCAACTCGCGAGCGCCTCACTTGCGGTGGTGAATCAACGGCTCGCGGTACGCAACTGTGACGAGTGCCTTGAAGAAGTCGAACTCACGACCACTCAGGCCCGTCAGCTCGCGCTGCTCGATATCGAAACAGAAGGCACGTTTTATCAGGGTAAGGGATGCGAAGCCTGTAGACACAAGGGATTGCGCGGCCGGGTTCCCTTCCTCGAAGTGCTCCGGGTGAGCGACGCGATCCGGGAGATGCTGGTCGTCAACACGCCCAAGTCTAAGATCATCGACCACGCAGTATCCGAAGGTATGATCACTCTAAGAGAGCAGGCTATGCGCAAGGTACACGACGGCATCCTCCGCGTAGACGAGGCCCTACGTATCCTGTCTCTCTAAGGTTGCCCTCCTCCAAGAACCCGCAAAAACAACAGGATTCCTGGCGGTAGCACACGGCTTTTGGGAACTCGAACCGTGAGCGCGTGACTACATAGCTCCGGCGAGAATGCGGGCGTAGAACCTCAGGCGGCGATTCGGCACTCTTCCGACTCGATTCGGCACTCTTCCGACTCGAAAGATGAGAAACAACGTAACGATAAGAGCCAGTGGACCCACTAGCCAACTGTCCGGAGCTACGTCGGTATAGGGGTCGCTACCGATGGGCACTTGGTACCTGCTTGGCCATCTGGTTAAGATGGAGAAGTCCTCTGGGCACGGCCGCACTGGCTGGTACGGAAGTTCTTGCAAGGGCTGTTGCGAGCGCTCATCTAGGTAGTGCGCGTATACATCCAGACCGGGCTCGTTTTTGCTAAAATCCCTAGGCACTCCAAATAACCGAAGAGGAGTGCGAGTCTCCATGGTCAGCATACGACCGCAGCCCCTCTTGGCGAATTGTGTTTGGCTGAGAGGCGCCACGCTGGGACATTGCGCCCACGCATCGACTACCCACGGCTCACCTGCTCCCGGAGCATACATAAAGACAAACGGATGCGTTCCTCGCCGCGAATCATCGTATTCCGTAATGCCGACACGCATAGGTTTGGTGGCTCTCCTCACGATTTCAGCGAGGACGGTGAACGCCATCGAATCACGGGTGACGACCCCCGTTGGCCCAGAAACATAGGCTGCCGCCAGTTGTTCGAACAGGTAGGTCGCAGTCTCAGGAGACAGACGAGCCAAGGTGTGATTCGCGCGGCGGAGTGCCCGCTCGTACTCAATGGCAAAGTCCATAGCGGCACTCAGTTTTCTTGCCGGGTTTCTACGTGGATACCGAGGATGATCTAAGGCGCCTTTGGGAAATCGCTCTCGCACAGCTCGGACGACTTCAACACCCAGTCGACGCATCTCTTCTGACGACATCGCTGGAGCCGTTTCGGGCGGAGCTATGAGTGGACGCTCGATCCTCTCCTGACGACAATCGTAGATTAAGAGATCAAAATATGCACTTTCCGGTTGTTTTTTCTCGGAGGCACGAGAAATCTCTACGTAACGGAAAGATTTGCCGCCAGTGTGTTGGGTATACCGCCCGCTAACTTTCAGAGGTTTCAAATCGGCTACTAGTGCCATGCCTGATATTCCTTCTACAGATCCAGGCGGTGCGAAGCTCCATCGAACTCGGCTCGGTTTCGACCTCTATGATCCACCGGCAACACTAGCTCAAAAAGCTCCGCCGAGAGATTACGGTCTATTTCTTTGCATTACAGGAATCACCGGTCAGTCCCGATAGGCTAGGCTTCCTCGGCTTTGCCGGGTGGGTGTCCTTTGCTGGATAGCTTTTGAAGATGCCTGCTGAATCCCCGCATGACGATGAGATGAACGATCGCTTGCGTGTTTTTATAAATGAACCACGGCAGTCGAGACTCGAAATCGTGCACCGCGGCGACGATCGTTTCCGAGTTTAAAGCTTGCCGAAACTCGAAGCGTCCCCGCGGGGGATGCCGCACCCGGGCGAGACTACCGCCTGTGACGTAAAAGAGGGTGCGGTCGGGCTGGCTTCGATCAGCCGAAAAGGTGAGCTCCAGCAGCAGCAGAGTCGTACCCAGCAGGTAAAAGCGGCAGCGTCGTTCGGGGGAACCCTTGACGGTGAGCAGCGGCCAGAGGAAGTGGGGTAGCCACCGCACGTATTCCCCAGCGATCCAGTCTGCGCTGCGCTTGCAGGGGCGCGGCAAACGCTGGACCGAGCGGACGGTCTTACGGGCGAGTGCCCGAACCAGGGCCGGGGGAGTGCTCGACGAGGGGTGGCGCACCTTTTGGGGAAAGGTCGTCGGGGCAAGTGTCGTCCGGGCAAGCTGACTCGGTGTTCCCTTGGGTTCACGGCGGAGCTCCGATGGCGTTGACTCGGGCGCGCCGACACCTATCGCGCTGCGGAGCGCTGCCTCGAATCCTTTTGCCTCCGGCTCGAGCTGGTCCTGTAGCCGGTTTGCGGAGACAAGCACATCGTGTCGCAGGCTCTCGAGTAGCGGGCCGACGAGGGCAAGGGGCGTGCCTCCAACGAGGGAAACCCAGAGCTTCGACAGATCCATCGAGAATACCGGCGCCTTCACCATCGTGCGCGGCAGACCGAGAACCTTTGCCGTTCGCTCCATCATCTCCTGGTAGGACATCGTGTCGGGACCACCGATATCGAAATGGCCGACCAACGTTTCATCTTCAAGACTGAGCCGGACGGCTCGAGTCACGTCTCCAAGGGCGATGGGCTGCGTCATGGTTTGCGTCCACCTTGGGCAGACCATAAAGGGCAGCCGGCGGATCAGCCGGAGCATGAGATTGAGCGAGGAGCCACCCTTGCCCACGATAAGCCCCGCACGGAGCGCCGTGACCTGAGCGCCGTGGGACGCGAGGGTTCGCTCGACTTCGAGGCGGCTTTGCAGGTGCCTGGAGAGTTGATCGTCTTGCGATACAATCCCGCCGACATAAAGAATACGAGCGATTCCCTGGCTGGCGCAGGCTCTGGCGAAGTTGTCCGCCAGTATCAGATCGAGGTCAGCGAAGTTGGCCTGAGTCAGGCGTGCCGAAGAGGACATGGAATGGACCAAATAGATGGCCACGTTTGCGCCCTCAAGGGCGCGCTCCACCTCGAGGAGAGAGTACAGGTCGCATCTACGCCAAGTGGCGCGTGGGTCGGCGGTTCGCTTGGCGGCGCGCGTGAGCCCCACCATAGGATAGGTAGCGGCAAAGGCGTCGAGCAACGCTTGTCCGACAAAGCCGCTTGCGCCCGCGAGGGCCAGCACGGGGCGACCTGAATTGGCGCGCTCGTCGTCTATCTTCACCGCTGCAGTGTATCAGATAGGGTATGCGCGCAGACCGGTTCTCTGCGGGCGGTGTGTTCTCTGCGGGCGGCGTGTGGAGAGAAGGTTCGATGCAGCAGCGGCAGTAGGGTGCGGTCCGGTTGTGGCTACCGATACTTCAGGTACGCTGGCGCACCCAGCCACAGGACACCCGCGACACAGGTCACGTCGAATCGGATTCAGGCCGAGCGTGACGGTGCGCATCCTCCCCAACGCAGGAGCGGCAGGGGAGTCTTCAGAGCTTGGTGCTGCACTCGAGAAATAGAAACAGAGGTCATCTATGAGCCGTCCACTACCTCCTTCAGCCGCAACACCCGGGCCCCCTGGCGGTAGGCTACCTCCTTCAGCCGCAGTTAAACTGTTCGAAACCCCATCCAACGGTCACGGCTCCAATCCACCTGGTTCACCCCCAACCGCCGGGCCCCCTGGCCATACGCTTGCGGCTGCGCTGGTCCCAAGATATTCTCCGGATTTCAAGCCCAAAGGCCCTATTCAATCGACACCGAGCAATCCGATCCAGCACCCCGGACCCGTGGCGAGTGTGGTCGCGTGGAATCCAACAAAGCCGCTCATCGCCATTCGGTACAACGACGAGCCAACGGGTAGCCACTACGTGGAGGTCCGAAACCTCGATACCAACACACTCTCTATCCGACTAAGGCATGCGTGCACCGTACCTGTGATGGAATGGAGTCCAGACGGCAACCTACTCGCCACGGGGTCTGAGTACGAGCACCAGGTGACGATCTGGAGAGCGCACACCGGCGTAACCATCGGAATCCTGACTCATTCGAGCAGTGTGACTACAATGGCGTGGAGCCCCAACGGCAAAATACTTGCTGTCGGGTGCAAAAACAAAGACGTCTGCATCTGGAAGACGGAGTCTTGGACACGCCAGACGATGCCAAGGCTTTCGAGTAGTATCATCAGCATGGCATGGAGACCCGACGGCAAAGTACTCGCTGCAGTGCTTGAGAATGGGGCGGTGAATTGCGAGAAAGTAGGATAAGAACACGTTGCGTTGTCGGTATCCTCCAGCCTTACGGGAGAATGCCGAGTTACGTCACACCGCTTTCGGTACGCTGCCGCGAGCTGGCTGAGGTTTAGGACAGCAGTTTGAAGAGCTCTTTGTCCTCCATATCTCGCTGCTCCAAGTCCTCAGCTCGAGTGAACGTATGGTCTGCCTCTAACCTGTACGACCCGCGAAAAGGATGCGGAGGAGTACCCCATTCTGCCGGTGAAAGTATCGACCAGTAGAGACCTGAGCCGGACTCATAGAGATGATAAATCTGACCCGTATGCTTTTCGAAGGAGGCCCTTGCGCGGTGGAGCTCGGTATGCCGAGCGCTTTCCTCGAGAATCTGACGTGCCTGCGCCTGCAGAAACCTCATCTGCGAGGCGATCTGCCTCAAGCTCGCTGCCGTGTGGTGCTGGAGCGTCTCGGTCGCGTGTTGTACCTCGCTCGCTAAGTCCACCAGGTCGTGCGCCGGTGCCAGCCGACTCACGGGGTACGGAGAAGTGTTCGCGGGGCCTTCATGCTGTGAACCGTCATAGCGTTTTAGTTTTGAACTCATGTTACCATCCGGTGTGCGGGGGAGCCGAGGCCAGGAACTCAGGTAGCGGCCGATCGATCGGGAGACGCCAGGTTGTGGGACCGAGAATCCGTTCAAACTGAACGTCGAACCAAAGGATGGATCGATTGCAACGCATTCAGAGCGCGTTGGCAAGGAAACCGAGCCCCAATCCATAGGGCAAAAGCGACGCGTCGCACTTCAGTCGGCCCGTATGCTTCACGCTGCATCTCGATCCGCTCGAAGACCGCTATCGCTTGGTGTTTGGTCATGGCGGTGTTCTTGCAGCCGTCTGGATCGACCCGCGCGCAGGAACCTGAAGTTTCATTGCAACGGCAGAAAGAACCCAAGCCCAACTGGTCTGCACTGCTCAATATCGATCAAATCTTTAGCGCCTACACCCTCGCTCCTGATTCAAGGCTCCTCACCTACAACCCGACCTACATCCTTTCATTCACCAGCGTACTCGGGTACCGACTCCCGGAGCATCCCTGGAGATTCGATGCGCGGGCGATCATGGATACCGAGGTTACCGACAGCGATGTGCGCACGACCGAAAACGAAATCTGGTTTTACGATACCCGTCTTCGCGCCTTCTATGACGGTATCCCGAGCTTTGCAGGTTTTCGAGTATCGCCGGCGTTTCGAGTGAACCTACCGACTTCACGAACAAGTCGCAGCGCCAAGCGCTATTTCAGCGCCGGGGGTCAGTTGTCGGTATCGCGTGCCTTCGACGTACTCCGTGGTCTATCACTCACCGGAGTTGCGATTTACGATCGTTGGGTTGCCGGCTCAAACGTACCCACCGAAGGATTCGAACAGCAGGCCTGTCCCTCGAATCGGCCCGACTGCCGCGGTGGGTTTGGAACCGCGCGAGACAATGTAGTCGCCGGTATGATGATCAACTTGAGTCCGCTACCGCGGTTGAGCCTTAACGCGATGTTCTTCGCCTTCTGGAGTTTTACCCATCCACTAGGATCTATCACGCTTGGTGCAAAAGACGGTATTCTCGGGGCGCCGGTAGAGCTCGATAGCGTTCGCTACACGCGCTTTTTCACCACCTTCAATGTCGGTGCGTCCTATGCGATCAATGGATATCTGACTGCTGCAGTCAATATGACCACACTCGCAAGCGAGTTCGATACCGATGGAAGCAGGAATAATCCTATTTTCAACGAAGAGACGTTCTTCACACTGACCTTTAGCGTGTCGGCAGATGGTCTCTACATGCATGTACGTGGACAAGAGGGGGAGGGCAGCAGAAATACCAACGCAAACGCCGTCGCAAGCGCTAGCCCGTCGACCGTGCATCCGCTTGAAGCCGGTCCTCAGTCCACAGGAGCGATATAATGTACGTCCAAAGCATACCCAGTGCCTTGCTCTGCAAATACCGCGCTCTGACCCACAGGCATCGCAGTGCAATATGGACCGGGCTCAAGGCATGTCGAAGAGCCGAGGTGGGCGCTACTCGTGGATCGATGCGACTGAGAGACGCTCCGCCATCCCCATATTTGGACGAAAAAGGCGGTTTGAAGTGGAGTCAGATTTGCCTAAAATAAACTCTGCTTTGCTTAGGATAGAGTGTATCGCTGCGGGAATGCTCTTTCTCAGCCTGGTGGGCTGCGCCGAAGAGCAGAATCCGATCAATCAAGTCGGGGTCAATGCGGTAGACAAAGGGCTGTTTCAGGGTTCTTGGTACTACTCGAGTGTTGTGATCGATGTCGACTACGAGGGTGGCGACTTGGGGACCTATCCGGGTGACTCCGCCATCGATTTCGGGACCGGCGATCTAACCTCACTGCCGCGCATCCGATGGGTGATCGATGAAGACATGCTCTACGCCTATCGAGACTATGCGCTTGTCGAAGGTGGGGACGGTACCGCCGAGAGCGCCGAAGAATACCTGGGTCATCCGGTAGCGGCATACGAAATCGAGTCTCATTTTGATATCCGCCGTGACTACAACCCCAGCACGGGCGAGCGAGCCAACGTGATCGTCGAAAACAGCTCCGATAGGGACTGGTACGAACGGCAATACATGCGGGTGGACTGGTCGACCAACCATCTGCCTCGCTTTTACGGGCAGACGCACGATCTCTATGAGGTGTTCGGTTTCTTTGTCCGGTCTGCCGCAAGTCTCTTTATTCAAGAGCAGTCCATATTTCCCGATTCATGGCAGCCCAGCTTTGATTTCATGCAGTGCACAGGACTCGAAGACGATTCGACCGAATGCACTCCGCAGGAACGTGATCTGGCCGGTGACTACGATCCCGGGGAGTTTTACCACTTCAGCTTTGTGACTCAGGATCTGCTCGCACCGGGAATGGTGCCGGACCCGTTTGACGACACGCAGCAGGTGCAGTGGTGTGCCTCGGCCTATTCAGATGCGCCCCTATGCACGACGATGGCCGCCTATACCCGGCACAGTTTCCTCAAGGTGTCTGATCAGCGGGACTACGAGTCCACAAACTGGGTCGACAGTCGCTTCGATCGACACGGGTACTTTCGACTTGAGCGGCCCACCTACGATCGCTCGGAAACGCCCACCGACCCGAGCTTCGGCAGCACGGATTTTCTCAACTACAGCATCAATCGCCATAATATATGGCGGCAGCACTTTAGACGCGATTCCAAAGGGGCTATCGAGCGCGATTCGAGAGGCCGCGCCATGCGACTGCCCTACGCGCAAAGACAGGTACGGCCCATCGTCTGGTACACCACGTCCGAGCTGCCCGCGCACCTGGTCAGGCCGAGTTTCGAAGTCGTAAGCGATTGGAATCAGGTGCTCATGCGCACGGTTCGCCAGCTGCGCAATGAAGCTCCGCCGCAATACGCGGACGTACCCTGTCAGACCTCCGATCCCGACGGCTATTGCTTTTGTATCCAAAACCCCGAGCTCGTAGAAGACAACCCCAGTGCAGAACCGCTCAATCCAACTTGCCCCGGCCGCTATGATCCGTTTGAGAGCCCAGAAGCCGCTGAAACGCGAATCGTATCTGGCGAGCCCTACGACTGTTACGTCAACGGAGCGGATGGCGCAGAGCCAGATCTCGATGACCGCGGTCTTTCGGATCGAGATTTCTACCCTTGGTTTGGGGCCTCGATGGTGGGCACGGAATGCGTGAATCTTCTTCGCATCAATACCTGCAATCGCGCAAGCCTAGAGACCGCTACCGCCTCCGAGCTGGATTGCCAGGAGCGGGGCGATATGCGCTTCAAGTTCCTGAGTTATGTCGACCAGCCTGGAACCGAGTTTTTGGGAGTTGCGACCTTACGAAGCGATCCCGTGACTGGTGAAATCGTGGCCGGAGATGCGAACATCAGCGGCCCAGCCCTCGACACGCTTCGTACCTTTGCACTTCAAATGTACGATCTCATGCAAGGAGATGTGGAAGACGCTGAGTTTCGCGTAGGAGAAGACATTCGCAGTTTTCTCGCCGCGACCGATCGCGTTCAGCCGCCCATTTCGCCTCAAATAGACTTCAGTGTGGCCATGCACGCCGGCACTCAAACAGATGCCGCGACCCGCGACGCGATCGATCAGCGTATGGCCGCTTTTGTCGGTCGAGCCCAGTCACTTGAGGGGCCCGATGGGCGCTCGCAAACCTTTCAGGATCGCATGCAAAACCTGGTTGGCACGGATGCGGAATATCGATTCATCGACAACCTAGAGATGCTGACCCTTGCCGGCGTAAAAAGCGTGCCTAGCGGTGCTACTGCGCTGGACCTCAATGATGCGCTGCTTGAGAAGGTATCTCCACTGCGGTCCGATATCTACGATCGGATTGCGGAGCAACACGAGCTAGAAACCCGCCTTGGAAAGGCGAACGTGTTGATGCCCAACGAGTTTACCGATTGGGCAGTATTGGGCTTTGTAGAGGATCATGCCGACTGGCCACGTGCGCGCCTCGAGTTTGGCGTCAATCGACTGCTCTATTTCTACACCCAAGCGCATGAAATGGGTCACTGTTTGGGATTGCGTCACATGTTTGGAGGTAGTGCCGATACTCAAAACTACGATGACGACTACTACCATATCCACGAGGCGCTCCCTATTCCGAACCCGAGCGACTACGATTCAGACGGCATCGCTGGACTGAGCGCCCAGGAGCAACAGGAATTCAATGCGGCATACGAGATGCGCAAGCGTTCTCGGGAGATCGCCGGCATCGACGTTGCGATGAACAGTTCGGCGATGGAGTACACGGCCCAGTGGTACCAGACTACCAACTCGTCGATCGGCTACTACGATCGCGCTGCGATCGCGTTCGGCTACGGCGATTTGGTGGAGGTTGCCGACAATATAGGAGGCCGCCCCGAACATTCGATGACCCCCGTCAACACGCCACGCGTCATGGCACGGTACTATAACGGCGGAGAATCATGCGCAGCGGATGTAGAATGTCCCTACAGCCGCGATGGCGTCTACGCCTCCGAGCTTCTCGCGAGCAACCACGACATTGGGCTGATTCAAACCTGCGTTTCAAGTTCCGTTTTCGGCGACGTGCAGGGCTACTGCTCAAACTTTGATGACGATCTCGAGGCGATAACCGCTGAAAATACGAGTCCACGCTGGGCTCCCATCGACTACCGGTTTTGCACCGATGAGCGAGTCGGCACTCTGGGTTGGTGTCATCGTTTTGATGAAGGCGATAGCTATCGGGAAATCGTTCGGAACGTCGCAGAAAATGTGCATCGACGCTATATCTTCACCCACTTCCGTCGCTATCAGGCTGATTTTTCAGTCAATGGGTATATCGGAACCCTGCTTTCGCGAAACTACGATATCTATACCGGCATCTTCCAGAATCTGCTCGCCAGATATGTTTCTGACCCTTCCTTTGCAGATGAAACAGGCGCTTTTGGTTTTTATGATCAGTTCATGGCTTCTGCAGATATCGTCAATGAATTTGCCCGGGTGCTCGCGGAGCCGAGGGTGGGAGGGTATGCCTACAACCAGCTAAGTGATCGCTATGAGCGACTTTACTCAGATCCAGACGATGTTCGGGCGGAACTGCAGGTGCCAATCGGTCTTGGTCGCTATCTCTATACCGTATACCAAAGCGGATTGACGGGTATCGATCGAGTCGAACGCATCGGCTCGATCAACGATAAAAACATAGTGCTGCAGCTTCTTTCGATGCGTGGTCTTGCGCCAGACTATGGGCGCGATGTCGCGTTTTGGACCAACTACTACGACCTGTTTCCGGCGGAGGTTCAGCAGATATTCCGAGGAATCATTCAAAATGAACCTAGTGCCTATGCGCCTCGTGTGTCTTGCGAGTCGTTGGAAGGCAACGCCTGCACCAATCCAGCGCTAGTCTACATGGACTTCTATCGCGGTGACTGCGCGACGCAAGAGACCTGCAGGCCCGACCCAGAGGAAGTCTATGCAGATTTGCCGATAGTAGAAGGCGGCAACAGTCTCTATCTGCAAAATCTCGCCACGCAATATGCACTGGCCTATCTGCCTACGTATGCAGACACCACCTTTGTACATCAGCTCTTTGTTTGTCGACTGGGTCAGGGTGATTGCCGGGCACCCAGCGCCACCGCTGTAGAGGGACAAGACTACGTCACCCACGTGTCTCATCGATATGGCGTTACGTTCATCTCCTGGAACGTGGATCCTGAGCCCAACATGCCGCCTCAGGTCTCCATCGGATTTGCGATGGTGCAGCAAGCAAGAGACTCGGCTCGTGCGCTCTCACTTCTCAGGCGTTATCGCGGAGACTTTGGCGGAGCCAGCTACGACAGCGCCAATCTCACGCCGGAGGAGATTCAAACGCTCGTCGATTTTGGAGCGCTTGGCTCGGATGCTCCGGTGTTCCCCGCGAGCGACGTCGTCGATGACCATATCGACGAGTTCGACATTCAGGTGCGTGACTTAGAGTCGTTTTTCAATCAGCTAATTCAATATCAACGCGATCTGGGAATCACAGATTTCGTCATTTTCTGAGGGGTAATGCAGAGAAGACGATCCAATCGTTCGGTTCTCCTTAGAGCGTTTGCTCTTTGCGTACATATATTCGTCTCATCGGCTTTGACCGGCTGCAATCAAAAAGCAGATACCGTCGATAGGGTACAGACGAACTTGGTCGACAAGTCGATTTTTGCAGGCGAATGGTGGTACGCGATCACGGCGATCGATGTCGACTTCGATGCGGCATCGATACTCGGCACCTTTGAAGGCGATATGGGCTGGGCCGACTTAGGGGTCGATAAGGGAGAGTCGGGCACTATCGCCCGTATCCGCTGGGTGATCGACGAAGACTTTCTCTACGCCCACCGCACGTACGAGTTGGTGGATGGAGGCAATCAGAACGGTCAGTACTCAGATTTTCTCGGGCAGCCGATTGCGGCCTTTCAGATAGAAAGTCATGTCGATATTCAGCGCGACTACAACCCTGTTACCGGCGAATCTCGAAATGTCCGCATAGAAAACACCTCTGATAGACGCTGGTACGAGCGGGAGTTCATGCGGGTCGACTGGTCTCAAAACCATATCGATTCCTTCTATTTTCCTGGTCTCGAGTGGAAAAAATCCAGCAGCGCTTTTTTGATTCAAGAAAACGGAGCTCATTCGGACTTTCCGGAGTCGTGGCAGCCGGAATTCGTTCGAATAGGCGATGACCCCAACTATCGTTTTGCGGACGAATGGCCAGAGGAACAAAGCGATATCGTTCACTACATGAGTTTTGTCA
Source organism: Myxococcota bacterium (assembly GCA_039030515.1). Classification (GTDB taxonomy): domain Bacteria; phylum Myxococcota_A; class Polyangia; order Polyangiales; family Houyiibacteriaceae; genus JBCCEA01. Next base: position 20,035 of record JBCCEA010000025.1, on the reverse strand, counting down.
TCCAGTCCATCTGGGAAGAGGAAGTGAACTTTGTCTCCTTGGCGGTGGCCCATCGCCACGCCTTTCTTCGAGTGCCGCCGGAGCATGAATTCGCATCTTCAAATCAAACGCACGAAGAGTTCGATCGCTTTGGTCTTTTTCGCCAGCATGGACGCACCTACACCCGAGGCGGACTCGACCGCAGCGTACTCGGCCAGTCGTGCACCGTTGACGCAGATTGCGACGGCGGAGCGTGCTCTGCCGAGGGGCTTTGTGAAGGTGGTTGGACGCCGGATTACGGTGAGACAGATTTTCTCACCTTCTACACACCACGCCACAATCTATATCGTAACGCGCTCACTGAAGAAACTTGCACTACCGACGCCGATTGCATGCAGTTTGCGGATTCCTACTGCGACGCAGCCGCCAGTGTCTGTACGACGCCCCGTGCCGAGCGAGAACTGCGCACCATCGACTATTGGCTGAACCCGGGATTTCCTGAATATCTGGTTCAGGACGCCATGATGGTGGTCGGCACGTGGAATGAGCCCTTCATGCAGGGCGTGCGGGCGATACAGGGGCGGCCCGCTCCGGACTACGCCTCGATACGAATTAGTTGTCAGTCCGCCGATCCCACAGACTATTGCTTTTGCGGCTCAGCCGAAGATGAAGGCGGGACCTGCGTCGGGAGGTACGATCCGTTTGTCTCACCAGAGCAATACCTCGGTCTCGGGGTTGCCGATCCCTACCGCTGCTCTATCGAATCAGGCCCATTTATCGAACCGCCCAACCCAGTCGAGTACGCGCAGTACGCGGGAGCCTACGCGCATCGCTTTACGGGCAGCGAATGTAGGATGCGCCTGCACGTCAACACCTGCGATCGCGATCCTCTCGGTGACTGCGAAGAGCTTGGCGACATTCGCTATCAATTCTTCAATCTGGTGCCGGCCAATTTTGGCTTTTCCGGCGTGGCGAGCCCTCTATCTGATCCAACCAATGGGGAATTAATCACGGCAAATGCCAATATGTCTCAGATCTCCGTGGAGCAGGCGATCGAGACCGCCGTAGAGTATTTTCCGGTGCTTCGTGGAGAGCCGGGCGCTCAGGAGCGTTATCTGTCTGGGGAAAATCTACTCGGTTATTTCGATCGCGTTGGTCGAACGCAGCACCCGGTGGCCTTGGCTCCCACGCTTTCAGGCAACCTGAGTGGAGGAGACTTTAGCGACGCAGCTGGCGATGATTCGGCGTTTCCGTCGGTGCCCACTGGAGATCAATTGGCCGAAGCGGTGAGGCATAAGGTCGATGAGGTGATCGATCGCGTCCAGACCTATCAGGGACCAGAGGGTCGAGCGCAGCTTTTCACAGACAGAATGAGCCGACTCGCCGGCACCCATCTCGAGGCTCAGCTCGTAGGCTCATTGGGGGTAGATGGACTCGAGGCGATCCATCAGCACTACGATGACCCCTCGCTTTTGCCTGCGGACACGAGTGCGACCGATGATGCGGTGCTCGATCGAGTTTCACCGTTTCGAGATAACTTCCTGCCTTCCATTTTTCGAGAGCGAAATGAAGAACTCGACCTCGGGCAGCAAAATTGGTGTTTTCACGGCGAGTCGCTCTATCGCTCGGCTCAGTGGCAGTACTGGGCGGATGCCTTCGAGGGTGTCGCACCCGCAGAGGCATCGATTCGGCTGCAGCAGTGGATGATGCGGCAGGTGATGTTTCATGAAATCGGACACAGCATCGGACTCCGACACAACTTTGCCGCAAGTTATGACCGCAACAACTACCACGACGCTTATTTCAATATAGCCCGTAGTCACCCTCTGCCGATTTTGGACGACTACGACCTGCCGGAGAACGGAGGCAATGCGGACGGTTTTGTCGGTGGAGCAGAAATCACCAACTACTACCGCGGACTGCGTCAGGTTCGAGACACCCGCGCTGCACTGGGTATTGAAAACACGATGAGCAGCTCAGCTATGGACTACGTGTTTGCTGGCTCAATGCATTTAGGTCGGTACGATCGAGCAGCGGCACTCTTTAGCTACTTTGGGCTTATCGAAGCCTTTGAGGGTGACCCGCGCTATTTGTTCCCGGATAGTCTGAACGGCATCACTCAGAGCGATATCTTCGATCGCACTCTATGGACCTACTACCGAGGTGGGGAACGATGCCAGGTGGATCGTGACTGCCCCTACGGCCCTGATGCAGACTCGTTGATCGAGCAGCCTCTATTTCAGCGGTGTATTCAAAACCCTCGCACGGTCGAGTTTCCTACTCCCTGTGAAGAGGAATCGCGCGGATGTATCTGCTCTGCGATCTTTGATGACTTCAACGACTACGTGGGCGGCTTTGCGTTCCGTCCTCCCGGCAGTGAGGTCGATTACTACCCGGTCGAATACCTGTTCTGCACGGATGAACGCACTCATGATATCTCATGGTGCAATCGTTTCGACTTTGGAGAGTCGTTTCAAGAAACTGTCGAGAACTTTCGCCGCGATTGGGAAGAGGCCTATCCCCACGAGTATTTTCGACGCTTCCGCACCGATGGCGCTCGGGGTTTTGCGACCCAAAATGCGGTAATCGATGCCGTAAAGATCTATCAGCATTTCTATTATCGCTACATCTATGAGCCCGAGTATCGAACCAATCTAGGGCCGCTGGGCTTTTTGGATCAGGTGCTGGCAAGCGTCGATATCATGCACTGGCTGATAGAGATTGTGAACCTGCCGGATACCGGCTCGTACGTGCTCGATACGGACCACAATCGATGGCTTCAGGTCAGCGATGCACTGAATGCCCCTGACTCAGACATCTCTCTTGCGCCGGGGACCGGCTATGAGCTGTGGAGCTCTTATCAAGATGGTCAGAACGGTTGGTTCCGTATGGAACAAGCGGGCACGTTCTTCGATAAGTTTTTCGCGCTTTACGCGTTGGCAGAACGCAACTGGAACCTTGATTTTACCTACGATGAACGGCTCTTCATCAACTTCTATGATTTCTTCGGAGTAGAAATGTCTGAGTTCTTCGGTGGGCTCATTCTCGACGAACCTTCGTGGTTTGCTCCTCGGGCAAGTATCGACACCGACGGTGAACCGACAGTAGAACATATCAGCGTTCATCGAGGCCTACTGCTCGGAGAGTGTCTTTCGGATGAAAATGGATCTCCAGAGCCCTGCGTCGGCGATACGGCGCGTAGGCATCCTGGGCCATACCTCGATGGGGATCGTAGTCAGGTGATGCGAAGCTGGGCTGCAACACTAGCTCTCGCTTATTTTCCCGTGTACTACGACACGACTTACGAGCAACGCCTGTCTATCTTCAGGTTGGGTAGTGGCGACGGCGCGGCATTTCCCGATACCCGAGAGGACGGAACCCCGATATGCGCTTACGGCGATGCCGTGCTCGATGCGTCGCACGCGTCCAACTGCAATGAGCAGACGGCAGACTACGCTGTGTTTACTTCGGATCGATTTGGCCAGTCGTATGTAGCCAGAGTGGTTCGTCATCGATTGAGCTACAATCTACCGGAAGAGCAAACGGGTTTTCAGTTTCTGCGCAAAATGATCGACCTGCAGTCCCAAATCCGATCGCTTGAAGGCGTCGTCGATCGGTCTCCAAGCGAGGAAGCCGAGCTTGTTTCGCTGCGTTCCGAACTTCGAGAGAGTGAGTCCTTTGTGGAGTATTTGATCGAACTCCAGCAAACCTACGGCATCAGCAGCTGGTTTTAGCGGCTACCGTCCCCAGCGCGTATGTATCGATGCGTTTAGGCAGCGGGCATTTAGGCAGCGATCGCGGCGAACGCAGGCGCATCTAAGGTGCATGGCGACTGGCGCACGTGGGTGAGTCTCGAAGCTATCCTGAGAAATGGCGCCTAGAGGCCGGGTCGGCTACGTATACATTACTATCGCAAGCAACAACTCAAGCATAGGTCATCTGCCTCCCGAGATCTGGCAATATCATGTATGGCCCTACCTCGACTGCGGTTCTCTCGATACCCGTTTCGCGTCGCTAGCGTGCTCACCAGACGGGCAATATCTCGCTGTCGGCACCGACGTTGGCTCGATTGTAGTGTGGAGCACGCGCACGGGAAAGAAGCTTTTCGAGCAGACCCTGCCGCCACCCGGTGCGATCCGGGCAATGGTATGGTCGGCAGACTGCACCTCCATCCGCTTTGTTGCGGAGGGGTGTCGACGGCTCGTCAGTGGAGTGTTGGATCTCGAAACGAAGACGATTAATTACGATTCTTTCTATCAACTCGAGGGCGATGTCGCATCGTTGGCTTTGTCGTCCGATGGGACGCACGTCGCTGTCGGCGGATACTGCGGCGCCTACATGTTGTTGCGCCGTGCACGTGCTATGCACGTTGTCTATACAGGTGCCCTGTTGAATAACGCCACTGTTAAGGCGGTGTCTTTTCTTCCGGATGGACTGGATCTTATCTTCAGTACGGATGGCGGCGCCACCGAGTTGCGCAGAGCCAACTCAACGTCAGCCGAACCAATATGCCGCGTTCCAGCTCGCTTTGGCCTAGCGAACTTTCTCCCCAACTCCTTAGCGGTTTCACCAGACGGGACGCACGTCGCCGTTGGTGGACACGGCGGCTCTCTCATTTTACAACGCGCGCGCGAAAATAAGGTGGTTTGCAGCTTTGCAGTTCCTGGAAACGCGCCTGAATCTACCGGGTGCGTCATCACATCATTGGCGTTCTCGCCAAACGGCCGTCACCTGTTCTGTGCCGCCAGGCAGAGCGCTCCCAATTTGCCCTTTAGCACCATGTGCATGTTTCAAGTTTCTAGTGGAGCCTTGCTCTACGTATTTTAGTCGCAGCGATCGTCTTGCCTCTGGCGCCGCGCACAGCAAAAATGGCCGAACTCATCAGTGTTTTGATGAGAACCAAAGCCTCATCGAAGATATCCGAGGCGGCTCGCCAGCGGCAGGGTTCGGAATTGGCATATTCAGTGGAGTCTCATGACTGAGTTACCCGACGGAGTTTGGCGTTCTATTTTCGGAAATCTTCCCAAAAGTGACGCAGCTAATCTCGCGCAAACCTCTAGAGCCTTTTCAGTACATCGTCAGTCGCTGCTCCGTGAAGGAAACGCTTCCTTTTGGCTTCGTCAGCGTGGCCATGAATCGCACGAGAGCGCGTCCATATCGATCAGTTGCTCGCCAGACGGGCGGCATCTCGCTATTTGCTTTTCCGACGGCTCCTGCTCCGTGTGGTGTTGGAACACCTTCAAACGGATTAGGCAGTTCTCCCTGCCGGGTAGCCATACTGAATTCACGAGCATCAGCCTTTATTGGGAACTACGCGATGGCGAGCTGGTGGTCGCGTCATGGACTCCGTCATGGGCTCCGTCACCGATCGACAAAACAATCTTCGTCGGACGATATCGTTACCTTGGTACGCAAGAGCCTAAGGAGATCCTCTCTAGTTTTACGCTGCCGATAAACTTTCGACTCCCGAGCAGCCTTCAGCTGCCGAGTAACCGTACGCCTCCGAAGCCTGGTTCACTGTCAGAGTTTTCGCCAAATGGGCAATACCTTGTCGCCTTCTCGATCACCGGCTCTTGGTCGTCATTGCACCTGCGTGCTCCTCATACTGAGTTTGTCTCTGCCCCTAACTTTCCGAGCAGGCCCATTAGAGATTTTCGCCGAGATCTTAAGTTCTGGCCAGGCAAGCAAGATACTGCTGCCGTCTTAGGCGACGGATCCATCCGATCACTGAACCTACACACGTTGAGTGTAGTACCTGCTGAAGTTCGCTTTCCGAACAAGAGTATTACGGCGTTTGAGTTCTCGCCAGACGGGCAAAGTATTGCCGTCCTTCTATGCGACGGCTCCCTCCAGTTGCTGAACGCGGACTCGTTGCGGACAAATCATACCTGGTCAAGTGAGGGCCAGCGTATTACGGCGTTTGAGTTCTCACCAGACGGGCAAAGTATTGCTGCCCTTTCAGAGAACGGCGTCCTCCGGTTGCTGAACCTGAGCACGGGGAACGAAAATTTCATCCTGAACGACGAATCTAAACCTGTTGACTGGTTTACGTTTTCACCAAGCGGACAAGTGATTGCCGCCGTTATAGATGATGGCTCTATCGTGCTGCTTAACATGTGCACGGGGGCGACGATCCACGCTCTTAAGAACGCAGTAAATAACATCCAATGGTTGGCGTTCTCACCAAACGGCCAACACCTCGTCGTCGCTATGGATCCCAATCCACACGCTATTTTCGGCGTAATTCGCAGCAAGCTAATCGTGTTACAAGTTTCGACAGGAGCCATACTGCACACACTTTAAGTGCCCCGGGACTCTCTACACCCTCCACAGCAAATAGCTGCCGGGTCTCCCTTTGAGCACGCGATTTTTCTCTTTAGCATGCAGTGATGCGCAATGCGTGGGTGCGCAATGCGTGGCTAGAAGCGCGGGGTGAAGCTAAACGGTGCGTCTAAAACGGCGCATTGGCACACACTGGGGAGGCGCGAAGCTATCCAGAGAAATGGCGCATGGAGGCTGGTTCGGCTACAACAAGATTGTTATCGTGCACGACGACTCAACTAAACGTCTATCTCAAGAAAACTTGCATCGCGTATTGGGCTGCCTCGACCTGGGTTCTTGGCGTTCTGTTCAAGCAACATCCATAGACATTCGAAACGTCTCTAACGCGTCGGGAGTAGACTACCCACCGGCCTGGATTCGCCAGCCCAAACGCACGAGATACGATACCCGCTTCGAATCGCTAGCATGTTCACCAGATGGGCGGTTCCTCGCAGCTGGCGGGCAGCGCCAAGAACAAGGCACTATCACTTTGTGGAACGCGATCACTGGAACAAAATGTAATGAATTTTTCCTAAGACCCCCGGAACAGTTCACCGGGGGGGGCTACGGAGTTACGAAGGTGGCGCTGCAATGGTCGACACCCGACTGCGTCAGATTTGTTGCAAGCATCCGCTTCGCTGCAGGCGAGAACAAACGCAGCGTGATCAGTGGATGGTTGAACGTCAACACCAAAGGGATTACGTACACTTCAATTAGCCCACGATGGCAAGAAGTCGTCGCATCGTTAGCGCTGTCGCGTGACGGGACGCATGTAGCGGTCGGTCGCGGCTTTCTACCTAATCGCGTCCAGATTCTCCGTGTAGACACCACGCAGTTTAGCCATACAGTCCTCTCGCCGGACCAAAGCGACCATATCCAAACGATCTCGTTTCATACGGACAGATCGCTTTTCGGCTCTACTCAGAACCATATTTTTGAAGCTAAGATACCTGAACAAGCTCGCGGCACGACAGCTCGCAGCACTAGAAGCGCCGTGCTTCCACCGAACACAAATATATCCAGCTCGTTAGTGGTTTCGCCAAACGGGAAATATGTCGTGGTCGGCAGATACGGTGGCTCCCTCTCTTTGCATAACTCGGATGACGGAGAGATCGTGCGCAGTTTCACAATTCCCGCAGGCGTTGGGGACAACGTCATTGTTCAATCATTGGCGTTCTCGCCAAACGGCCACTACCTGTTTTGTGCCGCCACGCAGGGTGCTTTCGATTCGCGCTTTAGCACAATGTACATGTTTCAAGTTTCTAGTGGAGCCTTGCTCTATGTATTTTAGTCGCAGCGATCGCCTTGTCTCTGGCACCGCGCACTGCATAAATGTTTAGGCTCACAAGTCATTTGCCGAGACTCAAAATCCATTCGTCGGTGACGTGACCCATGCTTCGAAAGGACTACTCGGCGACCGACAGAGGGCTAGAAGCGCGGGGTGAAGCTGAACGGTGCGTCTAAAACGGCGCATTGACCGCCGGTCGGGGCGGGAAACACCCACGCGGTGGCCAAGTTGCGTATGCAGCTGAAAACGGTCGGGTCCTGCAGACTGCCGCTTACCTGAACTCCCTGAACCGAGCCGCTCCCTCCGATACGCACCCGAACGATGGCGGAGCCTTGGAGGGTGTTGTTTGCCTTGAGCTGTCTTTCGTAACAGGCCCGCACCTGCCGCCGTTGCCCGCTGATGACCCTTTGGGCAGCCGCGGCTGGAATCTCTCCCTGACATGAGGACATCTTGCTCGCCGAACGCCTGCGCTTTTTCGGTGCAGCGCTCTCCCCTGCGCCGGTGTCGACTCCTGCATCTTCTGGCTCTTCCGGGATCACAAATTCATTTTGTGCAAGCGCGGTCGACCGTTGAGTTGGTTCTGCGCTCGCCGGGGTCTCCTCGACGGTGGGAGCTGGCTCCTCAGCCCGCGTTAGAAACCAAATACCGCCAGCGCCGCCCAAAAGAAGCAGACCTATCAAAGCGTACTTGGCTCCGCCCCCGCTAGTCGTTAGCTGTGATTCGTCGTCACCAGACACTCGGTTCTCCTGCCGCTAAAAGCTGTCGGAGCATAGCGAAGGGAGCGTTTCTTCGCACGTGAAAGCTAGTTCGGGCGCACCGAACCTCGATCGTCGGATCCGCGTAAGCTGCGAGCTCGGCCAACCAGATTTGCCGGCAGGCGACGTCCGACCTGCAGTTGAATACGCCCAGTTGCCACCGCGTCGTGGCTCTTCTATGGTCCGTTCCCTTTTTTAACCCAGGGGAACTTCCGGGAGACAGCGCGTGGTTGAAAAGCTCACCCGAGCCGTTTTGGTGTTCATCGTCGTCCTGATCAGTTCGGTTTTCGTGCTTCAGTTCGGTGGACCGCAAGCAGAGGGTTGTGCGATCGGAGGTCGATCGTATGCGGCAAAGATCTACGGGGACACGATTTCTGCCGGAGACTTCGAAGCGGTCTATGGCTTGCTCTTCGACGGTCGCATGAGTCCCGAGCAGGCTCGTGTGCGACGCAGCAGAGAAGCCGTGCTCGACGGTCTGGTCGAACGCACTCTGCTCGCCCGTTACGCCCTAGAGGTTGGCCTCAAGCCCACTGAAGACGACGTCATGAGCAAGCTCGCGAAAGACGGCACCGTGTACTTCACCCTGGGAATCAACAATCAGCTCGGTACCCCCTTTGGACAGATTCGGATTCCGGTTCATCGACAGGATGGCCGTTTTGATGGTGAAGCTGCCAAACGGTTCATCCAATACCGACTTCAGCAAAGCATCGGTGAATTCACCGAATGGCAGGCTTCAGAGCTCATGGCGCATCGCATGAGAGAAACCCTTTTTGCCACCATTCAAGTGGGCCCTACCGAAGTATGGAACGCCTTCGTATCCGAAAAAGACCGGGCAAAGATAAAGTACATCCAGTTTTCGAATCGCTACTATCGAAAAGGATTGGTTCCAAGCCGGGATGCGGTGGACCAGTGGATGGCATCGCATGCTGAAGAGCTGGATGCAGCCTACGATGCTCAAAAGCATCGATACCAAGGCCTTCCACCTCAAGTACAGCTGACGCAGCTTCTTGTGCCCGCCCCAGAATCGGAAGGTGACGACGTACGGTCCCAAGCCGAAATCGATGCGCGATCCTCGCTTCAGCGATTGAACGAGGGTGAGAGCTTTGCGTCGGTCGCCCAGCGAAATGAGCGGTTTCAGCTTTTGAATCCGGAGCAATACGGCTGGAGAGAAGAAGGCACGCTGCCCGCGCAGGTCGCTGAGGTGGCGTTCGGTCTCGAGACAGGAGGCCTCAGCGACGTCATCCCCTCCGAGCAGGGCTTCTATCTGATTCGACTGGAAGGGAAGCGTTCAGGAGACGTCCCCGAGGACGTTGCAAAACGTGAACTGGCTTCAGGTCTCTACATCGACGACACGGCTTCTGGCCTTGCAGCCGACTCGGCTGAGCGAGCGCTCGAGGCGATACGCGCTGGCACCGGATTCGAAGAAGCTGCCCGTGCCGCTCGCTTCTCAAGCGAAGGGGGGGGCTCTCCGGGAACAAACCCAAGCGGCGCATCGGTGACCGGAGCCGAGCTACTTGCGGACGGATCTGTTTCGGGAGCAGCGACTCTAAAAAACGATCCAGCAACCGATCCTCTCGCTCCCAAGGCTCAGGAAAGCAGGGAGTTCGGCAGGTCGGAGACGCCGGTACGCGGAGCCTTCAATGCAAGCCCGCTCACTCGAGCAGTTTTTGACCGATCTCTGCAAGATCCGCTACCGGAAGCGCCTATTCGATTGGGATCGGACTGGTTCGTATTCGAACTAACTTCAAGGCAGGAAGCACTCCGCGAAGACTTTTCTGAGGAGATACGAGAGCGCCTGACCCAGACGTTGCTAACTACCAAAGAGTCAGAAGCTCTGGATGTCTTGCTACAAAGCCTAAAGGAGCAGGCCGAGTCCGACAACGCGATACGCGTCGATACCACAATCCTGTCGTACGGCGGTGAAGGCGCTGCCGAATCGTGAAGTACTGCCGAATCGTGAAGTACTAGAGTCCTAAAATAAGCGCTTTCGAAACGTTCGGGGTAGAGCAGACGCGCATCACTGCAGATTCGCGCTACTTGTGACGGTACACGATCATGCCGTGGGAAAGGTCGTACGGGGAAAGCGCAACGGTTACCTTGTCTCCGAGTAGAACCCGGATACGGTTCTTGCGCATTCGTCCCGAGACCTTTGCGCGCACTGTGCCCGATTCGGTGGTGACTTCGAACTGACCACCGGCAAATACGTTGGTTACTTCTCCCTCCACTGTCAGATGGTCGCGATCTTCCTTCGGTCCCCCAATCGGATTTCGTCGGACTGCACCACCTCCACCGCCGCTGTTGGGTTTTTTCTTTTTTCGTGCGCCGCTCTTACCGCGGAATCCACCAGATTTTTTTTTGGCCATTCACTGAACCTACGCCTACTTCGGTAGCTTTTCGTTCCAACCTTGAGACTTGGAATCTAGCGATCCCATTCAAAAGAAGTCGGCCAGCGTAGGTCCCAGAAGCGCCACTGTCCAGTCGAGGATCGCGGAACTCCGTTCGCTTTAGCCACGGTCTACTGCGATTGCAGATGCGCATTACCGCGTACCCCGATCGTCATGGGCGTCTGCTCTGCTGCCGCATCGGTGAACTATTCGATGCGCGCTCTAGACGCGAACATGTTTTTGTGCGCAACTCTATCCGGGTGCAGCTCGTTGGGGATAAAGCTGTTGAAAGGAACACCACGCGATCGCTGAAGATCAGTTATGATTCAGAGCCATGGTGGACCGTTCCTGTAATAAACGGCACGCGAGTCACTGCGAAAGAGTCCTGAGCTGATGGTCGCCGAGGATTCTTTATTTGATGGGATCGACGAAGATGGGGAAACCGTCTTCGACCCCGATGAACTATTCGAAGAGCACGACCTTCCGCCATATCCCGCGATCGGCAAACTCGGCCGATTCGAACTTCTAGGACGAATCGCTATGGGGGGGATGGCCGAGATCTTCCTCGCTCGAGAGCAGGTCCCCGGCGGTCCCAAAAGGCACGTCGTGATCAAGCGGGTGCTTTCCCACGTGGCTGGCGATGAAGATTTTATTCGAATGTTCCTAGACGAAATTCGAATCTGTAAGCGCCTCTACCACCCCAACATCTGCCATGTCTACGAAGGAGGAGAGGACAAAGGCACCTACTTCATGGCGATGGAATGGGTGTACGGCGTGCCTCTGAGGAGACTTCTGAGAAGAAGTCGCGATCACGGCGGTATTGCCGTGGGCGTAGCCGCAAAGATCGTCTCCCTCATCGCTGAAGCACTGCACTACGTACACAACGCGGCCGATCCGGATGAGCAGCCTCTGTCGATCATTCACCGGGATGTGAATCCGCACAACGTCATGATCAGCTACCGTGGCGAGGTCAAACTACTCGATTTTGGCATCGCGAAAGCAGCGACTTCAGAAGAGCAAACCGCCGCCGGCGTCATCAAGGGTAAGTACTCCTACATGTCACCGGAGCAGTGTATCGATGGGGCTATCGACCGGCGCTCCGATATATTCGCTCTCGGGGTTTCGCTGTTTGAGACAGCTACGTGCAAGCCGCTTTACCACCGAGGCGTGGTGATGAACACGATGCAGGCCATCGTCCGTGAGCCCGTTCCATCCGCACGCGATATCAGGCCAGACGTTCCCTTCGAGTTGGACCAGATCATCCGTCGAGCTCTTGCCAAAGATCCTGCCGACCGTTTTCAAACTGCCCGCGAAATGCATCTAGCCTTGGAAGATTTCCTCAGAGGCCAAAAGTTCCCTCCGGACAATCTCGAGCTTGTTGGACTTTTGAACAAGGTGTTTCCGGTTTCAGAACGGGAGCCAATCCCGACCAATCAGCCTACCGATCCCACTCCAGCTCGCGCCAAGCAGGCAGTACGTCATTCAAAGGCACCGACGAGCGCCTCTGTGAAATCCGGTAAGAGTTCGAAGAAATCAGCCGAGGTTCGAGTCGAACACCAGGATGACACTGCTGGGCTGCCTCCCCCCCCGGAGCCGGATGCGTGGCGCACGCTGTCACCAGAAGCGGCACTCATTCACTCTGAAATCGACGGCTTGGCGCAGCCTCCTCTGCCTGCCGATCGGGTAGGACTTAGCAGTCGGTGGCGCTGGATTCTGGCTACCTTCGGCGTCACTGCTCTCGGAATCTTCCTGGGTCTTTCTCTCGCTTGGCTCTTGCTGCCCTCCTAACCGAGCGTTTCTTTCGAAGCGTCTATCCGCTGGAGATTGCAGACTTATTCGTTCTTTTTTTTGCAGCGCCAACTCGCGAAGTTGAATCCCTTCGCTCATCTGGCGCCCGGCTGGAGTATTCTCCCGGGCATGATTCGCCGAGAAGATGCGCTCGCATACCATCGTCAGGGACGGCCAGGGAAACTCGAAGTGGTCGCAACCAAGCCCGTGCAGACTCAGAGAGACCTCAGCCTTGCTTATTCGCCGGGGGTAGCCGAGCCTTGCCGGGAGATCGCGGACGACCGCAACGCCGTAGGACTCTACACCGCAAGGCGGAATCTCGTCGCGGTGGTGTCGAACGGCACTGCGGTTCTGGGCCTCGGCAATATCGGGCCCTATGCGGCGAAGCCGGTGATGGAAGGCAAAGCCGTGCTGTTCAAGCGATATGCGGATATCGATGTGTTCGACATCGAAGTGAATGCCGAAGACCCCGATCAGTTCATCGAGGTGGTGGCCGCACTGGAGCCCACTTTTGGCGGAATCAACCTTGAAGACATCAAGGCCCCCGATTGCTTCAAAGTTGAGCGCTCGCTCGAACAGCGTATGAACATACCCGTCTTTCATGACGACCAGCACGGCACCGCCATCATCAGCGCAGCTGCGTTATTGAATGCTGCGGTGCTGCAGGAGAAATCGCTCGAGGAGATCCAGGTCGTATGCGTTGGTGCAGGAGCGGCTGCGATCAGCTGCATGCATCTGTGGGCGCGTCTAGGCGTGAAACAGCAGCATATTTTGATGACCGACAGCAAAGGGGTCCTGAACGAGGGTCGAGATGCTCCGATGGAGCCTTACCGCAGTGCGTTCGCCCAGCCCGCTTCGGACCGCCGCCGCTCCCTCGAGGATGCGATGAAGGGCGCCGATGTGGTCGTCGGGCTCGCCACTGCCGGGCTTATCACCGAAAAGATGGTGGCCTCCATGGGACCTCGCCCGATCATTTTCGCGCTCGCCAACCCAGACCCGGAGATCCCTTTTGAGGTGGCGAAGCGAGTGAGGCCGGACGCGCTCATCGGGACCGGCCGGAGCGACTACCCCAACCAAGTCAACAACGTGCTGGGGTTTCCCTATATTTTCCGGGGAGCACTCGATGTAGGTGCCACCCACATCAACGAGGAGATGAAAACCGCGGCGGTGCATGCCCTTGCCGAACTCGCCCGAGAAGGAGTGCCGGAGAGTGTGCTCAACGCGTACGGCGGTCGCGCGATCAAGTTTGGCCCGGACTACGTGATCCCCAAGCCGGTGGACGAGCGCGCACTTTCATGGGTTGCCTCGGCGGTAGCCAAGGCCGCTATCGATTCCGGCGTGGCCACTCTGGACCTAGACCACGAGCAATACCGCGAGCAGCTCAATCGCAAGCTGAGCCCGACCCGTCGGGTCATGTGGCATATCACTCAGGCTGCCAAGACCTCACTGCAGCGCATCGTGTATCCGGAGGGAGAGACCGACGCCATTTTACGCGCGGCTCGCATCGTACGCGACGATCAGATCGCCCAGCCCATCGTGCTCGGACGCCCCGAAGTCATTCGTGACAGGCTTGCCAGTCTCGGTCTCGATAGCGAGGGCATCGAGATCATTCCCAGCGATCGATGGCCCCGCCTCGACCAGTATGCGGATGTCTATTGGCGCATGCGGCAGCGCAAAGGTGAGACGCTGACTCGTGCACTGAGCCGCCTCACCCAAAGTCGAACCCACTACGCCATGCTCATGGTGCACCAAGGTGAAGCAGATGGACTCGTTTCTGGCATGAATTCTGCCTACGCCACCACGATTCGACCTGCCCTCAAGATCATCGGTGTCCGCAGTCACGTAAAGCGCGCCGCCGGGATGTACATGGTTGTGAGTCGAGACGAGGTGAAGTTTCTTGCGGACACCACCGTGAATATCGACCCTGACGAAGAAACCCTGGCTGAGACTGCGATTCTTTCCGCTGATTTTGTCCGAGACCTCGGGATCGAACCGCGGGTGGCCATGCTTTCCTTTTCGAACTTTGGCGATGCGCCCCACGCGTCGTCGCGTAAGGTAGCGAGAGCGACCGAGAGGGTGAAGGCGCTCCGCCCGGAGTTGATGATCGACGGGGAAATGCAGGCCGATATCGCTCTGCTCCCAGAGGCGCGTCAGACTTATCCCTTCACCACCCTCAAAGACAGCGCGAACGTGCTGATCTTCCCCAATCTGGACGCCGGCAACATTGCCTACAAAATGCTCGCCGCAGAAGGAGCGACCGTGATCGGCCCCTTCGTGCTGGGGATGAAGCGTCCCGTCAACGTCGCACAGCAGGGCGCCTCGGTAGACACGATCGTGCACATCACCTCGATCACCGCTGCCCGTTCGATAAGATTGAAGCAGATGGACATGCTTGAACCCTATCCCGCTTAGGGCGCTGCGGGTGCGCAATCTGCAAGTTTTGAGTGCGGTCGGCTAGTTTGGATGCTCTTCGCCGACTCGCTCCTCTTGCGCCTTCGACGTCGCTCTCGATCTTCGTTCATGGCCCTGTGCCCCCGCTCGTTCCTCCAGAGAACCACCTCCTAATTCGCTTTGTTTTCGCTCGATTTTCTTGGTCTCGTGAGCACAGAGCTGGTTGAGGGCCCACACCTCCCTGGCCCTCAGGCTGCCGAACTGCACGCCGATCCCGTCTTCGTGTGCCCAGCGTACGACCACCTCGATTTCAGCCGGGTCCTTGAGCGCAGGGAGGCGCAAGCGTATCTTCAGTTCCGTACCGTAGGGAAGGATGCGCTCCGTCACGATGTTGATTCCACCCAGTCCAATATTGCGCGTGGATGCCGGAATCGCCTCACCCTCCAAAAGTAGGGTTATGGGTATCTCCAATTCGAACCGCTCGTGGGCTCGGCGTTGTGTCATGACCGATCTTTCATGAACGCGATGATCTCCAAGCAACGAGTCCGACGTGCGATGTCCCCCGCGAGCGCCCGGCTTATTTTATTGTCAACGGCCGTTGGTTGTACCATTGTACTCCTCTTTCTGCCTCGACCGAATACCCCCACCGATTTGCCGCCTCTTTTGCTGGATGTGCACGAAGCAGATCAGGTCACCTACGGAGATCGAGCGCTTTACTCCCAATATCGACCCACGCCCGAGTCTCGACAGCTCGAAGAGATCTTGCACGAAGAGGGGGAAGCAGCGCTCCGCACTGTGGAAACGCCCGCCGAGTTTCGGGACCGTCGAAATCGGGTGGCTCAGGCCTATCAAACACTGAGACAGGTCCAGGGCGAGACCGCGATCCTCGAGCTTCGTGCCAAGATGACCGAAGAAGCGTTCCTCGGGCTGAAAGGGGCACTAAGGCCCGCCAAGCGTAGAAAGGTTTTGGGCGCCTTTGGAGGACATTTGCAAAAATATGGTGCAGTGAGCGATGGGGTCTTGGTGGCCCCCCCACTCGTGGTGCGCGCCCTGTACAAAGCCCGTTGGAACGTGGCGGCAGGACGAAAAAATCTCGCCGATTTTGCGCCGGTCGAGCGCCAAGCGTACTGGGGCTGGCTTGCCCTTGGTCGCAGTGGAGCCGAGACAACCCGACGTTTGGCCGCGCTCAAGCAATTTGAGGCTGCCGGAGGTGAACTCCCCACCGGAGCGGTCGGAGTCTTGGCCTACTTCGGAGGTGATATGGCGGAGGCCAGTCGTCTTTTTGATGAAGAATACCGACGCCATGGCTCACTCCGGTTTCGTAACTGGGCCTTGTATGCGATCGATCGAGTTACCGAATAGGACCATGCCATGAAGATTTCGCTCCAGAAGAGTCTGTTTATCTTGCCCAATCTCTTCACCCTTTCGAGCGTGTTTTGCGGCTTTTATGCGGTGCTCGTTTGCAGTGAGCATGCGAGTCAGGAAGATTTATTTCGTGCCTCTGTGTTGATACTCTTTGCGATGTTCTTCGACACCATCGATGGGAGAGTCGCGCGACTGACCAAGACACAGAGTGCGATCGGAGTGCAGCTAGATTCTCTGGCCGACGTGATTTCCTTCGGTGTGGCTCCGGCAGTGCTCGTGTACCGGTGGTCTCTTTTTGCCTCTTCAGAGCTTGGGATTGGCGCCTGTTTTCTCTACGTATCCTGTGGGACGATCCGTTTGGCTCGATACAACGTACTGGCGATGAGTGATTCTGGAGCGCCAAAACAACCTTCAAAATACGTATTTGGGCTACCTATTCCGGCCGCGGCCGGCATTCTCATATCACTGGTAGTTGCCAGTCGGCATACACTCGGAAGTCGGCTTTCCGAGTACATCTACCTCATGTTGGGCGTCGTCTTCGTGCTCTCCTTTCTTATGGTGAGCACGATCCGTTTTCGGTCGTTCAAAGAACTGCGTCTTTGTCGGTCGACGGCGCTTCTGATCACCCTCGTGGTGGGAAGCGCTACCTTCATCGCATGGAGATTCCACGCCTCTTTTGCAGTGATCTGGTTGCTGAGCGGATATATCGCATTTGCACTGTTTGAATCACTGGTAGAGTTATCCCGTCGCGGGAACAGGCGTGAGGCGGAAACAACCA
This sequence comes from Myxococcota bacterium, assembly GCA_039030515.1. Classification (GTDB taxonomy): domain Bacteria; phylum Myxococcota_A; class Polyangia; order Polyangiales; family Houyiibacteriaceae; genus JBCCEA01. The sequence continues at coordinate 2,986 of JBCCEA010000025.1, read as the reverse complement.
TTTCAAGCCGATGAGTCCTACGGTGCTTGCCGCCTCTGCTTCTCTAGAGAGGATGAGCGCACGCGGACGCTTTTGGGATTTTGATACGCAGTGACCAAAGGAACTCCGTCATAGGTTAGGACGAACATCGGTTTCGGAGAGCCGTAGGCTACCCAAGCCTGATAGTCCACCTCCGCAAAGTGCCTTTCATGGTGCACCAAAGCGATATCCGCTCGGATCATATCCCCAGTTGGCCGAATATTACCTGCGAGATGGCCGTCACTCTGTAGCATCCGCCAAGCTCCAAATGTTGTATCGCACACATAAACTGAGCCCCCCTGAGGCAGTGTTTCGTTGAGCCAGGAAACCATGCTTCTGGTCGTAAACCCCCAAAATTGCCGATTCATCCCAAGATCAGCGGCTCCCGGAACTCCACCTGCAAGCTGCGTGTAGTGGGAGAGGCCGAATGGATGGCTGTGCCTAGTTTCTAAAGCCGACGGAGCCAGCATGAATGCGCCAATGCCTATGGCGTACAGCGACTTCCATGTTCGTGTCGAATGCAGTGATCTCGAGATTGCGGCATGCATCCGAGTGAATCCAAAGCCAGCAAACATCGCGAGAAAGGGATAGGCGGGCATCCAGTGCTTGGTGCCGCCGAAAATGGGCGACGATGGCAAGGCGATGATCAGGATGGGTGAAAGCAGGAGTCCCAGTAGAAGTACGTCGGTTCGGTTCGGCAGAACCGAGGGCGCCAGTCGAGGAGCATAGCGGCGAAGCATAAATCGCGGCAGAAAAAAGGGAAATCGCAGTCCCAGACCCACGATTGCCAGTGCGAGTACAGATGCCGGTACGGTGAATGCAGTCAGCACTAGGGGGAGTTCTATCGGAAAGGGTGGTCGAAAATACGTGTCTCCAAAATAAGCGATGTTGTAGAAGTCGTGCCGCAGATGAAAAAGGGCGTAGCTATTGAGTCGCTGCAAAGTGTCGTGCCAAAGCCAAGGCCACGAGCCCCAAAACAGCAGTGGCCCGAGAGCGATCATGGCCAGCAGCCAGTACGGTTTCATGGTGATCTGAGGCGTTTCACCTCGCAGGCGGGATCCTCGCTCTTCAACGCAAAGCCAGAGAAAGTGGATTCCAAATACCCCCGGAAGCACCCAACTGTTGTGTTTGGTGGCCAGTGCAATGCCGAACGCTAGACCGGTCCCGATCGCAAAGCGTTTCTGCTCGAGAGAGCGATAGTACAGGTAGGCCACCAAAGTCACCGCGAAGGTAATGGGTATATCGAAGCAGTTGAGATGGGCGTGGTAAAATACGCGGGGCATCAAGGCGAAACTAAGCGCCGCGAATAAGCCTGCCTGTCTGCCAAAGACTCTTGCACCGAAGATGTAGATCAACCACACGAGCAGTGCAGCGAGCCCCATGGCAGGGACGCGGTGTGCCGTCGATGGATGATCAAAAAGTTCAAATTGCTCGTTTGCCAATACCGACCAGGCAAATAGCGTTTTTACGAACGCCGGATGCTCTGAGTTGTAACGCCAGTAGCGGTCGATCACCTCGGGCTCGAATGCGCTCGGGTCGCCTTGAAAGACCAGAGCGTACCAGGCGCCATAGTCCTCTGCCGCCTTCACATAGAAGCTCTCGTCACGGGACATCCCGAGATCGCCGGCAGTAGCGAAAAGCACGGTGAAGTATGCGATCGACAGCAACAAGCCCACAAGATGGTCGACTGGGCGAGGCGGCCGTCTCACGTGCCCTCCCGAGAACGAGTCATAGGATGTCCCCTCGACGCATGGTTGCAGCCCAGCAAAGTGTCCTAAAATGAGGGTCGGGGGCTGTCGCTTCAAATGTGACGTCGACAAACGCGGCTCCATGCTCCGGCATTTTGGCGACCATGCGTTTCCAACCGTCCCCGTCATGATGCACGAGCTGTCCGATTGCCTCGCTGCCAGAGCGGACCGAAAGCGTGACCGGTCCTCCCTGACCCTCGCGCTCATGAATGTAGTAAAGCCCTGCGTACACCACTACGTGACTGCCGCGGGGAACCTGCTCATAGAGAATCGAGACGGGCTCGCGTCCCGCAGGGTGCATCCATACGCAGCGTCGAGGCTTGAGCTCTAGATCTTCGATTACAGTGGCCCCTACCCAGAGCCATGATCGCTTGCGGTCGCACACATGCCGCACCGCCGGCGCCATCGGACCCTGAAAAAGCCCGCTCCCCCCGCGAACACCAAGTCGCTCTAGCGGGCAATGACGAGGGAACGAACCTTCGACGAACTGGACATTCGCCTCCTCGACATGTGCGACAAAGTCATAGAGCAAAGGACTTCGAAGTGGCTGCCAGAGCCGGACGGACAGCAAACCGAAGTCCCATCGGTTCGGCGGTTCGGAAGTGCGACTGGCGGCGATTTCCTCCCACGGATGAAGCGCTCCTCGTGACGAAACCACCCACAACCGCTCGTATGCTGAGATATCGCTTGGTGCAGCGTCACCGAGGCTCATCCGGTTTCCAAGATGTAGTCGGAGCAGTGGGTCTGCCCAAGACGGCGCCACCACGGTCCCGTCGCCGGCGAGGGACTGGCGACGGATATGATCGGAGGCCCTTGTCCAGTCGTCTTCGGAGGGAACACGCTGTTTTGTAATGCCGAGTGCAATCAACTCGATCAAAGGAATAAGAAGGAGCAAGAACCACAGCCAGCTGGAAAAAAAAGCTTTAGCGCGCTTTGCCGGGCGAGGGTTTTGGACCTCGGACATGGTTGAATCGTAGCAGGGTCCCGTTCCTAGCCCTACCCGCGGCCGACCAGGCACGCCATAGAGCCGCTACCGCCTCGCCTCGTCGTCAGGTACCAACGTGTACCCTCCTCCTCGCCCCAGCACGCCTCGCTAGACCTGAACGCCCGCTTACCTCCCATGCTCGACGTTCGAAGTAGCAAAACTACTCCTTCACGTCTGCGCGTGCGGGGCGCTGGGCGTTCAAGCCCATCGAGACGCGCTGGTCGGGGGCGCTGGC
>JBCCEA010000024.1:0-63069 GCA_039030515.1 Myxococcota bacterium | reverse complement strand
TGCCCTAGAGAGAGGGCAGGAATCGTGCCGGAGAGAAAACTGAATCAAATCGTGATTTGCGGGAGGCAAAGGCTGGCGGGCGCCGCCAAATGGCGGAGCAGCCCGCCAAATCCGCCAGCCTGAAACCGTACCTGGTCAGGTTTGAGGCTGCAGTGCAGCTGGATAGGTACAGCGATGTGCCGTGCCTGGTCAGGCGTGGGGAGAGGCGTGAGCAGGCTGCAGCATCGTACCTGGTCAGGCGCGGGAAGAAGCTGCAGCGCCGTACCTGGTCCGGTTTGAGGCTGCAGTGCAGCTGGACGTATACAGCGATGTGCCGTACCTGGTCAGGTGCAGGGTGAGACGCGTAACTGACGCGGGCTGTGCTTGACGGTGACCTTGTCAAACGAGCCATGAAACATAATACAGCAGTATTATCGGATCTTCCTACGACTCGAGCGATATCGCCGGCCGATTAGAAGCAAGGGCCGTGGTTCCATTACGGCAAGAGGTTACATGAGAGTTGATGGGTAAAGCTTTATGCAGACTTCGCTGTGAGGCTAAGTTCTTTTCCATGAAACCCAGCGATGCGAAAAAAGCGTCGAAAAAGTGCCACAAGACCAATGACAACCAGCTTCTTGCGTCCTTTTTTGACGACACACAAACTTGTGCTTCTATTTCGTAAACAGACGCAGGGCGAGCGCATCTAAATCTGGGGAAAGCCATTAGCTAGGACTTCAATGAAATAGGATTGGCTCCAAGCCGCTTTTCGCTTTTTCAACACCTGGTGCGGTGTTGGGGTATACAACGATGTGCCGTACCTGGTCAGGTTAAGCGGGTCAGATTTACGGGGCGTTAGGTAATGCCCGGTTGGACCTTAAGGCGAATCGGAGAGGTTCAAAAAACCTCTGACGTCTCAAAGCGAGTCGAGTGTGATTAAGGAGGGGGCTGGTTTTGAGAAGTAATAGCCCTGCAGCAGATCGCATCCCAGTTCGACCAAAGTATCGCGTTCTTCAGGACACTCGATCCCCTCCCCAACAACTTCCATACCCATTTCGGCACAGAGTTGCGTCATCGAACGCACTAGTTTTTGTTTGGTTGGAGAGAGATGAATATCGCGTACCAAGGCCATGTCCAGCTTCACCACATCTGGTTCCAAGGTCGCGAAGCTGGTGAGGCCGGCATAGCCTGCGCCAAGATCGTCCACCGCGATCTTAAATCCCATATCGCGAAGTTGAGCTACTCGAGAGTGAGGGTCTCGTACCTCGTTGAGTGATGCCCGCTCGGTGATTTCAAGCACGACGCGGTCTGCCATCTGTGCGAGTGGCGAACTCGTATCGTAGAGACTCTCGTCGTTGAGATCGCGGACGTGAAGATTGAAAAATAGTAAGCCGCAATCTTCAGAACCCTCTTCCAAGTAGGGATTTGGGGCGATACGACGGATGCCTCGGGTAAGGTCTGAAAGTCGATCCAGACGTTCTGCGGCATCGAAGAGTGCTCCGGGATGAGGGATCGTTGGTTCTGCGGAACGAACGAGTGCTTCGTACCCGGTTATGGAACGAGTCGACCACTGAACGATGGGTTGGTAAACCATAAAGAGTTTCTTTAGGGCGGACTCAAACTTCACTTCGAGACCAGCTCGATCTCCCAACTGCTTCGTTCCACCGCCAAGCATCTCCAGAGCTTGACGCTTCATGATCGCCATGCGGTAGAGATGCACCGCTTGGGCGCACGTACGGCTCAACTGCGCAGAGTCGACTGGTTTTACGAAATACCTCAGAGCGCCATAATCGAGCGCCCCTATCGCTGTTTCCACAGAAGGTGCACCCGTAATAAGGACAACAGGAACATCAAGATCGTGTTGTCGTACTTCGCGGAGCAGCTGCATCCCATCCATTCCAGGCATGGAGATATCCGAAACGACTGCATGAAACGAACCGCTCTGGAAACAACGCACTGCACTTAGTCCGTCCTCAGCGGTCTCCACCACGAAGCCTTCTTGTTCGAGTGTTCGACGATAGCTCCGCAGCAAAGCGGGCTCGTCATCAACGAGAAGTACCTTGCCTCGAATCGATTCGGACACGGCCGCGCTGGCTGCTGCTTGTGCCACCATTCTAGACAGATACGGTTTGCGACGGGCGGAACTTTATGGGTAATGACCCCTTCGCAAAAAAAATCCAAATTCAACGGCTTGTGCTTGCAAAGAGAATTACCCGGTCGCAGTGCTAGCGTCCTGCGATTCTTGAATGATGTTCAATGCATCCTCGACATCCCTCGGACTTCCAATGAAGAGCGGAGTTCGCTGGTGGAGCGTGTCAGGTACGATATCTCGAATCTGGCTCTCTCCGCTAGATGCGAGGCCACCGGCGGCTTCAACTACAAAGGCCATGGGAGCAGCCTCGTAAAGGAGTCGCAGTTTCCCGTTGGGATGCTTAGAATCTCCAGGATAGGCAAAAATGCCACCCCGAAGCAGCGTGCGATGAAGATCCGCGACCATCGCACCTATATAACGAAGACTGTAGGGTCTGCCCGTGCTTGGATCAGTCGACTTAATCCAGCGCACCCACCGTCTCGTCGCCTCGTCCCACAAGGAGCTGTACCCTTCGTTGATCGAGTAAAAGTGGCCTCGCTCCGGAATCTTCAAATCACCGTGGGATAGAAAAAACTCACCGATCGCTGGATCGAGCGTGAACCCGTGAACCCCTTCCCCAGCGCTGTATACCAGCATGCAGCTGGACCCGTAGATCACATAACCCGCCGCCACTAAGTCACGCCCTGGCTGCAGCAAGTCTTCAAGTTTTCCGGGTCCAGTCTCTGTTTTACGTCGATATATCGAGAAAATCGTTCCTATCGACGCGTTGATGTCGATGTTCCCAGAACCATCAAGAGGATCGAATAAAAGAACGTATTTTCCTCCGACACTTTCCGCCGGAACAATGATGGGATTTTCACGCTCTTCACTTCCCATGACACACACATGCCCGCCCGAACCTACGCAGTTTTCCAGGGTGGCATTGGCGAACTCATCGAGCTTCTGTACTTCCTCACCCTGCACGTTCTTCGCGCCCGTTAGGCCGAGGCTGCCTGCGAGTCCTGCTCGATTTACCTCGCGCTGGATGATTTTTGCCGCGAGTGAGATTTGCCCAAACAAACCGGTCAGCTCACCGGTGGCATAGGGGTGTCGTCGCTGTCGAAGTGCGACATGTCGTTCAAGAGTGTTGCCCGGGCTCGAAATATCGGGGGGACCCCAAGAGTTGGTGGCTTCCATGGGCTGGCAGTAGCAGAAGCCCCGAGACAGGGCTTGCGGATACCCTTCCAAATTCCCGGTTAGGATACCGATGATCTAAAAATCATCGATGCTCAGAGCATCTGCTCATTCCTCAAGAACGCCGCAGATTTTTTTTAGACTTGGATTCTGACACCAAGATTGCCTCTTCGATTTGCTCTTCGCCGGAGTGCACGAATCGTCCTTGTACCTGATCAATCGAGGTATGAGCTTTTGAACTGCTGTCAGATTCCATGGTGTTGTCGAGCTCCACGATGGAGCCAAAAAGAGCCGTGACCCATGGACCGTAGAGAATCGGAGTCCTAGTCCACTCCGTCGCGGCAGGTATCCCTGGTAGATCAAAAGGCACAGTTACCGACAAAAATGTGCAGCTGGTCCAGTAGATAAGCGCTCCAAAAAGTACACCACCTACAGACTTGAGCACCGACTCGATCCAGTTCTTTTGGCGCCAGGGTGTCGTCCCGAGGAGCACACCGGCGGTGGCTCCGAAACCCATTGAAAGAAGATAGTTCAGTAGCATTGACGGTGCCGACCAACGAAGTCCAAAGACAACGCCAACGGCGAGCAACCCTCCCAGGAAGAAGCCCTTTAGTGCACCAAAAAATAGTCGTTTCAGCATGTTGTTCTCAAAGCCTTTGGCGATAACAGTCGCAGAAGGCATCTTCATTTCAGGTGGCGCTTCTCGCACCATCCATGATCGGCTACCATTAAAAATACGGGGAAAGTGGAAGGCACGTCTCAAAACTTCGCTGAGTGGTTTCACGATAACGAGCAAAGTAGCGTGCGTTCTGTAAGCGGCGTGGCGCAAATTCCTGATGTGTTGAACGTAGGTGAGCTTTTTACCGTTTACCAACCCCTGGTCGACTTTGATACCGGGGAGGTGTTCGCATTCGAAGCCGTAGTTCGCAGTACCTCCGAGTATTTCATCAATCCACCGGAACTTTTTGCTCAGGCGATCAAAACGCAATACTGCGGAGCACTTGGTCGAATGATTCGTCAACTGGCCGTGCGTGGCTGTTCCTCCTACCCACTGTTCTTGAACGTGCACCCACATGAGTTCAACGAAGGTTGGTTGGTTCGTCCAGACGATCCAATCTTCACTCACGAGTGCGGAATTTATCTAGAGGTGACTGAGTCAGTGCCGCTGAGTCACGCTGCCGAGTGTCATTCCGTGCTTCGCGAACTACGCCACAAGGGAATTCAGGTGGCGGTGGACGACCTGGGGGCAGGATACTCCAACCTTAAATACATCGCAGACCTGGCGCCAGACGTTGTGAAACTAGATCGAGAGCTGATCGTCAACGTAGGTATCGATCGGCGATTAAGGATGCTGGTAACGTCGCTGGTGCGTCTCTGCGAAAATATGGAAGCAAAGGTGGTTGCGGAGGGTATTGAAGATTTGGAAGAGCTTCAGGTACTTCGCGATATAGGCGTGCACTACGGCCAGGGTTATTTTCTCGCCAGGCCAGACTCTACGCCACCCATGCTTTCTCTTGACCCGCTCGGAACTCCGCACCGCCGCTCATGGTGACTGATCCACGATACGGTTTATGGACTCCCCGTTTAGGTGAATGACGGGCGATTCGTCGAACGAAAAACGCCGCCCTCGTATACAAAAAGCTCTATAATTTCCACTTCACTCCCTCGAGCGATTACCTCGACCACCCTGGAAATACGGGAGCCTTGAGGTGTCGACACCACCGAGACGAGCAGATCGATGGAGCGCCCCATGAGACGTTCCAGGCTATCAGTCGGTAAGGCTCGGCCTAGCTGAGCCAGTGTGCTCAGGGTCGTCCAGCTGTCGCTACCTGTGGACGTGTGTACACCGACCAAGCAGCTCACATCGAGAGATGCGAGTCCGGTTAGCATGTGGAGCACCTCAGCGCCTCGCACCCCATCGATGACCATGCGGTGGGCTCTCATGTGAAGCGCTTGGCGAAGCACGCTCTCAAACTCTGCATCATTTCCATTTGCGATAAGAGAAATCACGCGTTCGCTTTTCAAACTAAGCCGAGGCGAGCTCTCTAAGGTGACGATTCGTTGGGCAAGGCCACCCGAGTCCGCAAAAGCCCCAAGTAGACGGGTGACACTGGAATGAGGTTCACCCGTAAAAACGATATTTTTTTCGCGCTGCAAGGCGATTTCGAGAGTCGAGGCGATTTCAGCACTGACCAAGCCCTCTTCCACGAGTTGCTGCGGTTCGACTCCGCTCCCCTGACGACGTACTTCGATGTACGGGCCGCCGAGAGCGACGGGTGGCAGCACCACCGTGAGAAAGGCACCTCCTGGAAGTCGTGTATTGTGGATGGGTCCGACTGCGAACGGCTCCGCTTGAGCCAGAAGTCTTTTGGCGATGATCTGAAGTGTCTCAGTCGAAGAAAATCCGCCACCGATTTGTGTAAGGTCATTGCCCTGTGCCACCAGTATCCGGTTTGGTCCTTCCACGATGAGTTCTGTGATCGTTTGGTCTTGTAGGAGTATGTCGATCGCACCTAGACCGCACACCTCCGCAACAGCTGCGTCGATAGTGGCTTGGACTTCACCGGAAAGTTTGCCAGTGCTTGCCAAGGTCTCGACTGCGGCACGTGCTGCGCCCCGCGCTTCTTGGACGCGAGTCGGGTCTGCGTAGCCCTGTATTACCGAAAGGTCGATATGTTTGCCGATCTCATTCAGCACCCGAACCAGGTTGGATACGGAGCTAGCTTCGATTTGTATTGCGCCTACACCCATTGGTGAGGTCGATGGAGATTCAACTACCGAATGAGTTGCCGTTCGCCTCGGGCGTGATTCCATCGGGTTGGACCGGGTAGGGGGCGGAACAGGTTTGCGAGGCGAGGGTTGCTGCGAATCTCGAGACGGTTGATGTCCTGCAGGCGCTGGCGTCCTCCGCAGTGACGCGGAGGAAGCTGAACTGGTCGCGGAAATTCCGCGAGAGTGGCTCGCCTGAGGTGGGACCGTTCCATGCGGAGTCGCTCCTGTCTGCACGGTTGCCGCACGTTCGGGAGTTGCTGCACCCTGAGGGACTGGCGCAGGAACAGCAGTTCGGACGGGTGGTGCTGCCTGACCTGGCGGGGTTGCAATCGATGACGACGGTGCTGAAGCGGACTGAGACGCCACGGGAACTCCCGTAGTGCCGTCTTCCTCCCCTGGTTGCTCAGCGGGAGTAACGCGCCGAGGTGGTTCGGGTACACGTGAAGGGATCACGCCATCGGTTTCCAGCTCTTGGGTTTTCGCTCGAATTGGAGCTCTCGAGGTAAGCGAGGCTGCTGTAGGTGGCTCCACAGCACTCTGAGGAATACTGGATGGCGGCAAAGACGGCTCAGGATAGGCGTCAGGTACAGGCTCTACATTTGAGGGAGCCCCAATCTCATCCACCGTAAGTATAAAGTCGCCGATGTAGATTTTATCCCCCGGTTTTACAACCAGAGGAGACGTTATCTTACGGCCATTTACATAAGTACCGTTGGTACTTTTCAAATCGACAGCGATAAATCGACTATCCTTTAGAACGATGCGTGAATGCCGCTTGGAAACGTTCCCTTTTGGAAGAATGATGTCGTTGCCTTGAACCCGGCCGATTGTGACTTCGCTCTTGTCGAAGTCCATCCTCCGCTGAGCTCCGCCCTTCTCCGTAATCACCACTGAGAACATGTATGCAGCGCACTCCACCCCATAAGTACCATCATTTCGGGGATAGTCGACGCTCATTGAAACGGGGCTCGACATAGAAAGTCAAGTAATAGTGGTACCTTTGCACCTTTCAGGTTCTCTCCACCCTCGCGCATAGGGTGCTTGCGCACCGTGGCGAAACCGTACCCGGTCAGGTCGGTGGGCGGGTCGGAGGAACCGTACCCAGTCAGGTCGGTGAGTCAGGTCGGTGGGTGCCCGGCCGGTGAAACCGTACCTGGTCAGGTCGGCGAAACCGTACCTGGTCAGGTCGTAGAAACCGTACCTGGTCAGGTAGGTGAGTAGGCGGAGGAACCGTACCTGGTCAGGTCGTAGAAACCGTGGAGGAACCGTACCCAGTCAGGTCGGTGAGGTAGAAACCGTACCCGGTCAGGGTGGAGCCGTACCTGGTCAGGTCGGAGAGTTCGGAGGAACCGTACCTGGTCAGGTCGGTGAGTAGGCGAAACCGCACCCGGTCCGGCAGGCGAAGCGCAAGGCGATCAAAAACGACAGCGTTCGTCATTGGGGAAAGCTCCCGTGAGCGCTGTTGGCGCAGCGCTTGGGTTTCTGGTTCCGAGGAGCGTTCCTCTTTTTTCCGTCGGGACCTCAAGCCTGCACGGAATTCACACCGTCATAGGGGCGCATACAGGGGATAAACCCGGCACAAAGGGTCGCGTGGGTCAAAAAGCTTAGGAAATGAATTCTGGTTACCAAGGTAATGGTTTTTCCAGTTGTTAAACCTCCGAGACCACGGGCTAGCACTATGGTCGTTGGCCCAACACGTTAGAAAATCGTCACTAAAAAGTCCGTCCGCCATGAGCAGCGTGAGATAATGTTTTGAATCAGTTCTCGGTTCTTTGGGAGGTTCAGCTGCAAATAACGTCATCCATTCGATGACTCGTAAGTGAGGAGCAAGCATGTAAAGATTCTGGTCCTCCTTGTAGTGGTACCCGCGAAACGGGTCCATTCCTTCTAACGCATAAAGCGCAGTGGCAATCTGACGATTCGTATGCACATTGCCGAGCTCTAGCAAGATCGACTGTATGATCCGCTGGTCACCCGTTTGAAGCGGTCGCTGTCCCTTTGGGTCACAATAAACCCGGAACAGAGCTCCTCTAGAGGGGTGCCCTGTTTCAAAATGAGTGGCTAGCGTATCGATGTCTTCTCTAGATAGTGGAGGAGTTAGTTTGTGAGCCATAGATGATAATTGAATGAACAAATAATCTTCACCCAAACTTCCACTATACCGTGGAAGTTTGGGTGAATTGACTCTAAGGATTGCCTGGCGTGCGTTCTCAAATCGCTGCCTTACTCCCACTTCGCTCCGGAAACTTGAGACGGCCCCTTCATCGGTCTTACGCAACTCGCATATCGCATCTTTGTACAGTTCGTGTTGCGGACCCGGAACTGGGGGCCCAGCTGGTGCTGGTGGTGAAGCGTATGTTGAAGTTGGAGGCGAAGACGTGGGTGATGGAGGCAAGGTAAATGTTGTGCCCTCTCTAGAGCGTGGCCTTCCAAGAGGATATGTATCTGCCTGATCATAAGATGGTGCGAATACCCTAGGAGTGGGGGTAGGTCTTCGTCTTCGCTTCCGTCCGTCGCCTTGCACCTTGCAAGCGTAGGCTATGGGACCCAGTCGTCAATATCAGCGCATTGCTCGTGACGCTGTGGTTCTGTTGCGAAGCCGTACCTGGTCCGGTAGGCGAACAGGCCGGTGGTGCGCCTAACGAGCCCGTGCCGCAAGTTTAGGCTGAATCCGAACTGATCGACGAATAGTTGGCTTTCCAGTTCAGCACTTGACCCCTCAAATCGTTGGACCTTTCGGACAAACCTTCTACCCTGAGCAAGATGCATATTTCATGTGGTGGTACATCGTAAAAACGGTAGATAATCTCCTCGGTCCGCAAACGAGCTGCCACAATCTGTAGTGAGGTTTCCCTGCCTTGAGTTTTCTCTGAGTTGCAAATAGTGCAAAGAGCTTTTCTGATTTGCTCAGGGCTACAGTGACGTGTTCTGCTTTTTACAGACCGTAGCGCCTTGTCCACATCGGCTCGAATTGGTGGAACGGTTACAGCCTGGTTGCTTTCTGGCAAATCAAAGAGTGCCTCTGCCCTGAGCTCAGGAGGTAGCTGCCTCTGAGTTGTCTCCAAGACCGAGTCGGGCTGATTTTGAGGAGTTCGATCCGCGATGTCTCTCTCGACAGAAGCATGATTCAAAAGTTGAGTCGTGTACTCGTTTTTCCACAAGAGAATGCAGTTCTCCAGACGACTTATTCCTAACGCCAATCCTTCTTCTTCAAGTCTTATTTTAATTTCATCCACTGAAGTGGTTTGGCAATAACTTAAGATCTCTTCGGTGCGGAGTCTCGCTGCCACGTGCTCTAGACTGCGGTTCCAATTTCTAAACCTGTCTTCCCTTTTCGCCACGCTGAGCGCCTTGGTCAGCTGTCTTTCTTCATAGAAGTGGCCGCTCTTCCTCACAATTTCGAGCAGTTTCTGAAGTGCATGTCTCTCTGACCGACCGGTTTCTAGCAATCGATTGTAAGTTTCTTGCAACCTCTTCAGCATCTGCTTCGGGAGCATCGGAGGCAGCAATTGGGGAAATTCTCTGCGACCATCCATGGCCGCTTGGTTTGTATTTGACGCTGCTGTCAGTGCCGCTTGCGATAGAGGTGGGATGCATCCGGAGCCCCTCGAGACATGACCGGCCGTGCTAGCCGGACTTGCGGCTCTTGGTGGTGAACGTGTTTCTGGTGGTAGGCTGGATTGCGCCTGATCGTCAGGGGTGGCGGGCTCTCGCGACGCTTCGAGCGGACATGCGAGGCATCGTCGTTTGAGAGGTGGCTCCCCGGCTGGAGCCCGATGCCCATGGGCAGCGGTCCACATGGGCGCAACGGACCCTGGAAAAACCGGCCGTGGTGGGACCACGGGTCCCGGCAAGCCGCCTTGAATCGTTGGTCCAACAGATTCTGGGCTTGCCACTCTACCCGGTACTGTACTGCCTACCCCACTCGAGGATGCAGTGTGCAACCAGTCATGTCGATACTGAGCTATATACTGAGTCGGAAGCCTGTAATAACCATCTCTGATGAGCGCAGAAAGAACCGCGTCATCCCGCATGTTGGGTTCTGCATCAAAGTAGTCCTGAGCGCGCACACAAGCCGCGACATCCACTAGAGTACTATTCACTGTCTGGGTGTCTAGAGACGATCGAATATCTCGATGTAGCTTCGCGATTGCTCTTCTCAATTGCACTTCGGTAAAAGAGAATCCTCTATTGCGAAGTTGTCGGCGAAGATTATCAAGCTGCATGTCTCCATGCCACGAGTCTTGAGAGCTAGCCTGCATCCATCGGTAGATGGCCCAAATAGTGTCTAGAGAGAGCCCTTGGGGCATCCAATCGGTTTGACGTATCGAATCTGAATGTCAAACGCCGCTCATGCGAGCGTAGAGACTGCGCGTGCGATGCCAAGAACACTCGATGGTTAGGTCATTGTACGCACCCTACTGCTGTTTCATGCGAGTTCATCTTGCGAAGCCATGGCCGGGTTCAGCGATCGATTCGCAGCCGGCCGATGAGCTGCCTTTAGAAGCGATGATTCGTGATTTCTTATTTGACTTGCAGTTCTTGGCGAATCCAACAGCGCAAGGTATCCGTGGTTAGGTCGTGAGGAAGAATAAATTGGTATGATGAGCAGAATCCTCTAAACTTAAGTCGCAGAAGATCTCCTAATTTTGCGAGCATCCTCAGGCTTATCAATATCGAATACCGCTCATTTTGTGTCTTAGGATCTTTGCCTGCTTTTCGAGACAATTGAATTTGTATAGATTGGATCGTCGTCGCGTCCATTTCTTGAGGGTGCTGCTTCAGCACAGATAGCATATGCATTATAGCGACCTTTGTCTCTGGCGCTGCATCTGCCAAGCTGATGTCGCCGGGTACGGGACCCTTTGGAGATCTCTTAAGCAGTTCCCATAAACTGCGAACATCTTCGGGAGTGATGGGTAACCGCGATTTCCCCCCAGGTACTGAAGAATGGGGTGCGCCATGATGACTGGTGGCATGGCTCTTGCCGTCGGCATTTGCGGCGCCATGAGGATGCTTGGCTCTTGGAAGCGTTTTGCTCCGGGAGAGGCCGGTCTTTTTCTAGAATCCGGGGCCCGTTCGGCGCAGATTTCAGCGAATCTGAAGAGCGGATTGGCGTCATCCATACTCGGAGTTCCTGCCGGCGAACCTGAGGCGCCTGGCGGAGCATCCGGCGCGGTCGGCATATGAAGCCCAACCCGTCCAGGGCGCACGGCTTCAGCGGGCACTGGCGCACTACTCCATACGCGAGGAGCCGGTAAACTTGCCGCGAGTGGCTGACGGGGCGGGGGCGGTGGCCCAAAAGGTCTGGGGACCGAACGGGATGACGTAACGGTCACCTGCGGACTAACGCCTACGCCAGTGCGTGGATTGGTTCCAGGTGATGAGTTTGACTCTCGATATCTCGCGACTTGCGCCATGAAGCTCTCCAGAGTCAAGTTGGCTACTTCATGCGGAGCTTCATGTTCCCGAAGGTTATTTCTTATACGAGTCTCCCATGCCACTATCTTCGATAAAGAACCGATATCACCGAACTCGAAACGTTCTCGAAAGAATAGATTCTTTGGTTCGTGATCGCTCCTCGCGATACTTATGTTAGAATCAACTCGAGGCTTATTTTGATGGCCATCCAGTGGAAACGTTCTGTGCCTTTTTTGCTGTATCTGTCGGAAGTCACATGGCGTTGGAGTGCACCTTCGATGATCTGACACTCATTCTGATCCTTTGATTCCCGAAGAATAGAAAATGCAGGATGTGCACCAATATCATTCAGGATATCTATCGCGTTGCACCTAAACGCCTGTGCATCCCCTAGTTCAATCCATTGATCCACATCGTCACCGGTCAGGGGCAACGGCCATTTCTCTGGTCGAGGAATGCTTGAGGTTGGGGAGCGCATAGTGAAAGCTTTATTCGTTTGGATACGGTGCCAGGCAAAAACTACGTGCAGTCTTAAGTGTCTCCGCGCCATCACCAGGGCTGAAGCAAGCGCATATTTAAGTACGTTCTCAAGAACCCACAAGCAATGCGGCGTCCCGGGCATGGAGAAATTCTGACCAAATTTCACAAATCTGAGGTCATATTATTCGAATCTCTTGTGTGCCTGCGGACAACTTGCGCACTCTAGGTGACGATCTACGGTTCCAGACAACTGATGTTCGCCAAGTAGCGGCTCGTTCGATGCAATTCCGATGTAGTTTCGGAGTAACTTGGTCTCATGACTCGGTCGTACGCAGGAGGGTCAAAATGAGGGGGCACAGCGGTTTTGGCGTCGACGTATGCGTACTAGCCAGTCTGCAAACAGAGTTTCATATGCAACTCGTCTAAAGCGCTTTGGTTTCTGGTTTATTAGATTTTTTCAAGGTGCATCTGACCACATCATCTTGGCAGTTGCGTTGAGAGCGGCTCTCACGTCACAGCAGGTGCAGCATGATAAAGGCGATATAAAGGGTCATGATCATCAAAGGGTTCTGGAAAACCACTAGGTTTTTTATCGTAATTATCTCGCCAGATACAAAAGGCATGAGACCAATCAAAATATGCGCTATGTCTCCAGTAGTCTATAAATCCGGAATCGAGAAGTCCATCCGCCATGAGCAATACAAGAACATAATTCCCCGTAGGCCGCTTTCCCTTAAAACGGATATTTGCTTTCTTAAAGTAATGTAACCACTCGATGACTCGTAAGTGAGTAGCAAGCAGGCACCACTTGTCCTCGCGATCGTAACCGAGTTGTGCAAATACGCCTTTTGTTCTTAGTGCACAAAGCGCTGTGGCTATCTGACGATGTGTATGCAGCTTGCCGAGCTGATGCAAGATCGAATTTGCGATAAGCATATCACTCGCTTGAGGTGATTGGTTTCCGTATAATTCGTAATAATATGATAACAGATCGAGGTTGCGAGAATGTTCTGTTTGCGACCGATTGGCTAACTTCTCGATGTCGTCGGGAAGTAGTGGAGGAGTTAGTTTTCCAACACAAGGCGATATGTCTGCCCACCATTTATTTACTTTCTTTTCTATATTATCCCCAGGAAACTTTGGCAGCTTGGGTACGTCTGCTCCGCTAATTGCTTTGAATCCTAGCTTTAGATTGTTTGAGCAGTCGAAAGGTCGAGTGCAATGCGAGAAACTTAACCCACGCTGCGGCAATCCGGAACCTGCACTAGCCATATGCCTTGACGGAATGACTGGCGGCAAAGGCGGGGCTGGTGATAACGCCGGTACCGGTGGTGGCAGGACAGGCGCCTGCG
Source organism: Myxococcota bacterium (assembly GCA_039030515.1). Classification (GTDB taxonomy): domain Bacteria; phylum Myxococcota_A; class Polyangia; order Polyangiales; family Houyiibacteriaceae; genus JBCCEA01. Next base: position 49,803 of record JBCCEA010000024.1, on the reverse strand, counting down.
GAGGCCGGACTGGGTCCGCCGGTGGCGGCATCTCGAACGCTGAAGGCGGGGAGTGCGGTACTCCAACGCTCCCTGTCCCGGGTGACGGGCAGAATGTTGAACCTCGCGGCACAAAAGGACTGAGGTCTTGCCCGTGATGGAAGCGTGTTACTCGTGCTCCGTACTGACCTGCTTGAGCAGCGGGTCTGGGCGGAACCTGCGGACTGTTGGCAGGGTCATCAGCCGGAGTTGCCCAAACTACGCGACGACGCTTGTTTCGTGGTTTCCCCATACGTATCGCGCAAGCCTAGGCTACAGGACCCGGTCGTCAATATCAGCGCATTGCCTGGAACGATAGGACTCAGACGCCGTCGCTGCACCTAAATTATTAAGATCTCAAGGTGCACCGGACCACATCATCTTGGCAGTTGCGTTGAGAGCGGCTACCAAAGCATCGCAGGTCCAACGTGATACAGAGGATCTCGAGCATCAAAAGGGCCTGGAAACTTTGCGTAATTCCCGGCGTGATGGTCCTTCCACGTTCCAAGAGTCATACACCAGCTAGACTTATAATTGTTCACCCAATAAGTTATAAAATCCCGGTCGATAAGCCCATCTGCCATGAGCAATGAAAAAATATAAGATGGATTAATTCTCTTTTCGTCTAAGTGAATATTTGCTTTCGTAAAAAAATGTAACCATTCGATGACCCTCAAGTGAGCAACAAGTCGGTATCGTTTCTTCGTCTGGTGGTAACCAAACCTTTCAAACATGCCTTTTTGTGCCAATGCATAAAGTGCTGTAGCGATTTGACGATGCGTGTGTAGATCGCCGAGATGATATAAGATCTCATCTGCAGTACGCTTGTCCCTCTCTTGACGCGATTTTTTTTGATGCAAACGATAGTAACAGTTCAATAGACCGATTCCAAAAGGCTGTCCGTTTTTCAATCGAAAGTCTAACTTCGCGATGTCGTCGGGAAATAGCGGAGGAGTTAGTTTCTCAGCATAAGGTGATACGTCTCTAAGCAACTCAGTTGCATCTTTGCCAACCAACCCTGGCAGCACGGTGCGGCCTTTTCCACGAATTTCTGTGAGAGCTTGTTTCAGATTACGTAGACGTTCGGCGCTTCGAACGAAATGCAGGAAACCTGACGCCTCCTCGTCCGATATGCGTTCTCGATTAGCCACATGCCCTGGCGGAACGGCTGGCGGTAAAGGCGGGGCTGGCGCTCCTTGTGACGCATGCGGATATGGAAAAACCAGAGGGCGCGGAATAAAAGGACCCTGGCTTACCGGTGGGGGCCCGCCTCCAACGGAGCTTTCGGCTCCACCCGCTCTCAAGCATAGACGCTCAGACGGTCGACCAGTCAGAGGATAGTCCGGCGGTCGCTTTCTATTGGACATAATTCGTCTTACAAGCTCGAGGTACGGGTCGCTATCGTCAATGTCATTGGATTACTCAGGATTGCGGGCGGTAGATGCCCTTGAGGCAGCCTCGATCGATAGCGCGGTCTGCCGGGGGGAGGGCATCAAGCTCTCTCAGGGCGGTCACGTTGCCCCAAGCTCGCAGTGACATTGCCCTAAGCTTGCAGTCAGATATGACTGCCGCATCTGGTTTTTACCTTATCAGTCGACCGGACCAAACCTCTCGCCTCAACGACTGTGGCTTTGCGGACATCGTCTTTAGAGGCGAGGTGACTCGCCGTCGCTTTACGTGTTTAGCCTCGTTTTGAATCGGCTATGGACAATAGCTTGAATAGCTTGAGCGAAGGAATTGATTCAACAGCTCTTGCCAGTGTTTTGCTTGAAATTTAAGTTTCTCAATCTGCGATCGGGAGAGGCTTGTCTTTGATCTGATTTTTGAAGTGTTTTTTACAGTAGTATACAAAATTAGACCGGCTCCACGAGGTTGGTTTATTGCCACAGAAGCGGACAAAACCAGGCACGAACAATCCGTCGGCGTAAAGTAGAGGCAGGTAGTCTCCCGAGTCAACCTCATCCATGCTCGTGAAATAGGTCATCAATCGCAGGCGTACAGCAAACATCGCAACGTTACCGGGGTCGTGCTTGAAGTTGCGGTCCCAGCCACTGAATGGTTTCGTATCAAATAGTGCGCAAAGAGCCATGTCCAATTGTAGGGAGATTTTGCTGTCTTCTACGCAGCCTATCCCCAGTGTCCTTGCCACATGGGATATGAAGCTTCGATTGAGCTGTCCATAAACGTTACACACCTCTGGGTGGGCGCTCGGTGGACCTCGTCGGTTACGAATTGAGTCTGCGTAATCGATTAGACGCTCGACCTCTGCCAAACTTAGCGCTGGAGTAAGATGTTGCATCAGGACATGCAGTCTAGAGATTGGTTTGCGAATGGAGTCTACCGATAGCTTTGGTAGTCCCGAGCGAACACTGGCTAGTTGATTCCACATTGCTAAGGCGTGCTCGCGATCTTGGTTTGGGAATATGTTGTTGTTAGCGTTACTGCCGGGACTATAAGTTGGGGCTGGAAATCCTTGAGGTTGACTGAGGCGCCCAAGCGGCGGAGCTGGTGGCAAAGCCGGTACTAGTGGCATAGTCGGTACTGGTGGCGGCATAACGAATCTTGCAGGCGGTACCGGCGGTGCTGCAGAAGCTGGAGGATCTTCGCCAAGACGGGCTCTGACATGCCTCATCGGAACCGGGGGTGTCGGTTGCTCCAGCCTTCGCCGTCTTTGCCGTCTTTGCCGTCTGCCCATACGTCCTTCACAATCTTAGGCGAGGGCACCCAGCAGGCAATATCAGCGCATTGCTTGGGACGAGAGCCTCAGAGGCAGATGCCGTCACGGCACTCTCGATCGGCAGTGCAGTCTACGCTGGTGGCGCAATCACTGCCGGCCTCGTTGCTGGTGAGGCAAAAGCCTTCATCGCTGCAAAGTACAAACTGAACGTCGAAGCGCAAGCACTCCTGACTCGTCGCGCAGGGCGTTCGGCAGACCCCGTCTACGCATCGGCGACCCGCAACGCACATCGCGTCGCTCGAACAAAACGGTTGAGGACGGTCATCGACCCGGCACTGCCGATTGAGGCAGTAGTAGCCGGAGCTGCAGTCGGAATCGGCCGAACATCCCTCGACGCAAGAGGAATCGAGACAGACCAGGTTTTGCTGGCAGTCGACGTCCAGTTGGCACTGACCCGCGGCCGCATCTTCGTCACGGCATACGCTCTCGATACAGGCTTGCCCGGCAAGACAGGTTTGCCCGGCCCCGCCACAGCCGTCGTGACACGCGCCGTCGATGCAAAACCGGCCCCCGCCCGAAGCGTCTTGTCCGCACTCCACATCGAACTGACACGCATCCGATTCGGGCCGGCACTCCTGCTCGCTGCAGACAAATCCGGCGGCGCACACTTCAGAATCTGCACAGCTGCAGGGGCCCTGCCCGCAGGATTGGTTGCTGGCCGCACAGAGTCCGTTCAGACACAGAGCGCCTTCGGGGCACTCGTCGCTCCGCTCGCAGCTGCCTGGGGTGGCGATCGGGTCGGGCTCGGTCGGCTCCAGGCAGAGATCGCCACGGCAGACCGTACCGTCCGGGCAGTCCCGGTCTTCAGCGCAGATCGGAACGCAGCCGACGTCGGTGCATCGCTCTGAAGAAGCGCATTCTACATCTCCAAAGCAAGCCGTTCGTGATTCCGGCTGAACGCGACGGCAGCCTAGCCCGTCGCAGTAAAAGCAACCGGTATCGTCACAGGAATACTCTTCGTTCGAGCAGGCCGAAACGGTGATTCCCGCCGCAGCGAGCAGGATGGGAGCGAAGAAGCGCAGCATGAAGCCTCCAAACGAGCGAATTGCCATCCCTATCCAATTCTGTGCCAAAGCGAAACCAGCACGCGTTTCCAAAGCTTTCGTTCCCTTGCGACGTGAAAGCTAGTTCACACTCGTCAACTTCTGCGTTCACTCCACGGATCGCGAACGAAGTCTTATCACAAGCTGCCCCATCGTTTTCAAGACTCGGACGGCCATAGGGCGCGCAGCAGACGGCTGCTTACAGCGGCTTGACGCCTCCCGGCTACAGCGGCTGACGCCCCCCAGCTACAGCGGCTTGACGCCCCCCGGGGAGGACGCCTAACGTCCAGAGCTCAATGAGTGGTCACAGCAAATGGTCGACGATCAAGAGGAAAAAGGGCGCTGCGGACGCCAAGCGCGGTAAGGTCTTCACCAAGGTGATCAAAGAGATCACCATCGCCGCGCGTCTGGGAGGAGGAGATCCGGCCGGAAATCCTCGTCTGAGAAACGCGATCGACCTCGCAAAATCGAACAATATGCCGGCCAGCAATATCGACCGGGCCATCAAGAAAGGCACTGGAGAGCTGGAGGGCGTGCTCTACGAGGAGCTGCTTTATGAAGGGGTTGGCCCGGGGGGGACCCTCTTTCTGCTCGAGGTGATGACGGACAATCGCAACCGTACCGCCCCAGAGATTCGAAAGATCTTCGACAAATACGGTGGTCAGCTCGGAGCAAGCGGCTCGGCCTCCTGGGCGTTCGACCAGAAAGGGACGATCAAGCTGCCAAGAGAAGCCGCGACTGAAGAGGCGCTTTTTGAAGTATCCGGTGCGGCGGGGGCCGAAGACCTTGTCGAAGATGGAGACCACTGGCTGGTGACCACGCCGCGAGACGCGATGGACGTGGTTCGCGATGCTCTCGAAGGCGCGGGCTACCGTGAGCTACAGACCCGACTCGCGCAGATTCCAAAAACGCCCAAACTTGCGGACGATGCGGACGCTGAAAAACTCGTCGGTCTTTTTGAGACTCTAGACGACCATGACGATATCCAAAGCGTTTTCACGGACTTCGAACTCAGCGAGTCCGCACTCGCGCGCTTGGATGCTTAAATGCCTGGACCGCGGTCGACCTGGATTTGAGCGCTCCGGATCTCCAGTGGCGGAGGTAGCGTCCTGCATTGGCTATTTTCGACCGAGCTGAGCTAGGGTACCCACCAGGAGTTCTCGCCGGAATGCAGCGCACATGTGAGGCAGAGTGAAGGTGTTCGGAATCGACCCCGGGAGCTACGTCACGGGGTGGGGTGTTGTACAGTGCGAAGGGTCGAAGCTTCACGGTGTGGCCGCGGGGACACTGCAGGTCGGCAAGACGCTGCCTTTGTCCGAGAGGCTGTGCATCCTGCATCAAGGGCTCTGCGGTTTGATGGACGAGCACGCGCCTGAGGCGATCGCGGTTGAGAGCATCTTCTTTGCCAAACACGCCAACGCCGCACTCAAACTGGGGCATGTTCGAGGGGTGGCTCTACTGGCGGCGGCTCAATGTGGCCGCGCGATTCATGAGTATCCCCCGGCGACGGTGAAAAAAGCGGTGGGTGGCAAAGGGAACGCCGATAAATCCCAGGTGGCCCGTTTTGTGGGAGCCCTGCTTGGCTGGAGGGATCTGCCGGCCCTCGACGCAACCGATGCCCTTGCCGTAGCGATAACCCACGCGCAGGCCGCTCCCTACCTTGGCAGACTGCGACGCTCGGTAGGGTGCAGTGACTCGGTAGTGCGCCGTGATCGGTAGGGTGCAGTGATCGGCAGACTGACCGGGCGGATCGTCGATCTCGCCCTTGACGGATCCATCGTGCTCGACGTGGCTGGGGTAGGCTACGAGGTGTTCGTTCCTTCCGGCAGCGTGGGTATTGCCGAGCTCGAGGGTGAACACGCGACCACCACGTTGCATATCCATACCCATGTCCGAGAAGAAGCGATCACCCTCTACGGCTTTGCGCATCCTATGGATAAGGCGGCATTTCGAGCCCTTCTCGGCGTTTCCAGTGTCGGCCCGAAGCTGGCGCTTTCGATCTTGAGTCGCCTGCCTGCCTTCCAGCTTGCGGATGCGGTGGCGCAGGGAAACCGACTGGCGTTCAACGGCATCAGCGGCGTGGGAAAGAAAACCAGAGAGCGTCTGCTGCTCGACCTGAAGGACAAGCTGCCTAAGGTGCTCGTAGAACACGTGGTTACCGCACCGCAGCCATCGCCGGTTCATGAACACGCATCGGATCGAGAACTCGCCCATGAAGAGCGAACCGTGCTCAGCGCGCTGATACAGATGGGCTACCGCAGTGTGGAAGCTGAGCGGGCCCTCGACGCCATACGCCCGACGCAGGGCCGGTCAGTTCAAGAACTTCTGCGGGATGCATTGCGGGCGCTCGGATGACCCAAGAAGAACCCACGCGCGTCGTGTCGCCTCATGCGAGTGAAGAAGCCCAGCGATTCGACCGGGCGCTGAGGCCGAAGCGCTTCGAAGACTTTGTCGGACAAAGCCGCATCAAAGACAACCTCAAGGTCTTCGTGCAGGCGGCTCTGGGTCGCGGGGACCCTCTCGACCACATTCTGTTCTGCGGACCGCCTGGACTCGGTAAAACCACGTTGGCGACGATTCTGGCCTCGGAGCTCGGGGTGAACCTGACCGTGACCCAAGCGCCGGCGATCGAACACAAGGGGCAGCTCGCCACTTTGCTCACCAAGCTCGAGTCGCGCGACGTATTGTTTATCGACGAAATACATCGCCTCACGCCGGCGATCGAAGAGCACCTCTACTCCGCCGTCGAGGACTTTCACATCGATATCGTGCATGGAGAGGGCCCTTATGCGGCAACGATTCAGCTCCCGCTTGAGCCCTTCACTTTGGTGGGCGCCACCACCCGAACCGGGATGCTCACAAGCCCACTTCGATCTCGATTTGGTTACACTCCGCGCCTTGATTACTACCCTCCTGAGGAGCTGGCCCAGGTAGTGACCCGCAGTGCGGGGCTGCTCGGCACCGCCATCACCGCTGAAGGAGCGCTCGAGCTCGCGCGTCGCAGTCGAGGAACCCCCCGCATTGCCAACAACCTGCTGCGTCGCGCTCGGGACTTTGCTGAGGTCTTAGGCAGCGGCGTCTTGGACGGGCCGACCGTGGAAACCGCCCTCAACCGCTTAGAGGTCGATACGGCCGGGCTTGACGAGATGGATCGGCGCCTCTTGCGTACGATCATCGAGCACTATCGGGGAGGACCGGTGGGTATCGAAACGATCGCCGCCGCGGTGAGTGAGCCTCGAGGCACCCTTGAGGACGTGTATGAACCCTACCTGGTGCAGCAGGGATTTCTGGCCCGCACCGCGCGAGGCAGAATCGCTACCGACAAAGCATTCGATCATCTGCAGCTGCCGATTCCGGAGGGGCAAACGCGCCTGTTCTAGCGTGAGCGCCTAAGTTTGAATGCGGCCCTGCTGCCTGACCTGCTGCTTGGCCCTGCTGCCTGACCTGCTGTTTGGCCCTGCCCGGTGAAGGACATCCCGCTGACCGTTAGGTGCGTCTATCGCGCACTACCGTCAGATGCGGCGGTCAAATGTTTCCTTCAAACACCCATTGAGCAGGCCCCGTCATCCGCACCGGGTCGCTCCGGGTATCTCCCTGCGTTTGGGCGCCCACCTGAATCTTCAGCGTTCCCCCGGGTAGCCGTACCGGGATGGGACGCTCTGACGAACATCTGCCCGTCACCGCAGCGGCGACGGCGGCAGCGCAGGCTCCGGTTCCGCACGCCTGGGTAAGACCGACGCCTCGCTCCCAAACCGCGAGTCCGATCTCGCCTTGCTCGAGGCTGGCAAAACCCACGTTGACGCCTTCTGGAAAGCGATCGTCGCGCTCGATTCGAGCGCCGAGCTCCGCGCGTAGGGCCTCATCGACCGGGTCGAAGGTGACCGCATGCGGGTTTCCCATCGAGACCAGCGTCCAACGCATCTCGGTTGCGTCACGCTCGCCCTGAGTGGAGCTGTTTGAGTCGAATCGAAGTGCTGCATCGATCAGCGGCTGTTCGGAAATCATCGGAATATCCGCAGGCAGGAGCGACGGCACCCGCATCGTGACCGTCACCTCGGCACGCCGCGTGTCTATAGAGGAGGGCTTGCCCGTCGAGACGAGGCAGCGGTGCACTCCAGCCCCGGTTTCGCAATCGAACTCCGATGCAGTTTGGCCCGTGCGGAAGAAGTGCAGTGCGGCGCATCGCAGCCCGTTGCCGCACATTTCAGGCACCGACCCGTCGGCGTTGTAGACCCGCATCTGGCCGGCTCCATCTCTGGCGGAGACGATCAGAACCCCGTCCGCGCCGATGCCGTAGCGCCGGTCGCATAGTTGCTCGGCCATCGGCCCGTCGAGGCCACGTTGTCGTGCGGCCTCAGCCTCAACCAGAATGAAGTCGTTGCCGATTCCTTGATATTTGAAGAACTGCATCTCTTTTGGGCTATCGAGCTAGGGGAACACGCTTGGCGCTCTCTGCAGTAAGTACCGTGCTTTCGTGAAGTATGCACGGAGGTCTACGCGCCGGTGGCGTCGTGATTCGCCCGTTCACACGATCGAGGGTTGTGCTTCCTGTACCTAGAGGATGCTTCCTGCGGTCCAATGCGTACACTGTAGCTCGTGGACGGCATGGTTCATCGCACCGGAGATCGGGTGCGGCTTCGCGTGGAACGCATCGACGCTCAGGGAGTCGGAGAAGCGTGGCTGGACGAGACCCCCGTGCATGTAGAAGACGGCCTCGTCAGTGAAACTGGAGAGGTATTGCTCTCGTACGTGGGAACGCATCGAGCCTATGGCCGCATGCTTCGTCGCGACGAGGATTCCGAGTATCGAGTGGCTCCAGAATGCACTAGGTGGACGCCCGCAAGTCCTTGCCGCCTGATGCATCTTGAGGCTGGCGCACAGCTGGAGTTCAAGCGACGAAAAGTCGCGCACGCCCTCTTCGAGCGAGATCTGCGCACGCAGGTGCGACCGACCTTGGCTCCTTCTGAACCCCTCGGTTGGAGAGCCAAGGCGACCTACGTGATCGCGATGCACGAGGGCGAGATCCTCCTCGGAGCCTACAGGCGAGGCTCGCACGTCGTTCAGAGCATGGGGTGCTGCCCTTTGGAGGAAGACGCGGTCAGCCGAACCAAGATGGCGATCCAGCAAGTCCTTAATGCATCCGGTGTGCCTGCGGCCGATCCGGAGTTGGCGGTAGCGCAGGATCCCGGATGCGGCAGTCCCCAACACGTTGAAGGCGCAGAGGACCTCGCGCGCGATGCAAGAGGAATGCGCGCAGAGCCGCTTGTGGAAGAGGGCGCGCGCTACGTGATCGTTCGGAGCAACCATCGTGAGGAGACCATGGCGGTGCTGCTCGGTCCGACCGGGGTGCCGGGAGTTGACGGAGAGTTCTTGGACCAGGTCAAGCAGCGCTATCCAAAATTGCAGGGCCTCTGGGTCGGGGTGAGCGGTGAGGGCGATGCGCTTTTCGGCGGTCCACTGCAGGCAGTCGGAGACGCAAGGCCGATCGTCGAACAGCTCGGAGATCTCCAATTCGAAGTCTCCCCTCGTTCTTTTTTTCAAGTGAACCGAGCCTCTGCTGCTGCGCTGCACGCTCTGGTGGCGGAGGCTCTGGGAAACGGAACCGTGGTCGATGCCTATTGCGGGGTAGGGACGATAAGCTTGGCGGCTGCTTACGCCGGGGCGACCGTGATCGGTATTGAAAGCGTTGCGGCCGCCGTCCACGACGCCCAAAAGAATGCGGAACGCAACGGTCTTGCCGAACGTGCACGTTTTTTGTGCAGCGATGTCGCGCTCGGCTTGCGTCAACTCCACCGTGAGGGAACGCGACCGGATGCGATCGTGCTGAATCCTCCGCGCAGAGGATGCGCTGCAGATGCGCTGAGTGCAGCCTGCAGCCTCGGTCCCGAGACCATCGTGTATGTGTCGTGTAGCCCAAACAGCCTGGCGATCGATCTCCGGCGCCTCAAGGAGCGCGGCTACCATATCAAGCGCGTCCAGCCGGTAGATCTCTTCCCCCACTCAGAGCACGTAGAAACGATCGCGGTGCTGGGGCCCTCAACCTAAATAGCGACCACCCCCCAGCACGCCTCGCTAGGCCTGAACGCCCGCTTTCCTCCCATGCTCGGAACTCGAAGTAGCGAAACTACTCCTTCGTTCCTGCGCGTGCGGGGCGCTGGCCGTTAAGACCCATCGAGACGCGCTGGGCCGAGGAGGAGGAGGGTACTTTTGGTACGTTGAGCGACGAGCATGGGAGGCAAGGAGCTGTTTGTGCCGACTCAGCGACCATCCTCCAGGGGGGCATAGGTTGGTTCAAACAGCGAGCGCCCCCCAGCACGCCTCGCTAGGCCTGAACGCCCGCTTCCTCCCATGCTCGGAACTCGAAGTAGCGGAACTACTCCTTCGCTCCTGCGCTTCGTGGGCGCTGGCCGTTAAGACCCATCGAGACGCGCTGGGCCGAGGAGGAGGAGCGTACTTTAAGTACGTTGAGCGACGAGCATCTTCGGTCAGCAGCTGTTTGGGCCGACTCGACAACCACATCCCCAGCGGGCCTAGTTGGTTCAAACAGCCAGCGCCCCCCAGCACGCCTCGCTAGGCCTGAACGCCCGCTTTACTCCCAAGCTCGACGTTCGAAGTATCGTTAATACTCCTTCACATCTGCGCGTGCGGGGCGCTAGGCGTTCAAACCCATCGAGACGCGCTGGGCCGAGGAGGACGAGCGTACTTTTGGTACGTTGAGCGACGAGCATGGGAGGAAAGCCGCTGTTTGGGCCGACATAGGCCCCCCTGGCTCAGTCGCGGATGCCGTACCGCTTAGCCAGCTCCCGCAAATGATAGCGGGTGAGTCCTGCGGCCTGCGCGCTTCGGGTGACGTTATGTTCGTATTTTTCTAAGAGCGCCTTGAGGTATGCCGGTTCAAAGGCGTCGAGTACCCGCTGTTTGGCCTCTTTGAACGGCAGGGCCTGCTCTACAAATTGCTCTGCGTTGCCCCCGGGCAGAGGGGCCGCGAGGATGCGCTGGGTAGCGCCAGGCAGAAAGTCCACGATGTCCAGCAGCTCATCATCTGCGAGTGAAGCGGCGCGCTCTACGGTGTTTTTTAGTTCGCGCACGTTGCCGGGCCAGGGGTGCGCCTGAAGCCGAGCCATGGCCTCTGGTTTGACGCGAAACTTCCGGCCTTCGTCTCCGAACCAGCGCTCCGAAAAATGATCGAGAAATGAACTGACCAGCAACGGCAGATCGACCGGACGGTCTCGGAGCGGGGGCAGTTCGACCTGGACGACGCTCAAGCGGTAGTAGAGGTCTTCTCGAAAGGTGCCCTCATTCACCATCTGCCTGAGATCTCGGTTCGTTGCGGCGATCACCCTCACATCGACCGGCAAAACTTTGTCTCCGCCAACCCGTTTGATCTCCCGGTTTTCTAGTACTCGGAGCAGTTTGGGCTGAAGGGTGATGTCGAGCTCGCCAAGCTCGTCGAGGAAGATCGTGCCCCCGTCGGCCTGCTCAAATGACCCTCGACGACGTTCGGTAGCCCCGGTAAACGCCCCCCGCTCGTGACCGAATAGCGTGCTTTCGATCAAATTGGTCGGAATCGCCGAGCAGTCCTGAACGACCAAGGGCTGCGTCGCTCGCCGGGAAGCCGCGTGAATCGCGCTCGCGACCAGCTCTTTCCCGGTGCCGGTCTCCCCTCGAATCAAAATGGTGAGATCGGTTGGCGCCACCTTTTGTAGGGCTGCAAAGATCTCCCGCATGCGAACGCTCGCTCCGATAAGCCCGTGGAATCGCTCCTCGCTGCTCAGGTCGATCTCCACGATTCCCTCGGCGGGCTCGTAACGCATTTGCGATTGTCCCACGCGAATCACGGTTCCCGATCGGATCCATACCTCTTGGATGCGAAGGTCGCCGACGTAGGTTCCGTTGGTCGAGCCCAAATCCCGCAAGAGAGCGCCCCGCTCACCCAGGACGATTTCGAAATGAGTGCCGCTGATCGCCTTGTCTTTGAGGACCAAGTCGCAGATCACGCTCCGACCGATCGTCACCCGCTCCTGCTCCACGAGCAGTTCCATCCCTTTGTCCGGACCCTCGGTCACCATCAGTCGACTTCGCTTGAGCCTTCGTTTGGCGGCTTTTTCGTCGACGAATACGGTGGTCAGAGCTGGATCATGGCTCATCGGGCACCTCCCCTAAGCGCCTCGATCGCACTGGGGTAGTGTTCCGCCGAGAAGATGGCGCTGCCCGCTACCAGCACCGAAGCCCCGGCGTCCTTAACCGATCCTGCCGTACCGGAATGAATTCCGCCATCCACCTGCAGTTCGATGTGACGATCTCCGATCATGTTGCGAATCGCGCGGATTTTCGGGACTACACCGCTTAGGAAAGACTGTCCACCAAAGCCCGGATTGACGCTCATGACCAGGACGAGATCCACATCCCCAAGGATGTATTCGATCGCTGTTTCCGGAGTGTGGGGGTTCAATGCGACACCCACTTTCTTGCCAAGATCCCGAATTTGCTGGACGACACGGTTGAGGTGTATGCACGCCTCACAGTGAACTGTCAGGATGTCGGCACCAGCGGATGCAAAGGATTCGAGATAGCGTTCCGGCTCGACGATCATTAAATGCACGTCCAGCGGTTTTTGTGTGGCACGCCGCAGAGCTCGGACCACTGGTGGACCCATAGTAATGTTCGGTACAAAACGACCATCCATCACATCGACATGGATCCAATCTGCTCCCGCACGGTCCACGGCCTGTACCTCGTCTTGCAAGCGACCGAAGTCCGCGGCGAGAATAGACGGGGCGATGCGAATATCGGACGGGCCTTCAGACATCTCGCGAAGTCAAGCGCTGCGACCCCCCATCTGTCAACCGGCGAACGCGCCTGAAGCGATCTTCAGCCCGGTTCGCCGCCACCATCGGCACTCCAACATGGCGAGTTCGAGGGCATCTTGCGGGAAGTGATTCAGAAGCGGTCAGAAGTTGTCATGACAGAGCTTGCACTGAAACGAATACCGACCCAATACTCCGCACCGGAGTTCTATGGGGTCTCTGGTCCTGGTGTCGTCTGCTTGACGGAGAGACCCACCACAACCGACAATCTTCAGCTAGATACCGCTACCGTGGTGTCGTGAGGTCCGTTCGGAACGATGTCCGAAGAACGATACCGAGTCATTGAGCGGTTGGAAGCTGGCGGCATGGCAGAGGTGTTTGTCGGCGAAGCCGTAAGCGTCCAAGGCTTCAAGAAGCGATGCGCGATCAAACGCGTGCTGCCCCACCTCGCACAAAACAAGAACTTCATCGGCATGTTTCTCGACGAGGCACGTCTCGGTGCGCGGCTCAACCACGCAAACATCGTCAGCGTGTTCGATATCGGATCGGCAGACAATACGTACTTCATCGTGATGGAGTATGTCGAAGGCTCCAATCTCAAGAGTCTGATGGAGTCGATTCGCAAAAAGGGTCGGCACTTCCCGATGAAGCAGGCGGTCTACATCTGTATGGAAGCCTGCCGAGGTCTGAGCTACGCGCACGAACTCGCCGATGACGACGGGATCGCGCTCAATCTGGTTCATCGCGACGTATCACCTCCGAATATCTTGCTCAGCAAGCGTGGCGAGGTGAAGGTCACCGATTTTGGCCTAGCCAAGGCCACGACGCAGCTTGAACGCACCGATCCGGGCGTGGTGAAGGGAAAGTTTAGCTACCTCTCGCCCGAAGCGGCTTTGGGTAAAGAGGTAGACGCAAGAGCGGATATTTTCGCGATGGGGATCGTCCTTTGGGAGATGCTTGCCGGCCGGCGTCTCTTCTTGGGAGAAACGGACTACCAGACCGTAAAACTCGTTCAGCAGGCCAACGTTCCCAGTATTCAGAAGCTCAATCCGGAAGTCGATGCGACCTTTGAAGAGGTGCTCTCCAAGAGCCTCGCCCAGCGGCCAGATCATCGATACCAAAGCGCCCGTGAATTTGGCGATGCGCTTGCCGACTACCTCTTCAGTCATCAGAAAAAAGTGACCTCGTACGACATCGCCAATCTGGTGAAAGAAAACGTCGGCGAGGAAGCGCTTGCGCTCGGAAACGACCAGTCGATCATCGACCGGCTCATTCAGGAAGAGCTGCTCCGATTCACCTCGCTAGATGCGGTGGATGATGAACTGGGCCCCGAGATTCAAACGCTGGGTAGCGAATCTATCGAAGGCGCCCAACCTCTGGATGCCGGTTTGTTCGAAAACCCCGCCGAGTGGTTTAGCGGCGATGTCGATCTGCAGGGTAGTGGGGGAGACTTGCCCATATCCATCCAGCCTAACGGGGGCGGGGGGTGGCGCGAATCCGGCGTCGAAATCCCTGCTCCGATCCCGAGCCTGCCGTCCGAAGATCTCGCCAGATCTCTAGAGACCTCGGTACCCCCGACCCGTTCTCTTGTAGATCGCGAACCGGCACAGGCAGCGGGATTCGATTCAAAAGCGTCTGCTGCCGTTGCACCTACAGACTTAGAACCGCCTCAGCCTGGTGGCGACGTTGCTGGCGATGGACTCAGCAAATGGTTGGCCGTCGCTGTTGTGGTGCTTGGCGCCCTCGCTGCCGCGGTGTACTTCATCGGAAATTGAACGTGCAGCATTGTTTGTTGCAGCATTGTTTGTTGCAGCATTGAACGTGCAGCATTGTTTGTTGCAGCATTGTTTGTTGCAGCATTGCTTAGTGCAGCAGCGCTCGTGACAGCACGGGCACGCAGAGGGCTCGGGTTTAGAAAGACTCCTCCCGGGTGGCGATTTCGATGAGCAGCAGACGTGCCTCAGCGCATCGCTCGTCGAGCAGCGGCGCTTGCTTCCGCTAACGCGACTCGGGATGTTCGGGGGCTTGTTCGTAGGCCGCATGGGCTTCCGCGTCCCGACCGACCTGGGCATAGGCCCGTCCGAGCGCCACCCAGGCCTCTGCGGAACGTAGGCGCTCCGGAATCTTCTCGAGTGCGGATACCGCCGACGGCCCGTCGCCTGCATGCACTGCCCAGCGCCCGCGAATCTCTTGCCAGCGGACATCGTCCCGATCGGCCCCCTCCGACGTTGAGATCAGCGTGTGCACTCCCTCAAAGTCCCCATGCTCCAGCGCTGCAAACGCGAGATCGACCCGGCGCGGTCCGGTATCGTTGAGCGTGACCGCTCTTGTGAAGATCTCCCTCAGCGCGTTCTCCTCGACGGAAACACGTGCCGCAGCGACGTAATAGAGCGCATGCACCTCGGCATCGTGGCTTCTCTCAACGGCCAGCCGCTTCAGCCGGTCGTATGCCTGCCGCGCATCACCCTGACGCAGGGCAATGTTCGCTGCGATGAGATCCAGCCTCCAGGAGCGAAGCCCCATCGACTGCGCTTCGGCGAGGATCTCCCGGGCCACCTCCAGTTCTCCCAGCGCCAGTCGCATCTCGGCATAGGCCACCGTCGGTTCGAGACGCTCCTTGGCCCGGCGATGGGCCTCCTGCAGCAGCGTTGCTGCGTGGGCCGTTCTGCCCTCAGCCAGAGCGAGTGCCCCCCTGCGAATTCTAGCCGAGACGAACTGTGCTCCGTTGTCGGCCGTCTCTGCGGCGGCATAGGCGGCGTCTGCCTCCTCCGGCTGTTCTTTCAGCTCAAAGAGACGTCCCCGAAGAATGAGGGCTTCACCGCTTGTTCCGGCTCGCTCAAGCACTCGCTCTGCGCGCTCGATTTCGCCGAGACGTAGGGCAACCGCCGCCTCTACAAGAGCACGCTGAACGGAGCCGGACGAAGTCTGCATAGGCGTCAACACTTCTGACGCAGAGTCAGCATCTCCAGCGGCCAGCAAGGTCTGCGCTACCGCCAATCGGAACCGTTCGTCGAAGGGCGGTCCGAGTTCTGCGGCGCGGCGAGCCTCGCTACGGGATGAACGAAGCTTGCCTCCCTCACGTGCGCCCTCGGCGATGACCCAATGCGCCCAAGCTCTCTGGTAGGGGGTTGTCGTGGAACGGAGGTCTCCGAGAAGCCGTCGGGCCTCTCTCACTGCACGTTCTAAACCTGTGCGATCGCCGTAGGTTGCCAGAATACGGGCCCTGGATTCCGCGATGACGGGAGACGGCGCGCCGGACGGCACGGTGTCCAGGAGCTGTAGTGCAGCAGGAACGTCTCCCAAGGCTGCGGTGCACAGTGCCATCAGTGCCCTGTGCCGGGGCGAGTCGGGTCTTCGTGCCACGGCCGAACTCGCCGCTTGCAGGCTTTCTTCGAGACGCCCTTCGGTGAATGCAGCAAGCGCCTGTACCCGGTGCACTTCGGCATAGATCGGCCGATCGCTCGACCGCATGGGAAGTCTCTCGATATTCTGCAGGGCGCGCGCAACGTCTCCCTCGTGTAGCGCCAACAGCGCAGCCGCCACCACCGCATCGGGCAGGCCCAACTCGGCGGGTGAGAGTCGGGCCAGGTGGGCCGCGCCGAGAGAGCCCCCCTCAGTTCCCTGGATCATCTGCAGCATCGCGTGCAGGCGCGCCAGCATCGCAATGGCGTGAGGACTGTTTTCGCCCTCCAGGCCGACAAGGGTGATCGCTCGCTCTAGGGATATTCGCAAACCGTCGTTCTCTGCGTCGATCACCGCTTGCCGGGTGTTTCGCGCAGAAAAACCCTGCTTCCATCTCCACACTCCAAGCACGACTCCGACGCCGATCGTAAGGCCCACCACGATCCCGCTGAAGATGACCCATACCCTTCGTGGCCAATTCGAAAGCTGAGGCCCACTCGAAAGCTGAGGCCCACTCGAACGCTGAGGCCCACTCGAACGCTGGGGGGTGCCTCCAGCCGAACCCGCGGGCTTGTGGAGTGAAGGTGCCGGCGGTGATCGCACCGCTCGAAACGAACCGGAGCTCTTCGCTTCAAGCGTAGGTGGAGCCTCCACCCGTTCGCCCGGTTGCGAGCCCTCAGAACTCGGGCGAGCGGATGCGCTAGTGACCGAGTGCACTGCATTCGGATCAAGGCGCGGCGCATACGCCAACGTCGGCAGCGCATCAAAAGGATCGCGCAGTGCGTCGGCTGCGTGGTCGACGGGTTCTCGGTGGTCGACGGGTTCTCGGCGTTCGATGGACGAGTCAGGTACACCGGGCGCATGCGTTTCGGTTGAATCGCCGTCGAGTTCGGCCAAGAGCGCCACGCTCTGCGGATGTCCAGAGCTCAGTTCCAGCGCTTTTTGGAGCATGTCCCGGGCTCGTTCCGTAGAGGAGGTCCGCAGGTAGATTTCTCCGAGCAGCTGATACACCTCCGCGATCCGCACCTGATCGCGGGTAAGCGCCAGCATCTCGGAGCGGGCCTCGTCGTAGCGCCCGAGCGCCACCAGCGCCTGGCCAAGCACAATGCGCGTGGTGACTTCTGCCGGATCACCCAGCAGTCTGCGCCGGCAGGTGCGCACCGCCTCTTGGCACTGACCTCCATCGATCAGACGTTTTACGTGGTCCACAAACGCTCTCGTCTGCTCGCTCATCGCGGCTCGCGCATCGCATCGATGGCTTGGTTTGCGCCCGTCGCTGCATTTTGGGATTCGATCCGTTTCCGGCCTCCCAGCCGACGAATCCGACGATAGAGCTGCGCTCGCTGTCGGCGATGAAGCGATACGCCTCCGTAGCGCACCGCCATATAGGCCCGAGTGATCGCGAGAACTTCTTCAGCGTAGATCAAGCCGTCTACCCGCAAACGCTCCGCAAAGGCGAGTGGCGTCTCCGATTTGCCCCGGAGATAGCCGCGATCTCGAAGCTTTTGCTCCAAACGCGCATAGACCTTTGTGATCTCCGCCACACTGGTGGGCCGGCGAGACCAGCTGCGGAGCACGAATATCGCGATGGCCAACGCCGCAAGCCAACCGAAGAGTGGCCACACCGACGGCATCACCGAATCGGCTTCTACTTCTGATGCCGGGGAAGCTTCGAAGGCTATCGATCGACCACCCTCGCTGCGGCGCATCGAACGCCACCATCGGGCCATCCCCTTGAGCGCGTTGATTTGAACTTCCAGGTCGTAGTCCACGACGTAATCGGCCCAGCGCACCCGGAGTGCATCGAGGACGGCCTGCAGCTCGGCTACCCAACCGGATGGAGTGGGGCCCAATGCCTCTCGACCGGCAGGGGTGGGATCGAAGGCTTGCCATGCCCCGTCGATATGGGCTTCAACCCAACTATGGGCATCGCTCTGACGCACAGAATAGTAGCCCCCATAGGGATTCGGGGTGCCGCCGAGAAAGCCGGTTACGTTGCGGGCAGGGATCCCCGCCGCACGGAGCATGATCGCCATGGCGGTAGAGAAGTATTCACAATGCCCCGAACGCACCTCGAATAAAAAGACATCCAGCGGATCGAACGCTCCGGTGTCTGGCTGCTTTAGCGTATAGGCAAAGGTTTTTGAATCACGCAGGTAGGTCAGAATGCGGGCCGCTTTCTCCTGGTCGTTCGAAGCGGTTGCCGTAATCCGCTCGCTCAGTTCTCTCAGGCGCATGTGCCTTTCGGGCATTTGGAGATATCGCTGCCGCAGCTCTTCTTCGAGAGGTTCGTCGTACACCAGGATCGCGTCAGGGTCGGCCCATACGCTATAGGTCATCGTGCCTCGATGGCCGTGTCGCACATCGAGACCCATCGATCGCGTCAGCCTCTGAGTGATCTTGCGACCACCAGCATCGCGCGACGGAATCATCAACCCAACCGCAGCGTCCGGCAGGAACACCACGGGTTCGTCGAGGGGATCGACGACGATCTGATACGCGAGATCGGACTCTGCTCGCGGTCGATGCAGCTGAAAATAATCGCGTCCGTTTGCCATTAGGGGGCGGCCTGGTGGGGTGGTTCGGGTCCAGCGCCGGCCGTCGTAGCGATCGAATGAAGTCCCTCTCAGCCGCAGCGCCTTTGCGGCAACCGGGCCTCCGCCTGCACGGGTGACTCGAATCACGACCGTTGGATCGTTTCGAATCGCTCCAAATCCACCGAGTTCTACGTCCCGCCCAAATCCGGTGACGCTGGCGCCACGCGACGCTCCAAAAGAAATCCCTGCGGTGCCTACCCTGGGAAAAAGGAGAAAGAACGTTCCTGTGAGGAGAAAAAGCGGAATCGCAAGCGACATCGTCCCCAGTAGGAATGCAGGTCCGGCGATTCGGCGGCTTCGGAGTACGCGCTGCACCTCTGATGCGGATTCTTTTTTTGCGGCGTAGTTTGCTTCGATTTCCACCCGTAAATGGGTAAGCGCGAGCATCCAAGGGGTCACGACCACAAAGCCGATAAAGGTAATCGCGTAGCCGATTCCTTCCGTCAGGACCGATGCCGCGACCAAATGAATAAACGCTAGGACGACTACGTGCTGGTGGTCGCGCGCTACCCGTCTTTGCAGCAGCCTCGAGACTTGAAGAAAACCAGCGTATTCGATCGCGATATCGAGTACGGGTTCTTGAGTCAATGCGCGCAAGAGCTGCACAAAGAATCCGGTAACCACTGCGGTAGTAAGCAGACGTGTCCACTCTGAGCGTGCGACAAAAGGTGGCTCCAGAAACCAGCTGACGAGGACACCCAGCCAAAGCAGAACGCGCACGTAGAGATCGATGTCTGCACTAAAAGTGAGTGCCGCCATTCCCAAACAGGCGATCAGATAGGTTATGAGTTTGTGGAGTAGGGCGAACGACATGTCGAATCCGAGTTCTCTGATTCAAGTAGAGCGAGCCAATGCAAAATGGGATCGGGCGATCCTCCGGCAGGCACCCGTGGAGCGCGGCTGGTGGTCGACCGAACCTCCACCGAATGACCTTGCTCAAGGATCTGAATCACCTGTCCAGCTACCTCCGAAATGCGTCTTTCAAATCGCTCTTCCCAGTCGGTGAGCATCTTGGGTGCGGTGACCTCGCCTTCCCTCGGCGTTGGGCAGGCGCTGTCGACGAAAAAAGAGTACCGCCGAGAACTGCCGATCTCACGTTCGCGCACGACGAGCTTGCCGAGACGGGCTGTTCGGCCCCAGTGGATCGATCCGGCCTCGTCGCCTGGTCGATATTCGCGGAGTCCAGCAACGTCTTCGCCGAATCCGAGTCTTCCTTCAGACTCATAAGCCTCTTCCTCTGGTAGCGATTCTGAAAGTGCATTGGAGGGAAGCAACGCAGGAAAGACGACAAACTCACTTGGCGCTCGAACCACTCGGGTCTTTTGAATCAAACCAAACGGATAACGAGTGCGCACGTGGACTTCGGTGAAGCGAATGCAACCCCGCGATAGAGGTTTGCGACGGTAGGTGGCGACCAGTTCGGTTTTCGGCAGAACCTTGAGGAAGTAGCAGCGTTTTTTCGGTTCCTGTTCCGCAAGGTCTTCCAGCTCCAGTGAGTAGCTCGGCAAACGTCGCTTTGAATTGAATACCGAAAGCTCGATCTGCATTTCTTCAGCAGCGAACGACCGACGAGGGAGCCGGCGTTTGACCCGAATACCGCTAAGCGCCAGTTCGCTCAATACGCCCGAAACGAGAAGCAAACTCAGCAGCAAGCCCAAAACGAGGTAGAGTAGGTTGTTGCCGGTATTCACCGCTGCAAAGCCCACCCCCACGGTGACCCCTACAAAGAGCTTGCCCGCAAAGGTCAAACGGACAGGACCGCCGCGGCGCCGCCTTTTTGCAAATCGAGGTAAATATTTTCTGCGTGGTGTGAACTCGCCTGAAGTAGCGCTTGGCTCTCCCGGTGCAGCATCAAGACGGCTGATGTCTATCTTGCTGCTTGAAAGGTCTTCGCTGCTCTTGCGTGCTTTACGCTTCATTCAGAGGCGACCCACTCAGACGGGAACACTCAAGTTAGAAAGTAAATCCTGCAGGACGCGTTCTGTGTCGTGTGCGCCTGAGCCCCCCGCTGGAGTTCGGGCCATTCTCAGCCGATGGGCCATCACGGGAATCGCGAGTTTTTGCACGTCGTCCGGAGTCGCGTACGCTCGCCCCTCGACCAGCGCATGAGCCCTCACTGCACGCTCGAGAGCAAGCGCCGCTCGAGTCGATGCGCCTCCCTGCAGAAACGGGGATTGACGTGTCGATTCGATCAGAGCGTAGAGATAATCGAGCACCACGTCCTCGACCCGAATGTTGTCGAGCGCCTTACAGGTGCGAAGCAAGTCCTCTCGATCGACGACCGGCTGAAGTATCTCGACCGGATCTCCAGTGCCTCGACTTCGAAGCAGCTGCCGCTCTATCTCTGCCGGCGGGTATCCGATACGAATACGAAGCAGAAAACGATCCAGCTGAGACTCTGGCAGAGGGTACACTCCGTGAGAATCCTGTGGGTTCTGGGTCGCCACCACAAAAAAGGGAGTGCCCAGCGGGTAGGTTGTTCCATCGATCGAAACCTGACCTTCCGCCATCGCCTCAAGTAGGGCGCTCTGGGTTTTCGGCGTGGTGCGGTTGACTTCGTCTGCGAGAAAAATGTCGGTGAAGATCGGTCCTTTGCGAAAGTCAAACTGCCCTCGGTTTGCGTCGTACACGCTGCCCCCAAGGACGTCTGCCGGCATCAGGTCGGAAGTGCACTGAACCCGCCGAAAATCCAAGCCCAGCGATCGCGCAAGGCCCCGCGCCAGGGTGGTCTTACCCACGCCCGGTACGTCTTCGATGAGCAGATGCCCCTCCGCAAGCAGGGCGGTGACCGCCATCTTGATGGTCTCACGCTTTCCGTGCAGCGCGAGGGCAACGTTGTCCACAATTCGATTCGCGACGAGAGTGGCACTCGCCGCTGCCCCCACAGCCGCTTCCACAAGCCGAGCCTATCACGGAAACCCGCATTTCCTCCGACTTGAAGTAGCTGGTTTGCGCTCACGCCTGACGCATGTGCCTCGTTTCCCGGGATTCAGCGCAATACATCCGGCCTGCCGGATATCACCAGCTGGGGTCTCGCAGAGAATGACACGAACATGTTTTGGCGCGACAATTCTCGAAGGCGAGTGCAAGCAAAATGTGCATCGAACCGTCACAGCAGCAACTTATGCTCACAGGTGACTTATGCCTTATTTGTTCAGTAGATTCAGGCACATGCAGTTCTTTTTCCACAGTTTACTCTCATGTTTCACGAACGTGTGGATGGGTCCGGGATAAGTTCGGCAAGGACGCTGTTTCACAAGGGATCCCAGGGGTTGTCGCCGCTGGGATAGGTCGAGCTGAGGGCACTCAGGTGGTGAGTGAATCGGAGTCTCCGTAGAGGAAGTCCGCGATCTGATCCTTGCGATGTCGCGCGTCCGCACGTCCCTGCTCGATGAGCTTGCGTGCAAACTTACCGTCAAAAAGCAAGTAACTGGCTAGATCTGCGTCGGCGCCCTCTCCTAGGTCCAGCAGCCTAAGAATGTTCCGACCAAAGATCCGCCCGAATTTGGGTCGGTTCCTGCGTAAATGATCGCCTGCAATGCTGCCGATATCGACGCTCGGTCGGATGGTCAGCGTCTCGATCGGATTCCAGGGAAGTTCGCCGCGTGCCTGGCGCAGCACGTTGACTTCTTCAAGAAATTCGGGTCCTGCAACCGCGGTGCCGTCCTCGAGATATCGATTGACGGAGTCGATCTTGAGCAATTCGCTGTTGATGTGGTCGAGCAAAAAAGCGTTGAGCACCTTGCCGAACAAAAAAGCTGCCCCCGGTGCGCGTCCCGGTTTTACCCGCGGCCCATCGGGTCTTGGCCCAATCTTGCCGGATTCACCCGGTATTTCGGAGTGACCCTGTTTCGTGCCCCGAATCGGGGTCGACACCCCGACCACAAATAGACGGTTCATGCCCATGTGGATTGCAGGAGCCATCGGAGTGTTCAGCCGCAGTCCCCCGTCGCAAAAGAGTTCACCTTTGATCTCGACCGGCGGAAAGATCAGCGGAATCGCCGCGGAAGCGAGCACATGATGGGCGAGTACGTGAACCGGGCGAACTGCGATATGGCGCATCGTCACCGGCAATGGAACGTGGGGTGCGCTGTCGACGAACACGACCGGGCTTCCCGTCTCTACCTCGGTGGTGGCTACCGTCAGTGCGTCCAAGTGCCCGCTTCTCAGGTTTCGAGCGATCCGCCGCCAGGGGACCTTTGAGCCGACGAGTTCTGCGAGCGGTCGCGCATCAAAGATGCCGGCAGGACGATCACCTCCCAGCACTACGCGATGCAGTTTTCGAGCCTGTTGCAGACCAAAACCCATCACCGTCCCCAACTGAAGATCCGACCAGATGCCCTCAAGCCGCGATGCGCCCCTGCCTAGCTCGTCCGCGCTGGCTGCGAGAAACGCTGCATTCACTGCGCCGACGCTGGTCGCTGCGATGACGTCGAAATGAGGGCTGCGTCCGTGTTTTCGCGCGAGGTCACCGAGTACGTAGCTCATCACGCCTACTTCGTAAGCGCCGCGGGCTCCCCCGCCGGACAAAACCAGCCCCATTCCAGTCACGATGCCGACGCCCGAACCCTTTGCACGAGAGGGTTCTGCTCGTAGAGGGATCTTAACTCCGGATCTCGAATGTAGGAGCGATACTGATCGGCTTCAGCCAGAGCCTCTGACCAGTGGATCTGAGCACGTACATGTTCACCGGCGTCCAAAAAAAAACTGTCCCAAAAGGGCACGGGTAGCGAGGCTTGAATACCCGTGACGCCGCATCCCGAGGCCGAGCGCCGTGTGCTCCGCCAGTAGGTACGCGTCGACCCCTTTGCCTACCCGCAGCCTTAGGCCGGCAAGCAGTGCGGACGCATAGAGCTGCTGCGTCAAATCTCCAGATTCACGGAACCCGCGTACGGACCGCTCTGCTGCGAGTTCGGCCTCGTCGAGACGAGTCGCCATCTGGTCCATACGTGCCTGCACCAGCCAAAACCAAGGGAATCTTTGCTCCTCGCTCGATCGCTCGATCACGCCTTTTGCTTTTTCGAGATACTTGCTCGCCCGGTTGATGTCTTCATCCTGATCCAAAGCCATTTCGGCCTGGCGGCTTAGCGACTCGACCAGTGGCTGATGCTCCGCTGCGGCTTCATAGACGGAGCTCGCGCGCTCAAAAAAAGCGCCGCCACGACGGTATTCCCCAAGGTGGGCGTATACCGATCCGATCAGCGCAAGAGCGTTTCCTAGCGAAAGCCAAGTGCCCGTCGTTTTCGAGATTGCAGACGCCGCGAGGGCGGCGGCAATCGCGTCCTCCCAGCGTCCCTGAGCGCTGAGTGCCCGGGCCAAGGTACGCAGCGCATCTTCCTGCAACCGATCGGAGCCGGTGCGCCGACCGACGACAACCGCCTCTGCCGCCGCTTGTTGTGCCTCCGTTAGTTTCCGAAGTGCCAAGAGCAGCCGGGCGCGCTCTGCCTGAACACGCGCCCTGTCCAAGACCAGCGAAGGATCTTCGACAACCCCGGCAAACGCCAAGTCCGCCACCTGCAGTGCAGACTCGACCGAGTCCTCGATGCGGTGGAGCTCCGCTCGCAGAAGAAGCGCGCGCACCCGCAATCGACGATCGCCGGCTGCGTTTGCTGCCATATCTGCGCGGCTCAGTACTGCACCTGCGCGCGCGGTGATCCCCAAGTCCAGCATCAGCCGTGCCTTGCAGCCCATCGCAATACTTTCAAGCGAGTAGTCTTTCTGTGACTCCGCGATTTCCAGCATTGAATCGACATGACGCGTCCGATCCGAAGGAGGGCGCCCCAAACCTCGCAAGATTTCATCGCAGGTTTCATGAGCGTGAAAACTCTCCCTTGAATGTCGCTCCAGAAGTTCGATCGCCTTGTTGAAGCTGCGCAGGGCTGCGCGATAGGCAAATCGGCCGGCATACTCGGACGCCGCGCGAAGATACGCGTTTGCTCCCCGCGCTCGCTCTCCTCCAAATTCGAGATGACGTGCGAGATAGATTCCCGGAACGTCGAGTTTGCTCTGCTCGATATGCTGGGCCAGCCGCCGATGCATTCGAGCGCGATCTTCTCGATCGATCGATTCGTACGCCACCAAGCGAACGACGGCCTTCGTGAACTGGAGGCGGGCTCGCGACCTTCTCTCGATCAGGCCTCGCTCTTCAAGCACCGCGATGGGCCCCTTGAGATCCTTGCCCGCGACGGCCGATAAATCCGCAGCATCGATGATCGGACTGGCCACGGCGAGCCAGCTCAGCGCACGACGGACCTCCTCGGGCAGCTGACCCAGTCGAACGGCGACAACGCCCTCAAGCGTCGTCGGTAGCGCCGCGGGGGTTGCGACCATCCGAACCCAAGATTCGCCTCGTTCGACAACGGTTTTGAGCACCTGTTGCTCTACGAGAGAATCGAGCAGTTCAAGGATAAAGAAAGGGTTGCCGCCCGCCCGCTCTACGATGCTGTCCAAAACGGTGCCGTGTACTTGGGCCTGCGGAAAACGAGCTCGAATCAGCGCGTGCGTTTGATCCAAAGAGAGTTCGACCATCCGCATGCAGGGGGCGCCTTCCAGTACGTTTTGCACCCCGGGCTCTGGTCGCGTGGACACGACGACAAATAGAGGAACACGGCGACTCACCCGAAGCTGGCGCACGAGTTCGAGACTGGCCGCATCGATCCACTGAAACGCGTCGATCCACACGGCCAGTGGCGATTCACGAGCCATTTCCGTCAGCAGAGAGATCACCCCAGCGATCAGTGAGCGAGACTTATCTTCGGGTAGCCTTTGATCCGCATCACCGCCCTCAAGAAATAGCGGCCGAAGCCCCTCGAGGATCAACCGCTGCTTGGTGGGTTCTGTCCCAAGCGTGTCGAGACGTTCCTGCAGCTGCAGCAAAGCAGCCTCTTTTTTCTCGCGTTCGTCGATATTGCATGCGAGGCGCACAAGCTCACGAACGGCTGAAAACGGCTCTGCATCCGCACCGAAACTGCATTCATATCGGAGTACGGAACTTCGAGACGGCAGTCGAGCTAGCGACTCCAGCACAAGCGCAGTTTTTCCCACGCCCAGGTCGCCGAGCACTGTGAGAAAGTGGCTGCGGCCTAAAGATACGGTCTGTGCAAAATCCGACTGCAGCGAGCGAAGCTCCGACTCGCGACCCACAAAGGGCCAATCACGGCTCGTAGTTTTCAGTTGTTCGGTTCGTTCCCGAGCACTCCACGAACCCCTTAATCGGTAGGCCGACACCTTCGCAGAGCCTGTAGACAACGTGGAGCTCGTAGGTAGCGCAGAGCTCCTGGGCAGTGTGGATCCCTCAGAATCCTCAGATCCGGCGCCTGTTTCCGGCACCGTGAGCGGCTGTGCCTCATAGACAAAGGAACGATGGGTCCAACGAAAAACGGCTCCTGTTACCAGAATTTCTCCCGGACCTGCCTTGATCGCCAAGCGATCTCCGAGCCGCAGACCTCCATCGACCGGCTCGTACCGCAACAGCCTGCCGGATCCGTCACGAACGGTGGATACGACGCCACGGGAAACGCCGATCGAGATCGATATTCCGCTTGCGGTATCTGCGGAAAGACCGACCGTCGCTTCGAGGCTGTCGGCGGCCAGTCGGATGGCTTCGAGCGGGTCGTTGACGCTTGGGCGCCCCAGTCCGACGAGGACGCGCATGGCGATGCGCTCCGGGTTTACATCCCAATCGAGGACCGCATCACTCCGAAAAGCGATGGAAGCGAGTAGATTCGCAAGCTCGAAAGGCACCCTATCTTCTGAGTCTTTTGCCTCCGAACCTCCATCGCTTGAGTGCGCGTCGCCGAACCCTTCCTCGATCGGTAGCGCGATCTCTTTTTGGCCATCTGTGGCTCCGCTGCCGGCCTGCATTGGCCTATCGTCTAGGCCGTGGAGCACCCCGCACACCGCCACCACATGTCTCCGCTCACGACGCTCTTCGGCATGCTCGGTCGAAAACATCGAATCCACGGATCCCAGTGCAAAGGTGCCGAGTGGCTCAGATTCCGCGATGTTTTTGTCGTTCGGTACCAGTCCTTCAATGAAGGTCTCCAGTGAACCTCCGTCGAAAACCCGATCTTGGTCGTGAAGGTAGCGGGCTAAAGACGCCCCAAACTCGCGAGCGTTCGGATAGCGATCTTCTGCGCGAAAAGCGGTTGCTCGAGCCACGATCGCGTTGAGCTGTGCGGGCACATCCGAACGAATCTCCTCGGGCAGCGTGATCCTGCCGGAGCGAACCGCCTCGAGCACATCGAGACCTTGCCTTTTGGGGTACATCTGCCGACCGCTGACGAGCTCGGCGAGTACGATGCCCATCGCGTACACGTCACTTCTGCGATCGACACGCTCTCCTTTGGCCTGCTCGGGAGACATGTAGCCGAACTTTCCTTTGATGATTCCGGTTTCCTCAGAAACCAGTCGCGCTTTAGCGATACCGAAATCCGTGACCTTGACGCTCCCCTCGTAGCTCAAGAGCACATTTTGAGGGCTCACGTCTCGGTGGACGATCTCTAACGGAGCCTTGGATTCGTCACGGCGATTGTGCGCGTAGTCGAGGCCTCGAGCGACTTCCACCATGATAAACGCAGAAATACCGAACGGCACGCGTACGCCCTGCCGTTCTGCCAGAGACTGCAGCCTGCCGAGATCCAGGCCGTCGACGTACTCCATCGAAAGCAAGAACTGATCGCGGACCTGGTCAAACGCATACACCTGAACGATGTTTGGATGGTTGAGACGCATCGCCACTTTGGCCTCGTCCACAAACATCGCGAGAAATTTCGTGCTCCGAGCAAAACTCGGAAGGATGCGTTTGACGACAAGGAGCTTCTCAATGCCCTCGGCCCCAGCCGACTTTGCAAGGAATACCTCCGCCATCCCTCCAGCGCCTACGCGTCGAAGTATTCGATATCGCCCGATCCGCTCGGGTGTCGTCTTCTGAGGCACAATTTTTAGGCTAGAACGAATTTTGATCGAAATGATAGGAAGATCGCGATTCAAAGAACGAACCCCGACCGGTTTTGATCGATCACGGCGCGCTGTCTCACGAGACCTACGTCGAGGTGTTCATCGAGCACTTCGGCGGATAGGATTCGGTGGATGATCCGATTGGCCCGAC
The DNA here is from genome assembly GCA_039030515.1 of Myxococcota bacterium. GTDB lineage: Bacteria > Myxococcota_A > Polyangia > Polyangiales > Houyiibacteriaceae > JBCCEA01. The sequence continues at coordinate 22,090 of JBCCEA010000024.1, read as the reverse complement.
CTGAATTTGACGAAAAAGAACTGGCGGCCGCACTCGAGGTGCTTCGAACCGGCATGTTGACTCAGGGCGCACACGTGGCCGCGTTTGAGGCGGCCTGCGCGCGTCGCTGTGGCCGCACCTACGGGGTAGCGGTTTCCAGCGGAACTTCGGCGCTTTATCTGGCTCTTTCCGCGTTGCAGCTCGGCCCCTCTGACGAGGTTCTGGTGCCGGCTCTGACCTGGCCGAGCCCTGCTCATGCTGTGATCGCCGTCGGTGCTGCCCCCGTCTTGGTCGATGTCGACCCTCAAAGCTGGAACGCCACCGCCGAGAACTACCGACGTGCGCGCAGCGATGCGACGCGAGCCGCGATCGTGATCGACCAGTTTGGTGCACCGGTCGACCGAGCCCCGATCGAAGACGCGCTCCAAGACCTACTCGTGATCGAGGATGCTGCTTGCGCGATCGGCTCCCGATTCGCTGACGGTCGCCCGTGCGGCAGTTTCGGTCTGGTCTCCTGCCTCAGCTTCCATCCGCGCAAAGTGATCACCACCGGAGAGGGTGGCATGTGCCTTACGGATCGTATCGACCTAGCGAAAGAGCTTCGTTCTCTGCGCAATCACGGACAGGCGGAGGCGGGACGGTTCGAACACGCCGCGCTCAATCATCGTCTGACCGAAGTCGCGGCCGTTTTGGGGCAAGGGCAGCTGCAGCGACTGGATGAGACGGTGGCAATACGACAAGCTCTAGCCGATCGTTACCGAAACCGACTGGACGAGAATAAGCGGTCGGGCGAGATGCCACTGACGCGTCAGGAGTACCCAGCCGGGGCGAGCTCCAATGTACAAACGTTTGGCGTGGTTCTAAACGCCGGGAATCGAGACGAGATCATCGCCCGGCTGCGCACACTCGGTGTTGAGGCTGGTCGTCTCTCGTATGCCCTGCATCAGATCAAACCGATCGCCGAAAAAGCGCGCATTCCCTCTGCGCTGCTGCATGCTGAAACGATCGCAAATCAAGGGCTGGCGCTTCCCCTGCACCCGCAAATGGACCTGAACGATTGTGACGTCGTGGTCGACAAGCTTTGCTCCTGCCTGTCCGGCCTATCCTATTCTCATTGAGCTTTGCTCCTGCCTGTCCGGCCTATCCTATTCTCATTGAGCTTTGCCTGTTTTACGCTTTCCAGCGCGCGTTCCGACTCTTGGCCGGCCCGCCGCGCGCCTCAGGAATCCATGATAAGACCTGCACTCGGATGGATGATCTATGAGTTCCACTGAATCGATCGCTGCTGCTTCAGAACACGCGTCGACCCTTGATTCCGAAGCGGTCGGCGAAACTGCTCCGAAGGTTCTCGAGGTCCAAGAACTTAAGAAGACTTTTTTCATTGGGTTTTTTCGCAAGCGTGTCGAGGCGGTGCGCGGCGTCAACTTCACGGTTCGACAGGGCGAAACCTTCGGACTGCTCGGGCCAAACGGAGCGGGCAAGACGACGACTATCAAGATGTTGCTCCGTTTGATCTATCCAACCTCCGGGTCGATTCGGCTCTTCGATCAAGCGCTCGGGAGCCGAATTGTGCAAAGCCGTACCGGTTACCTCCCAGAGAATCCCTACGTCTACGACTATCTAAACCCGATCGAGTTTCTCGACCTTTGCGGCCGACTGATGGGCATGAGCGCAGCGCAACGGCGAACACGCACAACGGATATTTTGGAGCGCGTTGGGCTGTCTCACGCGAAAGATCGAAGGATCGGCAAGTTCAGCAAGGGCATGACCCAGCGCGTCGGACTCGCGCAGGCGCTCCTTCACGAGCCGGAGCTGCTGATCCTCGATGAACCCATGAGTGGGCTCGATCCGGTGGGCCGACGACACGTGCGCGAGATTCTGGCGGAAGAGCGGGCAAAAGGCCGTACTTTGCTCCTGACCAGCCACATCCTCAGCGATGTCGAGATGCTCTGTGACCACGTCACCATTCTGAATCAGGGGCGTGTGCGCGCGAGCGGAAGCCTCCAAACGCTGCTTCGACCGGAGGTGCGAAGAGTCGAGCTCACCCTAGAGCACGTCAGCTCAACCCTTCTTGAATGGCTCATCTCCGAGGGAGCAACCGTGCAAGAACAGGACGGGCGGCTCCGAGTCACTCTAGAAGGAGACGAAGACACCCAACGGGCTTTGCAGCAATGCATTCAGGACGGTGCCCGCATCATCGATGTGATTCCTCAGCGAGAGCGGTTGGAGGAGTTGTTTATACGTGAGGCCATCGACCCCCCCAGCACGCCTCGCTAGGCCTGAACGCCTGCTTACCTCCCATGCTCGTCGCTCAACGTACTTAAAGTACGCCTTCGCTCCTGCGCGTGCGGGGCGCTGGGCGTTCAAACCCATCGAGACGCGCTGGGGGGCGCTGGCTGTTTGAACCAACGAGACCCCCTGGGGTGTGGACGCTGAGTCGGCCCAAACAGCCGCTTGCCGCTATGGAGAGGAGCTGCAAAAAAACTTGTTTGCGGTATACAAAATAGCGTCCAGTAGGGGGAATCATGGCTGCGGAGCGTATTTCGGTAGAGGAGTGTGAACAGCGTCTTGAAACAGGTTGGGTTTATCTCGACGTGAGAACGACTCCTGAGTTTGAAGCGGGTCATCCCCAAGGCGCATACAACGTGCCGATAAAGCTCGCTGGCGCAGACGGCCTTACAGCCAATCCAGACTTCGTTGCCACGGTTCAAGCCAACTTCGACCTGGGAACGCCGGTGATCGTGGGTTGTCAGTCAGGTAGAAGGAGTCAGTCCGCGGCCCAGCTGCTCGAGGAAGCAGGATTTACTGTCGCCGAGAACCGAGCCGGGTTCGGGGGAAGTAAAGATGCGTTCGGGCAGATCTTAGAACCTGGTTGGCTGACCGCTGGTCGAGCGGTTTCGTCTGAGGTGCAACCGGGGCGGAGTTTCGAGGAACTCAAGCGCAGCTACCTCCGGGCCACCGCGGACGGTTCAAGTACCCGACGATGAGGAGCAAGTCCGTAGACCGCACAGTGGCGTCCAGAGGAAATCGACGAATCGGGCGAAGGGTGACCCAATGAGCGATGCATCCTCGGTGGATGAACGCCTGCCTTTCGTTCGGATTCGACACGACTTCGAGCAAGCTCGAGCTCAAACGGCCAAGGGGCCTGCGATGCGTGCGCTACGCAGAGCCGCGGAGCGAGTCGGCGCGGAGCTCTCGAATGGCCCCAAGGTACACGCGGTTCGCACCTTGCCGATCTCCCGAATCATCTACCCGGCGAGTTTCGCTTTTCAAGGCGCACTCGCCCTGCCGCTGCCCTTTGTCTGCCTCACTCACCGCTGCCTTCTGGTGCAGTTCTACGCTGACGGCGCGCTCCGGAATCTGCTGTTCAATCCAACCGACCGGGAATGCGCCAAGGAAACTCCCTATTTTCGCAGATGGAAAAGCTGCATCGGGCAGCGACAAGCGGAGCATTTGGTGACCTCCTACGGCACCGTCGAAGCGCAACTTCAAGCGCTCGGCATCGCGCCGGAAGATATCGATCTGGTGGCTTTTGATCATCTGCACGCCCAAGACCTTCGTCCGCTCCTCGGCACACTCGATGACTGCGAAAGCGATCGGGTCCAGCGCTGTCGGTTTCCCAACGCGCACCTGCTGGTTGCCAAATGCGACTGGGAAGACTGGGACGATTTGCATCCGTTACAGCGTCCGTGGTTCGTTCGAAACGGCAAGCGTTCTGTCCGCACCGATCGCGTTGTGTTCACCGACGCCGATCTTCAGCTTGGGGACGGCTGCATGCTGGTGCGCACGCCGGGTCACACCCGCGGCAATCAAACGCTCTTTGTTCACGGAGCGGACGGCGTCTTCGGGTGTTCAGAAAACGGCGTCTCTTGTGATAGCTGGGCCCCTTACGAATCAAGACTGCCCGGTTTGCGCCGGTTTGCGCGAGACTTTGGGGTTAAAGTGGTGCTCAACGCAAACACTGCCGAAAGCACCGCCGACCAGTACAACTCGATGATCCTCGAGAGCACGCTTGTCGATCGCCTGCCGAGCGCACCTGCGTTTCCACAGATGTTTCCTTCGAGCGAGCTTACGCCCACCCTGATCGCACCTGGGGTCCGGCCCAGCGTGACGTTTGACCCCGGGGATTTTGGTTCGCTATGCCTTCAATCTACAGCGGCGTAGATCCCTCTCGATCGACGGAGTCATCCTGCATGTGCCGAAAGAAATACTGCACTTCATCGAGGGTGCTGCATTTGCGCGCGCGCGGCAGACTGCGAAGCAGCAACCGACCGTAGCCTTTCTTGACCAGCCGACTGTCGAGAATCGCGACGACACCTCGATCGGATTCACTACGGATCAATCGACCAAAACCCTGTTTCAGGGCGAGGGCTGCAGTCGGCACTAGATACTTCATAAACGGCGCCTGCCCTTGTGCTGCAAGTCGACTACAACGTGCTTCAACCAGCGGATCGGTCGGCACTCCGAAGGGCAGTTTATCGAGGATGACCAACCGAAGCGCGTTTCCCGGCACGTCGACACCCTCCCAAAAGGTGCCTGTTCCAACGAGTACAGAGCCTTCATCCTGCCGAAACCGATCGAGGAGGGTGTTTTTCGACTCCTCGCCTTGAACCAGTATCTTGTAGTCGGAATTGAGGATGAGGCGAAGCTCCACTGCGAGAGTCTCCATCGCTCGCGTACTCGTACACAGCACGAAGGCGCCCCCTTTTGCGATTCGAATCAACCGCTCTATTTCTTTTAGCGCAATGCGCGCATATTCTGTGCTTCTTGGGTCGGGGATTTCACCTGCAACGTAAAGTCCTGCTTGGCGTGGGTAGTCGAAAGGCGAAGGCGCCATGAACTCCGCTACATCCTCGTCAGCAAGGCCGAGGCGCCCGCGAATAAAGTCAAATCGCCCTGACGTTGAAAGAGTCGCGCTCGTCAAGACGACAGCTCGGGCGCGATGGAAGAGCTCGTCGCGAAGGGTACCGCTCACGTCGACGGGACTTGCCCCGATCGTACATCGGCGCCCCTTCCACTTGACCCAGGCGACGTAGTCTGAGCCGAGACAGTCGATGATTCTGCTCAAATCCTCTCGCAGAGCTGCGGTGCGCTTCGCGATCCCGGCGATCGACTCAGACTTGGAGGCATGCTTTCGGCTTCGTTCCACGAGCAAGGTGAGTGCGGTGTCGAGCTCGAAAAATGCTGATTTTACCTCAGTTGTGAGCGCTTCAGGTGGAAGGCTGACTCGAGCATTCGGGGTGGCACTGCGCACTTGAGCGCCCAAGAGTGCAAAGAAGTCTGACGTGCGGGCCAATAAGTTTTTTAGAGCGGGTGCACTTTCTTGCACGAGGTCGGCTGCGGCGTACGAGCGTTCGGCGTCACGCACCAGGCGTTCCATCCGGCTGGCCGAAAGCTGCACGCCAAAGAACTGGGTCGCCACGTCCTCAAGTTGATGGGCCTCGTCGAAAATAACCGCTTCAAATTCCGGTAGAACACCCGGTTTGCGCGTCGCTTTCATCGCTAGATCGGCAAAAAACAGATGGTGGTTTACCACGATAAGTTGTGCATCTTCGGCTCGTTGCCTCATTCGCGTGACGAAGCACGGTTCAAAAAAATCACAGCGAGGACCGATGCGCGTATCCGACCCGCTTTGAATCTCGAGCCAGGTTGGATCTTCCTCCGGAATATGCGCGAGCTCGGCACGATCCCCGATCAACGTGTGCGCTACAAAATGCTCCAATAGAGGCAGATTGGGCGATCGCGGACGCGCCGTTGAGACTTGCAGCTCATGGAATCGCCGCCGGCATACGTAGTTGGACAAACCCTTCATGCACTCGACCTTAGGATGAACCCCAATCGCTTCGGTTAGCGCCGGGATCTCACGCTTCACGATCTGATCCTGCAGTGTTTTGGTTCCGGTGGAGATGACGAGTTTGCGTTCGCTGAGCAGCGCGGGCAGCAGGTATGCAAGCGTCTTGCCGGTTCCGGTTCCCGCTTCTGCGAGCAGTATTCCATCGCGGTGCAGCACGTTGTCGACGGCCTGGGCCATCTGCATTTGAGACGATCGAAAAGAAAAACCGCTTAGGGCATTCGAGAGGACGCCCTCCGGTCCGAAATAACGATATGCATCCAAAACGCTAGTCGGCATACCACAAACCGATCAAGACGCGGTCGAGTTCGCGTGGTCTGATTCAGGAGCCGAGTCGCTGATAGGAGGATGTGTCGCCCGCAAATACGTTCGCATTACATCGTTTCAGCGCCTACGCTCTCTCAGTGATTCCTCTCAGAGATATCAATCCTACGCGCAGCAAGCCCTGGGTAACCTACATCTTCATCGGGGCCAACGTCGGTGTTTTTGCAGCGCAACTCGTGTTTGGTGAGGCGTTTGGTCGCATGCTTCATCTGCGTTTTGGGGTGATTCCGGCGGTTCTGTCTGGGTCGGTCGCGCCCGAGGCGGTGACTCTCGGCGCGTACATCACGCCGCTGACCAGCATGTTCCTTCACGGAGGATGGATGCACATTCTCGGGAACATGTGGTTTCTTCACGTTTTTGGCGACAACGTAGAAGAAGCGCTCGGACGCAAGCGTTTTGTCCTCTTCTATCTACTGTCCGGCTTGGCAGCGGCATTGGGCCAAATCGTGGTCGACCCAAGTAGTCAAATACCTATGATCGGCGCTTCAGGTGCTGTGAGCGGTGTGCTTGCTGGTTACGTACGACTCTATCCTCATGCACGCGTGCTAACTCTGGTTCCGATCTTCATCTTCCTTCAGTTCGTAGAACTACCCGCCTACATTTTTATCTTCGTCTGGTTTGCCATCCAGGTGTTTTCCGGATGGTCCTCCTTGGGAGGCGTTGGGGGCGGCGTCGCTTGGTTTGCGCACATAGGCGGTTTTGTGGCGGGATTCGCCTTGATCACGCTTTTGCGAAAGGGTCGTCCTCCCCGAAACCGAAGAGGCTCGAGCCGCGGCACGTCCTGGTTGGCCTAAACGTACGCGGCGCTTGGAGCATCCATCTACCCTTTCACGCCTGTCTTCGCGGGCACTCGGTTTCAGAATGGGTTCGCCGGTGGCTCAAATGGATTGATCGGCGGCTCGCGATCTGAGGGGTCTGCGGCGGGCGCGTCAGAAGACGGTTCGCGCGTTGGGCGCGCCGGCTGCGAGGTTGCCGCAGGGGGTGATTTGCTTGGCGCAGCAGTTGCCGGGGATTCTCTCGAGGTCGGCCGGTTATCACGGGACGCGCTAGTCGCCGACCCGCCGTTCGTCGATTCCGCAGGTTCGACTCTTGGTGCAGCCGTCATCGGGCCGGCGGCACGGCGCGGCTGGGCGGGTGTGAGTTCCAGACTTATCGAGTGCTGCATTGCCGTGCCGTCGTCGACAAAAGACGTGAGCGGGATCGATTCCGAGAGACGACGAAAGCCGGGCGCCATGGCCACCAATGAAACTTGACCGCGGGCGGCGCGACGTCGCGATAACCGAAACTGGATTTGCCCTCCGCGGAGCATTCGACCGTCCACCTGAACCTGCGCGTTGTCGGGTTTGGTGTGTACGCGCAACACGTACCTGAGTTGCTCCAGTCTGAATCGCAGCGCGGGCTGTCGGGAGGTGGCGATGACCGACCTTGAAATCGTGCGATAACCGGGGGCGCGTACAGAGATCTCGATCTCCTTGCCGATCGGCAGTGCGACCGTGCCGGGTAGATGCGTCTGGACTACGCCCCCGACGAGAATCTCCGCGCCTCCGACATTGACCGTGACCCGTACGTCAACCTGGGAATCGGGCTCAAGATCCGGCGGCGTCGGCGCTTCAGCGGGCAGTGCATTTTGCTGGAAGGTCGGTTCCTCCACTCCGTAGCGCGCGCCGTCTTGCACTGGGTCGCTCCCGCGCTGATCCATGTCCGCGGTGGCTTCATCGGCGCTACTCGTGTCCGGAGATGACTCGTCGTCTTCTGCGGCGGTTGCCTGCCCGTTAAGAGCTTCCGCCGACTCAGACACTTCTGCCCGCTCGAGCGGGGAAGTCGCTCCCGAAGGTTCTTCCACATCGGGGATCAACGCGTTGAATTTAGAAAACGTCCCCCCCTCAGAGTCCGATACCAGATAGCCGATCACCGCTGCCGCAGCGACGACACTGACCAGCGGAAAAAGCCATCGGCCCGCGCGTCGTGACCGGCCCGGCAATATCGAAGCGAGCTCGTCCGCGATGTCGTCCTCGATCGCAGCGTCTTCAGTGGGAGGTGGTGCGTTGGAGCTACGCGTCGCAGACGGAGGAAGCGATAGGGATCCGAGCGGCGCGATGGAGGGGGAACGTGGCTCCGGGTCGAATAGCTCATCGTCGAGTGGCTGCACTGCTTGTGGGGGCTCGAACAGATCGGGTTCTTTTTCTGCTGCAGTTTGAGTCGGTGGCGTTGCGTCGGGTTGACCCCAGGTGGGCGGGGTCGTTCGGTATGAAGCAGTCTTTTCCGAGCTGGTCTTCTCCGAGCTGGCCCTTTCTGTATCGACGGGCTCCGCACTTGCTTTTTGATGCCGACTCGGCGGTGCGATCCCCACCGGCATTCGCTGCAGATACTGCTGGCTGGTCGCAGTCGCGTTGGACTTTGGCTGCCCCGGTTGGCCAAATGCCCCGGACCCTGCCGTGGTGGGCGGTTTGACTGGCTCCAGCTCACCCAGCGCTGACTGCAAAAATTCACTGGCGTGCCGGACCGCGGTGCGATCTTCTGGCGCCGGCTGCACGGCAGGTGCGCTCTCAGGAAAGAAGCTACCCGAAGAGGAACTCTTTTCGGTGCCCTCCTCAAAAGAGCCGGGACTGTCCCCTCTCTGGTCGACGATCTGCTGCACGAGACCCCGGCTTTCCGGGTCCATTTTGATAAATTTGATCCCCATCCCCGGAGGCAGGGCCTCGGTCGAGCCGGAGGGGTCACGTTGCCAAACGACCCGTCCTACGCCGTGGATGAGTCGAGACTGATCTTTGAGCTGAAATTCAAACTTGAGCAGCGTACCGACCGACATCGGGCTTTTCGACTTGATGAAGATGCCTCCGCGACTGATGTCGGTGCTGTATTGCTCTATGAACTCGTCGACGGTGGCGCTCTTAAAACGTACCCTCATCGAAACCGGGGCGCGCTTATGTTTTCGCGTGTCCGCCATTCAACTGTCCCCTAAAGCAGCTTCCTAAAGCCGTATCGCAAAAACCTCTCGACGCCTCTCGCGATGCTACACCCTGGCGCAGGGATTGCTCAATAATCTTGGCAATTGCCCGGCTCAAATGGCTTTGCTATCGGGTCCGAACTGTAGATTGCGCGTCTCTTCGCTTGGTCCCAATGGTTTTAGCAAACCGGCGCTGGGCTTGGCGATTAAATCTCTGGGATCCCTCGGAAACAGGCCGCAAAGCCATCCGGGGTAGGGCGCTCATGAAGGACGACCCTTTCCCCAAGCTTGCGACCACCGATAGGAGCGCCCGCTCGACCTATCACCACTCCAAGTGAGCTCGTCTGTAGCGCGAGCTCCTCAACGCGTAGACCTGAGTGCAGTGTCTCAATCAGGGCGTCGACTAGACCCGCTTGGGTGGTCGAACGAAGCGGCACGACAACCGGCGGAGCCGCTTGATCTTCCCTGCGGCACTCGATCGCAGAGTCACTCGGTGCACGCTTCAGCGGAAAAAAACGTTGCGCTAGGGCAAGCATGCCGGTGGCGAGAACATCCAGGCGCTCTCCGCCGCGGGCCACAAGCTCACGACCGCAGACCTCAACATGCACCGGTAGTTTTTTCGGAGGCCGTCCTCCGTGCGCAGCGAGTACCGGGCCGAGTTCCGACTCCAGCTCCGGAGCGACGTCGAGCAGAGGCGCCAGTGCAAACGTTCGATTCTGCAGCTCTCGGTGCGGCACGGTGAGCTCCTCTCGCTCGATGTGTGCTCCTTCAAACCATAGTAAATCTGCATCCAGCGTTCGCGCGGACCATCGCTGCCCCCGCTCGCGAAACAACTCGCACTCGATCTCAAATAGGCTGTGCATCAGTTCTTCCGGTGAGCGTTCGGTATGAATCCGTATCGCAGCATTTGCATGGTTTTGGTTCGAAGGACCGAGTGGTTCGGTATCGTAGATTTCGGACGTCTGCGTGATGGTCCCTACCTCTTTTGCTCGAAGCAGAGCAGAGGCTGCCAAGAGAAATCGAGTCTTGGAACCCTGATTGGAACCCAGCCCCACAACAGCCCACGTTGACGACGGTGGATGCATTGCAGGCTAGATCGCGTACGGTCTGGCGAATGTCGAGTGCAAAAGCAGAGCACGACCGACCGCTTCGGGTCTCGGAACTCAACCGCGATGTTCGTCTACATCTGGAAGATCGCTACGGAAGCATTTGGGTAGAGGGCGAAATCGGTGATTGCTCCCGCTCAGGTTCAGGGCATGTGTACTTTACGCTCAATGACGAAACGGAAGCTGCCCAGTTGAGGGTGGTCATGTTTCGCGGCGATGCATCGAAAACTCGAGCCAAGCTCGAGCGAGGTGCCCGTATTCAGGTCCGCGGGCCACTCACACTTTTCGAAGCCCGCGGGACCTACCAGCTACAGGCACGCACCGCGCTTCCTTCGGGTGATGGGGAACTCAGGCGTACCCTACGTGCCCTCGCGAAGAAGCTGAAAACTGAGGGGCTATTTGACGATAAGCGCAAGCGGCCGCTGCCGCTCCTGCCCCGACGAGTCGGGGTTGTGACCAGTCGGGAAGGAGCCGCTCTGCGCGATGTCCTGAGGGTAGGAAGAGCACGAGCTTCCCTCACTTGGCTCATCTCTCCCTGTCAGGTGCAGGGAGCCCAGGCGGTGCGTTCGATTTTGGAAGCGCTCGAGCGGCTTGCCCAGTTGGGTGATCTCGACGTGGTTCTCCTTACCCGCGGAGGCGGTAGTTTGGAAGATCTAGCGGCCTTCAACGATGAATATGTGGCGCGGGCCGTCGCTGCGTTTCCGGCGCCCGTGATCACCGGGGTTGGACACGAAACCGACACCACCATGGTCGATCTGGTTGCCGATGCGCGTGCGGCGACCCCCTCAAATGCGGCTGAGCGCATCACACCTGAGATGGACACCCTGCAGATGCAGCTCCGCAGTGGCGCGCGAAATCTCGAGCGTGCGATGGAACACCGAATCGAGGGAGCACGCGTCAAAATCGAGCGCGCGCAGTACGCACTTTCCGATCCGAGGCGGCGCATCGAACGTTCTCGTCGATCGGTCGCTGAATTGCGATCGCGGCTGGCTCGATGCGCTCAGGGATCGGTTGCCGAAAAAAAAGAAGTCTTTGGCCGTCTTGAGATTCGACTCCGTCAGCACGCCCCGCGGAGCAAATTGCTCGAAGATCGCAAACGGATGCAGATCTTCGAGTCAAGGCTTCGTGCAACGATTCCGGTTCAGCTGGTCCACTGGGCGCGGCGGATGGCGGAGTCAGCGCAGCGGCTGCAGTCGATTCGGATCGTGCTCGCACACAGGCGCAGTCGTCTCACCGAACTCACCGCAAGGCTCGACGCGATGTCTCCGCTCAAGGTGCTTGCTCGGGGATACGCGATCGCGCTGCATGAGGACACCGGAAGAGCCATCCTCAGCTCACGTCAGGTAGACCAAGGCGACGGTATGCAGATTCGTCTGGCAAGCGGCACATTGAATACGCGGGTGGAGACGATCCACCACGAATGAGGCGACCCCATGAGTACCCACAAAACAGAGTTCTTGCTCGGCGTCCTGGGATGTCCCGTGGCGCACAGTAGATCTCCAGCCATGCACAATGCTGCGCTTCAGGCGAAAGGCATCGAAGGCTTCTACGGTCGCTTCGAGGTGGCCGCTGAGTCGCTGACTGAAGCGATGCGGGGTCTTCGTGCCCTTGGCATCCACGGAGTCAACGTGACGGTACCGCATAAGGAAACGGTACGTTCGCTGCTCGACGAAGTAGATGCGATCGCCACCCGCATCGGAGCCGTCAATACCATCTTTCGCGACAGAGACCGGCTTGTGGGCACCAACACAGACGCCCGCGGACTTGTCCGAGCGCTGGAGCGCGCCGAGGTCGCGATCGAAGGCGCCAGAGTTGTGGTGATCGGTGCGGGCGGAGCTGCTCGAGCTGCTGCAGTTGGACTTACGGAAGCTGGGGCCGCAACGGTGCAGATCGCCGCCAGGCGACCGGAACAGGCGCAAGCTCTGCTTCAAGACTATCAAGCCCTATCGGCCATCGATCCAACTCCGGTTTCCTTGCTCGATCTCAAGTCCTGCATGGCCCACTGCGATCTACTGGTTCAGGCCACCAGCGCACCCTTGCAGGGTCCGAAGGAAGCAGCAGCGTTTGCGGATGCGCTGCCGCTCGATCACCTGCCGCAAGCGGCGGTCGTCATCGATTTGGTGTACGAACCACTAGAAACTCAAGTGCTTGCGGCTGCCCGCCGTCTCGGTCTCAAGACCGTAGACGGCTTGGGGATGCTTCTCTACCAGGGCGCGATCGCGTTTGAGACTTGGTTTGGCGGGGAGGGGGCTCCTGTGGACATCATGCGAGCCGCCCTGCAGCGGGGCTAGGTCGGCCCAAACATCCGCTGCCTCCCAGCGGACCTATGTCGGCCCAAACATCCGCTGACCGAAGGTGCTCGTCGCTCAACGTACTCAGAGTACGCTCGTCCTCCTCGGCCCAGCGCGTCTCGATGGGTTTGAACGCTTAGCGCCCCGCACGCGCAGGAGCGAAGGAGTAGTTCGGCTACTTCGAGTTCCGAGCATGGGAGGAAAGCAGGCGTTCAGGCCTAGCGAGGCGTGCTGGGGGCGCTGGGGGTTGGTTGCTTAGCTGATGACTTGCAGAGGTCCGGCTCTGAGTCGATTGAACTTTCTAGATGCACCTGCTAGCGTGGCGCCATTCCTGGGGACTGGACGATGAGACGTGCAATTCCGCGCTTCTTCGCTGTCTAGTCTTCGAGGGCGCTTCCGTAAAAGCGGAAGTTCGGGTGTTGAAGTAGCGCTCGCTCAGCAGACGGTCCGATCACCTTCGTTTTTGTAAGAAGCGCCAGATAGGTAAACTACATGTCATCGTCATCGAAATTGTTTGTCGGGGGGCTTTCCTATTCAACCACCGACCAGAGTCTTCACGAATATTTCAACAAGATTGGCGAAGTGCTCTCGGCCAAAGTTATCGTCGATCACGACACCGGTGATTCCCGAGGATTTGGCTTCGTAGAGTTTGCCGCCAAGGAAGACGCCGAGAAGGCGATCGAAGAGTATAACGACAAAGATTTCGAGGGACGCCGCATCAACGTCAGCGTCGCCCGAGAACGCGGTAGAAGTAGAGAACGCGATGACAGCAGAGAACGCGGTAGAAGTAGAGAACGCGATGACAGCAGAGAGCGCAGTAGAAGTAGAGAACGCGATGACAGCAGAGAGCGCAGTAGAAGTAGAGAACGCGATGACAGCAGAGAACGCGATCGCGATGAAAAACGTGATGATGGTCCAGTATACGGTGGAGGCTGAGGACACGGCAGGCGCGTCGACGCTTCAGGCATAGCTGCCGTTTAGATGCGATCCGGCGCCTCGAGCTGCTTGTTCCTGCCCCGTTATCTGCCCTACTCCCGAACAGACCAGCTGCAAGTATGACGAACTTCCCCGTACGCTTGCAGCTGACTCACGCGTTTTCACGCCGACCCGAAACCGAGTCATAGGAAGTTCGACACATTAGGTTCGAATGGCTGGTCGTTACGGCGAACACGAGACAACCTTGCTTTGAAGAGCCCGTTTGCGGGCTCCAAAGTTACGATGCATCCCACGCTTCTCGAACTTCCAACTCCTTGGGGCATCCTTCCTCTTCATAGCTACAGCGTCACGCTCTTCCTGGCGATCCTGATGTCCTGGTACTTCGTACTCCACTTCGGTTCTGAAGAGGAGGGTTTACCCAGAGGCTGGATGGTGGATGCATTTTGGGCGAGTGTCCTCGCGGGTCTTATCGGTGGGCATCTGCTTTTTGCTCTCGAACACGCATCCGAGTTTCGGTCTCTAGACCACTGGTTGGAACTGGATCGCGGCGGAATACTCGGTTTTGGGAGTTTGCTGACCGGAACGCTTAGTTCCTTCCTCTACTGCCGACGTCATCGCGTGGATTTTGGTACCTGGGCCGACGTCGCGGCACCAATGGTCGGTGCCTGCGTGCTCTTTATCCGCGTCGGCTGCTACCTTTATGGTTGTGATTTTGGACGTCCACTACCCGAGCAGGCACCTCAATGGCTTGCGGAGCTGGGGCGCTTTCCGGCATGGCCACCCTCGGGCGACGACACGATTGCGCCGTTCCGTACCAACGGCTCACCTGTCTTCGCCCATCACGTAACGCACTACGGACTCGCGTCCGATGCGTCCCATTCTCTTTCGGTTCATCCCGTACAGCTCTATGAAGCCGCGCTCGGAGGATTTCTCTTTTTGATCGGGATGATTTTACAGCAGTATCGCCAATACCGTGGACAAGCCTTTCTTATCGTGCTCATGCTTTACGCTTTTTTTCGAATCGGATTCGATTCGATTCGGGCGGAACATGCTCAGGCGATCACAATATTCTCGATCACTCTGAGTCAGGGTCTCGCCGCCTTGAGCGTGATCGCCTGTCTTATCATTCATGTGCGTGTCGTGAGGCATCCTTCGGCACATTGATCGCCTCCTGCCCCGAGACGTCTCCGAACGCTGTCTCCCGGGCTGCGAACGGCCTGGTCTCTTCTAGGTTTCCCTTGAGGTGTCCGGATCGCCAGCTCGAAGCCTGTCTGCGAACCCCGCATCAGCCTCGATCACCAGCTTGACCATTTGGCCGCTCAAGAACTGCAGTCGATCGATGAATCGGTGTCCATGCTCAGGCGTCTCCAAATGGGCCATTTCATGCAGAACCACTCCGAGCGTGGTCGGTTCGAGAATGTCCTCAAAACAGAGTGGACCCCGGACGTTGAAGGAAATAATCCGTGCGTCAGGGTCCGTTGTTGCGTCTTCGATAAGTCCGGCATCGTTTGGATCTCTCGCAAAGAAGCGGATGCGCACGACTCTGCCCGCAATGCGACGTGCTAGCCAGCGCACGGCTGCCGCAAACCTTAGCTGCGACTCGGTAGGATCGACGTCTTCTCCCAGAAACTCGATGGAACGACGCCTCACGTAGTCGTCGGCGTATTCCAAAACCCGACCCAAGGTCAGATAGGTTTTGTGGGGCACCGCCGAGACGTCGATCACGTGTGCGCCCAGCTGTTTCGCACGGTCGTTGGCTCTACGGGTACCACCGAGAATGGCGCCTCGTGGGAACGCTCGCGAACAGTAGGCATCCAGCACCGAACTGCTCAGCGGCCAACGGCCGATCACCTCGTGGACCCAGTTCGCTTTGAGCTCCTTACGGTTGAGATACGAATGAACCATGGCCTCCAAGAGCGTCGCCTGCACCTGCAAGCGAAAGCGTTCCGGCACCCCGTCCCTACCCTGAATCAGAGGCACCCTCTGTCCGACATCCACGTGCCAGGGAACCTCCCAGGCTGCGATAGGCACCCCCATTTCGAAGAGATGAGGTGTGCACCCATCGTTGGGGGTGTAGAGGGCGATCGTAGTCGTGGCGGTTTCGGCGCGTTCCACTCCACGCTCCACCGCAATGGATTCCAGCTCTCCGGTCAGTGAAAGAAAGAGTTGTGGTCGCTTCAGGGTCTCCCGGTCGACGATGAGCCGGGTACCTTTTGGTGGAATACACAGCTGTAGCAATCTTCGAGCCTCGGCGAGTTCCTCGGGGGTAAACGATCGGCGTAGCGTGATTCGTGTCCCGTCGGTTCGTGAATTCGGAAGTCGAATTCTACCGTTTTCGTCAAATTGCACCGTGCTTACAGCGGTTTCCACTGTGGCGGAGTCCACCGCGGCGATCAGTTCTTTGAGTCCGCGACCTATCCGGCCCCGGCATTCTGGATCGTCCCGCTTGGTGGACAGAAACAAGGTGTAGATCAGACGGTCGTCCTCGAATCCAACGAGACCGTTGTCCTCCACGGAGATAGCGGATTCAGAGAGTCCGACCTGCACATGCGCAGCGTTCTCGTCGAACGCGTTCTGAACCGCTTCAAGCAGCAATCTGCCGATGGGTCGAGAGGTCGCGAGATTGCGCCACCCGTCGTCGCTTAGCTCGAACCATCCTCTGCGCGACATTTCGAGATATACTAAGAGCGGTGTGGGGATGCGTGGGCGATCTTTTCAGCTTCTAGTCGAAATGGTTGCACTCGATGGCCTGCTGCGGCGAGACTAGGGGCGCTTCCTGGCCATTTGCGCCCAGGCAGATGGAGTTGGTGATGGCAGCCCCCGACCAAATCGTGTGTGCCGTGTGCGGTGCGAAGAACCCCGCAAATGCGAAACGCTGTAATTCTTGCGGCGCCAGGATCGAAGAAATTCGATCCGAGTACGAAGATGACGAACTCCTCGCCCGGCAAAACCAGCAGGATGGATTCGAGTGGAAATGGGTGTTTATTTCCTTTTCGATCTACATGTTGCTTCAGACAGTGATCCTGGGCGTTTTGCCTCTCGTGATCGATGCTTACGACCCACAGGGTTTGCCGGGGTTGCTCATCTCGGCCGGGCTTTGGTTCCTCGGAGGGATCATCGTCGGCATGATTTCACCGGGAAAGACGTTCTTCGAACCCGCAGTAGGCGCGATGATCGCCGTGTTGCCCACGATCGCCTATCTCTGGTGGATCGCAGACGTGTATGAACTTTCCATGCTGGCCTACATTACCGGAGGCCTGCTCGGCGTCATGGTCACGCTCCCTGGGGCCTTTCTTGGCGAAAAGATTCAAGGCAACACCGGTCAGACTTGATCATGCGACCCTCGTTCGAGGCGGAGGTAGCTTCAGAGCACGGGAAGCCGAACTCTGGGCCTGCTTTCGATCGCAGTATGGGCTGACGCGGTATGCACTGAGCCCTCAAACGTGATGTGCTCGGGAGTATCGTGCACGCCATCCTCAGAGAGCATATCCGCCACCAGATCGTACTCGGTCGCAGCGGTCACCAGAACCTCTCGGAAGCTGCCCGGAGTGGCCGAGCCGTTGGCGAGATAGATCGTTCCATCCACATCCGCCGCCTGACCCCAGTAGCGTCCCTCGAGCAGTAACTCGCTCTCTTCGCTGATCCCTTCGACGAGCACCTTCAGACGTTCACCTACTCGAGAGGAAAGCCTGCGCCGACTGATCTCACGTTGAAGATCCATCAAGCGCTCACAGCGCTCAAGAGCGATCGCGGCATCGACGTCGTGCTCCATATCGCCGGCATGGGTGCCTTCTTCGTGCGAGTATTGAAATACGCCCACGTGGTCGAATTCTGCCCAGGCAACAAACCGCATCAGCTCCTCGAAATCACTCGCTGTTTCACCAGGATGGCCCACGACAAAAGTCGTGCGAAATACCCGGTCGGGTAGGGCGTTTCGGAGCCTTTCGACAACCTTGTAAATCCGATCGCCCCCGTGGCCTCGGCGCATCCTACGCAGCATCGGGTCGGATACATGCTGCAGCGGCATATCGATGTACGGGAGAATCCGAGGGTGATCCCTCAGTAGCTCAATCAAACGAGGCTTGAGGGTTTCCGGATAGAGATAGTGTAGCCGAATCCACTCGATCCCCGAGACCGTGCCGAGGCTCTCGAGCAGATCGCTCAGATCCGGTCGCTCGTCTCGATCGCGTCCGTAAGCGATTGTGTCTTGGCTTACAAGATTCAGCTCTCGAACCCCTTGATCGGCGAGGCGTTGGGCTTCCGCAGTGAGGTCGCGTACCGAACGCGAACGCTGCAGCCCTCGGATCGAAGGGATGGCGCAGAAGCTGCAACGTCGATTGCATCCCTCTGCGATTTTGAGGTAAGCGCTGTAGCCTCTCTGGGAGAGCAGTCTTGGGTCCTGACTCGACTGCACGTAGTCTGCGGGGTTGCCTACCTGCACTCTTGGGGCTTTTCCCTGAAGTACGGCCGCCAGCCGCAGCATATCGCTCGAGCCGAGAAAATGGTCGACTTCGGGTAGGGACTTGGCGAGGTCATCGGCATATCGCTGTGCGAGGCAACCGGTCACCACGAGCTGTTTGCACGTCCCCGCGTCCTTGAGCTGCGCCATCTCCAAGATCGTCTCGATCGACTCTTCTTTTGCCGGACCGATGAATCCGCAGGTGTTGACGACCACCACCTCCGCATCTTCTGGGTTACCGACATGCTGAAATCCTGCATTGTCGGAAACGCCCAGCATCACTTCGGTATCCACGCGGTTTTTGGCGCAGCCGAGGGATACAAAGTGAATGGTACGTGGCATCGACAAGAGCGTATCAATAGCAAGACCGAGACGCGTCGCAACACGGTGGGGGCATATCGCTACAGTCCGCTCAAGTTGCACCACCTATCGTTCGAAGCTTTGGTGGAGATGGCGGAACAACGAAAACGATGGCTGCCCCTGATGGCGCTCCTTGGCACGATCGACGTGCTGATCCTGTCTACCATTCCGCAATGGACTGCCAATGCGGCCCCCCCACCTTCCCACACCAAGAGTCGCAGCGTTTCAGGTGCCCGCTCCGAATCAGCCGGGTCATCGACGACGGCATTTCGAGAGCTTGAGGAACCCAGAAAAGTTTTGCCAAGAGGAAGCGCCCGGCAGCGCGCCGAAGACTTGGGACTGGGGACCCATGAGGCCGCGTTAGACTTGCTTCGCTCTGGCGTACGACCGGAATGGTTCGATGCGGTTCAAGGCGTCCCCGGTGGAGGGGCGATGCACCACCCGCTCCCGCAGGGCGTATTGATCCGCGGGTTTCAGCCGGGCAGTGAGACGAACGCCCATTTGTCCCATCGAGGGGTGGACTGGTCTGCTCGTGAAGGCACGCCGATCCGAGCTGCAGATCACGGACTCGTGGTCTACGCGGACAGCACGATGGCGCACCTCGGCAATACCGCGATGGTCCTGCATCCGAGTGGCGAGATGAGCGTTTATGCGCACTGCAGCGTGATCCACGTGCCTCCGGGCAGTTACGTGGCGAAAGGGCAGATACTCGCAGAGGTCGGCTCCACCGGGGCTTCGCGCGGCGCTCGGCTGCATTTCCAGTGGCTCAGGGACGGCGACGCCATCGACCCGCTGAAGATTCTGTCTCCTCGCTCAGAACTTTAGACCCCTTGCGCTTCGGCAGAGCTAGGATGGGCGTCTGAAAGGCCACTCTATAACCTGCCCATGCGAATCGATGTCGTCATTCCCGCACTCAATGAAGAAGAGGCGCTGCCGAAGGTCCTGAATGCGATACCGGACACCGTGCGTCAGATCATCGTCGCCGACAACGGGTCTACCGATGCCACCGCTGTGGTTGCGGAGCGGGCCGGTGCAGTGGTGGTGCAGGAACCCAGGCGCGGATACGGGGCTGCTTGCCTTAAAGCACTGGAGTACCTGCGTTCGGATCCTCCCGATGTCGTTGTCTTTCTCGACGGAGACTTCAGTGATCTACCCGAAGAGATGCCGAAGATCGTGGCGCCCATCCGTCGCGGTGAAGTCGATTTCGTGGTGGGAAGCCGCACCAGGGGCATGCGTGAGAGGGGTGCGCTCACGCCTCAGCAACGTTTTGGTAATGCCCTTGCCACCCGCTTACTGAGTCTGCTCTACGGGGTGCGGTATACCGACCTCGGGCCCTTTCGCGCGATTCGCTACGCGACCCTCATCGGGCTGAACATGCAGGATATGAACTATGGCTGGACGGTCGAGATGCAGATCAAGGCCGCCAAAAGTCAGATTCGCTATGCGGAAGTTCCGGTGTCTTACCGTCGCCGCATCGGGCAGTCGAAGGTGAGCGGAACGGTGCGCGGCAGCGTCAGCGCAGGATCGAAGATCCTCTACCTGGTGGCGCGACACCTTATTTGATGCACCCGGAATCCCCACCAGGTGCGTATCCGGCTTCCTACTTGAACGCGACCTCAATTCCGGCCGCGGTTTTTGCCAAACCACCGATTCCAGGTGAGACCAAGACCCGGCTCACGACGCTCGTATCGAATCAAGACGCAGCCCGTCTTCACCGAGCATTCATTCTGGATACCCTCGAGAAGTTCAAGGCGCTTGTTGGGGTGCGCGTCTGCCTTTGGAAATCGCGTCCATCCGCTGAGCTCGACGAGATCGCCTCGCATGCCGGCATTGAGACGGCGCTGCAGTCGACCGGAGATCTGGGAGCGCGCATGACGCAAAGTCTTCAGGTCATGTTGCAAAAACAAGGCGCTGGTCTTTTGGTTGGCACCGATACTCCGACGCTGCCGAAACGTATTCTCTCGATGGCCATCGAAGCGCTAAGAGACGCCCCGCTGGTCTTTGGCCCCAGCGCAGACGGCGGCTTTTATCTTGTGGCCGCCCGAGACAGCGCGCCTCGATTTGAACGCGTACGGTGGTCGAGTCCGCATACCCTCTCCGATGTGCTCGCGACCCGCAGCGCCCGGTTGTTGCCGCCCTGGTACGATATCGATCGACCGAGCGATCTACGATTGCTCAGGACCCAGCTGGCCATCGATAAGAACGCTGCGCCCTTTACGGCTCAAACCCTCTCGGAGATCGCGGCTGAGCCCCAGGCCTATGGACCCAGCGCATTTTGACAACGCGTTTGGCTGCGGCGCCTTTGACGGGCTTACGACGTCCAGGTTAACATTGAGCTTGCTGATGACGCTTGACGATCGATTGTTCGCTCGGTTTGGCAGAGAGTGCCCCGCGGGAACCGTGCTGTTCCGTGAGGGAGACCCCGGGGACACCATGTTCGTGGTTCAAGTTGGAACGGTGCGGATCACCAAAAGGATTCGCGACGAGGAGCGAACCCTGGCCCGGCTCGGCAGTGGAGAGTTTCTAGGCGAGATGGCGTTACTCAACCACAAAAGCCGAACCGCCACCGCCCAGGTTGTCGAGGACAGCCGTTTGCTCGAGCTCGACGCCCAGACCTTTGAAACTATGATCTCGAGTAATGCAGAGATCGCGGTTCGCCTGATTCAAAAGCTGGCCCATCGGCTCGATTCCGCAGACGCCCTGATCGAAATCCTCATGAATCGCGACCCCAAGGCGCGCATCATCCTCTGCATTGCTCGGGAAGCTGAGTTCAACGGTAGGCCACAGGGAGATTCAAGCGTGCTTGTGACAGTCGACAGTCGCGGCATTTGTGAGCAGACCCAAGCCCGGGAGCGAGAGGTCCTGTCGGTGATCCATCGACTGTCCCGCTTGGGCATTCTCGAAATAGTAGACGAGGGCTTTCTCGTGCCTGATGTGATGCGACTGCATGAATTTCTCCAGTTTCTGCAGCGATGAGACGTGCTCACCCAGCGGTGAATCCTCCCCGCCGCTGCCGTGAGTGGATGAAAGCCCTGGCGCCCAGAAGAGGAAGCACGCCGGAATCACTTATTAATTCCAAGATGTCGCAGAAGATTTACCTCGAACCCACACAGGACCCTGGCCGGATGCCCAGTAGATGGGTACCATTGAAACGTGAGCGATCGCGCGAATAGGGCGAGGTCGCGGAGCCCATTGGCAGTTGGGCTTCGGCCCCGCATTGGTGCGAAATCCAGCAATGGAAACTTGCCATTTGAAGCGGAGCGAGGGCGATTCGGTCCTCGCTTCCTACCATGGAACGCTCTGAGTTGCGTCTGGCGTGAGGACGAGCCCAGAGACCCCAGAGCGCCGGCACTGCCGGGGGAGTAAGCAAGATGCACAGTACTTGTACCAGGGGCTTTTCACCACTCACTAGGTCCGAAGATTAGTCCGACGATCCTCTTCACCAAGAAGCGGTGAGAGGCCCCCGGAGGGCGGCGTTGGTTAGCCCAGCGTCGCCCTCTTGCTATTTCAGCGGGCCTATGTCGGCCCAAACAGCGGCTTACCTCCGATGCTCGTCGCTCAACGTACTCAAAGTACGCCTTCGCTCCTGTGCTTCGGGGGCGCTGGCTGTTTGAACCAACCTAGGCCCGCTGGCGTGTGGTCGCTGAGTCGGCCCAAACAGCGGCTTACCTCCGATGCTCGTCGCTCAACGTACTCAAAGTACGCCTTCGCTCCTCGGCCCAGCGCGTCTCGATGGGTCGGAACGGCCAGCGCCCCCGAAGCGAGGAGGAGGAGGGTACGAGTCGGTACCTGACGACGAGGAGCAAGGTGGCAAGCGGTCGTTCAGGCCTAGCGAGG
>JBCCEA010000023.1:0-64546 GCA_039030515.1 Myxococcota bacterium | reverse complement strand
CGTGATGAATGGCACTGCTTTCTCCAAGTGCTCACGAAGAAGGGTCCCCGCAGGCCGCTACACGGCATCGTCGTGGCGATCTCTGCCGCTGAATTGCTTGGGCGACGGGATGAGCTCCGGCAACGTGCTGATAAAATTAGGGATCGAATCGATGATGTACGCGAACGGTCGCGAATCACCCTCCCAGTCTATGTTCTTGTTGCAAAGCTCGATTTGATCCCCGGATTTAGCGAGACGTTCAAGCGCATGCCTGCTGAGGCACGCGAGCAAATATGGGGAGCGACTGTTCCCGGGTCACTTTCTTTTCAGGCGGCCCTACAGCGCATCGCTCGATCGCTCCATAAACTCGAACAGAGTACTGAAACGAGCGTACTTAAGCGACTTGGACCGGCTGTACCGTTAGAAGATCGAGAAGGGGTTTACTCATTTCCACAACAGCTAGGTGTTCTTCGAGAAAGAACCCTGGAGTTTGTAGAACGACTATTTCATGAGAACGCATTCCAGGAACCGCCCCGAATGCGAGGCGTGTATTTTACAAGCGCGACTCAGGATGGTCGTCCTATCGATCGGATCAGGGGCCAAATCGCAGGCACCCTCGGAATCGCCGAATATAGGCCGCCGAGAGGTCGCAGTAGCCAAGAAATTTTTTTTCTGCGCGACTTATTCCTGAAGGTTGTATTTTCTGATTTCCATTCATTAGTTTACACGCCCACAGAACAAAGGCGGCAGCGTCGAGTACGGCACGCTATTTTAGGAAGCATAGTTGGCGTCGCACTATGTGTTTCATGCCTTTCTCTTTTCTCTTACGGTCGCAACATGCACCTACTGACTCGAGTTGACCAGGTTTTGCAAGGCAGTTCTACTCTCGTGCCTGCTCAGTCCGCTCTTCAGCCTCAGGCATTTCAACCACTGCTGTCTTTGATGCGGGAGTTCGATACTGCATCTCTTCTCAGTTCGACGACTGGAATGCACGCGAAAAATGAAGTTGCACCGCATATCCGAGGCTATTTTGCGCGTCTTTACCGGCGTGCTGTATTGCTTCCTCTACTAGAGGGAGAGATGGCCTATTTGAATGCCTTTTCACAACGCACTAGCGCCCAGTACGCTCGAATCAGTGCACTCGAATACTGGAGCGTCTACGAGCGGCTGCGGTTTTATCTCCTCCTCACGTTATCCAAAGCGACTGAAGTCGAGACGATCCTCGACGCACATCAGCGCTGGCTTTCGGCAGTCATCACGCAAAAGTGGTCGCTCGCGGTGCGTGTCCCGGAGCAGGAACGGCGGCTTCAACCTATGCAAAGTGCAGTCCGAAGTTATCTCCGTATTTATAAACATGCTCCACAGCTCGGTTTTGCGCGTCATGCGGCTGCGGTCGATGCGGTTCGAAACGCCCTGTTCGACGTTCCTTTTGCGGAGGTTGCTCTATCGCAAATCATCTCCGAACTAGACGGTAAAGGATACGACCTAAGTCTTACGCGCCTGCTGGGTGGTGCCCCGACCTCGGTCCAAGCCTCCCAATCGATCCGGGGGGCATTCACCCGCCGGGCTTATGAGGAAAAGGTGCGCGAGCTCCTTGTCGAGCCCGTAGAACGTTTTCGAGGAGACTGCTGGGTTTTGGGGGAGCGATGCTTCGATCAAGAACAACGCTTCGACCAAGTAGCTCTGCGTCGCGCCTACTTTTCGGGATACGTGGCAGAGTGGGATCGTTTTATTACATCCATACGCAGCGTTTCGGCGCCCACTGACATGCGTCGCTATCAGGGACTTGCGGAGATCGTCCGCGGAAGCCCCTCGAGTTCGATCTACGGTAAAATTTTCCGTCAGCTTTACTACCATACCCACCTCGTTCCAATTGAGACCGATAGGCAAGCGACGTCCCCCGGGAACCGCCGCCGGGAAACCGTCCTCAAAAAGTCCTTTCCATCGAGAGCCTCGCGCTACCCGGCAGGGGCCGCAGAGTTGTTTCCTTCTCGCCTGAAGACTACCGGGTTCGCGGGCGAAGAGACAGCGGCTCTGGAGTCGCTCGATGCACCTCTTGCTGTTTCAGAACAAGATGTGCGCAGGCACTTCGAGAGATTTATCGAGTTTGGTTTTGAAGGCCCCTCGGCGCCGGAATCCCGGCCCGAGACTCCATTGAGGCTTTGGGAAGAATCCCTCTCCTACGTGATCGAGGCATACCGAACGGACCGTCAGCGCATACCCCATGCACTGGCGAGAGCGGCGGCTTTGACGGACTCTCTGACGCAGCAAGTATCGCTCGACCGCCACAAAAAGGCGATTCGCTCGATGCTTTTACCGATATTGAGCCTGCAGGGTGAGGGCGGTGCGCTGGCTTCAACGGAGGAAGACCAATCGGCGATGGAGGGTCCCGCTCAGCTTCCAGCGGAGGAAGGCCAAGCGGCGATGGAGGGTCTCGCTCTTTGAAGAGCCGATTCAAGGCCCCTCACCCTCCGGGGAATTCCAGCGATCACGCGCCTAAAAAGAAGCTTGCGGCGCTTCGTGAGCTGCACTAGCCCAAATTCAATGCGACTCGGTACTCTCAAAACTGGAGGCAGGGACGGAACACTTGTCGTAATTCGATCAGACGGCGGCTCTTTTGCCAAGGTTCCGGAAATCGCCCCGACCCTGCAGACCGCGCTCGATCGCTGGCCTGAGGTTTCGACTCGTTTGGAAGAGGTAGCTGCCCGGCTCGAGTGCGGTACGTTCGAAGGAGAGCCTCTGGACGAGCGTGCGCTTTGTGCGCCTTTGCCTAGAGCGTACGAGTGGGTGGATGCGTCGGCGTACATCAATCATATCGAGCTGGTGCGTCGGGCTCGAGGCGTTGCCGTTCCAGAGTTTTTGCGCACCGACCCACTCGTGTACCAAGGCGGAAGCGGAACGCTTCTCGGTCCACGCGATCCAATCCCACTGATCGAAGAAGACTTTGGCTTGGATTTTGAGGGTGAGCTCTGTGTTGTCTTGGGTGATACCCCTCAGGGTACCAAGGCCAGTGAGGCGAGTGAGCACATTCTTCTGGTGATGATGTGTAACGACGTCTCCCTACGGAATGTAATTGCTTCTGAACTGAAGAAAGGGTTTGGGTTTTTTCAAGGCAAGCCGTCAACTGCCTATTCACCCTGGGCCGTTCGGCCCGCGGATTTAGAAGGACTCATGGTCGGAGGTAGACTGCATTCAAAGATGCTTGTCGAACTGAACGGAACCCGCATAGGCGAACTGGATTCGGGTCCTGAAATGCACTTTAGTTTCCTGGAGCTCATCGAGCATCTCTGTCGAACCCGTAGTTTTACCGCGGGAACCATCCTGGGAAGCGGCACCGTAAGCAACAAAGAGCCGTCCCGAGGTGTGGCTTGTCTTGCGGAGCGACGCATGCGCGAGGTTCTCGAGTCGGGTCAAGCAGAGACACCGTTTTTGCGTGAAGGGGACGAGGTGCGCATCGAGTGTGTGGATGGTCTCGGGCGGACACTCTTCGGCAGCATCGACCAGAGGGTTTGTAGGACGCACCGGAGCGCAGCCTCGCAAGACAGGTTTACATGAACAAAACAGCTCTCTCAGATGGCAGACTGAGCGCTGAGTTTTGGCCCTAAGGGTTTTGCTGTAGGGTTTTTGGTCATAAGGCGAAAGTGAGCAGCACGTGGTTAAGACTGAGTCGTTGGGTATCAAAAAGCTTGAAGCGCTTCACTATTACGTGCGCGATTTGGAGCGTAGTCGCGCGTTTTACACAGGGAAGTTAGACTTTGCCGAAGTGGCCAAAAGCTCCGACGAGCTGGAGACTCGAGGGGGGCAACGCTCTCTTGTGTTTGAGGCGGGTGCCTGTCGCGTCCTGTGCTCACAGCCGCTCACGTCTGAATGTCGAGCCGCACGCTGGCTGCAGCGTCATCCAGACGGGGTGGGCGCCCTGATATTTGAGGTCGAAGACATCGAGCGTACCTTTGCATTGCTTGATCGGCGCGGCGGAACTCCGATCGACGAAATTCAGACGCTTGAGGATGAGTTTGGCTCGATGCGCACGTTTTCGATCACCACTCCCTTCGGCAGTTCGACCTTTCGTTTTATTCAACGATCAAGCTACCAGGGACTGATGCCCGGCATCGATCGGTACGAGCAGCCCTTGGGAGGCGTGAACACCTTTGGTTTTCAGTCGTTCGATCACGTTACCAGTAACTTTGAAACGATGTCTCCCACGCTTCTCTGGCTCGAGCACGTACTTGGTTTTGAGTCCTACTGGGACATCGAGTTTCATACGAACGATGTGATGTCCTTCCCTCAGGACGGCGCAACACAAGAGAATGGCTCAGCACATCAGAAGGGTTCAGGGCTCCGCTCACGCGTCATGTGGGATCCGGTCAGCGGCGTAAAATTTGCCAACAATGAACCGATGCGTCCTCAATTTCAGAGCTCACAGATCAACGTATTTTACGAAGATCAGCGAGGAGATGGAATTCAGCATGCAGCCATCGCGGCGAAGGATATCTTGTCGGCTGTTCGGGGGCTGAAAGGACGGGGCGTTCGTTTTTTTCCAACTCCATCGGCGTACTACGAGATGCTTCCCGGCCGGATCGACTCCCTAGGAATCGGCAGCATCGACGAGTCGATCGATGAACTAAAGGAGCTGGAGGTTCTCGTCGATGGAAATGGAGAGCGTAGTTATCTTTTACAGATATTTCTCGAGGACTCCGCAGGTACTCACGACGACGCAAGCGCGGGACCTTTCTTTTTTGAGGTGATTCAGCGCAAAGGCGATCAGGGCTTTGGCGGCGGCAATTTCCGAGCGCTCTTCGAGAGTATCGAACGTCAGCAACAACAAGGCCTTAAGTGATGCTGGAACGCATCGTTGCAGGTGACGTTCCAAAAAAACACCACATCCAACTCCGAAACGAAGACGGCGGGCTTTTGCACGAAGAGTGCGTGACCCGTCGTGGTTTTGACGGCCCCTATACCATTACCTATCACCAATATCGGCCGCATCTCCATCGCCCGGTGGAGTTGAACCATGGCTTTGGTGATGTGGTCGCGGCAGCTGAAGTTCCACTGCAGAAATGTCATCTTCACTCGCTGCGCGAGCGGCCCGAAGGCGCTGCGATCGATGTGAAAATGCCGCTGATGTTCAATCAAGATGTTTGCGTTTCTGTGGTCTGCCCCACCCAGAATGATCCGGTCTATTATGTGAATGCGGATGAGGATGAGCTCTATTTCATCTTCGAGGGTAGGGGGACACTGAGGACGTCATTAGGAGACGTAGCTTTCGAGCAGGAAGATTACGTCTTTGTCCCAAGAGGTATCGCGCATCGATTCCTCCTCGAACCCTCGCTCCCTCAGTATTGGCTTTCGCTAACGTGCGCGGAAGGTTTTGGTTTGCTCCCGAAGTGGCGCAATGATGTTGGTCAACTGAGAATGGATGCTCCCTACACGCATCGTGACTTTCGAAAGCCTGCGTTTGAGGGTCCGATCGATGAAGGCATTCGTGAAATCCTCATCAAGCGTGCCGGCCGTTTTCATGGCTTTGCCCTACCGCATCCCCCGCTAGACAACGTGGGCTGGGATGGGAGCGTATACCCGTGGGCGTTTCCGATTCTCTGCTTTCAGCCGAGAGTGGGCCAGGTTCACTTGCCTCCCGACTGGCACGGTACGTTTCGCTGCCGGAATGCATTGATCTGTAGTTTCGTGCCGCGCCCGGTGGATTTTCACCCTGAGGCGATCCCGTGTCCCTATCCGCATTCGTCGGTGGACTGTGATGAGGTTCTCTTCTACGCGCGCGGAAACTTTACCAGCCGTCGTGGTGTTGGTCCGGGTAGCATCACGCATCATCCGATGGGGTTGCCTCACGGTCCGCATCCTGGCGCCTACGAAGAGAGCATCGGCACCAAGCAGACCGACGAGTTGGCGGTGATGATGGATACCTTCGCACCACTCAGCCTCACCGATCGGGCGAGCCGATTGCTGGACTCAGGCTACATGCAAAGCTTTTTTGACTGAATGGGTCTTTGCGAGCTGCCCAGTGCTTTTGCGAGCTGCCCAGTGCTTTTGCGAGCTGCCCAGTGCTTTTGCGAGCTGCCCAGTGCTTTTGCGAGCTGCCCAATGTTTTCGCAAGCTGCCCAATGCTCTGTAGAATTACGCATTGATACCGCAAATTTTACATGACCGATTCGCAGGAGCGCTCCCTCGATCATTCAATGGACCGCATCATGGTCAGAAAGTCGTCTGCTCCTAGGGGGCCGGTCACCCGATGTACCTCGAGGCCTTCCCGATCGTGAAGTACGATGAATGGTAGGCCGGGTTGACCGTAGTCGTCTCGGAGGAGCGACCATGCTTCTTCTGTCGCGGATCCTGCAGAAAGGTCGATACGTACTGAAACGAATCGCCGTGATTCGGTGACTACTCGAGGATCGGCAAGGGTTTCATGATCGAGTTCCTCGCAGGCCTTGCACCATGAGGCACCAAAGTCGACGAGCATAGGCTTCTTATTGCGTTGAGCGTGCTCTCGAGCGGCAGCGTAGTGTTCTTGCCATGCGATTCGAGCGCCCTTCGGGAGTGCGCTGAGCCAGCCGAGGGCACTAAAGATGCCTCCGGTCATCAGGATGATGCCCAAGGTTTTTCTGATCCTCTGCGCGTTGCTTCCAGAGTAGCTTAGATGGATTGCGCCGAGGGCTCCTCCTACGACCGTCGCGATGCCGGCACCGACCGCCCACAAGTGGCTCCGGTGCGCGGGGAAGTCGAAAGAAGTCCATTCCGCAAAGAAGGGTGAGGCGTAGTCGAGTGCCAAGACCAACATCAATACACCGAACGCGCTTTTTACATGCTCGAGCCACCCTCCCGACTTCGGGAGCGAAGCCGCAAAGGTTCCCACGATGAAGAACAAGCTTCCCAGTCCAAGTGAATAGACGAATAGAGAGGTGGCGCCAAAACTCATATTTTGCGTCGTACTGACCCAGGCTAGGAGCACGGTGAGGACCGGGCCAGTGCAGGGTGCGGCCACAAGACCACAGGCCACGCCAACCAAGAAGGACCCTCGATAGCCTTTGCCTCCAAGTTGCGATACGCGATTTTGCAGGCCAGCCGGTAAGCTCAGGTTGAAGGCGCCAAGCATCGAAAGCGCCATGAGAAAGAAGAGTAAGGAAAGCGGTATCATGACCCAAGGATTGGCACTAGTGGATCCGAGCACCGATCCGGTAAGCGCTGAGACCATGCCCAAAGGGGTGAATAGAGCCGCGATTCCGAGCACAAAAGACCCGGAGAGCAGCGCAGCCTCCGCTCGGCTTTTGGCCTGCTTTGCCCCAAAGATACTCACCGTGATCCCGATCATGGGATAGACGCAAGGAGTCAGGGCACTCGCAAATCCCGCGGCGAAGATCATGACCAACGCGAGGCCCATGCTGCCGGAGTCAAGTGCACCTCGGACACCGCCCGCTAGTTCTCCCAACACATCCGCACGCGCTGTGGACGGCAGCGTCAGTAGGGCCAAGCTGAGCATGGGCCTGACGATGCTCGGCATCCGAAACAGTTGAGATGTGATTGCGCGCACGCATGGCGCTGGATACTTGGACGGGCCCCGTCGTGCCTTGCGGACTCTTAGACTCGGCAGGAGCGTTGATCGTGATTCAGACACGAGTCTCGATGGCCTTTTTGGACAGCTTGACTGAGGTAGCTTTGTCTCAAACACCGAAGTCATGTCGAATGTTCAGCATAGCTCTTTTAAAACCGGTTCCCAGGGGTTATCCTTGTCTACTTGAGGAATACGTTCCCGCGAGAACTCGAGAATTCAAGTCGCGATCGATTCCTCCATTCGATATTCGATCCGTCGCCAATTTACAGGGCGATTTCTCCGTGGTTATGGGGCGACTTCGCTATGGACCTCCGCTAGGTGAGGTCTCGCAATTGAACTGTGCGTTTTTGCGAGTCGGTCTGATGCTTACGGTGCTCCTCGGATGCTCAGACTCTGGGGAAGAATTTCCAGGTATCGGATCGAATTCCATCGTCTTCGCTCAGCGCGGAACTCGATACGACGACGGCTCCGAGCTTGTTCGCCCGGGACAAGTGGTCGACTACGCTGAGGCAGTTCCAAACGGCCGGCTTGTTTTATGGAGCCCCAGCACCAAAAAGCAATGCGATCTCACCGCGTCGTACTCTGGGGTCGATATCAACGGTATAGATATATCCTTTGATATGACTCAAGTCGTATTCGCGATGGCTCATGCAGGTGATCGAAATCATCAGATCTATGTAGCCAGTCTCGAGTGCGACCCAACGATTCGTCAACTCACACTCAGTGAATCGTCCAACGTAAAGCCAAGATGGATATCCGAAAACGGCATCGCTTTTCTGACCAACCGTCACTATACCGAAATGGGCCGCCGTGCCGATGAATACGGTCGTGGTCGCGATGTTGTCCAACTTGCTTTGATGACTGCCGAAAACGGGGAAGCCGATCTTCGCCTCTGTTCACAGAGTCTTTCTCATAGTGCCGAACCGTTTCTGATGTCTGACGGCCGGATCGGTTTTTCTAGATGGGAACACTTGGGCCCCATAAACGACGTAAAGCTCTATGCCATGAATCCGGACTGCACGCAGATGATCGCTTTGGCAGGACATCACGGCAAACCTGCAAACAGCCTAGTGCAGTTTAGTGAAATCGCGCACGGGCGTTATTTAGGTATCGCGACTAGCCTGGAAGGGACGTTTCAAGCGGGAGCAATCGTCGAACTCGATACCCGTTCGAGTACAAGTTTGGAGGTGCTCGATGAGGAGCACGTGCGCTATCAGATGCTTACTCCCGCAGTTCCCACCGGACCACGGAGTCCGCCCACCCACGTCGGGCGTTACGCGCATCCTATCTCCCTCGACGATGATCGGTTGCTTGTCAGTTGGGCCAACGGAGACGTCAACGAACGTAGCGAACGTGCCCGTGCTGCGCCGAACTTTGGACTTTACCTATTCGATCGCCGAACCGGCACCCGCACGTTGCTTTACGATGATCCGCTCTACAGCGAGTTGATGGCTCATCCCGTGGTGGACCGCAGAGGTCACGCCGTTCGCGATGCCGCCCTTGGGCGTCCCATCGACAGTTCAGAGCCCGCGACTCTTGGATCCGTCGACATCACCGTCACCTCTCTCGATGAAGTGGTTCGCGGTGGTCCGCTCGATGGTATGGATCTGAGTGACGCTCTCGCTCACGCGCAGAGGGTTCGGATCATCGAAGGGTTTTCCTCAGAGGTCGGCAGCATGCGTGAATTCGGACTCACCACGCACGAGGGAGCCGCGATTGTTGGCGAGGCTACCGTATATTCAGATGGTTCTTTTTTAGCTTCTGTGCCGGCGCGTCTGCCCTATCGTCTGCAGCCGATCGACGAATACGGAATGTCGATCCGCAGTCAGATGCTTTGGATCCAGGCGATGCCCGGTGAGGAGCGGCAATGTGGCGGATGTCATGCGCGCCGCACTGAAACGGTTCACCCTCGCAAAGGAGGGAGTTCGCTAGCACGGCAGGCGGGACCTCAAGACTTCGATCTCCCGATCGCAGCGCGTCGAGAGTTGCCTTGGAACTCGGCGATTCAACCCATCTTCGACGCCAACTGCACCAATGCCGGATGTCACGGCAGCGTGGCCAACGTGTTCGCCAGTCGCTCCTATCAGGTCGTTGTACCGGCTGCAGATGGAGGCAGCGATCAGGTGTTCGATATTCCCTACCTCAATCTTTCGTCTGAACCAGCGCAGGCCCACTACCGGATCGATGTAGTTGAGTATCCTCTATCCTATATTTCACTGCTCTATCCCTCTGCGATGATGGGAGAAATTACGGCCGTAGGTGACGTTCCACCGATCTGGGTGGTACCCGGCAGTGCCCGTACCAGCCGGCTCATCGAACGACTTAACGTTGCGAGTCAATCTGGGGATCTTGCATTTAAAGGCACCTTACATCCGGAAGATATGGGGGGATCACTGAATGATGAAGACCGAAGAAGGCTCGTAGAAATGACCGATCTCGGCGGACAATATTGGTCCCGAGGGAATCTCCCCGGTGGCTTTGTCCCCGAACGGATCGGCCATTGAGTACGGGCAACAGACGATCGGCTAGGGGGGGTTGGGGCGCCCCAAGCACATTTTTTCTCGGCGTCGTCCTTGTGCTTCTCCTCATAGGTGGGTTGCTTCGGGCCCACGCTCAAGATTGCCCCGTCTATGATGACTCTGGTGCTCATCTTCCCTACAGCTCATGTGGTGAACAGTCTCTGGGGACCGCGCCCGTTTCGGTCGAGGCGATGGTCGAGGTGGTGCGTAATCCATCTTCTGCGACCCTCCTCATTCGAATTTTGGAGCACGGACAACGTGTCGAGTGCTACGCGTGTGTTCCTCCTCTCGAGAGTTTGTTGCTCTCGAGCAGCAACCCTGAAGTGCGACGTATCTCTGCTTGGTGGCTTCGGCAGCGCACATTTGCGGTAGGGGCGGTCTTCACCCGATTACAAGCCACGCTGGTCTCAAGCGATGACCCCGTGCGCCGGGCCCGAGCGGCTGAGGCGCTCGGAGAGTTGATGCATGCCGATGCGCTCGATCCACTTTGTCAGGCTGCACAGAGTGACGTGGATGCGGACGTGCGCCGCGCTGCGGTTCTTGCACTTGGACGTCTAAATCATCCGCTGGGCTCCTCCTCCATCGCAGAGGCGTTGCTCGACGAGAGCGTGATCGTGCGTCGAGCTGCAATTGTTGCCGCCATCCGGGTGCGTGGTTTTCGTGAGTGTGGCGCTTTGATCTCGGCCTTAGGAGATGGTGATCCGGAAGTGAGGATGCGAGCGGGTCGACTTATCGGAGAGTATGCGTGCGACGAAGCGGTTGATGCTCTTGCAAGCGTGCTTGATTCCCAGGGCTCCACCGAAGTGGGTATGGCGGTGGCCTATTCTCTCGGGCGACTCGCAGCGCGGGATGTGGCTGGTGCCCGCAGCGCGCTTAGCTCCTACTCCGGTAGCGACGTTCGCGTTCAAAATGCGGTCGATATGGCGCTTCGGATGCGCTGAATTCGATACGCCATTCGAGGCCGATCCCGCAGCATCGGTAGAGGCGCTTGCGCCGATGGATCTACTTAGGCGGACCTGTTCCCAAGTCGGGCCTGGAACTTCCACCGATGGAAACTGTGCGAATTGTGCTACCTTTTTCGAGTGCCGCTCCCAACTTTGGTTTTCTTTGGATTCGCTGCTGGAGTTGCAGCGGCCTTTGCCGGCCGCTGCGAGCTTCGTGTAAGTCCGAGGCCAGCGATACTCACGAGAAGCTTTGGGGCACATGGATTCTACGTGTGCCTCGTCCTTATCCCCATATCGGTTTACTTCTACCTATTTCACGGCGATTGGTTCCTCCTCTATCTCGTCGACGTTCGCCTTGTTCCCTCTGCGATTGCTCTGGTGGGCTTCGTCGTGGAGGGTCTAATCGCCTCCCTTGGATTCTTCGTGGGAGCTTCCTTCATACGATCTCAGCGGGACGGGCTGGCGTTGTTGCTCTCAGCAGCGGCTATCGTCTTAGCCGGCAGTGTTCCTCTGGTCGCAAAGAAACAGCTGCAGACCGTGGCGACCTATAGTCAGTTTCACGGCAACTTCGGTGGTGCTGCGTTTCAAGGCGGTCCATTGTTCCAAGGAACGGTGGCCATGAGCGTGTTTTTGGTCTCCGGATTCGTCTACTTGATCGCACGTCTTCATTGGTCTGGCCGGCGGAGCTAGATCAAGACTGTCCAGATAGGCTGCGGAGATCCGTCACGCTCGGACCTCCGGTTGGCGTCCCGACGCTCAGGTTGCTAGCGTCCCGATGGCCTTTGAATCCCTCCGTAGTTTCATGAACGGCTTTCTTCGCCTAACAAATCGTGCAGAAACACCTACAAGCCGGAGACCTTTCACGTTCATCTGCTTTGGCTTTCCCCGTGCACGTACCTTTGCCTACCCTCGGATCACACGGATTCTGAGTTTGTCCCGCCTTTTGACTCGGCACGCCACCGATGTCGGCCCGATCGAGAACACCCTTGAAGGCATCTTCGAAGTACCCCCACGACATCGCCACTCGCTCCGAATCCCACATTCTCAAACGGGAAGAGCCAGATCGATGCGTTTCAGGGCGAGATGTACTGGCCCCGGAGCCTTTATCGGTGATCGCTTTCGAATCCAATCGCGATGCAACTCGGGAAATGCCATTTTCGACACTAGATGCTGCGGCACATTTTATGCAGGAGAACGCGTCGATCACCTTGGAGATTCAGGGGTATACGGACAGTCGAGGATCTGGCGGCTACAACCAACAACTATCCCAGCGACGGGCGGAGGCGGTGCAGGCGTACCTAGAGGAGCGGGGCATCGCGCCTTCCCGTCTCACGGCAAGAGGGTTTGGTGAGCCCGAGCCTGCCGTATCAAATCGTACTTCCCGAGGAAGAGCGGTCCATCGGAGGGTCGAGTTGTTCCGTACCGACACGGGCACCGACGATTGAATGGCTAAACTCTGTTTTTACGCCATATATGGAAGAACACGGCTATGAGGAACTGGATTTGGAGAGCGGGCATCTCGCTTTGGATGCTCAGCATTGTACCCGAAGCGCACGCGCAAAGATCGCTGCAGCGAGTACTCGACCTCAACCGTCAGGCAATGGATGCCTATACCAATCTCGATCTGCGAAACGCTCAAAGGCTCCTTGAGTCTGCTCTTGAGATGTCGACAACTGAGGGCTTGAGCGGTCCTCCGGTAGCGCGCACCTACTGCAATCTCGGGGTGGTTTCGATCGCTGGTTTCGGGGAGACCGCAGAAGGCGTGGAGTACTTTCGTCGCGCGCTCGGGGCCGACCCGAACGTACAACTCGATCCACTGACCAGTACGCCCGACGTCCAGACCGGTTTCCAGATCGCCGTTCAGCGAGGTGCGATCGGTGGTGAAGCTGGACGTCCCCTGCAGACTGCTACGGGCAACATACCTCATGTTCCAGTGGTGGAGCAGCTGAGTCAGACGGCGGTTCCGGTGTTCGTTGAGGCGCCTGCAGATGCGCCGGTAGGCGACGTCTACGTCTACTATCGGTCGACTGGAATGCGCGAGTTCACTCGAGGCGACATGTGGCGGATGACGGGAGGTCTTGGTTTCGAAATCCCGTGCGCCGAGGTGTTTGCGCCAAGGGTGCAGTATTATATCGTTGCATTCGGTAACGACGGCAGCCCGCTGGGTTTCGCCGGCACTCAGGAATCGCCGATCGAAGTGCCCATCATGAGCACCCGTACCCAGCCACCCGCTGCTCTTCCCGGGCAGACGCCACCTCAGCCTTGTGGTGAAGATGAGTGCCCTCCTGGCATGCCCGGATGCTCTGGCGGAGGCGGCGCTGACGGAGATCTCGGAGATACCTGTGTGGCTGATTCAGACTGCCGTTCAGGTCTTTCCTGCAGTGAGAATTTTTGCGTGGCGCCCTCTTACGGTCGAGACCCTCGTTACGAAGAAGAAGTGTTTTTTGCGGCACCTCGATTTTTTCTTCGACTCGGAGGTGCCTTCGGTTTCGGGTATGCCCGTCAGGGCATGCTTGCAGATTCAAATCCTGCAGTTCCCGACGACCCCACCGATGCGTGGATCCGCG
This sequence comes from Myxococcota bacterium, assembly GCA_039030515.1. GTDB lineage: Bacteria > Myxococcota_A > Polyangia > Polyangiales > Houyiibacteriaceae > JBCCEA01. The sequence continues at coordinate 50,976 of JBCCEA010000023.1, read as the reverse complement.
GAGGCGAGCCGAACTGCGAGAGTAGGGGAGAGGACAGTTATTGTGTTCGAGTGGAGTCTCAGGGGCTCGTTTCAGCGATCGGGATCAAAACGGCGTTTGGATACTACCTTCATCCACGTTTTGCGCTGGGGACTTCCTTACGTTTTCAGCCAGATTCAGGAGAGGGGACGCTTTCCAATCTGCTCATCGCCGTTCGCGGTCAAGTGTTGATTACGGAGCCAGACGAGACTGGAATCAACGTGACAGCTCATTTGGGTACCGGCCTTGGTCAAATCCAGCTTCAACCCGACCAGAGTGGAGACGAGAGCCCGTTTATTATCTCTGGACTCAATAGCGTCCAGATTGGCTCTCAGTTCGGCTATCGTTTCTTTCGATATCTTGGAGTTTTTGCAGGACTCGAGTGCAATGTCCTGTTTCCCACATTGTTGTTCGCAGTAGATGTCGACGCTGGTGTTGAAGTGGCATTTTAGACCCACTCAGTTGGTCCACCCAGACTTACTACGTCTGGATAGAACGTACGAGTAGCGAGTCGCATCTCGGGAGGAAACATCAAAAGGACTGAATCTTTAGCGCTTTGTCAAGCTGCTACTGGATGACTGCTTTAGGCAGTATTCCCGCCCTGACTCGCAGCTGCATCGCGGACTCGCTCATCCAAAAACGAACTAGTTCTATCGTTTCTGGAGTGTGATCATGATTGTTTGCACCCTCGGTAATATCGAGTGCAGACGCATCATTTGTTTCGTCCGGCATGAGTTCGACGGCGGATCGAGAGCGAATCAGCTCAATCGAGGATCGGTCGGTTCGCCTAAGCACTTCGACCGCTGCGGTCAGGTCTCCCGAGAGCAGGAGCGCTATTCGTCGAGCTATCTGATCGACTCTCCCTACCCAGTTGGCGAAGTTCACCCGACCCGAGTTGATGTATCGATCTGCTGCCTCTTCCATGCTTTTGCGAGTTCGTCGCGACAGCGCCTTGTGAATGCGTCGATTTTGCTCATCCAAGAAGTCTTCGCTGGTCAGTCCTGCGCCGAAACGCTCAGAGACCGATCGAGACGCAGACGCCAAGAGCACTTCCAGCTCCCGGGGGGTAAGTTTGTCGAGGGCTTGGAAATGCTGAGCTAGTTTTGCGAGCGGCTCAGCAACTAAGAATATCTGTTGAGCTTCTGAAAGTTCGCTCAGCCATGCCGGAAAAAGCAGAGAAGGCGGCGAGCTAAGCTCAATAGATGCTGATTTGCTGCGTACACGATGCATATATAGTTCAAATCCGCTGACGCCAAAGATGCGGGCAACTCGCTCTACAATCGGACGCGTAGGATTGGTGTCTTTGGAGGCGATACGGTCTCTGACGGTAAGTCCGAAGGTATCTAGGTCCGCTGGGTAGAGTTTGGTTAGCGCACTCTCAAGCGTAGTGAGAAGCTCGACCGCGGCTCGCTGCTCCGGGGCGTACTTCCCAAGGCTCCAAAGTAGTGCCTTGTCGAACGCATGCTCGATCCACGGCACTGGTGCAGAGCGACTAGACAGTCGCTGGTGTTCTGATTCCGTGGCCGCACCAAAAAGGCGCACCACATCCAGTGCGAGCAAGCTTGCTGTGGGATGTCCCATAGCATCGTAAACCTGAGCGAGTTCGCGCCAGACGTCCACGTCTTCGATATGCTTGTCTAGAATCGTTCGGAGCTCTCGAAGCGCTTGCGGATGACGTTTTGAAGACTCAAACCGAAACGCAAGTTCACGACGTAAAGTCATGGAGTCGTCTTCTTGTGCCCCTTCCTCTAGAGTCGTAAGAGCCGTATCCACCTGTCCAAGTCGTTCGCACAGTACGCGGACCATTTCGAGATAGGTTTCGACCGACTGACGGCTTCCTTTTGTCTGTTTCGCGAGATAGCCGTTGAGTGCACGTACGTAAGTTTGCCAATCGGATGGCGTCTTGAGGCGGGTTTTATACTCCCTCGCAGACTCCCCATTCGGGCCGTCGAGTGAAATCGCTGCGAGAAGGTGTTTTTCGACCCTGTCGGGATGGCCTTTTCGCATTTCTAGTCGAGCTAAGCGCACCATGGCCGACGCTTTTTCGCCTGGTTCCACTGAGCTCTGAAGCAGTCGCTCAAGTGATTCCGTAGCCTCGTCCAGTCTTCCCTGTCGTTCTTGCAAGTCGGCAAGACGAGAAAATGCAATTGAGTTTTCGCCGTCCAGGGCAAGCACTGCTTGCAGACTAAGCAGTGCTCGAGAAGACTCGCCGAGTCTCTCGTCCCAGAGCGACGCCAGTTTGAGATGCACATCCCGGAGAACTTCTCGATCGGGAGCCAGCTGGAGCACTCGATTGAGTAACTGTACCGACTCGTTCCACTGACCGTCGCGGGCGTACAGCGTCGCCAGTCTTCTTAGAGTGGAGAGGTGGTTCGGATCTGAGCGGAGACCTCGGTTTAGGGAGCCGATGGCGCTGGCAAGACTATCGAGATGCTCCGACTGTAGTTCGCTTACCTCTAGCCACAGCTCGGCAACTCTCTCCGTTTGTTTGGTCGAGCAGGCTGCGCGACCTAGTAGATCGGACAGACGCGTATATTCCCCGCGATTTCGAAGTAGCGTTGAAAGTCGCGAGACCGCCTGACCGCTTTCTGGGCAGATCTCTAAAGCATGCTCTAAATCTGCAAGCGCTCCCTCGACGTCCTCAAGACGTGCAGCACGAACGTCTGCACTGCGAATCAAGAGCGTTGCTGCAACCTTAGCGTCCTCGGCCACGTGAGCTTCTCGTCGTGCCGCCTCGGAGAGGATCATTGGATCGTCGATTTTTGCCGCGATTCGAGAAAGGCCTCGAATGGCGCCGATGTTTTCATCATCAACGCTAAGTGCACTTCTATAGGCATCGAGCGCTCTTCCATCTCCGAGAGCTTCTAAGGACTCGCCAAGTCTTGTTTGATGAGCTGCCAACGTAGTGGGGTCGGTCTCAGTCGCCACGATTCGTTGGTCCACCTCAATAAGAAGTCGCCGGTTGCCACTGCGTACAGCTATCTGTTCGAGCGTGTTAAGTGAAAGAGGATCCTCTTCGTCCAGGCTCAGTATTGCTTCTAGTGCAGCTTGACCCTCAACTTCACTGCCAACGCCAAAATCCGTTCGCAGTCTTGCCTGTTCTCTCAACGCAGCGATGCGCGCCTGTGGGTTTTGCAATAAGTCTGCAAGAGCTGTATAGATCTCCGAAAGCGACTCCCAGTTTCTCCGTTTGCGCTGCAGCTGTTCGAGCGCCATCAAGCTTCCCAAGTGGTTTTTATCCAGCTCAAGCACGCGCTGATAGCATTCAACAGCACGTCGGATTTCTAACATCTCTCGCGCATATATATCTCCACACTGCACGAGCTTATCAATAGTAATCCGGATATCGGTCGCTCGAGAGGCTTCGCGCTCAAGATCACCTGCGATCGCTACCCAGTTATTTTGCTGCCGCCGGAGTCTTAGAAGGGCATCGGTCGCAGGGTAGAAGTCAGACGACGAGTGTACCGCAAGCTCATATGCCTTTATCGCTTTTTCGGGCTGACCAAGTCGCTCATCGTAGATTTCGCCGATGCGACAGGCCAGCCTTGCTCTCGCTACATCTGTTCTCGTGCTGAGCTCAAGCTCAAGCACCTTCACCACTTCATCCCACTCTTGACGCTGCGCCAACTTACGGCTGAGTGCTTGCAGCGCGGCGGAATTTGTCGGATCGGAGACGACTGCTTTGCGATAGAGCTCTGTTGCCTCGTCGTCTCTGCCAATCCGCTCCTCACAGAGTGTCGCCATTTTGAGTAGAAGGATGGCCTTGTCTTGATTGCTTGTGTGTTGTAGTTCGCGCCGATAGACCTCGAACAGGTCTTCCCACCGGCCACTGTGGTAGTAGAGCTTACCCAGACTGCCGAGCACTGCTGCGTTCTTCGGATCGAGTTCCAATGCCGATCGATACCGAGCTAACGCCTCTTTTCGATTGGCGAGGTGTGTTTCGAGTACTTCGCCTGTTCGATGTAGTAACGCTACCTGTCGCTCCTGCGACTCTGTAAGTTCGATTTCTAAATCCAGCGCTCTGACCAAATCTTGATGACGAGAAGCTCGTTCTACCGCGCGTTGAAGTGCGTGGACAGCCCCCAAGTGTTTTGAGTCGTATTCGAGTATGCGCTTGTACGCATGAGCTGCTTGAGTCGGTTCGTGCAACTCGTTTTCGTATAGTGTGCCGATGTGGAATAGATGGGAAATGGTCTGGGTGCTTGTTCCTGTTTCAGCTACAGCTTGCTCTAATAGTTCAATAAGCTCACGCCACTGTTCCTCTTCGGTATAGAGCCGACTAAGTGCCCGGAAGCTTGTCAGATGTCCGGGCGTCAATGAGAGTGCACGAGCATAGTGCTCCGCCGCCTCAGACTTGTTATTTAGTTTTGTTTCCTGGATTGCGGCCAGTTTGGCATAACAAGTTGAGCTTCTTTCTCGGTTGCGACATGTCTCTGCTTCCGAAAGATACATCTTTACTAGTTCTGTCCATCGATCCTCTTGCTCGTAGAGCTTAGAAAGAGCCTGCAATACGGGTACGTGCGTTGCATTTATCTTGAGCGCCGACTCGTAGTGGAGAATGGCCTCTTCTCGCCTGTCTGGTGATTCCTCGCAGAGCTGACCGATTCGATGCAGTAGTGCCAATCGTTCTTCGTCAGACTCCACGAGCGATGTGAGCTGTATGAGTGCGTCAATGAGCGGTTCTTGAAAGTTTCCCTCTTCATACAATGCAGCAAGTTCAGAAACTATCGTTGGATCTCCAGGCGATTCTCTTAGTGCTCTTTCCATGGCCGAAATGGCCTCTGCGCGGTTTCCAAGTCGCTCTGCATGGATTTTTCCAACGCGTAGAAGTGACATGGTTCGAACGCGGCAATCCGTAGTTCGCTCAGCCTCCCGCTCCAGTATTCGAATGAGATCGCGTTGTCTGTTGTGTAAAGAATGTAGACGCTTTAGCGCTGCTAGGGCTTGTGACGCCTCCGGGTCGAGCTTCAACGCAGTCTCGTAGAGTTCTAGTGCTTCATCCGAGTTTGGATTCTGAACTTCGATGAGTCGCGCTCGTTCAATGATCAAAGCTGCGCGATGCCTCGAGTCTGAAGTGACGATATTGGCTGACTGTTCGTATGCCTTATCAAGCTCCTCGAAAGAATGGGTGTCCAGCTGACACTGCCGTAGTGCTTTGAGTATAGATTCATCACCTTTGTGTAGTTCTAATGCCGATACATAGGCTTCTTTCGCCTCCTCACGTCTCTGCATCACGTCTTCAAGTAATCGGCCTTTTTCAAAGTACAGTGCGGCTTTCTTTTTGTTGTCTCTGGTAATTCGGATTTCAGAGTCGAATAGTGGCAGCGTTGAAGGATAGTTTTTCCCACCGACCAATACGCGACGAAGTCCATGCAGACACGGTACGTGCTCAGGAGCGTGTTCCAGTGCCTCCCTATAGTGGGCCGCCGCCCGACGCAGGTCTCTTATCGGAAATTCGTGGAGCCGTCCGAGTTCGTAGTGCAGTTTTGCTGCGCGAGAGGGTTTGGGCCCCTCAGTGAGCTCCTGTTCGCAGGAGTCGATGAGCAGCCGTGCGGCCTCCTCCAAGGGGTCCTGTCGTATATCCCGGTCCGTTCGAACACTCGGTTCAAGTTCGGACTTTGAGATTGTCGATTCGGTGCCGGCAGTCGAACCTCGGATCAAGTTGGAAGGTGTGTGAAGCGCGCTCTGGACGGCGGCGTCCGGAATCGGCGGAGGCGCCGCCTTCTGAGAGGCTCGAGGTCGCTCAAAGTGCTTGATCGATGTTTCCACCGGCGCCGCGAACGCTTTATGCTCGCTTTTGTGCTGCTGCAGCGACGGCGTTTGGACGCTTGACTCGGGATGTACTGGAACGGATTGAGCCGTTTGCTGCTCTAACTCGTTTTCGAGCTCGCCGAAAAGCAGCTCGATGGTGCTTTCTCCCTTGCTCTCATGAGGGGAAGAAGGCTTCTTGGACGAAGGATCTGAGGTCATTCATAAGCATCATCGCATTCCTCTAGTTCGAACCCCAGAGAAAATAAGCCTCATGCTCCCTCGTACATTGGTGTTGTGTGACTGACGAAAGGAGTCGACGGGTCGACCTTAATCTCGAACGACCGATATTGACGGGAACGTTCGGTGTGCTGGTTCAGCACAGAGATATTCAGCGCGAAAAGCTCGAACCACAACCGCAACTGTTTTTGGCGTTTGGATTCAGAAATTTGAAACCAGCTCCGTGCAAGCCTTCCACATAGTCGATTTCTGTTCCATCCACATAAAGGTTGGTCCATTCGTCTACGTAGATAGGTATTCCGAGCGAATCGAATACGTAGTCTCGTTTTTCGTCAACTTCGTCTTTGTCTTCGAAAAAAAGATCGTAGCTTACACCAGAGCACCCGCCGCCGATCACGCGAACTCGGAGTCCCTGCTCTCCAAGACTTTCGTCTTCTCTTATCTCACGCACCTTGTCGGCTGCTGTGGATGTTAGTTGAATGCTCATAATACCTATATTCTCGTCATAGAGCTGCATTGTGCAACTGACCAGTCTTACTACCGCGCACGTCGAGCACACCTTGCCCACTGCCTCCGACCGAATCGTCTAGTCGACTTGCGTGTCATGACCGTTAGTGAGTGCGATCGATGGAGGCAAGTGAATCTCCTGGCGTAACGTTATTGCGTTTCCCCCCACAAAAATGGGTTGAGGGTGTTCAAAGTAGGTTCTTCGAAGATAACCGAGTGCAAGTGAGGTGGGCTCCGGCTCTTGTGTACAAATGCCGCTCGTCAAAAAACCCACGGATTTACCTTCCTCCGTGCATATCTCTCGATGCTCTAGGGTGTCGAAATCACCCGAGAAGGAGAACTGGCACAAACGCTTTGGTGTCGTTCCCCTGGTGTTCAGCATGTGGATCGCTTCTTGACCGCGATAGCAGCCTTTGGTGAAGGAGACCGCGCGTTGCTCTAGTCCGGCTTCCTGCGGCAAAGTTTGGGGGCCGAAGTCTATATCTAGCCTCGGAATTCCCTCCTGAATCAAAAGCCGTCTCCACTCGGTTTCGTTAAGCGATACGCCGCCTAGATCCTTCGCGGCGCGAAAGAGGGTGGATAGCGCTCGATCGGCGGACTCGGTCGGGACCAACCAATCGATTCCCGGTGAGCTCAGTCGTTCACTGCGAAACATGCGACTCGCTGGAATCGGGTGTTCGCGTGCGAGTGTCGCCGCCAGTGGACCCTGGGCCGTGATCAAGATTTCGTCCAGAACTGCGATTTCGACGTCCTCCATCACGATGAACTTATCGAAATGATTCTTGATGTCCTTCAGGTGGCTTGCTGGCACCGTCAATAGGAATCGACGTTCCTCTGCTTGCAGAATATGCAAATCTGAAAGTACTTTTCCCTTTGAATTCGGGATGATGGCGTATATCGCAATCCCTTCGGGAATTGCCCGCACATCGTTGGTTACCTGCCCTGAAAGCCAAGACAGCGCGTCGTCCCCCTCGACCGAGAGCACCGCGAGTTCTTCCATCGAGTATACCGCGACCGTCTCGATCCCGTCGCTGTCCGCGTTACGGAAGCTCTGATCTGAACTCTTCATGTCAAAACGGCCTAGCAGGGATCGGATGGCGGTGCTTGTGGATGTGTTTTGGGTTCAAGCACCTGGATGTGTTTTGGGTTCAAGCACCTGGATGCGTTTTGGGTTCAAGCACCCCTGAGTGAAGCGTTTGCACGGTGCCGTCGCTTTGCCGAACGCGAAATCCCCCCGTGTTCGAAAGTCCGAGCGCGATGCCGCGGACACCCTGAATTTCAACGTGCGCTCCCCGGTACGCGAGCAAAGGCTCCAGCTGGTCAAGGATGGTTTCTGGGCCGTCTCGGCCCAGCTCGTCGAGACGAGATTCGACACACCGCAGTAGAAGGCAAAGGACGTGACAGCGGTCGAAGGAACGCTTGGCCACGATCGCGAGAGAAGTCGCCTGACCCTCGAGTTCAGCCGAAAAGTGCGTCCGATTCACGTTTAGCCCAATACCAAGAATCGTCCCGTGCAGTTGATGTCCGGTCGACGCGGATTCGATGAGTATGCCGGCGCATTTGTCTCGATCCAGAAGCACGTCATTGGGCCACTTCACCTCCGCCGGCCGACCGAGCAATTGATGCACTGCATCACAAACTCCGAGGCCGACAGTCAGGGCCAAACAAGGCAGTCGATCCAATCCCAAAGATGGCCGGTATACGATCGATAGGTAGAGGTCTTGGCCAGAGGGTGATTCCCACTTTCGACCCCGGGAGCCACGTCCTTTCGTTTGGTGCTCGGCGAGGATGACGTGACCTTCTACTGCGCCGGAATCTAACGCTTCTCGGGCGTCGTCATTGGTGGATTCGGTACTCGTCTTGACGTTTAGCGATCGACCAAGCCACCGGGTCTGCAGCTGGTCTTGGACCGAATCTACCCTCAGCGGCTTCATCGAACTGAGGTTCGCGCATCGAGCCCAGAGTCGAGGTCGGCTTCCAGGCTCCAATCGAATCCAAGATCGATGGCACGAGCGGAGTGGGTGAGCGCGCCTACGCTGATCACGTCAACCCCGGTTGCGGCTATCGCGGCCACCTGGCTTACAGTGACTCCTCCGGACGCCTCGACAATGGCTTTGCCCCGACAGCGACGGACGCCCTCCATCAGGTCCTCAGTCGAGAAGTTGTCGAGCAATACCATGTCGGCACCTGCATCAAGCGCTTCGTCCAGCTGCATGAGCGTGTCGACCTCACATTCGATTCGGCTTGTGTGCGGTGCGTATTGCCGTGCACGAAAAATCGCTCGCGACACGCTGCCTGCAGCTGCGATGTGGTTGTCCTTAATCAGCACTGCGGACGAGAGGTCCTCGCGGTGGTTGTGCGCACCTCCGCAGCGTACAGCGTACCGCTCGATTGCACGAAGTCCGGGTGTCGTCTTGCGTGTATCTACAACACGAGTGCAACTTTTCTCTGGGAGCTGAGCTACGTAACGAGCCGCTAAGGTGGCGATGCCGCTCATCCGCTGTGCGAGATTTAGTGCGACCCGCTCTCCCATCAGAAGGCTGGCGGCTTTTCCATCTAGTTCCAAGACGACTGAGTTGGGATGGACTAGAGAACCGTCGCTGTAGTTCGCGCTTGCGGTGACTTCGGGGTCTATTTGACGATAGACCTCTCGAATCGCGGAGACGCCACACCAGACAAGCGTTTCTCTTGCGATGCAAGATACTTTTCCTTTTTGACCTGCAGAAACGCAGGCTGTGGTGGTGATGTCGCCCCTGCCCAAGTCTTCTTCGATCGCCCGCTCGACGATCTGTTCGAGGGCACGGCGAGGTATCGGATGGAGCGTCTTCAGATCGCTCGACGTCTCGAATAGCGCTTGGGGAGGGGGTTGGTTGCCGACCATAAAGGATTCGTACCCGCACGCGACTACAGCGTCCACCCAAGCGGTTATCGGGCGCTATCTTGCGGCAGCGCTCGAGGCCAAAGGGTGACAGTACGAGAGCACGGGGTTTGGTTCGCAAGCTCTGTAGTGCGCTTCACCGCTCCCACGTCCGATGGAGCACGAACATCGCGTCTAGACAAGCCACCCTCGGACTAGAATTTCCGAATAGAGATTGCTTGCCGCATGCACGACGATCGCCGCTCCGATGCCTTTCCGCTCCGCACGCATCACGCCAAAGAGCAATCCAGGAAAAAACACTGAGAACCTCAAAGGATCCAGATCGACGAGAACGTGGATAAAACCAAAGTACGCAGCCTGTACAAGGATCGGCACTGCGGATCGAAGACGTTGCTTCGCCTTCTTTGACACCTCCGCGGCATGCGCACCGGCATCGACGAGTCGGGTCTGGAGGTAGCCGCGAAAGAATGCTTCCTCAGGTAGAGCGACGATCACAAGTTGTGAGAACGTGAGCGAGAGTAGGTGTTCGGGTGGGCTCCAGTGAAAGGGATGCTCGGGACGGTGGAACAAATAAAAAAGCACCGCAAATATCGGGAATACCAGTGCAATCACGATGAATGCCGTGCCGATCTCTCGGAGAGCCATCGGAACGGCGGCCCACAAGGTGCGCGTGAGTTCCAACATACCGAGCGGACCAGGTGATCCTTCATCGTGCCCCGGACCGATGAGTCCGCCGAGTCCTATGCCATACCGATCGAGTCCGCCTACGTCACGCTGGGCCAAATGGGTAGCGGTCCAAAGAAAGATCGCAGCCACCACGACAGGCACGTACTCCGCAAGCCAAGGCACGCTGCGTGCGCGAGTCGCCAAAAACACCCCCGCGCAGACGAGGGCGTACACTCTTATGATTTCTCGATGGATCGAGTTCCGGAGAAGCGATCTGGTCATTATCTCATCGCGTTTATACCCGGGGTCGAACCCCACGGGATACTCGAGTGACGTTCCAGCGGCATGGCTTGACGCGCGGTCGAGCGTTTCTAGACTCTCCCCCTCTCTCGCCAAGGCGCCGGTTTGATTCCGGAAGAAAAGATAACGGAAATTAAAGACCGGGTGGACATCGTACAACTCATTGGAGAGTACGTGCCGCTACGTCGCGCGGGCGCGAGTCACAAAGGTCTTTGTCCGTTTCACTCAGAAAAAACGCCGTCGTTTCACGTACACGGGCCAAAGCAATATTTTCACTGCTTTGGTTGTCAAGTTTCGGGAGATATTTTTGAGTTCCTGATGCGTTTCGAGGGGAGCAGTTTTCCCGAAGTTGCGCGCGATCTCGCCGAGCGGGCGGGAGTCACCCTGCCGGAGCGGTTTCAAGAACACGGCGAAGCGAAGCAGGCGAAGGCGCGACAAGAACGCTTTCGCTCGCTGATGGAAGCGGCGACGCTGTTCTTTCAGGAACAGCTGCTTGCTCAGGGGCCCGCCGCGATCGCTCGAGAGGAACTCGCTCGCCGCAAGATTGCCAACAGCACCGTAGAAGAGTTCCGATTGGGTTACGCTCCCCACGGCTGGGACAGCCTCTACAAGGCGCTACGACGAAAGGGATGGTCGCCGGCCGATGCTGAGGAACTAGGCTTGCTGGTTCCCCGGAGAGACGGAAGCGACCATTACGATCGCTTCCGTCATCGTCTCATGTTCCCTGTCTCAGATGTCCATGGACGGGTGGTTGCGTTTAGTGGCCGCGCTCTCGAGGAGCCTCAGGGTGAGAAACCAGCTCAGCATGCGGCTGCAAAGTATGTAAACAGTCCAGAAACCCCGCTCTACCGCAAGGGAGATACCCTATTCGGTTTTCACCAGGCGAGAGTCGCGATGCGCCGCGAAACTTGGTGCCTGGTCTGCGAGGGAAATTTCGACCTCATTGCACTGCACCAAGCAGAACTACGCAACTCAGTCGCGCCAATGGGAACCGCGATGACACCATCTCAAATTCGGCTACTAAAGCGCTGCAGCGAACGTGTCGTACTGCTTTTCGACGCAGATGCCGCAGGAAAGAAAGCCGTCAGGGCAGTATGTCCTCTGCTCGCTAAAGAGGGACTCGACACGCGAGTGGCGAGTTTGCCACCTGGGTCAGACCCCGACAGCTATTTGCGTCAAGAGGGGGCGGACCACCTCCTTGAGTTGTTGAAGGCCTCGCCAGGAATCGTGGAGTACCTTATTGATCAGACGGCTGCGGAGGTTTCTGGTGGCGCCGGAGAGCGGGCGAATGCAATCGCCTCGCTGGGAACTGTTCTAGTTTCGGTTCGTGATCCAGTTGCGCTGGAATTGCACCTTCAGCGAATCTCTCGCAGGTTTGGCGTTCGAGATATGAACGCTATACGAAGACAGCTCAGGCAAGGTGTTCGCGCTGACCGTGGTGAATCCCGTTCCCGAGGAAAGAATAGCGTTGAGCGTTCGAAGGCTCCGCAGCCTTCGAGATCCATCACCGCAAGAGTATCTAGCGCTGTTCGTGAGAATCCTCTCGACTCGTTATGGCGCCAAATATTCGGAGCTATTCTGGATTTTCCGGAATTGGTTTTGGATGAAGATACGAAAGAGCTCGAAGAGTTTTTGACGACGGCGCATCTTCAGGCCATCTTTCAGACAATATCGCGAATGGTGGAAAGTCGCGGTCACATAGATGCCCAGAACTTGCTCGATACACTACGTGAAGAGACAAGCACTGAGTGGCTACGGGGGCGGCTTGCGATGCAAGAGCACAAGGACGTGACGGAGGCCAGGCAGATGTTGCAGGGAGCGCTTCGTCTTTTGCACGTTCGGAGAAACGACCACGACAGAACAAAGCTGCGGCGTCAAATCGAAGAAGCGCGTCGTGCCGGCGACGATGAGCGTGCCGAGAGTCTTACCAGAGAAAACGATGCACTTGCGCGTCGCGCGAGTCAATTAAGGCAGAGCTCCAAGAGGTGAAGATGGCAGCGAAGGACGCGGTCCGATGCAGCAAGTCCCGCTCGGACGCGAGGACTCCAGAGTCGGAAGAAGATCAGGATGATGCGATGAAGGCCGCCGAAGATGGCACGAAAGAGGTTGAATCGCTTGGAATGACAGCCCGTCAGAAGAATCGAGAGAGACGAGAAGTTCAAACCTTGCTCGAAAACGGTCGCTCAAAGGGGTTTCTGACCTACGACGAACTGAATGACTCTCTTCCACCCGAGATGGTTACCTCGGATCAGATAGACGACCTGATGATGTGGCTCGCCGATGAGGACATCGCCGTGGTCGACTCAGCTGCGCAGGTTAAGACAAAAAAGGAAAGCGCCAGTCGATCGAAGCGCGAGGAGCGAGTTTCATCGATTCCGCCGTCTGGCACCGTGGACGAATCGTATCAAGCAAAGTCCAACGACCCCGTCCGCATGTACCTGCGAAAAATGGGGTCTGTCTCCTTGCTCACCCGAGAGGGAGAAGTCGAGATCGCCAAGCGCATCGAGGATGGCGAGAATCGAGTTTTTGAAATCATCTTGGACAGCAAGGTGGGCATCGGAGAGGTTATCTCTCTGGCCGACCAGCTGAAGAAGGATAAAATCCGCGTCAAGGATGTCGTCCGAGATACGGAAAGTGAGGACGAGCAGCCCTTCGATGAAGAGGAGGTCAAAGCTCGCGTGATTCGTGTGATCGACAAGGTAAAGCGCCTTGAGAGCTCCATGCAAAAACTGGCGGCTGAAATTCAAGAGTCCGGTCGCCGGCCGGGGGACAAGACGCGAAAGTCCCAGCAGACGCAGCTTGACCTTCATCGTCGGGAGCGAATCGTCGCTTTGCGCGAACTTAAGATGACTAAGAAGCAGATCGACCGGATCGTTCAGAAGGTCAAATCTTACGTGCGGCGTATCGAGCGAGCTGAGCGAACGGTGAGCGAGGCTGAGCAGCGCGTCGGCGGACAAAGTTCTCGCGAAATACGCAAGACCATTCGCGACATGCAGGCGAGCAAAGCCGCTGAGAAGCGACTTCAGCGAAAGTATGGTTGCGGCATCGAGACCATGAAGGTCGCGGAAGAACACATCCGCGAAGCGCTGAAGGCGGTGAAAAAAGTAGAAGAAGACATGGGCCAGCCTGTCGATGTCTTGCGAGAGACCTATCGTAAACTCCACCAAGGGGAGCGACAGGCAGAACGGGCGAAGGCGGAGCTAGTAGAAGCCAATCTTCGCCTCGTGGTATCCATCGCAAAAAAGTACACCAACCGAGGTCTTCAGTTCCTCGACCTGATTCAGGAAGGCAACATCGGCTTGATGAAGGCGGTCGATAAGTTCGAGTACCGCCGCGGATACAAGTTCTCCACGTATGCCACTTGGTGGATCCGCCAGGCGATTACTCGAGCGATCGCAGATCAAGCACGAACGATCCGTATTCCAGTGCACATGATCGAGACGATCAACAAGCTCATACGCACCTCGCGCTACCTGGTACAGGAGCTCGGACGCGAGCCTGCGCCTGAAGAGATTGCAGAGCGAATGGAGATGCCTCTCGATAAGGTTCGCAAGGTTTTGAAGATCGCGAAGGAACCTATCAGTCTTGAAACGCCGATAGGAGAAGAGGAAGACAGCCATCTTGGAGACTTCATCGAGGACAAGTCGGTAGTCTCACCTATCGAGGCGGTGATCAACAGCAACCTTGAAGATCAGACGCGTCGGGTGCTGAAGACCCTAACGCCGAGAGAAGAGAAGGTGCTTCGGATGCGCTTTGGTATTGGGGAGAAGAGCGACCATACTCTCGAAGAGGTTGGTCAAGATTTTGAAGTTACTCGCGAGCGCATCCGCCAAATCGAGGCTAAGGCGCTCCGGAAGCTGCGACATCCAAGTCGCAGCAAGCAGTTGCGAAGTTTTATGGAGAGCTAGTACGAGATTCAGCGAGAACTACCTGGGCCCATAGCTCAATTGGTTAGAGTTCCCGGCTCATAACCGGGCCGTTCCTGGTTCGAGTCCAGGTGGGCCCACCTCCCAGGGTTAAATTCCAAACTCAATTGCCGCGTCCGCGGTCATCCAGGCACCCCATAGCGCCGCTTACCTTTGACCCTCGTCACTCAACCTACAAAGAAGTACGCCCTCGCTCCTATGCTTCGAGAGATGCGCTCCAGCGGGCCCCATGTGGGCCCAAACAGCCGCTTGCTCGTCGTCTCCCTCAGGGTCCCACTCTTACCCTCCCTCGTCCTCGCCCCAGCGCGTCTCGATAGGTTTGAACGGCTAGCGCCCCGGAAGCACAGGAGTAGTTTCGCTACTTCAAGCTCCAAGCATTGGAGGAAAGCGGGCGTTCAGGCCTAGCGAGGCGTGCTGGGGGGGCGCTGGCTCTTTGAACCAACCTAAGCTCGCTGAAAGGTGGGGATTGCTTACGCTCTGACGCCCCTGAGCGCTCAGGCTTCCTGCAAGGGATCGTGAGCCCGATTGGCCGATAGAAGGTTCGAATTAACGGCGCCAGTGAAGACTATACGACGCCTTATGGAAACTGCGGCTCGCGTTGAGCTGCGGTTCTGCACAGCGTACTAATCGGGATACGCGAACCCTCGATGGACGAGAAATACCTGACAGCGGGGGCATTGGTGCAGCTCTTCCCCTCTCTGAAGATCGATATACTGCTGCGCAGCGATGGAGATTCGGCATGCTGGACATGTCTCGGACTCGATAATCGCGACCCCTTGGCCCTTCGCGTCCCTTATCCGCTCGTATCTTCTAAGGATGGTCGCATCGAGATGAGCTGTAGCGAAGCCCCGCTTCTCAAGGGTTTTCTCGCGTATCTCTTCAAGCTTCTGAAGTCTCGCTGTAACCGACGTTCGTTCAAGCTCTAGTTCCTTGCGGACTTCGTCTACTTCCTTTTCGTGTTGGGCTAGGGAGCCCATTACCTTCTCAAGAGCGCTGTCTAACCGCTGCAGCTCCTCTTCGCGATTTCGGATGGCCTGTCGATTTGCTTCAACTTCCCGCTCTGCTGCGTCGATCTCTTTGATATTGCGACCTTTTGCAACCTTAGCCTTGGCTTTGGACAGCGCTTCACTTCGAGACTCTAAATCTTCCTGTTGCGTCTTCCTCAAGGCTTCCGCTTCTTGGAGCTGCACGCGCTCGCGTTCGAGCAGCGACTCAAGCTTGCCGAGATCCGCTTGCATCTCAGCAAGCTCTTGAGGAAGAGTAGATCGCTCTTTATCGAATTGAAGTGCTGCTCGATCGATCTCTTCAAGTCGGGCCAAGGCCATCAGCTGGTCACGCACGTGTCGCCGCCTCCACAAGTCGGCCTGTAACTCGGGTCGCGATGGGTTGCAACCTGCTTAAAACATCGATCGACAAACTGACATTCTGAGCACGCTTGAGCGTCGGTCTAGATGCGGGACAGCCATCGCTCGGGGGTGTTTTTCCCGCGCACGACCTCGAAGTAACGATCCTGAATCTGACGTGTGATCGGTCCGGGCTCTCCCGTGCCGATGGAGCGGTCGTCGATTTCTCGCACCGGAGTGACTTCGGCGGCAGTGCCAACCATGAATACCTCATCGGCGATGTAGAGCTCGTCGCGGCTGATGAGTCTTTGTTCCATCGAGAGATCCAGCTCTTCACAGAGCTCAAAAATCGTATTCCTGGTGATCCCCCCCAAGATCGAAGCTCCCGTGCTGGCGGTGGCCAAACGACCCTCTCTCACCACGAAGATGTTCTCTCCAGAGGCCTCGCAAACATAACCCTGAGGATCGAGCAGTATGGCTTCGTCGTACCCCGACTGGAGAGCCTCGCGATTGGCTAAGACCGAGTTCACGTAGTGACCACAGATCTTTCCCTTGGCCATCAAAGAATTAACACCAGCGCGTGCAAATGAGCTCACCTTGGCTCGAATACCTTGTTTGAGTCCTTCATCGCCCAGGTACGAACCCCAGGGCCATGCGACCACTGCAAGATGGGTCGGGTTACTCGTAGCCCTCAAACCCATGGCGCCCGCTCCGACGAACGCCAGCGGACGGATGTAGCACTCATCGAGTTTGTTGACCCTGACGGCTTCGATGCAGGCTTCCATGATGACCTCTTCCGACCAGGGCAGGGGCATCTGAACAATATGCGCGGATTCAGCGAGACGTTTGATGTGCTCGGCGAGTCGAAAGATTGCGGAGCCGCCGTCATGGAGTTTGTAGCAGCGGATGCCCTCAAAGACGCCAACGCCATAGTGAAGCGTGTGCGTCAGCACGTGCACCTTGGCGTCGTCCCAAGGAATAAACTCGCCATCAAACCAAATTTTTTCCGCTTTAGTAACCACGTGAACCTCCGAGCGGACCCCTTAGCATACCCTCGGGAAGCGAGCTGCTCGTGCTCGCGCAGCGTGTATGGTTGTCGCTCCTTTGAGGCTGCTCACGAGAGTTCCCGAATCCCTCGGAGCGCTTCCTCACTGTGCGGGTTTACCGAAAGAGCTCGTTCATAGGCAGCTCGCGCGGCTTTCGTGGCACCCAGTTGTCCGAGCGCGCGACCTCTCAGTAGGTGCGTGATCTCAAGGTCTGGAGCGAGCCTCGTGCCTTGGTCCATTTCGTCTACCGCTTTTGCCCGAGAATCAGGGTCGTCTGCGCTGCAAATAAAACGCAGGTAGCCCAAGCGTGAAACGAATTCCCCCTCCTCGGGGCAGAGCGCCACCGCGCGCTCGAAAGCGGCTTGTGCTCCCATCCGATCTCCCCGTGTCTCGGCCATCTTGCCCTCTCGAAACAGTTGCTCGGCTTCGGTTAGGATGTCCACTTCGCGTTCAATATCACGCACAGCCAAGCCCAGTCTCTGAAACCGCAGGTCGGGTTCGCGTGCATGGACCCCTGCCGTCGTGAAGGGGTCGTCTAGCGGTTCTTCTACCGGGTTCTTCACCCGAATTAGCCCTCGGATCACCCCAGAGTCCTCCTCATCAGCGTGCCCAGACAAGATAGTGAGTCCCGAGTCGTTCTGCTCCAGGTTTGGTTTCGAGTGCCCGTCGGTGAGTGGAACTTCTTCCGTAGGTATGCCGAGACCAGTTGCGCCTTGAAAGCGAATCAGATGGGCCAACGCTTTCAAAGCCACCACCCGAACATCCCGAGGAGCCGACCCTGGAAGGGTGGCTCTTCTGACCCGAGCCTCCAAATCCATGCATGCCTGGTGGAGCGTGATGAGGTCGGCGTCTTGCCCGACTCCGATGGCCTCCAAAGCTCGACCCTGCTCGAATAGAAGGTTTGCGTTGCCCAGCTCTTCCTTGAGCACAGTCGTATCGCCTGTGAGCGGTGCTCCAATTTCCCCTGTGTTTCTAGACGATTCGGTTCGTACATATGTCGGCGTGGAACGGTAGGTAATCGCTCCGACGCTCTCCATCGCGTAAAGAAGCTGCGCCACCGCGCCGGTATGAGGGGCCGCTGTTTTCAGAACCGTTGTCAAAGTTCGATTCCCGGTGGCTTCTCTGACGGCGGTTCGAACGGAAGGATGCAGTTGCATGCCGAAAAATGGTGCGGCCCTTCTCGGAACGGGCACCAAGTATTTGTGGAGATGTGGTTGAAGCTGCTCGAGCAGAATCTCCTGGCTCACGCCGAAGACCACCCCGTGATAGATGATCTCGGAAACCGACAAGTCGATTTGCACTACGGGATTCGGAGCGCTTTCGTCGTGAAACTCAAACCGCCCCTCAGTCCATCGGAACAGCTCGAAGAGCTTCTCACGCTGCTGCATGTCGAGTTCGGAGCGCAGTTCCTCAGGGGTCAGCGCATCCACACTGATCAGAATCTCTCCCAGGCGACCTTCCCCTGAGTGCACTCGCGCCAGTGCTTTTTCGAGGTTTGCCTCGTCGATTCGACCGGAGCTGCGAAGACGGTTTCCAAGTCTTTCTGAGCGTAGATTTGAGTACACAGCTCGGACGACGCCGTAATGAAAATACAAGATTTTACAAGCTTCGTCTGTTTCGAGGGCGCTTTCGACAGTCGAACATGCGCGCAGAGTCAACGCTCCGGTGGCCTCTTGTTCGGCAAGTCGTGCCAGAAGTTTTGGCAGCGGAAGATCGGCGAGTGTTCCGGTAAGTCTCGGATGCGTTTTCTGCTTCGCAAGATCCTCGATATATTGGAGCTCTCGATCCGGCTCTGTGTCGGGCGGATCGATCCACTCGGTCGATGTAGCTCGATCTAGAGTAGGGTCGTCGATCGGGTCTCCTACCAACCGCCTCAGGGCCTTGCCCGTCATCGCCGGAGACACAGACGCGAAGTGCGTTTCAAGTCGGGTGAGCGCGTTTTGGATCTCGGCCGAGCCCGGCACTCCAAGCAGGACGTTGTCGACTCCCAGTTCGGCTGCGGCATTCCATACTTCGCCCTCATTCAGGTAGCTTCCGATCAAGATCGTAGGAAGATCACGACCGCCAGGCGCCCACCTTATCGATTCGATCGTCGCGACTCCATCACGCCCGGGCAGTACGAGCTCAATGAGGATTCCGTCCACTGGGTGCTGTACGAAGTGATCTATCGCTTGCTCCCCGTCGAACACGAAGGTCGGTTGATGACCGGCCGCACGAACTCCTTTGCCGATGTCTAGAGCGATCTGCTCGTCGGGATGAACGATCAGAAAGCGCAGGGATCGCTTGCTCGTCATGCAGGCTCGGCTCTTCCCGACTCGATCTCAGTCCTGATTCGTTGGCGTCCCGAGCCAAACGTTCTTGTTCTGCCCCGGCCAGACTCAGGGTCCAATGCAGCTTTACCCACAGCGTTCGATGATAACGCTCAAATGGGAAGACGAACACCATCGACATTCTCCGCGCTTCTGTTCTGCCTAGCCCGACACGGCACGCGCGAATTTCACGTGCTGTCTCAATGAGCTCACCATCGTTCCGGCGATGCCGGACAGGCAACTTGGTGCGTTCGAGGTCCTCGGAGAAGGAAGTGAGGATGCACGGTCGAACTGGTATCGACGGAACCTAGTTTTTTGGACCGTATGCGACGCTCCTGGGGAGCGCTGACCACGGTTGACCCTCCCGAGGGCATGGGCTACTACTGCCCGGCTTTTTTAGGAGTCTGCTTTGTTTTTGACCGCTCTTTCGCTACTGCTCTGGTTCCAGCCCGATCCAACCGGTCTTCCAGATTCCCTGCCAGGAGCTGGTTCCTCTGCCGGTTCCGCGCCGCCCCTCGCTGACGGACTTGGTCAGTTCGGGTTGATCGCCTTATTTTCAGTGCTCCTCTACTTCATGCTGATCCGGCCCCAGCGAAAGCAACAAAAAGAGCGTGAGCAGATGCTCGGGAGCCTCAAGAAAGGCATGACGGTTCGCACCACCGGAGGGATCCGGGGGGAGATCACGAAGATCGAGTCGAACGAAATCACGCTTCAAATCGCGGATCGAGTGCGCGTCAATATTCTTCGCTCAGCCCTTGCGGGTCCTGCCGATAACGCAACTGACGGTGGCTCCGCCAAAACATCGGACACGTCGAAAGCTGCCCAAGCACCAAAGACAGTGAATTCAAAGCCGTCTGAAGACAGCCAGTCCAAGAAGTCCAGCGCGTCGCAAAACGTCGACGACGACAAGGATGCACCTGAGAAAACGGCGAACCGCGAAGCTTCAGCCTAAGAGCCTTATGCGGCTTGTATCAACGTCAGCCAGGTCGAGCAGTAGGTCTGACGGCCAAGTTCATCGGGCGGCTCATTTCGTCAGCCTGCTAGATTCGTCAGAAGGCCGAGTTCGTCAAGAAGCTAGATTCATCGGACGGCTGGGAAAGTAAGTTATGGATAGAGGTTGGTACGTACGGTTCACGGTGTTCCTCTTTGCCATCGTCACGGCGGTTGGTGCTCTATGGCCCTCGCTCGGATCCTGGGTTTCGGTACCAGACTGGTTGGTAAAAGATCCGGCGGTAGAGGACGATTTTGGCTTTTTCAGTCGTCGGATCAGCCCAGGCCTCGATATTAAAGGCGGCCTTCGTCTCATGTACGAGGTCAAAGTCGAGGACGCGATTCGCCACCGCAGAGACCGTTTGAACACAGCGCTGATGGAGCGGCTTGCTGAGGAGCTCCAGCTCGATACCAAAAGCGAGGACGACCGGGCTTCTTTCGCAGAGCGAGTAACGAGTCTTAATGTCGGCGAGAGACGCATGGAACTACGCTTCGAGAACCCCTCTGACGCCGAAAAGCTCACGCGCGACTTGTTGCGCGCTGACTACCCGGAGCTGCGCATTGTTGAGCGCACGAATAAAGCGGTTCGACTAGCTCTGAGAGATGAAGATCTCGACGAACTTCGTCAGGCTGCAGTCGAACAGACTGTACTGGTCATCCAAAACAGAATCGACGAGCTTCAGGTGCGGGAAGCAACCGTGATCGGTCGCGATCGAGACGTCATCGTCGAGGTTCCCGGGGCAACTCAGGAGGAGTTTGATCGCATTGAGGATTTGATCAGCCGGACCGCACGACTCGAATTCAAAATCGTCGACGACGAACAGTCGGGTTCTGTGCTCCGCGAGCTAGGTCTTTCCGCAGACGGATCTTGGGAGCGCACAGTACAACTTGGCTCCAGCACAGAGCCTCGAGACGTGGCTGTTCGCTTTCAGATATACACAGAGCAGGGGGCGGGTACCGCACAGAATGTGGTGGATGCTCCCTATGTGGTTGCGCGAGGAGCAGGTGCGCGTTTGGCGCTGACCGAGTGGATCGAGTCGGTGAAGTCCAAGCTGCCAGACGGTCGGGAGTTCGCCATCGCGCGGGTCGACCGCCGCGAGGACCCCGATTCTGAGACGTCTCAAGCCACCGAGGAGTCGTGGCGAACGTACTATCTACACCGCACCGCTGGAGTCACCGGAAACGAAGTAGATGACGCCTTCGTCACGTTCGATCAGGGCGAGGGCGGTGGAGCTGGTCGTCCGGTTGTCGCCGTACATTTTGGAGGCAGCGGAGCGACTCAGTTTCAGCAGCTCACCGGTGCTCACATTCAAGAACGGATGGCCATCGTTCTCGATGGAGTGGTCGAGTCTGCACCGACGATTCAAGCCGAAATCGCCGGAGGTCGCAGTCAAATCACGATGGGAAGCTACGGCTCTCACAGTGAAATCATGGAGGCGGCCAATGAGCTCGTTGTCGTGCTGCGCGCTGGAGCACTGCCGGCACCTATCGAACGAGCCAACCGCCAAGAAATCGGCCCGACCTTGGGCGCGGATTCGGTCGAGCGCGGCGTTCAGGGGGCACTGGTAGGCATCGTCCTCGTGCTCTTTTTCATGGCGGTCTACTACCAGGTCGCCGGTTTGGTTGCCGACTTAATGGTCGTTCTCAACGTTCTCTTTTTGCTCGCGGCACTTTCGGCACTCGGTGCGACTCTGACTCTGCCCGGAGTGGCAGGAATCGCGCTCACGGTCGGTATGGCGGTGGATGCAAACGTATTGATCACAGAGCGCATCCGTGAGGAGTTGAGGCTCGGGAAGTCCGCTCGTTCTGCGATAGATCAAGGCTTCCGTCGGGCATTTTGGTCGGTGATGGATGCGCAACTTACGACCTTTATCGCCGGAGTCGTTCTGTTTCAGTTCGGCACCGGGCCGATAAAAGGGTTCGCGGTAACGTTGATGATCGGCATCGTTACCTCGCTGTTTACAGGTATTTTTTGTTCCAAGGTCGTTCTCGACTGGGTCGTTCGCGGTCTGCGCGTCCCGCGGCTGCGGGTAGGTTAACTTATGGAATTCGTGAAACCCGGCACCTATATCGACTTCATGCGCCACCGGCGCTCTATCGTCGGTGCATCTTTGGCTTTGGTTGCACTGAGTGTGGCCTCGATGGTTGTTCCAGGTCCCAACTGGGGTATCGATTTCGCCGGAGGCACCGAGCTTCAACTCCAGTTTCAGGGCGATGTCGGGCCGGATGAACTGCGTTCTGCCCTCGAGGAACTTGGATTTGCCGGTGCTCAGGTCGTCACCGTCCAGGGCTCAGCGAACGAGTACATGATTCGAGTCAGGCAAGTGTCCACGGTCGGTCAGGAGACGCTTGCTTCGATCGAAGAAGCTCTTCGTCAAGGGTTGAGCGCATCGGTGATTCCTTGCGGTGCGAACTCCGAAACGGACGTTTCCGATGGCTGCACGGCCGCGCTTCAATGCCGGGACCAAGGATGCCTTCAGGTTTCCCCCGGCGGAGACAAGCTGTCGATGCAGCTCACGGCACCCATGGATCCGTCGGAGTTGGAACGACTTCTTCGCGCGTCCGGGGCCAAAGTTCGGCCTCAGGGAGTGTCCGCGTTTGGTCGTGCGGAAGATGTTCGCTACGAGGCGCAGCTACTGGGTATCGCCGACGAGATGGTTGGCGATCTGCGAGAGCAATTGGGTGAGCGAGGTCCGAAGACACCGCGGCGCGTAGAGTGGGTCGGCCCCCGAGCCGGACAGCAGCTTCGCGATGCAGCGATCAAGGCGATGCTCTACGCGATCGCGTTTATCATGGTCTATATTGCTTTTCGCTTCGATCTCCGTTTTGCTCCCGGTGGTGTTTTGGCGATGGCGCATGACGTTGTGATCACTTTTGGAATCTACGTCTTGGTCCAAAAGGAAGTGAACCTCACCACTGTGGCGGCACTGCTGACGATCCTTGGCTACTCTATCAACGACACCATCGTGGTCTACGATCGAATCCGAGAGAATATGGGCCGAATCAGGGATGCCAGTCTCTCCGAGCTCATCAACGTGAGCACGTCCCAGATGCTCTCCCGCACCATCGTAACTTCGGGAACTACCCTGCTCTCTATGATCGCCTTTTTCATCTGGGGTACCGCAGTGATACGCGACATTGCCTTCGCCCTCTTTATCGGGATACTCGTTGGGACCTATTCATCTGTCTACGTGGCCGCACCGGTGACCGAGTGGATGGACCGTCGATTTTTCAAGAGTGCCGTGGCTCGCGTCTAGACCGCCTGGTGCTTCTGGAAGCGATGAACGAACGTACTCCAGAGTATCAGTTGAGGCCGTCCGACCCTCCTCGCGCGACCGAGCTTGCAAGATCCTGCGGGGTAGGCCCGTTTGTCGGGCAGGTTTTGCTTCATCGCGGAATTAAGGATGTAGCCTCTGCTCGAGCTTTTTTGGCGGCAAAGCTAAGCGGACTGACGTCACCAGAGTCGATGGCAGACCGGGATGCTGCTGCGGACCGGATTGCAGACGCGATCCGTCGTCGTGAACGTGTAGTGGTGTTTGGCGACTATGACGTCGATGGAACGACGAGTGCTGCGCTGCTGACCGATGTCCTGACGGCGCTGGGCGGGGATGCTCGAGCGCTCGTCGCGAATCGTTTCGATGGCGGTTACGGGTTCAGCTCGGCTGCTTTGCAGCGGTGCATGGACCACCGTCCAGGGCTGATCGTTACTTGTGACTGTGGCTCCTCCGACCATGAGCGCATCGCTTCAGCTCAGGCAAAGGGAGTCGACGTCATCGTGGTGGATCATCACCTTGTGCCAGAGGAGCGCCTGCCGGCCTATGCGTTTTTGAATCCTCACCGACCGGATTGCGGCTTTGCCTATAAGGGTTTGGCGAGTGCTGGGTTGGTGCTTTCGCTGGGGGCGGCCGTTCGAACGCGTCTTGGCGTGACGCTTGATTTGAGATCCTGGCTCGATTTGGTAGCTCTCGGCACAGTGGCTGATGTCGCGCCTTTGGATGGGGACAACCGCCGACTGGTGCGTGCTGGCCTGCAGAGAATCTCTAGCCCGCATGCGCGCCCGGGAGTCACGGCTTTATGCGAACTGGCACGAATTTCTGTGGGTTCGCCCGTATCGGCGACGGATATCGCCTTCCGGATCGCGCCAAGAATGAATGCGGCCGGCCGATTGGGTGATCCCAGCATTGTCGTCGAGCTGCTAAGGGCCCGAGATATCCATCAGGCTCGCGGCTTGGCAGCGAGAATTGAGCAAATCAACGAACGTCGTAAATCTATCGAACGGCGGGTGACTGCGGCCGCGATAAAGCAGGTGGAGGATATCTACGGGAACATGCCTGCGGGCGGTGTCGTCGTCGCTGCGGAAGACTGGCATCGTGGAGTGGTGGGGATTACCGCGGCTCGTTTGGTGGACCGGTTTCAAGTGCCTGCTGCGGTACTGGCTTTTCAGGAAGGACTTGGCCACGGAAGCGGACGAGCTCCTGAAGGTTTTGATCTGTTTCGGGCGATCAGCCACTGCAGGGAGCACCTTACCAAGTTTGGGGGGCATCATGCCGCGGTCGGATTCTCTCTTAGCGAGCCACAGCTGGAAGCCTTTCGCGCAGCCTTCACGGACGCCTGCAAAGATCAGTCAGCGTTTTCGAGCAAAGAGGAGCCGCGTTTGGTGGATGCTGAGATCGACGGGGTCGGCTTGATGCTACCCGCGGTTTCTGATCTGATCTCGCTCGAGCCGGTGGGTGAACGGTTTCGAGAACCGACTGTAGCGCTCGTCGACGCTAAGGTGGTCTCTACTCGAGTGGTCGGCGACAATCATCTCTCACTTGAGCTGCAGGCCGGTGGAGGCAGTCTCCGCGCGTTCGCGTTCGAGCTCGGGCATCTGGGCAGCACTTTGCCTTCAACGATCACGCCTATTGGAAGCCTTCGTCCCGACAACTACAGGGGCGGCGGCGCAGTAGAGCTTCGCGTCGATGTACTGAACGCGCGTGTCGGAGCGTATCGAGATGGCATAGAGGACCCGGACACGAGTCATCACGACGTCTAGCGGCTCTTAGACTTCTGTCACGGGCCGGTTTCGGTGCTTGGAGCTTTTTGGTCCTTATGGCACCGTAATCGAGAGTGGGATCGGGGGCCGAGAAATGGGTGTACTAGGGGTTGACCTCGGTAGTACTGCCGTACGCGCCGTTTATGCCGATCGGGGTTCTTTCGAACCCTTGGGAACCGCTCATCGAAAGGACGGCATCCCGGCACTCGGAGCGATACAAGCGGGCGAATTGGTATTCGGCGAACAGGCCGAGCGAATCGCATTGAAGTCCCCCGAGCGTGCCTATTTGAATCTAAAGCGGCCGTTGGAGCGTGGTGGTTCCGGTGTCGAGCCTTCTGAGCACGGTTCTGTATCCAGTCTCTTTTCACGGATTCTGTCCGATCTCACTAGCGGTGTGTGTGCGAAAGACGCGGTGGTGGCAGTTCCGGACGCTGGAGATCCATCACTCAAGCAGAATCTTCGCGTGGTGGTGACCGAGGCTGGGTTTCGGGTGCGTCGACTGGTGCCGGACACGATCTGCATTGCCGCAGGAATTCCCGGGTTGATGGACGGCCTCCGCTATGCGGTCGTTTTGGACGCGGGGGCTTCGGGCGTTACCGTTGGCGTAGTGGAAGTCGCTTCTCAGCGATTGGAGCTTCGGGCCACGGCCCGCTCTGCTCTCGGGGGAGCACATATCGATAGGGAGTTGATGGTCCGTGGTCTCGCTCGGGCTCAAGTAACGTCTCTGGACAACAAAATGCTCCAAGCGTTGAGGTTGTGGCTCCCAGTCGGTAAGGGAGAGCTGGCGATCGGACGTTCGATTTCTCGCTCGCTAGATTCGGAGCAGGGCGAGAAGGTCGCTTTCAGTTTGAATCCTGAAGATCTATCCGATGTCGTCGCACATGTGTCCCGCAGCATCGAAGTCACGCTGGCCGACGCGCTTGATCGTGCGAACTTGGGCTCGCTCGCGAAGCCAGGACTCGTGATTCACGGAGGGATCAGTCGAATCCCCGAGATACGGGCTGCGATTCGGCGGTTTCAGCCGATTCCCGTGGTCCGCGGCATGCATCCGACGTGTGCGGTGGCACTCGGTGCGGCGCATTTGGCGCAGTCTCCGATCGAGGTGGTTGCACCGCAGAGCGCCACGGAGCGATCGCAAGATCAGGAGAACCTTCTCGATCTGTCGGAACTGCGACGGCACTTAGAAAAGCGTATCGGCGAGTTTAGGGTTCCTGGTGCAAGCCTGGAAGTAAGCGAGCATGCCTCGGTATCCAGAGAAACGGTGGCCCACATCGCTGAAGACGATGCCGTATCCGCAGCGACTGACAGCGCGTCGGGCGATGCCCTAGACAGTGCGCCGGCAGATGAGTCGATGGCGGTTCCAGAGCCGAGTTCTCAGACCTCGGGTTCGTCGCCCTTGCCTCGTCCACCTAGCTCGCCTCCGCGGGCTGGCCGAATCAGAAATCCCAGCACTGCAGAGGAGTTACTAAGCTACCGAATGGGCTCGGCCTCTTCTCGCGTCGGTGATGCCTTTAGTCTCGTCGAGATCTTGCTGGAATTGCTGCCTCCGGAGTTTCAAGGAACGGTTTGTCTTGAACTTGAGGAGCTTTTTAGGGTGCCGGTTGTCGATGGAGAAATGCTCTTCACCGCCGAGGAATACGCAGATTTTATCGAAGTTTTTGCGGTTTCAGAAGGAACATATCGCTTTGAATTCCACGCTCCAGATCGGGGTGCGCGCCGGATGTACTCTAGACTTCGGGTTGTTGCCGATGGAGTCCGAACGATGGCGCGACAATGGGACGAAATGTCGATCGAGACGGCCCTCGATGCCCGGCTCGAACTGAGCTCAAAGGAAGGTGGGCTCGACACCGAACGCTTTTCTTCAGAAGTTTTGCCGCGTATGGGGTTTACCAAGACGGAGCGACGTTTTCTTCGAGCGGCCTTCGAGTCCGCTGACGATCTTCGCGCGGCGGTGCAGGGCGGTGAACTCGGTCAGCGCGCAGCCCGAGAATTGCTGACTGTGTTGATGGTGCTCGGAACGTTTCACCCGCAAGTGCGTCCCCAAGGAGCTTAAAACCCTCCACGCATCCCGGCAGAAGACCGGCTGCTGTCGCTCGGGGTGGTGTGGCTCCGATCGGGCCGGCCTGAGAAAACCCGGTCGATGCAAAGGGGCCGCATTCATCAAACCGTTGCTCGGGCCTACCGGGCCATGTACTGTGGGCGTATTCCTTGATGAAGGGGTCGGAACTCCATGCGATTTGGGAACGCTCAACCAGCGTGTATCGAACATATCGTCCTCAGATCGGCGATGCCTCGTTGTGAACATCCGCAACCTGAAGGAGAGGCAATGCACAACACTTTTGAGCCTGCTGGCCGTCGGCAGAGCAGCCTCCTAAGCCAACTACTTGTTTTCGGACTGACTTTTGCGCTCGGATTCGGTCTCCTGCAGGCTCGTGTCGCCGAGGCGCAGTTCACGTCTCGCGAGGAAGTGGAGGCCACTCCGAAGGGCACGATCGGTTTGGCAATGATCGGCGCCGAGGTCGGACTGGCTGTGCCGGCGCTTGCTGGACTCGACCAGCCGTGGGCACTCACCCTGTTTCCGATCCTTGGAGGGGCTGGGGGAGCTCTCGGCGGTTACTACGGAATCGACAA
Source organism: Myxococcota bacterium (assembly GCA_039030515.1). Taxonomy (GTDB): domain Bacteria; phylum Myxococcota_A; class Polyangia; order Polyangiales; family Houyiibacteriaceae; genus JBCCEA01. The sequence goes on along the minus strand of JBCCEA010000023.1, from coordinate 23,339 downwards.
TAACGACAGCGAGGGCGCAGCGGTTGCCGTACTTGCGATCGGTTTTGCGCTGCTGGTGCCCACCGTAATCATCACCATAGGAGCGATCGCGTATGATCCCGATGACGAGCGTTCTGATACTTCGTCGAGTTCGCCGTCAGGAGCGCAGCCTGGAGATCCGGATTACTACTCTAAACTGAGGCGGCTGCAGCGTGAGAGGGTTCGACGTGATCGGTTGGCGCGCGCGGGCAGCGGTTTGGTCCGATTTTCCGAAGAAGGAATTTTATTGGGGCCCCCGGGATTCGAAGTTCAGCCCATTTATTCAATGGCTGAAACGCAGCGCTACGGGGTCGGCGGAAACGCGGTCCAGTTTTCTCTCTTGACCGGCGCGTTCTAGGAATCCTGAGGATCGGAGCATCAGGTTCGCCATGAAGCGCTAAGCTGGTTTAATTTTTCAGGTGCTGCTCAAACAGGTACTCAAGACGATTCGCCACCGTGAACTGTTCCAGCCGGGTGAACTCGTACTCGTGGCGGTCTCCGGAGGTCCTGATTCCATGGCGCTTGCTCACGTCTTGGCTGCCCTTCGCTCGAGCTTGGGTCATTCCCTAGAGATCGCCTCGGTGGACCATGGGCTTCGCAGCGATGCCAGAGACGAGGTGGCTTTGGTCGAGCGGTTTGCGCGCTCTCTCAACGTGCCCTTTCATGGACTTCAAGTAGAGGTGGGGCCCGGTGCATCGCTACAGGCCAACGCGAGGGATCTACGCTACGGAGCACTCCATCAAACGGCCGTATCGATCGGAGCAACCGCTTTAGCGGTCGGGCACACGCGCGACGATCAAGCGGAGACGGTGATTCATCGACTTCTGCGAGGCACTGGTTTCGAAGGCCTTCGTGGGATCGATCCATCACGGTCAGACCGAGTTGTACGGCCGCTTATCGATGTGACGCGAGACCTGGTTTGCGACCATGTGCGACGCCATGCAATCGAAGTGGTGTGCGATCCAAGTAATGTAGATCGTCGCTTCACCCGAGCGAGAATTCGCCACGAAATTCTTCCTTTGCTAAAGAGTGAAAATCCCGAGATCGTAAAGCATCTTGCGAACCTTGCCGAGGAAGCAAGCACGGTGGCTTCCGCGTTCGAGCCCTGGGTTGAGGAGGCCATTCGCGCCGCTTCCGATGGAGACGGACTCGATCGAAAAGCGCTTCTGGCCACTACGCTTGCGGTTCGTAGCCGGGCACTGTGCCGCTGGGTAGAATCTAGGACCGACATGGCTCTGGGACGCGCGCATCGCACCGCGATAGAGCAGCTGCTCAGAGGAACTGGACACGTCTTGCTCCCACGGGGGTACGTAGTTCGCGTTGCCGGCCCTAAGATTCTCGTCGAACGGAGCTCGTCTTCGAAGTCTCGGAGCTCGCGTCCGTAAGGTCGATGTGAGAGACTCAAAGCTCCATGCGTTGCTTCGCGTGGATGATTGATGGGTTGGAGTGGTTATGCTAGCCAAAACAGTTAACTCGAGGTGTGTGTGAAGCAGAGCCACAAAACGCTTCTTCTGTGGGTCGGTCTGATATTGATGTTTTTCGCCATCTACAAACTGGTGGCGCAGGGGGAACAACCACAGCAGGTCCTTTGGAGTGATTTCGTTTCTGACGTTCGGAATGGACGTGTCGACAAGGTTGAGATCCAACCCCGAGACCACACGAGTGACGTCAGTTACTGGGTGACGTCCAATACTGAGGGTGCGTCTCGTGACAAGAAACTCACCACCGGAGTTGTCACCGAGACTTTGGAGGCAGAGTTCCTGAATCACGAGGTTCGCGTTAAGTACTTCCAAGAAGATCAGAACGGGATCTGGACGCAGCTTTTGCTGAGTTGGCTGCCGATGATTTTGCTTCTCGCGGTCTTCTTTTTCTTTTTCCGTCAACTGCAAGCCTCTGGCGGGAAGGCGATGAGTTTCGGCAAGTCACGAGCGAGGCTTCTCAACGAATCCCAAAATAAAGTGACGTTTGCAGATGTCGCAGGTATCGACGAAGCGAAGGACGATTGCGAAGAGATCATCGCGTTTCTGAAGGATCCAAAGAAATTTCAGCGTCTCGGAGGGCGCATTCCTAAAGGCGTTTTGCTGATGGGCGCCCCAGGCACCGGCAAAACATTACTCGCAAGAGCCATCGCTGGTGAAGCTGGCGTTCCTTTTTTCAGTATTTCGGGGTCGGACTTTGTGGAGATGTTCGTCGGCGTCGGGGCATCCCGAGTTCGGGACCTATTTGAGCAGGGCAAGAAGCATGCTCCATGCATTATTTTCATAGACGAGATCGACGCGGTGGGTCGACATCGGGGGTCCGGCCTGGGCGGAGGACACGATGAGCGTGAGCAGACGCTCAATCAGCTCCTGGTCGAGATGGATGGTTTCGAGTCGACCGACGGCGTGATCATCATCGCTGCGACCAATAGGCCAGACGTGCTTGACCCTGCGATATTGCGTCCTGGTCGATTCGACCGACGCATCGTAGTGCCGCGTCCCGACCTCAAGGGGCGCGCAGGCATTTTGATGGTGCACACCAGAAAAGTTCCTCTGACTCTAGATGTGGACCTGGAGATTATCGCACGTGGCTCTCCAGGATTTAGCGGTGCCGATCTCGAGAACTTGGTCAATGAGGGAGCACTTCTCGCCGCACGCCAAGATAAAGACTCGGTTTCGATGATGGATTTCGAGATGGCTAAGGACAAAGTCCTGATGGGCTCCGAGCGGAGATCCATGGTTATCAGCGAACGAGAGAAACGCATGACGGCGTATCACGAAGCCGGTCACACAGTGCTCGGATGGATGCTGCCGAACCATGATCCGGTCCATAAGGTGACCATCATTCCCAGGGGGCCTGCGCTTGGTTTGACGATGGCGCTACCAAAGGAAGATCGCACGAGCTACTCCAAGGAGTATGCTCTCGACAAGATCGCCATGGCACTTGGTGGCAGAATCGCGGAAGAAATCGTTCTCGGTACGTTGACCAGCGGCGCTTCCAACGACTTTCGGCAGGCCACCCAAATGGCTCGATCCATGGTCACAGAGTGGGGTATGAGTGAGCAACTTGGGCCCCTGGCTTACGCGGAACGTGAGGATACCGGTTTTCTCGGTGTATCCAGTAGGTCCAAGGATTACTCGGAAGAGACCGCAAAAGCCATCGACGAAGAAGTTCGTCGCATCATCTCGGAGCAGTACGATCGCGCTCGCCAACTTCTCGAAGAACATCGAGACAAGCTGGATACGGTTGCCAATGCGCTTTTAGAGCGTGAGACGCTGGACAGTGAAGAGTTGGCGGCTGCCATGGAAGGACGAGAACTGCCCGAACGGGAGCGTGTCGTTATCCCCTCCTATTCGCAAAAGCGAGAGGACGAAAAGAAACAAAAAAAGGGGTCTGTGTTTACGCCACGTCCTCGCCAGGTTCCCACCGGGTAGGCTTGCACGACCCCGTTCGGGGTGTCCCGTCGGGTGGAGGTTGCCCCGTGTCGTTTGTTTCGTCTTCCTGTCAGGTGTGGGGTGTTCTGAACGTCACACCTGACTCTTTCAGTGATGGGGGTCTCTTTTACGATAGAACTGCCGCGGTCGAGCACGGCCTTAGCCTAGTCGAGGCGGGAGCTTCAGTGGTCGATGTCGGAGGTGAATCCACCCGGCCACCTGGAAATGCTTACGGTGAAGGATATTCATCGGTATCACTGAAGGAGGAACTCAGAAGAGTGATCCCGACCATTGCAGATCTCGCGCAGTCTGATGTGGTTGTTTCGGTTGATACGACCAAAGCAGAGGTTGCGGAGCAAGCCTTGTCGGCGGGAGCATGTATCGTGAACGACGTGTCCTGCGCGCGGAACGTTCGATTGCTCCGTACCGTGGCGGCGCATGGCGCGCACTTGGTTGTGATGCACAATCGGGGTAGGGGTGAGTGTCAAGGTATGAATGTGCGCTACGGCCAAGTTGAGGTCGAGGTACATGCAGAGCTGATGGAGGCAGTGCAAAGAGCCACGAATGTCGGAGTAGACCCCCGGAATATAGTTATTGATCCGGGAGTTGGTTTTGCGAAGACTTCGACACAGTCGCTTCAATTGCTCGCTCGCATCGATATCTTGACGAAGACAGGTTTTCCGGTGCTGGTAGGTGCATCCCGTAAGTCTCTAATCGCCGAAGTTGCTCGTCGTGGCTCGGAAGTGCCTTGTGTAGAGTCGCGTCTGGGAGGGAGCTTGGCTCTGGCCTTGCTCATGGCAGAGCGTGGGGTTTCTGCGGTGCGGGTTCATGACGTCTTCGAAACGCACCAAGCCCTAGCGGTAGCCGAAGGCTTGCGTGATGCCTCCAGTTCGAAGGGCCGATTCCCAAGTGTCGGGAGCGACCGGTGATCGAGGAATTGCTGCATAGTTTCTTGGGTTTCTTTGAACGTGATGCGTTTTCGGTAGCCGTCGATGTGTTCGATATTGGATTCGTTGCCACGCTCGTTTACGGCGGATTGTCGCTCATCAAGGGAACCCGGGGAATGCAGATGTCGATCGGGTTGGTCTTGGTGTTTATGCTCCACCAGTTGGCACAGCGTTTCGGCCTCATCACGATGTGGACGCTACTCGATGCGCTCCTCACCTACAGCGTGTTGATTGTGGTGGTTATCTTTCAGTCCGATATTCGAAGAGCCCTTATGCGGGTGGGGCAGCGCCCTTTTCTCCGCGGCAGGCCGGGTGGCCGGGAAACGCATGTGATCGAAGAGGTGATCAAGGCAGCATCCGCCCTTGCACAGCGGCGCATGGGAGCCCTTATCGTATTTGAACGCAATGCCGTTCTCGACGAGTTTATCGAAAAGGGTACGGAAATCGATGCGGCGATGAGCAACGAGCTTCTATACGGGATCTTTATACCGAGTTTTGAAAATCCGATGCATGACGGCGCGGTCATCGTTCGCGAAGGTCGAGTTTGGCAGGCCGGAGCCTTCTTGCCGCTTTCGGTGAGTCCAAAGCTGGACAGAACGGTGGGGGCGAGACATCGAGCGGCCATCGGTATTTCTGAGGAGACAGATGCCGTGGTGGTCGTCGTTAGCGAAGAGCGAGGAGCCATCAGCCTCGTATTCGGTGGCAACATCATTCGCAATCTCGATACGCCGTCGCTTCGTGAGGCGCTGCACGGTCTGTTTTACAAGGGAACTCGCGAGAAGAACGGCAAGCGAATTCAGACTGCGCAGCCGCCTTCAGAGGTATCCGAACGCGTTTCTAGCGACTCAATACACGAGGTGTCTTTAGTAAATGAGGGAGCGCAGGATCAAGGAAGCTCGCAAAAGACCGGGACAGACCCTTCTAGTGAGCGCGTATTACGACGTAATATGAACGACCGCGACAAATCTTCGAAGGATAAGGAACCAGGCTCAGCGCTTCCAGCGACTATAGCCACGCGTGCCGTAAAAAAGGCAGAGGAGAAGAGTGGATGAGCGTAAGCCGAGCGGCACGTCGGATATTCGTTCACGATTTTGGTCTCAAGCTTCTCTCCATCGCGATCGCAATTTTCTTGTTTTCTATGGTCCGAGGAGCAGAGGACGTGCAGCGAGCGATCTATGCGGACGTCACCGCGCTACCTCCCAGTGCCTCCACCGGCAAGATGTTGGTGAGTGAGCTTCCGGATAAAGTAAAGGTGACCGTTCAGGGTAGCCGATCCCAGGTTGCAGAGACTCAACTGGCTCCGGTAACCATCGACGTAAGCGACCCGAGCTTGCGTTACTACTACTTCGAGCCTTCCGGTTTTGATTTGCCTCCAGGTTTGAGCATTGTCAGCATCGCGCCGTCTTCCTTCCCTTTGTTGTGGGCCGACAGAGTAGAGAGAAGGCTGCCTATTCGAGCTCGGATGATCGGCCAGCCCGCAGCGGGTCTTGCGTTGGAGCCAGTGGTGACCGTCAACCCACGCACTGTCTTGCTGCGAGGGCCCGACCGGGAGATCGGTACAATGAATGCTGCGGCGACGGAGCCTATCGATGTCAGTGAACTCGAGGCAGGCAGGCATACTGAATCGGTGCGGCTTGCCAGGGTTCCAGATCATGCTGAATATATCGGGCGCAGCTCAGTCCGGGTTTCATTTGAGATTAGCCCGGAAGTCGCCAAGGAAACCTATCGTGCGCTGCCGATTACCGTTCTTGGAGGAACAGGTCGGGTGAGGCTTCGCCCTGCAGTGGTCGATGTTACCGTGGTTGGACAACCAAATCGAGTGGCGGATATTCAAGCGCGGCGCGTTGTTCCCTTCGTTCGCGTCGATGATCTGGTGCCCGGCGCGGGGGCGCGCGAGCTCAAGGTAGAGGTCCAGCCCTTGCCCGGTGGAGTAGTTGCTCAGAAGGTGGAACCGCCCGAAATCTTCGCTTCGATGTCGCGCTAGAGCTACGGCCTACAATTCGTCAGACGCAGGACTGACTCACTAACCACCCAGCTCTTTCTCGGCAGCCTTGGCGATCTGAGTCGCGAGCCTTTCTATCTGTTGCTTGCTTGGCCCTTCGACCATGATCCGAAGCTTCGACTCGGTTCCGCTCCAACGCACCAATACCCTCCCATCGGTGCCGAGTATTTCTGTGCAGGCATCGATCTTCTTGCAAGTGCTCGGCATTTCAGACAGCGGTCGTCTTTGGGAGAGCCGTACGCTTAGCAAGGTCTGTGGCACCCGCTCCATCGCATCTGCCGCAAGTTCCGATAGATCACGCCCCTCCTCCCGTAGGATAGCTAAGACCTGAAGCGCGGCTACGAGACCGTCTCCGGTTGTCGCGTGGTCGAGAAAGATGAGATGGCCCGACTGTTCTCCTCCAAAGTTTAGTCCTCGTTTGCGCATCTCCTCCACCACGTAGCGATCGCCGACTGGACAGCGTCGCAGTGTTCCACCCGCGGAAGCGACCGCTTTCTCCAATCCGAGGTTGCTCATCACCGTGGCAACAACCGTCTTTTTCCGAAGTGTCTTTTTTTGCAGCATCCTGCTCGCGCACAGGGCCATGACGGTATCCCCATCAACAACCTGGCCCTTCTCGTCGACCAAGATCACTCGGTCTGCGTCACCGTCGAGTGCCAGTCCACAGTGAGCTTTGCGCTTCCTTACCTCTCGCGAAGCATGCTCAGGATGGAGTGCACCACAGCGCTCGTTGATATTTTTGCCGTTCGGTTTGACTCCCAATGGAAATACCGTCGCTCCAAGTTCTGAGAAAACCAATGGCGCTGTTCGATAGGCGGCACCGTGAGCCGCGTCGACGACTATTTTGATTCCGTCAAGGGTGAGAGCGGGTGGGAATGTAGCCTTGACAAAGGATACGTAGCGTCCAGGAGCGTCGTCCAATCGAATTGCGTTTCCGATTCCCGTTCCGCGAGGCCTCTTCCGGTCAATTTCCTCGCTAGCGATGAGTTTCTCAAGTTCATACTCTTCAGAGTCTGGGAGTTTGAATCCATCGTGCCCAAAGATCTTTATCCCGTTGTCTCCGTAGGGATTATGGGATGCGCTTATGACGAACCCTGCATCTGCACGCATGCTGGTGGTGAGATGCGCTACTGCGGGGGTGGGTAGAGGTCCTGACAACATCACTTGTCCACCCATAGTGCAGATTCCCGATGCCAGCGCGGTTTCGAATAAATATCCCGAGATGCGAGTGTCTTTGCCGATGACAATACGTGGTCGTTGCTCCGAGCGTTTTCGCATTTGATAGGTAACTGCGGCTCCGATTCGGAAGGCAATTTCTGGAGTCATGTGGCCGCGATTGGCCTCTCCACGGATTCCATCTGTGCCGAAGAGCAAACGCTTCATAGGTTTATGGCTCCCATGTAAGGTCGAAACTGAATCCTGCAGGAGGACTCACAGTGGTTGTTCCCACGATATTCCGAGGGAAGTCGAGCTGCAAGAGAAGGCCGAGTCCTTGATTTTGGGTCGCGGCGGAGGTTGTATTTTCTTCGTCTCCCCCGGCGGTGATCGAACCCTCGAGATAGACTCCTTGTACGAATGTCCGAAGCCACGGAGGCAGTAGATCGTCAAATCGATAGCCCACACGAACACGTGCGCTCCGAAAGGCATCGTCTCCAGCTTCGACTGCAATGGAAGGCAGTTGGGTTCCGAGTTGTTGTTGCAGAGAGAAAGTGAATAGTCCTGCAGTGACCCCTGCAAGGAAGTTTGCTGCTTGTTCCGCTCCCTCCGTTGTGACGCCAAGTCCGGTATCGTCGCTTGCCTCACATCGGCCCGTCACCAGCATTGTCAGTATCTCTCCTTCGGTTTCACAATTGCTATTTGCAGCAGAGAAAGTGATCTGCGGGTTGGCGAGTGTACCTACTACGTTGACCCGAACGACGTCGCCCTCGCTGGTGTCATGGCGGGCTTGGAGGCGTACCTGGGGGTTTATCTCCGTGTCGTTGTCGCGAAACGTGAGAATGGCATTTTCGACTTCGAATCGCTTTGCATAGACCTCGAAGAAGCCACGTTTGATGGTTGCAACACCTCTCACTTTGAATGCAGGATCTGCGTACTTGATCTTGAATCCCTCGAGATCGATCAGTGCTTCGAAATCTCGTCTGCGCATCCAAAACGGCGAAGGTGTGTGCACTCGGACCAGAAATCGGTACGCAGGATCCGGTTGGGACCCCGCAGAAGCACGTCGCGCGTAGGTCACGTCTGGATGCTCCTCCAACCCCTGAAGGGTCCGCCCGACAACCTCCGGCAGACTTGCCTCAAGGTCAATAAGATCGAGTTCGGCATTGAGGCGGTTGTCGGTCAGTGTGGCTCCGAAGTCGAGATTTCCGTTGAGCTGGGCAACCAGTGAGCCCTCTTGGCGCACAGGGAAACGTCGGACTCGCAGTCCGAGTGATGCGCGTGCTGGTGTCCAGCCTTCAAAATCGAACGTTCCCTGTGCGACGAGTGATCCCTCCTGATCTCGAGCCAAAAGCTCGCGCAACTCAGCCTTCTTGCCATCAAGTTGCATTGATCCTGAAACTTCACTGAGATGTTGGCCGAGTGAATTGACGCCGATGTACCCGTCTTGGATTCCGAATCCGCCAATAAACTGTGGTTCTCCCAGCGTGCCACGGATCCTTATGTTTCCGTTGGCCTCGCCGCGTACTCCGGAGAACTGGGGTATCGGTGCAAGTATCACCGACAGTGGAGCGTTGACGAGGTTGGCTTCGGCGTCTACCGGTGTGCTGTCGGCAACGTAAGGAATCGGGTGCTCGTAGTCCCAAACGACATCTGTATCTCCCTCGAATTGGATCTGCTGCGAGGGTCCCGAGCCAATCCATCCACTGATATCTGCTTTATGCGTGTTGATAGTTGCTTCGATTTCGGTGTCGAGTGGACTCGTTGCCAAGATTTCTTCACGTCCTGCGCTCTCCGAAAAGCGACGCAGTCGAAGGCCCTGTGAGTTCATACTCAGATGCGCCATGGGTCGATCTCCAAGTAGATTTTCGATCTGAAGAGCAGCGTTCCATGGCCCTGACACATGCTCACATACGAGCGGGACGTCGCCGAGCGGTACGTCTTCGATCTTAATTTCTCCTCGGATTTGAGGTCGTTCAGGCGCAGTCGCGTCTGCAAGCCAGGTGCCTAAAGGAAGCTCCGCGTCGGAGGTGATTTGGATCACCCGACTTGGACCAAGCATGCCGTCTGCGTTCAATGAAATTCGGTCGTCCTCTAGGTGACCTCTGAGGAATGCACGCGGACGTCCCTCGGTTCCGCAAACTCCAGTGATCGGAGCATCCCATAGAAACGTTGCAGCTACGTCTCCAAGAGAGATGCCGGCACTGCTGTGTAGGGTTGCCGAACCGCCCACTCGAAGCGGTCCCAGCCAGTCTGGAATACTTAGTTTTTCTTGAATCGCCAACGGAAGTTCGAGTAGGCGCCTCGGCTCTTGTCGCAGTGAAAGTGTCCAAGGCAGGACGCCTAGCGTCGCAATGACGTCTTTGGGAGCATCGATGAGGCGCATGAGGTCGACAACTGCGCTCGCCTCCACGCTGCCTAGTGGTCCTTGACGGTCACCGACGTTCACGTTTCCCTGAAATACTCCCATGTCGTAGCTGAACTCCGTTTGGACATCGACTGTCGGCCAGCCGGGCAAAGCCAGTTCTGTGCCTGTGAGCCGCGCATTGAAGCTTGGGATTTCCGGAGTCCCGCGGAGCTCTACCTCCCCCGAGACGTTTCCTTCGGACCCTTCCATGCCTAAAACGCCGAGCTGCTCCAGCAAGTTTAGGCTCGCGCCTTCTGCACTGAGCGCCAAGTCGAAGATGCCGGTTTGCAGTGTCTCCCTTGGATTACGCAAGATCTCCCTAGGATCCAAGACTCCGTTGCCTACCAGAGTAAATTGCCCGCTACGCGCAAGATCGAAATCTCCCTCGATGTTCATAACCCCGTCGACGTAGTTCAGCTTGAGAGATGTGTTTATTGCATTGATGCCGTATAATTTTGCATCGATAAGTTTCAATTGAGCTTCTACGGAAGGGCTTGCGAGACTTGCTGCCAGGACAATATCGAGATCGGCATGCCCATGTACCTCCGGCACGGCGTTTCCAAATAAAAAGGGCAGCAGCTCCAATGAAACCTTTTGCATGTGGGCTTCGATGTAGTCCGGCCCACGAAATCGAATGACACCTAGAGCCCGAATAGATTGCGTAGCCGACGCGAGTTGAATTGCCTCGACGCTAACGTCGCGGCCTGGGCGGTACGCCAGATTGCGCACGAACCCTGCGTAGCGGTTCCGGCCGAAACCGAGCCGTATTTCAGGAATGTTGATGGTCGCGTATCCACCGGGCTTGTATTTAATTTGAGAATTAGCAGAGACGGTTCGTCTGTCCGCAGTACGTAAGGCTACATTCGACTCGTAGGCTCCTGCTTCTCCCTTGACCTGTAGTGTTCCCTCCCCAAGAGGATAGTCTCCTACGTATACCGAGGATACATCGGCCTTTACTTCAACGGTAGGTGTGGACCTCTGGCTTTCGAAGAACCCATTTGCCTCTATTAGTTCTGCGTAAAGTGTGTGATATTTAAATCTCGATATCTCTGCGGTACCTCGAACTGCCACTTTCGGGGATTCCTGCATCACATTCATCTTAATTCTGAGATTGCTGCTCAGTGTTCCCTGCGATCCCGACAAGAGGTGCTGTGCATTGGGGTCATGAAGAAGCTCTGCTATCAGCACAAATGCTTGGAGATCGACGTCTCCATCGTCATCGAATCGGCCACTTAGCTTTAGGGTTCCGTTTCGGTGCCGAGCCGTTGCTTCGTCTAGGCGGAACCCATTTTCGTCGCCCACGCCCTGCAGGGAAAATGCGGGAATCTTCCACCCGTCATAGGTACACGGCTCTAGATCTGCAGTAACTTCGAACTCGGAATCTGTCTTGGAATCGCTTTGCCCCGGGACTGGGTTTTCATTTTGTGCTGCTGATACGATATTTAGGGCGCCACCGATCAAGATTTCTGGAGCGTTTTGAACCGAGCGGGCTAATTCGAGTCCAGGAGTGGTTATCGCGATTTCGACCTGCTCTCCCAGCGTGCCGTTGAGCTGAACTTCACCACCGTCGACTTCAAGGTAAGAGTTAAGCGATAGCGCAGGTGCTAGGCCTATGAGCTGCACATCTCCCTTTATCTTGCCTTTGAAGAATCGCATGAAGCCGAAACCAAGGTCGAGTACGGTAGGCGCCTCGATCGGATCGGCCTTGATGCGAAGGTCGAGTATTGAATCCGATTCTTCCGTTTGATCTTCCGGTACTCGATAGGAAAGCTCCACCGAGCCTTCCTCCTCTGTATCCTTTCGAAAGAGCTTTGCCGTTAGAGTGCTTCCGCGATGAGGCCTTGTGTCGACAAGCGCGTTCAGATCCTCGACGATCCCGATGAATGGAAAAGGTTTCGTAACCTGACCCTTAGCGCCCCGCACTTGAATCGTTAGCACTCCGTCCTTTGATTCGAGCTTGCCCGTTGCTGAAACGTCTGCGACCCTCAACCCGTCGAGTCCCAGTAGAGTGCCAAGAAGGAGTACGTTTTCGAGACGCATTCCATCGACAATCGCGTGCAGAGGACTGCCGTTTTCTTCAACGCTAGTCAAATCCGAACTATTGAATGCCTCGATGACCTTTGGCAGTTCTTCCTCTCCCGGCTTCAGCCAGACCGTACCATCGGACAAGACCGCTTTCGTGAAATGTAGTCTTCCCTGGAGTGCAGACCAGAGATCAAGTGCAAGCACGATTTGTTTCGCATGAATTGCGCGACTGCCGTCTGCGTCAAATAAGGTGATGTTTCGAGTTACAATTTCCCTCGGGTTCAACGAATCTATTTGTGCGATATTCAGTCGGCCTGAGATTTCGTGGGTGACGAATGCGTTTAACGTGTTTCGAACTACGCGCCTAGTGATCGGTAAGCGTCCATGATAAGTCGTACTAACAGTAATGGCGAATGCAAATATCGCTACGAGCAGAGACAGGCGCAGTACACCACGAAGGCACGTAAGCATTAGAAGGACTCTCCAAGGCTGATGTGCACTGCGCCCAGATACTGAATCCCGAAAATTCGCACTTCACGACTCGCGACACTTGTTCCGTTTCCGATGACTTGGAGTCGTGGGAGTCTAAAACCCATATCTAGACGAATCGGTCCGACCAACGTATTGTATCGTAGTCCTGCTCCGGTTGAGGCATGTAGATAGTGGAACCGAAACTGCTTTTGAGTATTCACGTCACCCATATCAAAGAAGCCGGCGAGCCCAAGATTTTCAGTCAGAGGAGCACGAAGTTCTACCGACGATTCCCACCGGCGGATTCCACCCAAGACCGGCTGAAATACCAGATCGCCTGCATTTGGAGATCCAAGTTCACCAGCTAGGAAACCGCGATTGCTGTTGGGTCCCCCTCCTCTTAGCCGAAAAGGGTAGGGGCCCCGTTCGGCGCTTTCCGTGTCGAGGCGGGTATTTTTCGAGGCCTGTGCAAATACGGCACCGAGTGCAAAGCGTGCAGCGACGACGATCTGGCGGCCCAAGGGGATGTACAATCGGCTATCTGGAGTGAGTCGATAGTACGAATTCCAGGAGGACAGAAACCGAAAGGGAGATGCTTGGACCCCAAGACCAAAGTAGATTCCGGAATGAGGCTTTTGCGGATCATCTCTGAGATCTAGAGACGCATTGACCTCCGAAAAAATCACTCGGTAGTTGGAAGGAGGATCGATACCGTCATCGGAATCCTCATCCGCAAAAGGCGAATTCAGATTGGTCCGAAGAAACAGTCCTTGGACGAATATACGGGCGCGTCGAGTATCTAGTGCGTGAGAAAAAGAGCGTTCAATGCCGAAAGAGCCATCGAATACGTGTCTCGAGTACAGGTTGTAGTCGTCAGGTCCAACGTCGTATTCAATTTGGCTAATGAAGATATTTCTGGGAAACGTTCTCCACGGTTGACGAAAAGAGATTCGGGCCGTGTTACCGATCGCAAATGCTTCATCGACTCCAGGGAAACGGTCCTTGAAAATCAACCGTGGCCTGTCTTCGAGAGTCAGCTGTCCCAGCCAGCGATTTCTTAGCTTGAGCGTGCCGATGAGATGCGTGTCCCATTGCGGAATACTGTCTTGCTGTTGTGTGGTCGCTCCTCGATTCACGGTTCCTGCGGTGATGCCAGCCCCAATGCCCCCTCGGATTTTTCGGCCTTGTTGGACCTGAATCGTAATTGGTATGGAAACAGTTTGGTCCTCCCAGTCCTCCGCAACCGAGGTTTGCGGTAATCCCTCATCGTCGTTTTCGTACTCAATGCCGCAAGTCGTTTCATTAACTTGCGCTTCTACTACCACCGATGCGAAGGCGCCCAGAGCGTACACTGCGGCTTGACCTTCCACGATCGCGTCTTGGCTGTAGTCCTCCCCTGCTCGAAGATCGGCTGCGGCCAAAATCGGCGCCTCCATTCGTCTTCGATCGGATTCGCTGTTTGCCTGTTCGCCTTGCTGCTCGACGGAGACTTTACCGACGATCGTCTTCGGCCCCGGACGAATCCGATAGTGGAGTTCTGCGGTTGCGTCTTCGTTATCGATCCGCACTTCCGCGGTGATGAGCGCGCAAGCTCGGGAGATGCGTCGCAGGGTCTCCACCATAAGCTGTTTGGAGCGGTCATGAAGTGCTTCGTCGAAAGGATCCCCAACTTGGAACTGAATTCGGCTGCGTAATTTGCGTTGAAGCTTCGGAGGCAGGAACTCGTCGCCGGTGACATCGATGGAGCGAATCCGGACCGGGGTGCCCTCTTCTACGGTAATTTCGATGTCGAGGCGGCAGCCACCGCCACGGACCTGTCGACATGCGGGCAGGTCGCTCTCACGAATCCGGTCGCTCTGGGATGCCTCTGCGGGATGGAACTCCGCCTCGATGACTCTCGCGTTGTAGTAGCCACGGGCGCGATACCACCGTTCGATGCGAACGAGATCGCGCTCGAGCACGGTGCGGTCGTACACCGGCCATGAGGACCAAGGCCATCGCCAAAGTCGGAGCGTCCAGTGATTCGAATCAAACGGGGGTTCATTGCATTCCGTGCTGCCTGAAAGCCCGAAGTTGATGGAGAGGTGCTCCCGGTTTTGTGTCGCGAGGCATGCCATGAGTGCTCGGTCGTCGACATGTTTCGTGCCCCGAATGTTCAGCGTGTCGACGCCGTAGCGTCCCGGTGGAGTGGTGGCGCACGCCGCCGACATCCCGAGGGAGAGAGCCAGCAAGCGGACAGCGAATGTGGATCCAAGCGAGCATGGAATGCCCGTCTCAGAGCACGGTACACCAAGCGCACCACGGAGCCCGTACTTCGAGTGCGCTGATGAACGCGGCACGGTTCCAAAGCGATGCGTGGTTCCATCGAGGGTCGGTTTCTGGGAGCGGCGAGGCGAGTGGATCATCGAGCGGCAGCGATCCCTTAGGCGGTTCAGGCGGGGCACATCGAGTGTTTTTCAGCCGGGGTCCTAGTGTGCTTGAGTCACCGATGCAGTTTCGGCGGCCACAGGGAGACTGTTCTATCAGGTGTGGAGTCGCTCGGGGAGGTTAGAAGTGCGCTCTTGGCTACCCGGTGATTCTCAGCGGTCGACTCTCTCAAGGTTGTTGATCCGGCTCCTCTAGCACTGGTTCCACCGTCAGGCGGCACTGGTTCGACCGTCGGGAAGGGTGCTGCTAGCCTCCGCGTCCCTATGAAGCGCGCGCACGTTCAAACTTTCGGTTGCCAGATGAACGCTCACGATTCGCGCCGGATTGAGGAAGTGCTCGGAGGGGCGGGCTATGAATCTGCATCAGATGCCTCCGAAGTCGACTTGATCGTGGTGAATACCTGTAGCGTTCGTGAAAAAGCCGAGCACAAGCTGATGAGCTTTCTCGGCACGTTGAGGCGCGAAAAAGAGCGGCGCCCTGGTCTGATGATCGCGGTAGCCGGATGCGTGGCGCAGCAAGAAGGTGAGGCGCTTCTCAATAAGGAATCTGCGATTGATGTCGTGATCGGACCTGACAATATTCCTGAATTACCGGCGCTCCTCCGCCGTGTGGAAGATGGTGCGCCGCCTTTGGTGCACACAGAATTTGACGTTGAGGCTCCAGGTTTTCTTGAGCCCTCTGCCAGCCTCTCCCCGGCTCTCGGAGAAGTAAGCACGTACGTCACCGTCATGAAGGGGTGCGACGAGCGTTGTACCTACTGCATCGTGCCCCATACTCGAGGTCCGGAGCGGTACCGAAAAGCTGACGATATAGTCGATGAAGTGGCCTATCGGGTTCGTCTTGGTGCTCGTGAAGTGACGCTGCTCGGTCAAACCGTGAACTCCTGGTACGAGCCTGAGGATGCCCCCTCACGAGGCGGAGAGCGGCCCAGCGAGTTTCCGATGTTGCTGCGACGGATTGCTAGGGAGGTGCCAGAGCTCACGAGACTCCGCTACACCTCCCCCCACCCAAGACACCTGACTGACTCGTTGGTACAGGCCCATGCAGATCTCAACGTTTTGCCTGCCCATGTGCATATGCCGGTTCAAAGCGGCAGTGATCGTATGCTCAAGCGGATGCTGCGGCGCTATTCCAGAGCGCAGTATGTGAGTCGAGTGAACAAACTTAAAGAGGTCCGTCCCGGCATCACCCTCTCTACCGACGTCATCGTTGGATTCCCGGGAGAGACTGAATCGGATTTCGAGCAGACGCTCTCCGTGATCGAAGAGGCGGGGTTTGTGGCGGCCTATTGTTTTAAGTACTCGCCGAGGCCACACACACCTGCGCTCAAGCTCGGTGACGACATCACTCCCTCGGTGAAGTCAGATAGACTTGCACGATTACTCGCTCTCGTTGAACATCAGCAATCCAAACACCTGCGTTCTTTGGTAGGGCAAAAAACAAAAGTGCTGGTTGAAAAACGCGGACGGAACGATGCCTGGACGGGGCGTAGTGAGCGACATGAGATCGTGCACTTCGTGGGTCCCGATGGCTTCGACTTAGAGGGCGCTTTGGTTGAGGTCGAGGTGGAGAAGGCCAACAAGCACAGTTTGATGGGGCGGTTACTTCAGTCAGACGATGATCTGTTCGCGATGCAGGCGTCTAGAGAAGTCGGGCGGATTGGGCTCGAAAAAGATCGAAATCGCCGGCATCGACTGCGAGTCTTAGGCTAGGCGTAGTCCATGACTGGAGATGCGCTCCCTGAGCAACGTCTACCCTCGGCACGTCAGATCGTGCTCGCCTGGACTCCCGTGGTCGCGTACCTGGTGCTGATTTGGGTGCTCTCGTCGATGTCCACGCTTCAGATCCCACTGAGCCGGATTCCACTTCGAGATAAAGGTTTACATATCATCGAGTATGCGGTGTTGGGACTACTCGTGGTTGGAGCGCTCCGCGTGTCTTTTCCCTCGCAACCCCACATCCGCATCCACGTGTTGGCGATCGCGCTGACCTGTCTTTGTGGAGTGGTGGATGAGGTGCACCAGGCGTTCGTGCCCTACCGCCAGTCAGACGTTCGGGATCTGGTTGCTGACGCCGTAGGTGCGGTCCTGGGTGTGGCGACCGGTCAGCTGATACTCTTCGTCCATCGGAGAAAGTCTGGGTATTGGGCATCTCCGAAGCTTATCGAGCCAGCTTCGGATCCACCGATTGAGGACTCGTCGTCGAAGAGAACGTGAGGCCGGTTTGGTCTAGCGCTTTTTCGCTACAGGATCATTTCGGAGCGGATTCGTCTTCCACAGCCGATAGAGCTGATCGATATTCATGGCCCTTGGCGACGTACACTGCGGCGCCCTCAATAATACCCTCCCGCTCTGAATCTTTGATAGGTCGGATAGGCTTTGCCGGCCTCCCAATGCAAAGGTGTCCTGCAGGCACTTTGGTTCTCGAGGTGACGAGAGAACCTGCACCGACGATTGCGTCGTCCTCCACCGTCGCGAAATCGAGGACGATTGAACCCATGCCAATCAAGACGCGGTCGCCTATCGTGCATCCATGAAGAATTGCGGAGTGCCCGACAACACAGTCGTCTCCCACCTCGGTCGGCTGCCATCCACCGGTCGCGTGCACTACCGAATTGTCCTGGATAGAGGTGCGGGCTCCGATGTGAATCGGCATCACATCTCCTCGCAGCACTGCACCAAACCAAATCGTAGATTCCGGGCCCACGGTCACTTCGCCTATCAAGGTTGCGGTCGGCGCTATAAAAGCGCTTTCTGCAATCACGGGCATGATGTTCCGATAGGGGTAGAGCTTGGCCATGTTCGGCTTCTGTTTTGGGCTCGGTCTCTAGTCAACCTTGAGAATCGCGTGGAATGCAGCTTGAGGTATGTCGACGCTGCCCACCGCCTTCATGCGCCGTTTCCCCTTTTTCTGTTTTTCCAGCAGCTTGCGTTTGCGGCTAACGTCTCCCCCGTAACACTTCGCTACCACGTCCTTACGAAGCGCGCGGACATTGGTGCGAGCGATAATCTTGTTGCCAATCGCCGCTTGAATCGCCACTTCGTATTGTTGGCGGGGCACGATCTCTTTGAGTTTGGCCGTCAAGTCGCGACCGATGTGAAACGCTTTTTCTTTATGAACTATTGCGCTCAGCGCATCGACACGCTCACCGTTGACGAGAAGATCTAGACGAACAAGTGGATTCGGGCGATAGCCGCATAGTTCGTAGTCCATGGACGCATAGCCCTTGGTTGCGCTCTTCAGTCGATCGTAAAAGTCAAAAAGCACCTCCGCGAGAGGTAATTGATAGGTAATGATTACTCGACTTTGAGAGGCATACTGCAGTCCCTTCTGTTCTCCTCGCCGTTCCTGACAAAGTGCCAGAACGGCGCCCACAAAGCGTTCAGGGACGTGAATGGTCACCGTGAAGAATGGCTCCTCGATTCGGCTGATCTCTGCAGGAGCCGGCATTCGGCTAGGGTTTTCTACCAGTACGAGTTCGCCTGTGTCTTTGTAAACGTGATACACGACACTTGGCGCGGTAGTGATCAGGTCTAACGCGTATTCTCTTTCGAGTCGTTCCTGTACGACGTCCATATGAAGTAGACCCAAAAAGCCACAACGGTAGCCGAAACCGAGCGCGTCTGAAGTATCTGGCTCGAAAGAGAGAGAGCTGTCGTTCAGCTGAAGCTTTTCGAGTGCGTCGCGAAGGTCCTCGTATTGATCTGCATCGGTTGGGAAAATACCGCTGAACACCATCGGCTTAACCTCTTGGAAACCATCGAGAGGCTCGGATGCGGCTGCGCGTGCATGCGTTATAGTGTCGCCGATCCTGGTGTCTTGGATGCTTTTGATCGATGCGGAGATATAACCAACTTCGCCCGGGCCAAGACTCTTGAGCGCCTCTGGAAACGGTGTGAACGCTCCAATTTCCGTTACCTCGTATTCTGCTCCCGTGCTCATCATCTTCATACGTTCGCCGGTTCGAAGACTGCCCTCGACGACACGCACCATGACTACCGCCCCCCGATACGCGTCATACCAGCTGTCAAAGACGAGTGCTCGGAGGGGTTTTTTGAGATCCCCTGAGGGAGGAGGCACGTTGCTGACGACTGCCTCGAGAATCTCCTCCACGCCAAGGCCTGTCTTGCCGCTCGCGACGATGGCGTCTTCCGTATCAAGACCGACTACTTCCTCGACCTCACGCTTTACTCGCTCGACATCCGCGCTTGGAAGGTCGACCTTGTTGAGTACCGGGATCACGTCCAAATCCCCTCCGATAGCAAGATAGACGTTTGCGAGGGTTTGAGCCTCTACGCCTTGAGTCGCATCGACCACGAGGAGGGCACCTTCACAGGCGGCAAGTGAGCGCGATACTTCGTAGCTGAAGTCCACGTGTCCTGGAGTGTCGATCAGGTTAATCTGGTACTCGGAGCCATCCTTCGCTGTGTAGCTGAGGCGTACGGTTTGAGCTTTGATGGTGATTCCACGCTCTTGCTCGAGCTCCATCTTATCCAGAAATTGGTCTTTTTGCTCTCGCTTGCTCAACGCTCCGGTAAAGTCAAGAATGCGATCCGCTAGGGTGCTTTTACCGTGGTCAATGTGGGCGATGATTGAGAAGTTACGGATTCGCGTGATGTCGAAAACCATGGTCGCCTTGAGGTTTCGAGCTCTGATTTTTCGAGCTGTGACTGGGGTCGGGGAGGGGGAGAGACGCGTCTCTGTGGCTTGATCCTTGCGCAGAGACCGGGCGATTTCTCCTAGCTCTTGTGATTCGCCCCGTCGAGGGAGAGCTGGCCGGGGAGTTGATCCTCGTGCAGCCGCAATACCAGGTCGATGCCTTCCCGGATATACACAGCCACTGGGACCTTGGTTCGCTCGTGAAGCAGTTTGAGCCGTTCGTTTTGCTCGGGGTCGATGTATACGGTTGTTGAGATTTTCTTGCGAGCCACGGGACTAGACTCCCCATCTCTCGAGCGAGGGCCAAGCGTTCTTCACATGAGGCTACATGACATCATATGTGCCGTCAAACTGCGCCACGAAACGCGACTTGCCGGTCGGGTCGCTGCAGGCGTATGCTCCATCGAGACCGTTTAGGCTGAGGAAGGAACAACGCGCTCATGGGTACGACAGAAATGGCAATGAGGGTTCCTGCCATGGTCACCATCTCGCTTCTGCTTGCTTGCGGCAGCAGCAGCTCTGGGTCGGGAGCGCTGCACGGAGGCACAAGCGACGAGGTGGAATCGAAATCTTGTGAGGGTGGCCGTTTGCAGTCCGTAGACGTCAATAACGACGGAGTCGACGACATTCGACATCGCGTGGCAGATGACGGGCGCCGCCGCTGCACTGAATTTGACATGAACTACGACGGAACCTTCGACATTACGAGATTTTACGATTTAGACGGGGTCACGGTGCTTCGAGAACAGCATGATTTTGATTTCGATGGTCGCTTGGATCAACTGTCCTTCTATCAGGATGGCCAACTCGCTCGCAAGGAGCTCGACACGAACTTTGATAGCGTGATCGACACTTGGCTTTGGTGCTCCTCGGGCCGAGTGTCCCGCGCAGAACGAGACCGAGACTACAATGGACGGCCTGATGTATGGGAGCAGTACCAAGAAGGCATCATTTCTGAGGTCCGATACGACAACGACAACGACGGCAAACCAGAGAGATGGGAGATTTTTTCGGGGGGTCGTCTGGTGGAGATGCACTACGACACCAATGCAGACCAGCGTCCGGATCGTCGCGATGCGGTGTCGGGAGACTCACCTCTAGCTCGCGACGAGGCGGTGTTCTGCGAAGTTCAGACCGCCCCCAGCAGTCGGTCTGCGGACGGCTCAAGCTTGTCCGAGATCGGCGATGCATCCGAGACCGATAGGGTGCTTCCAAGAGATCCGTCGATAAGACCTCAAAGCGGTTTTGAGGGAACCACAATGATTTCGCAGCAAATAATGTCGCTTCGCGTGCAGGGCGATCTCCCATCGCGCAGCCTCGCTCAGTTGGCTAACTTGGGGCACTCCACCAATCCGGAGGCTTTGTGATCTGGAGAAGCGCAGTAAATACGGCGCTGTGTCTGATGGCGTCAATGCTTGGCGCCGTATCCGGGTGTGCATCGTCAAGAACAACCGGTTTGCAATCGGAGACGGGCGCTTCTCGTCGACCGGACGGGAGCGACCAGAGGGTTGCGCGCCCACCGACAGGGATTGGAGTGCGAGCGCAACCGATAGAGGGAACCACTCCCGAAAACCTCTCTCGTTGTGATTCCGACACCCCGGACCGCGAAGTAAGTGAGTTCGATACGAGCGGAGATGATACGCCCGACGTGAGAAAGGTTTTTCTCCGATTGGGCACACTCTCGGATCTGCGTCTCGTTCTGATTTGTCGGGAGTCCGACATCAATGCGGACGGGGTCAAAGATGTCATACGTTACTACACCGACGAAGGGCGACCTCTCTATGAGGAGGCCGATCGGAATTTCGATGGTCGAATGGACGAACTCGCATTCTTTGAAAATGGTCGGCTTGCACGACGAGAGACCGATGTTGATTACGATGGACGAATCGATACCAAAGTGTGGTTTGCGTCGGGCGCCATGGTTCGCTCAGAGCGAGATCTAAACGGGCGGAGCACACCGACTGAGTGGCGACCAGATCGTTGGGAGTATTTCGAAGATTCCAGAATGGTACGGATGGGTACGGACCTCGATGGAGACGGTAGTGTCGATCGTTGGGACCGCGATGAGGAGTACCGGCGTCGGCTTGAGCAGGATCAAATTCAGCGTGAGCGCCGAGAGGCTGCGGAAGATGGTTTCGCTGAGGAGAACGAATCCTCGTCAAATGACGATTCCAACGTCGATGGCGCTTCCGAGAGTGCCGCGTCGGAACCGTCCTGAGCTATCCTACTCATCGGTTCGTCGATCGATTTGTCTCGTCGATTGATCACATGAGTGGGCGCCGTAAGTCTTCCGAATCTCATTGTGGAGACTCTCGCATCCATCCAGAGGCTGGGTAAAATGGACTGTCGTCCGGCTTGGAAGCGTTCTCGAAGGAAGGCTGCTAGTGTTCTCCGGTGGCAAAGCAGCGTTTGCAAAAAATCATTGCGCGAGCGGGATGCGCCTCTCGGAGAAAGTCGGAAGAGTTCATTCGAGACGGCCGCGTCCGGGTCAATGGACGCATCGTTCGCAAGCTTGGCTCTGTGGCTGACTCACGTAGAGATCGAATAGAGTTGGATGGCAAGCGGATCGTAATCGAGAAGCCTGCGTACTACGTGTTTCATAAGCCAAGGGAAGTGGTGTCCACCCTGGCAGATCCAGAAGGACGAGCCAGCATTGCGGAGTACTTGAGGCATCTGCCAGAGCGGATGTTCCCAGTGGGGCGTCTTGACTACCAGACCAGCGGAGTACTCCTGCTAACCAACGACGGGCATTTTGCTGAAGCGCTGGCGTCACCTAGGTCTCGCGTGCCGAAGTATTACGCGGTGAAGATGCAGGGACACTTGAGCGAAGAAGACCTAGCAGTTCTTCGGCAAGGTGTGGTTTTGGATGACGGCTACCAAACACGGCCGAGCGAAACGTACGTGCTTCGCGAGGAGCCACGCACTACCTGGCTCCGGATTGTTCTTACCGAAGGCAAGAATAGACAGATCAGACGCATGGGAGATGCCATTGGTCATCGCGTTTTGAGGTTGGTCCGGGAATCCGTGGGTGGCGTAACCAGCGGTGGTCTCAAGCCAGGATCGCTACGGCCTGTAACTAGCTCGGAACTCGAGAAGCTGAGGAAAAAGTACGTGAATCCCCACAAAAGCAGGAAGCAGACTTAGAGAGCTGAAGAAAATTTTTGACACGTGAGCGATGCGTTGTATGCTGGCGCTTCTTGACGCGGGGTGGAGCAGCCTGGTAGCTCGTCGGGCTCATAACCCGAAGGTCGTCGGTTCAAATCCGGCCCCCGCAACCAACTTGATAAAGCGTTTTTGGTATCTAAAAACTCATCTGATAATTGAGTCGGCCAGCTTCGAAGCTGGCCGTTTTTGTTTGGCAGGTGTGTGAAATCGGATGAAGTTCGCCTTCTCAGATGTAGACTTTGCAGAGGGGCCGGCTGGATTCAAATCTCTGCTCCCTCGGTCTACTGCAGGGCGAGCGCATCTAAAGATGCTCAATTTCGATCACTTAGAGATTGGCTTTGGAAAAAGGTCGCATTCTTGCCGGCTTTGTGATCGATTGGTGGCATGTGGACCGATGCCGAATCGCACCAAGCGACCTCACTTGTTGAAGCGTTCAAGGAAGTGCCCGACCCGCGCGTGAATCGCGCTCTGCTTCACTCTCTTGAAAATATTCTGTTCATATCGTTTTGGGCGTGCTCTCTGGGGCGGAAGGATGGGATGACCTCGCCTTATTTGGTAAGACTCACAAAGCGTTTCTTGGCCGTTTTCTACAGATGCCCGAAGGCACGCCGAGTGCCGATACCTTTCGTCGAGTCTTTGGGGAGCGCTGG
>JBCCEA010000022.1:0-69825 GCA_039030515.1 Myxococcota bacterium | reverse complement strand
GCCGGCAAGGGGCGTCAGAGCGCCAGCGCCCCCGCAGCAACGAGGAGGAGGGTACATCTAGTACCTGACGACGAGGCGCAAGGTGGTAAGCGGCGCTATGGCGTGCCTGGGCGGCCGCGATTTAGGATGCGGAAGCGCCGGCAAGCACCTCCTCCTCCGCCGGGTTTTTGCCCAAGGAGTGTAGCTGCCGCACATGCGCCCTCACCGCGGACATCAAAGTCGGGTAGCAGTGGTAGGGGGCTCCGAATTCTTCGCAGGTTTGCTTCACGACAGGCTGCAGCAGCGGGTAGCGCACGTGGGAGGTACGCGGGAAGAGGTGGTGCTCCACCTGATAGTTCAGCCCCCCGGTGTACCAGCGCAAAAACCGGCTATTCGGGGCGAAGTCTGCGGTGGTCTTCAGCTGATGAAACACCCACTCGTCCTGCAGTCGTGCAGGACCGCCCTCGGGATCGGCCAGCGGCTCCGGAAACTCGACGCCGTCGACTACGTGCGCGAGCTGAAAGACCAGCGCGAGGAAGAACCCGACGACCAGCATGATCGCGGTCCAGGTCACCAGCACCACCCAGGGCTCGTGACGGGTCATGGGAATCACGAAAGAGAGCAGAAAAAACAGCACCTTGAAGCCGAGAAAGATCGCGATGTCTGCCGGATCCCGTTTGGTCTTGAGCTCGTGTCCGCCGACTTTGCCGCCGAAGTATTCCGAAAAATCGCTCACCACCCAGTGAATCGCCAAGAGGGAATAGACCGGCAGGGCGTAGTAGGCCTGAAAGCGATGCCAGGGCCGATGAGGCTGGTCGCGATGCATTCGGATGAGGGTGCCGCCGTCGAGATCGTCGTCAAGCTCCGAGAGATTGGTGTAGGTGTGGTGGAGTACGCCGTGCTTGTAACGCCAAAGCGTTTGGTTTCCTCCGATGAGGTCGAGCGCCCGCCCCGCCAGTCGATTCACCCACTTCTTGTTGGAATAGGCCCCATGCCCGCCGTCATGCATGATGTTGAAGCCGACCAGCACGAGCGCGTGAGCGAGCAGAAACCCGAGCAGCAGTGCGTGCCAGGCCTCTGATGCGTAGAACACCAATCCTACGTAGGAGCCGACCAAGAGCGTCAAGATGACCAGTGTTTTGAGGATGATCCTAAGTCCTCCGTGTCGTGGCACACCTGCTTTATCGAGCCGGTCGGAGGTGCGGTTGCGGAGCACTCCGTGGAGCTTGCCGGGTTTTGCAAAATGAACGGTCTTCACCAGCTGCCTCCTTTACCATCGCGGCGACCGGGTACGATCACGGCGACTGGGCGTTTCAGCACATCGACAACGTTTCTCCGCGTGGATTCTCCGAACACGCGTCTCGCACACAGGCTACGCGATCTCGCATGCACTGCGCGATCTCGCATACACTATTTGGCAATGGCGATTTCATACGCGGTCTTTCGAGCGCTACTCGATGCATACGGTAGTTCCGACGTCGCCGCTACCGCGGTTCAACTAAGGCAGGGAATCCATGGATAGAAACGCTCGCAAATTGCTGGTTTGGTTGGGGCTTTGCGTCACTGGCTGCTCCGGAAACGCGCAGCAAGATCTCGACGAACACGCCAGTGATGAAGCAAACGCACATCCTGAGCTCGGCCAATCTGGCACCCAGTCCTCAGCCGAAGCGAACTCGAACCCTGGATTGGTGGCCGAGGCGCAGAAGATGCTGGCCGCGTTTGGGGGCGCGTTGATTCAGGCGCAGTCGTACTTGGTGGAGATCCTGCCTCAGGAAAACGGTCAGGTGCAGGCGGCGATTCGAACTGCGGACGGTCTACCGCTCGATTCGGCCGCCCAGGCGTCGATGGCGGTTTCCTTTGGCGCGGGCAGCGAGGCGCTTTCGGTACCGCTGGTTTGGAATCCCGCTCGGGAAACGTACGTCGGGGCGGTCGATGGCGCGCTGACGCCCGGGCCTGTTCAGGTGAATCTAACGGTGCAGGGTCAAGAAATCGTCGGCTCGGCGCCCCGGGTCGCAGTGGCGCCCACCGGCTCGATCGGCGGCGGCGTGATGGTGGCGGGGGACTACGCGGCTGAGGTTCGTCCGCAATCTGACGGCTTGGTGAAGGCCTACGTGCTCGGGCCGAACGGAACGCTTCTGAACGGTCAGGCCAATACTTCGGTTGCGGTAACCGTTCAGGCAAGCGACGGCGCACCTCATCAAGTTCCCCTGGCCTGGAATCAGAGCGAGGCGCTCTATGTAGGCCGTCTCGGCGGCAACGCTCAAATGGCGCCGGGACCACTCACCCTCCAGGTATCGCAAAACGGGCTTGCGAGGTCGGGCCGCATCGGCTCGATGGCGGTTGCCGCTGCACCCACCCATCGGGGCGAGGTGATGGTGGTTGGAGATCTCAACGTGGAGGTGGTCCCGAGAAGAGACGGGAAGCTTTCGGCCTACGTCGCCGACCCACGGGGCAGCGTCAGAGCTCGGGATCTTGAGTTCCACGCAGCCGTCGGCGGTCGGGAGGTCGCGTTCGTATGGAACCCCCAACTCGGGGCCTACACCACCATGCATCCAGTGGGCGTTGATGTCCAAGCCGCACCGGTCAACGTCGTAGTCGTTCACTCCGGTCGGGTGCATGAAGGGCGTATGCAGGGGGTCGCGATACCACCTGCGCAACATGTACAGGTGGCACGTCGTCGCGCTCGCCGGCGCGCACGAGCGAGGAGGACCGCAGAGCTACCGGTGCGCTACCGTATCGGACGCGACGCCACTCCCGGGGTCACCGTGCAAGCACACGGCCCGGTTGGCAGGACGCACGGCCCGGTTGGCAGGACGCACGGCCCGGTTGGCAGGACGCACGGCCCGGTTGGCAGGACCCGCGACCCGGTTGGCAGGACGCACAGCCCGGTTGGCAGGACGCACGGCCCGGTTGGCAGGACCCGCGACCCGGTTGGCAGGACGCACGGCCCGGTTGGCAGGACCCGCGGCGCCGGTCCTGATGTGGTCCGAGTGGAAGGTCCTCGTGGGGGGTCGATCACAAAAGTACGGGGGCAAAGCGGGAGCTCCGTAGTCGTGCGCGAAACTCCCTCAGGTCGAACGAGCGTGACCACCCGAACGCCGCCGCAGGCCCAAACACGAACGATCGGCGCGACGACGATGGCGGTTCGCAGAGACCCCGCTCGCAGAAACCCGGCCGCGGTCCGCAGAGACCCCGCGCGCAGGGCCCCGCCCCCAGTTCGTGGAGGTCCGCCGGGACCCGGGACGGTTCAAGTCCAACCCAGGCCTTGAGGAGACCCGGCCCTTCAAGAAACCCGGCCCTAAAGGAGATAAGGCACGCTCCAGCGGCGCGGCGCCTCCAATTCAAGCTGATATCCGGCGATATTGCTGCGCAAACGTATCCAGTATAGCTTCAAATACACGGACGCAGTGCAGACAGCCGCTTAGGGAACGCTCGCTGGGCCTTGGAGTCTTTTTCGGCCTCCCGGGAGAGAGCCGCCCCTGATTAACGCTGCATCCCGGAACGATCGATGTATCGCCCCACGTCTAGCCCGTCAAAAGCGCGAATACCTCTGAATATCCGGCGACACCGGGAGGCGCTGAGAAGCTGTGCGACGCGGTTTCAAGAGGCCTGCGATTCGGAGAACGCTCTGCTCGGGCTCACCGGCTCATCGTCTGCCCTGAGTACGCAATCCAATCTAGTGCTCCAGTCTCTTCGCGCCTGGAATCGAGCGGCCGGCAGTCTTGGTGTTTTGGGAGCGAGATTCATCTTGCCTTGGCCTTCGCCGGAAGAACTGCCCTGCGACCCCCGAAGTGGACTGCCGCAGCACGTTTGCGTTCGAGGCGAAGTCGCCTACCGCCTGCAGTATTTCCGCCCTGCAAACCTCACGACACAGCTTCAGCAAGCGACGCGCTACCTGGAGCTCTGCGAGCGCTCAAGAAAGGCCCATGCAGCCCTTGAGCACAGCGCGATCGGTTTGAGCGCCGGCGTTCCCCCGATCGTCCCGCTTCTGGGGGTGCACATCGAGCTGCCTTCAGAGGAAAACGTCCTGAGTTCGATACGTCACTCTGCCGCATCTGGATACGGTTCTTGCCTGTTCGAAGTCTCCGCCGCGGGTACGACCCTCGCGCAGCTCCTGGGCGAGGAGGGCGCGAGAAGCGGTAAGCGGATGCCGATCGCGTCTCGCCGCTTTGCATTGTTGGCGCAGTCGGTGTCAGCGCTCGGAGAACTGCACGCAGCCGGTTCTCAACACGGGCGCTTTTTTGCTGACGCGGTGCGCGTGGTGGGAGACGCTCGGGGATTTTTGCTGGGCGATGTCTCGACGCCCCCCGAGGTGCTGCTCGACAGACTGGAATGCGTGAGCCCTCTGGATTCAGGCTCTGGAGAAGCTGGCGATCTCGAGGACGTACTCGAGCTGATCTGGTCCTGCACCGGCATTCAAGGGGTGCTCGAGAGCCAAGCCTCCCGAGTCTTTTGGGAACAGGTAATTCAAGGCAGGGATGTTGAATCGGTCGACGCCGCGATCGATTCCCTGACGCGACAACTCGATATAGATGCCAGGTGGGCGGAGCTGCTGGGATGTCTCGCGTCTTTGCGCAAGCGCATCTGCCGAGGAGAAGATGCGCAGCGCGTACTTCAATGGACGGCAGATAGCCTGAATCGTTTGGGGGCGCGTTTCGGCTCCTTACTTTAAGCGTTCGGAGCAGATCTTAGGCGTTCGGAGCAGAACCATGCGAGTACGGATGCATTGGAGTACAGATGCATCGATTGCGCGCCCACACGCAGGCTGCGCACCCACTGCACCAGCGCTTGAGAGCCACCTGCGCCGCTGCAAAATCTTTAGCCCTGATTCAACCGTAGTCCGGCGCTATCTCCAAAACTCGTCCTCAAGCACGTCGACGAAATGAGATTGGCGTGTGGATTGCTATGTCCAAAACGATAGCGGTAAACGAACAACGCCGGAGGTAGCTCTATGTTGGTGCGCGAGTTGATGACCGAACATCCGATTTGTGTCGAGGGGTCTGCGTCACTAGGCGAAGCAGTCGATCTATTCATGGAAGTTCCTTTTCGACACCTGCCGGTCACCGAAGAGGGAGCGCTGGTCGGCATGCTGAGCGA
Organism: Myxococcota bacterium; assembly: GCA_039030515.1. Taxonomy (GTDB): domain Bacteria; phylum Myxococcota_A; class Polyangia; order Polyangiales; family Houyiibacteriaceae; genus JBCCEA01. Next base: position 64,749 of record JBCCEA010000022.1, on the reverse strand, counting down.
TCGCGACGTGCGCAGTCTGATCGCCCCTCGGGTCGTCGATCAGGAAGCCTTGGCGTCACTCAAGGCCCGATACGAGCAGCGCGTTTCTCAGATCATGGCCCCAGATCCGGTCACTACCCATCCGGAGGAAGACCTGAGTACAGCGATCTCGATGATGCTTGAACATCGAGTCGGCGCGCTGCCCGTGGTCGATAGCGCTTCGGGGGATCTGCTCGGCATCCTGAGCTACGTCGATATTTTACGAGCCGCACAAGAGTTTCTGGAGCAGGCCTAATGCGTCCTTTGAAAACTATTTTGTGCCCGATCGACTTTTCGTCTGGAGCGGAATCAGCGATTCAGGCGGCGGTGCAGCTGGCGGGGCAGACGAACGCGGAGGTGCAGCTATTGCACGTCTACCAGTTGCCCACGGTTGCGCTGCCGGACGGAGCCATCATCGCCACCCCGGACTGGACCGCTCAAATCATGGGGCATGCGCAAAGCGCCTTAGATTCTCTTTCATCCCGACTGAAAGAACGATACGGCAGGCCTTTTGCGAATCGATTGCGCGACGGGGTACCTCATCTTGAGATCTGTCGGTATGCCGAGGAAATCGATGCCCAGCTGATCGTCATCGGCACCCACGGCAGAACCGGGCTTTCGCATCTCTTGCTCGGCAGCGTTGCGGAGCGGGTGGTGCGCGTCTCGAAGGTTCCCGTGCTCACAGTCCGACTCAGCGAAGAAACAGACAGCTCCGGTAGCGAGTCGTGAGCGGCCATCGCAGAGCCCCGAGGCGGTTTGACTCGCCCGCCCTCACCGCGTTGGGCGATCATGCGGCTTAGATCTTCTGCGGATCGAAACGAGCCGACCGTCGAGACGGAGAGGAAAGGCTGTGGCTCGAGCGACTCCGTCCCCTTAGAAGTCGCACGCAAACTGAAAGGCACCGGACTCTCGCTTACGGGCGACGAGTGGGCCAAGCTACCTGAAGCGGCTCGAAAACGCCTTGTTTCTGCGCCAGCGACGAGTCGGGTAGAAAGGGAGTCGTTCGCATCTCTTGCCATTTGGCTCCGCCAGACGTTCGCTCCGTGAGCCTTGACGTAGTCTGTCGTGACGGCAACGGTCTCGCAGTGGCCGATCGATCCATTCTCGAGGAGGTTGCCGGGTATGTCGATTTTGACGTGGACGACGCGAACCGGCTCAAGGCGCTGGGGCCGATCCTCTGCGCGTATTTCGAACCGATAGTCGATGATTTTTACGCCACCATCCTCAAGACCGAGGGAGCTGCAGCCGTGCTCAAGGGCGGCGAAGCGCAAGTACACCGACTGCGATCGAGCCTGTTTGCTTGGCTCAACGAACTCTTTGTGGGCCAGTACGACGCCCACTACCTCGAACGGCGCTGCCGCATCGGCCGCGTCCACGTCGCGATCGGTTTGGAGTCTCGCTACATGTTTGCGGCGATGAACCGCATTCGGCAGGGGCTACACACGGCGATCGAACGCAGCGGGGCGAGTCAGGCGGGGCACGCGCATCGCTGCATCGACAAAATCTGCGATATCGAGCTTGCGATCATGCTCGAGAGCTACCGAGAGCACTACGTGAGCCAGATTCGAGCGGCGGAGCGGCTCACGACGCTGGGGCAGATAGCCGGATCGATCGCCCACGATCTACGAAACCCCCTCGCAGTCATCGACACTTCGGTGCACGTGCTGCGCAGGACCTTAGACGCCGATGAAGAAATGGATCGTCTCCACGTCAAGTGGGACCGACATCTGACCCGAATTCGTGAACAAACCTCGGTTGCAGCCGATATCGTTCACGGGCTGCTCGAGCTTGCCAAAGACGAATCTTCGCGCCGGGAACACATCGAGATCGAGGCGCTCTTGGCCCAAGTCGTATCCGGTATTCCGGACCCGAAGGAGCAGGCGCGCGTTCGGCTGCATCTCTGCGGCAAAAGGTCACATGCATCTCTGGACCGAACCCAGATAAGACAGCTGCTCGTGAACTTGATCACCAACGGACTTCAAGCGTCAAAAGGCCGGGTCGACGTCTCGGTGGAAACAGACCGAGCCATGTTGATTTTTGAAGTTTGCGATGAAGGCGAAGGCATCCCGAAAGAACTCCTATCGAGAATCTTTGAGCCTCTTTTTACCACCAAACATCGTGGTTTGGGTCTGGGCCTGGCGCTTTGTCTACGCATCGCGGAAGCGCATCAGGGTTGGATCCACGTAGACGGCGGCGGCGCATCAGAAGGCCGCGGGGCTACCTTTCGAGTCTATCTGCCCGATGCTGTACTCCAACCCGGACTGTGAACGCAGCTCCGATTCCAATGAGCACCTATTGAACCATAGCGACCCACATTGAACCATAGCGACCCACAAAGTGTTCCTCAGACCCGGGCGTTGATCGTGGACGACAACGAGGCACTGGCGCGCAACATCGCCGAGCTGCTGGAACTCGAAGGCTTTGATGCTGAGGTCTTTTCGGACCCCACCGAAGTTCTGGACCGCCTGCCGGAGCTGTCGTTTTCTCTGGCGGTGGTCGACATCCGCATGCCGAAACTCGACGGTATCACCCTGGTAGAAAAGCTCTTTCAGGCTCGGCCTCGAGCGCGATATCTGTTGATGACGGCCTACAGCTCGGATCCTCGTCTCGCAGAGGAGCATCCCTTGGGCGTTCGAGCGGTCCTCGACAAACCGATACGCATCGAACAGCTCCTCGACTTGCTGCCCGACTCGAGTCACGGGGCGCTGCTTTTTCTTGATGCGGAGACGCCAGATCCCTGCGTGCGGGATGCCCTTCTTCAGGCGGGATACCGAGTTCGGCACGTAGACTCCGTGCACCAGGCGCGCATCTATCTCAGCGAGCAGATACCGGATGTGCTCGTCATGCAGGACGCGTCTCCGGAAGCCTCCAAGCTGGCAGAGGAGCTGTGCCAAAAGCACGGATCGTCAATTCTGCTGCTCACGCCCGCGCAAACGGCGCATCATTCCCTTGCCCGTCTGAAAGATCGTGGGTGTCGCTGCGCCACGATCGAGCGCCAAGCAGAGGCAGCGCATATCTTGAGCGCCATCTCTACCTTGGCAAAAGCGGGGGAAGCTCGGTGAGCTCAAGCGTTCTCATCGTGGAGGACAACCAAGCTCTTGCAGAGAACATCGGCGAGCTTTTTGAGGACAGTGGCGCGGAGGTGTCTCTCGTACCGGACGGCGCTCGAGCGATCCATTTTACCGAGACCCATCCGGTCGATCTGGCGGTGATCGATTTGCGATTGCCCGGCACACACTCCGGAGCCGATCTCATACCTCTACTGAGGGAGACCGTTCCTGAAGCGGAGATCATCCTGGTCACCGGCAACGCGACCCTCGACACCGCGATCGCTGCGGTGAGACACGGGGTTTTTGCCTACGTGATCAAGCCCTTTGATCCGGAACACCTGCTGGCCCTGGGGCAACGCGCACTGGCCCAGGTCACGCTCAAACGCGAAAAGCAGTCTCTTGCCCGGGAGCTCGCCGATTCGGAGGCACTGCATCGTGGGGTTCTCGACGGCGCCGAGGCGCTGATCGTCGGATTGGATGCTGAAGGCGCGATTTCATTTTGCAATCGATTTGCAAGTGAAGTGAGTGGTTTCGGCCAAGAACATACTTTAGGCAAAGGTTTCTCTGGTTTTTTTGCCTGCGTGGAGACAGAAAGCAAGATCGCAAACGCAGTGCAATCAGCGCTTCGGGGCCTGACCGTGCGGCAGCTTCAGACGCGGATGCCTACTCGAGACGGATCGATGCGGACGGTTCGGTGGTCCCTTCGCCCGGTTTCTACAAAGGGCCCGATGTACCCCTCGGTCGTGGCGATCGGTCAGGACGTGAGCGAGCAGCTCGAACTCGAGCAAAAAGCTGCCCAAAGCGAGGCGATGGCGGCGATGGGTACGTTGACTGCGGGTTTGGCCCACGAAGTGCGCAATCCGCTCAATGCGGCTCGGTTGCAGCTGGAGGCTCTGAGGCGACGTCTTTGTCGACGCGAGGCAGACGCGGAGGCCGATAAACTTTCTCGGCGCGTGGTTGTGGTTCAGGCAGAACTCGATCGTCTTCGGACACTACTCGACGATTTCCTCGCCCTTGCAAGACCCAAAAGCGTTGAGTTTACGGAGATTTCGATCGAAACACTGCTCGATGAGATCGTCGAGCTCCAGATGCCCGCCCTTCAAGCGGCAGACATCGAGATTCGCTCCTCATGCGCCTCGACTGCCGGTTCGATTCGAGGGGACCGAGCGAAACTCAAGCAGGTCTTTCTCAACCTGATCGCCAACTCGGCGGATGCCATGCGTGAACGGGGGCGGGGCACCATCGTCCTGCAGGCCGCATCGATCGACTCGGAGATCGTCATCGAGGTGATCGACGATGGGCCCGGCATCGACGACGCCGTGGCCGAGAAGCTGTTTCGGCCCTTTGTCACCACCAAAGAAACCGGTACCGGTTTGGGCCTGTCGATCGTCCGCAGATTCCTGCACATGCACGGTGGAAGGGTGTCGATCCACAACGCGGCAACTGCTGGCGGTGCAGTGTCGAATAGCGACGCAGGGCCCACCAACAATGCAGTGTCGAATAGCGATGGGGTGTCGAATAGCGATGGGGTGTCGAATAGCGATGGGGTGTCGACCGGCACTGTCGTACGCATCTCACTGCCGCGCGCAGCCGCTTCTGAGTCACGGAATCGGTCGGGGGTCACATCGTAGGGCAGCTGAGCCGCTGAGCCGCTGAACTCTGAGCGGGCCAGGCCTACGCGACGTCGATCCCATCGGCCGGATCCGACTCTTCCTCATCAGAGCGATTGCTCTGCTCGCGCAAGTTCCACTCTTTGACCCGGTACTGGATTTTACGCTGGCTGATCGCCAAAATCTCGGCCGCTTTCGCAGTCGAGCCGCCGGTGAGCTCGAGCGTTTGCTGAATCGCAACGCGCTCTAAATCGTGCATCGTCATTCCCGGCACAAACGCAGCGCGGCTTCCGGGGGGATGGGTTGCGTAAAACGGCGGTAAATCCTCCACCTCGATGGTGTCCGTACCGCACAGGACCACCGCACGTTCGATGGCGTTTTCCAACTCTCTCACGTTGCCGGGAAACGAATGACCGGCGAGAGCGCGCATGGCTTCGTCACCGATTTTGCTGACTTCAACCTCGTTTTCCATCGCGTATTTGCGTAAGAAATGCAGCGCCAGGGCGGGGATATCCGACGCGCGCGCCCGCAGCGGGGGCACTTCGAGCTGAACCACATTGAGACGATAGAAGAGGTCTTCCCGGAACGTGCCGAGGCGCACTTGCTCTGCAAGATCTCGATTGGTTGCCGCAACGATCCGCACGTCCACTTGGATGGTTTGATTGCCGCCAACCCGTTCAAAGGTTCGCTCCTGCAAAAACCGCAGCAGCTTGACCTGCAGCGTCATCGGAATCTCGCTGACCTCATCGAGAAATAAGGTGCCTCCGTTCGCCTGTTCAAAGCGCCCTTCACGTCGAACTATAGCCCCCGTAAAAGCCCCCCGCTCATGCCCGAACAGCTCCGACTCGAGCAGGCTTTCCGCGAGAGATGCGCAGTTGAGTCGGACGAACGCTGCCGCCTTACGCTTGGAGTTGTGATGTATGGCCGAAGCGATGAGCTCCTTGCCCGTGCCGCTCTCTCCTGAGATCAAGACCGTCGCTCGACTCTTCGACACCTGGATCAGGGTTTTTAAGAGTCGCTGCATCGAAGGATGGGTGCCCAGGATCTGGTCGAATTGATAGCGCGACTCGATCTGTTCGCGGAGCCGGGCGGCCTCTCGAGAAAGGTGGGCTTTTTCCATGGCGCGCTCCACCAGCGCGGTCACCGCATCCATCTCGAGCGGCTTGGTGATGTAGTGCTCGGCGCCACGCTTGATCGCCTCGACCGCCGTTTCGATCGAGCCAAACGCCGTCATCACGACAAATGCGCTGTGGCGAGACTGTTTGCGCCCTTCGGTCAGCAGCGCGAGCCCATCCATGCCCGGCATCTTCAGGTCGGTGAGGACGACATCCGGCTCGAACTGCTGCATGGCACGGAGCGCTTCACGGCCGTCGGCAGCCGCATGCGTGGTGTACCCGTCATCCGCCAGCATTTCTTTGAGCGCCTCGCGGGCGTTGGCCTCGTCATCGACGACGAGGATGCTTCCTTTAGTGTTCTTTCCCATAACTGACGATCTCAGTAGTCGCGCCCAAACCGGCCTCAGTATGGCACCGGGCTCCTGCGCCGTCCGGAGCGATCGCGGCGCGCAAAACCAGGAGCACGCTGCCGATCAGAAACGTCGCGGCGAGCCCGCGCCTTAGATGGATGTCTGGTGCCTGCGACAACATCGCACCAGCCCAACCGGCAAAGCTGGTTCCAAGAGTGCTGGTCGCCGCAAAACAGAGGAGGGTTAGGCTGCCGAAGGTCGCTTGACCGGTGCCGGCCGCCATTAGAAAAACCCCGTAAAGCGCACCGCACGGCAGTCCGGCGGTGAGAATTCCAGCCAGCAGGGGCTCTCCGGAGAGGGAAGCAAAAGGCAGACCCAGTCTAGAGATACGGTTCTCTAAAGCCTTCAATTTTAGGCCGGGTAGCTTTGAACTTCGCCAAGTCGATCCGGAGCTTTTTGGACCGAGGAGAGCCGATGGAGAGATGAGTTCAGTGTGCTTGCGCTTCAAAAACCGAGGCGCGCGAAGCAATCGTAAGGCGGCGACGCATAAACCGAGAGCGAAGGTCCAAGACAGCAGCGTCGGGACACCTTGCGGCACGAGCTCCCATGCGGCTTCACCCAAGCTACCGAGGAAGGCGCCGGCTGCGGCGTAACCCAAAAGACGGCCCAGTTGGTACCTCAGCAAACGGGATGGAAGCAGGCTGCGTTGCGGCGCCCGGTATGCAGACGCTCCCGGGTGCGTGTCTCGGTTGCGACAGGCGAAGGCCGCAAGGGGGCCACACATCGCGGCGCAGTGAGGAATGGCGAGGACACCCGCAAGGGCGCCGGCGATCATGGCGCCCTGCCAGCTCACGGGCCCCCAGTTCAGAGGCCCGAGGTGTTCTACCCACGAAAACAGACCGCCTGCCTGGTCATGAAGGCGACCTACCTGATCGTGAAGGCGGCCTACCTGATCGTGAAGGCGGCCTACCCATAAGCTGAAGAGCCTTTCCAGTTCTATAGACCCCCGCGCTGCCGGCCCTACGTTCATACGGCTGTGTGCTCCCGTGCTCCCAACTGGTCGAACCATCTCGCTCGCTTCGAATGGGGCGAGCCATCCGAGAAGCTTCTCACTCGGTCCACGTGCCGCTCATGCAGCCCACGTGCCGCTCATGCAGTCCATAGGCCGCTCATGCAGTCCATAGGCCGCTTATGCAGTCCATAGGCCGAGCGCTTCTACTGCGGCCGGTCTCTCAGCAATCCCGCGTTGCGCCCGGCCCGCCGGCACGACTGTTGCCTGGTCTCCACAGAGGTCATGGAAACGGCAATCGATCACTTGGCGCAAAGCGCGCAGGCGGGCGGTCTTCTTCAGGTTGCAAGCATCCTGGTGCTTCGGCAGACGAAGCGCATTCAGTGCACCCGAGCGCACCCTCAGGTGAACATTCTGCGCATGCCCCCGAGCACGCGATCGCCACACACTGAAGCTGGGGACCGGGCGGCATGAGGAGCCGCACCGCAAACAGCCACGCGGCCTGTGGATGCGACGCCTCGAGGCGCCAGGTGCACCCGCGGCAGCAAAGTCGCCAAAACGCGCGAGACTGTCTGCACTGTGGGCAGCCGGTGCCGGATTCCGCGCTCGAAGCCTACTGTTGCGCTGGCTGCCGCACGGCCCATCAACTCCTGCGCGCGGCGGAGCTGACTCGCTTTTACGATCTAAGAGGGCGCAACGGTACGCCGGCCATGGAGGCGCAAAACGCCGCTCGCTACTGGGTGGAGACCGAACGAGAAAAACTCGCCTCGGGGCACCTCGCGCTGGATGTTCAAGGGCTGCACTGCTCGGCTTGCGTTTGGCTTATCGAGCAGCTGTTCGACCGCATGGAGCAAGGGCAGAGCGTGACCGTGATGCCCTCGATCGGCCGAATGGAGCTCAAGTGTGAACCGGGATTTGATCTCGAAAAGTTCGTGCGCGACGTGGAGTCGTTTGGCTACCGGATCGGTCCTGCGGTCGGAGGCGTCAAACGCCGTTCGGACTCCCTGCTCTTGCGTCTCGGGGTGTGCGCGGCTCTGGCTCTGAACTCGATGATGTTTTCGGTTTCGGTCTACCTCGGTCTCAAGGACGGGCCGCTCTACGCGATCGTCGGCCGGCTTGAGTACGTCCTCGCGGTCTTGGCCGTGGGGATCGGAGGCACCTACTTCTTTCGCGCAGCCGCCGCGAGCCTTCGCAAACGAATCCTGCATCTCGATTTGCCGATCGCCCTCGGGATTGGGCTGTCGTTTCTCCTTTCGTCACTCGCTTTTTTCGGTGGTGCCGAGCGCGCACCCTACCTCGATACGGTCACGGTATTCATCACGCTGATGCTGCTCGGACGCTATCTTCAAGAGCGGGTTCTCGAGCGAAATCGAGATCGCCTGCTCGATGGCGACCACGTCGCTTCTCTGCTCACCAATATCGTTCAGGCGGGCCATGCGGATCTGCAGCCCGTAACTGCAGTCAAACCCGGCGACGTGCTTCGGGTGGCGCCCCTAGATCTTGTTCCTGTCGATGCAGAGCTCCTCGATGCGTCCGCGCAGTGCTCCCTTGAGTGGTGCAGCGGTGAGAGCGACGGGCGGCTCATCGAACGCGGGCAGTCGGTACCGGCGGGCGCCTTCAATACGGGGCGCATGACCGTGCATGTGCGCGCCCTGCAGTCGTTCGAAGACTCAGATCTTTCACGACTACTGCAGCGAGCGGGCCAGCGAGAGCATGCGGGTATTTTCTGGGAGCGCCTCGCCAAGGTCTACGTGTGGCTCGTGCTCACTACGGCTTCCCTTGCCTTCGTCGCTTGGATGCTCCTGACCGGGTCCGCCTCTATAGCGATGCAGGTCACCACCGCGATCTTGGTCGTCACCTGTCCGTGCGCCTTCGGAATCGCGACGCCGCTAGCGTATGAGCTGGTGTCCGCCGAGCTACGACAACGCGGACTCTTCGTCACCAGCGGCAGTTTTCTCGACCGCGTGAGGGCCGTAAGGCGGGTTGTGTTCGACAAAACCGGCACCCTCACGAGCGGCCAACTCTCACTGCAGCATCCCGAAGCGCTGGCAGATCTCGCCGCAAAAGACCGCGACATTCTCTACACGCTGGCGTCCCACAGCCATCACCCCAAAAGTCGCGCGGTGGCACGCGTCCTGCGACAAACCGCTGCCTGCATCGGGGGAGTGGCCGTCCTGGAGGTGGCGGGAAGAGGCGTCGAGTTGCAGCTTGATTCGTCTAGCGGTCCCTCTATCTACCGCTTTGGCGCGCCTTCGTTTGTCGGGACTTCAAGGCAAAACGAGACCGCCCCGCAAGATACCGAGCAGCGGGGTGTCGCTACGTTCGGCAAAGACGGGCAGGCCATCCTGTCGGTTCGATTTGAAGAGCAGTTGCGACCCGACGCTCCAGCAGAGATCAAAGCCCTAGAGCAGCAAGGCTACGAGGTGCACATCCTCTCTGGCGACGAGGAAGATAAGGTGGCCGAGATGGCGGCTCGGCTTGGACTCGATTCAGCGCGCTGCCGAGGCCGTCAGTCGCCCGACGAAAAAGCCGCCCAAATTGCAGCCATCGATCAAGAAGACACCTTGATGATCGGAGACGGAGTCAACGACAGCCTGGCGCTGCAGGCAGCCCACTGCAGCGGAACCCCGGCGGTAGACCGACCCTTTATGGCGGCTCGATGTGATTTCTACGTGACCGCACCGGGCATCGCCCCGATTGCGCAATCTCTTCGTTTGGCGCGTCAGCTTGCGCAAGTCGTTCGTGCAAATCTGATCTTCGCGGTGGCCTACAACCTCATCGCGGTCACCATCGCGGCAACAGGTCAGATGCAACCCTGGTTGGCGGCGGTACTGATGCCGGCAAGCTCCCTCACCAGCCTGGTTTTGACCGGGACGATGCTTCGAAGGCAGATATCGTGGAAATACTGATATTGCTGGTTTTTGTGAGCCTTTTGCTGACCACCGCATTCGTGCTGGCGTTCATTTGGACCTGGAACGCGGGCGCCCACCGGCAGGGAGAGCGGCTGGCGCTTCTGCCCCTGCGCGAGGATCGCAAGGTGGACGAGGACGCGCCTGCCGAGCGGGCAGAGAGTGGCACGAAAACTGTAGCGGAGCGCCTCGACGCCGCCGACGAGGCGAGACCCAAAGGACGCAAGACCGAAGCAGACGATGCCGCGAATCTGATTCGGTAGTCCTTGCCCTAAACCCGAGAGAATCACGTTTGTGCATTAGATGCGCAAGCAGGAGTGCGAATCGATGCAGACGATGCGGATTGTGTATAACGACCGGATAGCGCGGGACTTCCTATGGGCCTCGATGCTTTGGGGCATTGTGGGCATGGCGGTCGGCGCGCTCATCGCGCTTCAGCTGGCGTTCTGGCCCGCGAACTTCGCCGAGTACTTCACCTTTGGCCGGCTTCGACCGCTACACACCAACGCCGTCATCTTCGCCTTTGTCGGCAATATGATCTTTGCCGGCGTTTACTACTCTACCCAGCGTCTCCTCAAAGCGCGGATGGCGTCGGATGTTCTGTCGAAGATTCACTTCTGGGGATGGCAGGCGATCATCGTCTCGGCGGCATTGACGCTGCCGCTCGGCATCACGCAGGGCAAAGAGTACGCGGAGCTCGCCTGGCCGATCGATATCGCGATCGCGATCATCTGGGTGGTCTTCGCGGTCAACTTCTTCTGGACCCTGATGCAGCGCCGGGAGCAGCAGCTCTATGTCTCGATCTGGTTCTACATCGCCACTTTGGTGACGATCACCATCCTGCACGTGGTCAACAGCCTGGCGGTGCCGTTTTCTGCGATGGGCAGCTATTCGCTTTTTGGTGGCGTACAAGACGCGCTGGTCCAGTGGTGGTACGGCCACAACGCGGTCGCGTTCTTCCTCACGACTCCGATTCTCGGCATCATGTATTACTTCTTGCCGAAGGCCGCCGATCGTCCGGTGTTTTCCTATCGCCTGTCGATCATACACTTCTGGGGCCTGGTCTTTCTCTACATCTGGGCGGGCCCCCACCACCTGCTCTACACCGCCCTGCCGGACTGGGCACAGACGCTCGGCATGGTGTTTAGCCTGATGCTCTGGGCGCCGAGCTGGGGCGGCATGATCAACGGCCTGCTCACCTTGCGAGGCGCTTGGCACAAGCTGCGTGAAGATCCGGTGCTCAAGTTCTTTGCAGCTGCAGTGACGTTTTACGGCATGAGCACGTTCGAGGGGCCCCTGCTCAGCATCAAGTCGATCAACGGCCTTGCCCACTACACCGACTGGATCATCGGCCACGTGCACAGTGGCGGGCTTGGCTGGAACGGCTTTATGGCCGCGGGAATGTTTTATTGGATGCTGCCCCGGCTCTTCAATACCGAGCTCCACTCCCAAAAGGCGGCCAACCTGCATTTTTGGATCGGGACCTTCGGCATCTTGCTCTACGTGGTCTCGATGTGGGTTGCCGGGATCACTCAAGGTCTAATGTGGCGGGCTGAAACGGAGGGCGGAGGTCTGCTCTACCCGAACTTCGTCGAAACGCTGCTGGCGATCCGGCCTCTTTACTGGATGCGTCTCGTAGGAGGGACCCTCTACCTGCTCGGGTTCATCGTGATGGCCTGGAACCTAGTCAAAACCGCCGCGGGCAAGACGCTTGTGGAGGGCAGCGCTGAAGTGCCTCGGCTCGAGCCGGCCGAACAAGATGATGGCGCCGAGGTGCCCGCGCGAAAGATCCTGCTCGGCAGCCCGGTGATCCTCTCGGTCCTCATCATGGTGCTCGTCGGAATCATGGGGGTGGTCAACGAAACGGCGAGCATCGTCTACTTTGCGCTCGCGGCGGGGGTGATGGCGGTTGCGTTCCTGATCGGCACTGCTGCGCGAGACACACGGCAGCCGACCTGGCACGCCTTGCTGGAGGGACGCGGGCTGCTCTTTACCGTACTGACGATCTTCGCGGTATTGATCGGCGGAGTCGCTGAAATCGTGCCTTCGGTGGTGGCCGCCCCCGAACAGATCGCGACCACCCAAAACCAGCCCTACAGCGCACTGGAGGTCGAAGGGCGAGACGTCTACCTCGCAGAGGGCTGCTACGTGTGTCACTCGCAGATGATCCGGCCATTTACCTGGGAATCTGCGCGCTACGGTCAAGTTTCTGTGGATGACGACAGCGTCTTCGACCACCCGTTTCAGTGGGGCTCAAGGCGCATCGGCCCAGACCTGGCCCGCGTTGGAGGCCGGTATCCGGACGTGTGGCACTACCGGCACATGCTCAACCCGCGCGAGATCTCACCGGGATCGAACATGCCGCCCTACGCCCATCTCGGCCGCTCGTCGGTGGATCTATGCGAGGCGGAGTGCGCAGACCAAGCGTGCCGGTCTCGATGTCTCGAATTAGCGCCGGACGAGGTGCGGGCGGTCGACCCGGTTGATTTTGACGCAATAGCTGCAAAAATGCGGGCCTTGCGCATCGCCGGAGTGCCCTACGATGCAGAAACGATAGCTGAAAGCGCAGCAGCAGCCCGCCGAGATGCGACAGGCATCGCCGAAGCGCTGCGCGAAGAGGGGATCGTAGCGGCAGCAGACAGCCGACTCATCGCCCTCATCAGCTATTTACAGCGCGTAGGCCAAAACACCTCACCCACCCATATCGAGGGCGACCGAGCCACCGTTCCTGCTGAGGTTGCGTTCCATGACGACGGATACATTCGCGCCGATAAGCACGTCGATGAACGCCATGAACCTATGGAGGCACGCTAATGCTGAGTTGGCTCGCGAGCGACTACTTTGCACAGAGTCCCCTGCTCGCGTTTCCCGTCATCGCCATGATCCTTTTTATGGCCGTGTTTTCCGCTATGGCGTTTCGGGCAATGCGGACCACACGTGAGGAGCTGGATAGGATGGCGCAGCTGCCCCTGCGTTCAGAACGCTACTCGGTTTCCGCTCGCTCTTCGAGCCCGGGAGATTCCGGTGACGACATCGTTGAACACGACATCGTTGAAGGCGCGCTTCATGAGGATTTGCCCGCGAGGGATGCAGGAGCAGGTCGATGAATAAGTCTTACGAGCCAGACCCGATTCAGGGCGAGGTCATCCACGAATACGACGGCATTCGAGAAGCGGACAACAACCTGCCGCAGTGGTGGCTCAGCATATTCTTTGCAACGATCGTATTCTCGTTTGGCTATTGGTTTTACTATCACTCTCTCGATATCGGAGATCTGCCCCTCGAGGCGTACGCTGCAGATTTGGCCTCGAGGGCCGAAGAGGGCGGCGAGATCACCTCGGAGCTTCTGCTCGCTGCAGCCCTCGACTCGGGGACGGTCGCACAAGGCAAACAGACCTTTGCCGCCACCTGTGCGCCCTGCCATGGCGCTGCCGCAGAGGGCAATATCGGCCCGAACCTGACCGACGATCACTGGATTCACGGCGGCGGCAGTCTCGACATCCACCGAATGATCGACAAGGGCATCGCGGAAAAGGGCATGCCGGCGTGGGGCGCGGCGCTCGGGCAAAAAAGCGTTACCGAGCTAACGGCGTTCGTGCTTTCGCTACGAGGCACAAACCAACCCGGCAAAGGGCCCGAGGGAGTCATTTGGTCAGGGCAGGAAACCAGCGGCGCTGAGGACTACCCCCAAGAACCAGGGAGCGAGTCGCCGCAGCTCTAAACTACGGTGCAGCTCTAAACTACGGCGCAGAAAAAGAGAGACCCTATGGATTCAAAACCACGCCTGCCGGTACTCGATAATGCCGCGAGTTTCGAGTCGCCCGTGGGGTCTCTAGATAAGGAAGGTCGCCGGGTCCTGCCCATACCGGCCGATGTGACGGGGCGGTTCACCACGCTGCGCCACTCGATCTATGCAGCCCTTATCGGCGTCATCCTCATCGTCCCGTTCATCCAGATCAAAGGACACCCGGCGCTCTTTTTGGATATCCCCCATCGGCGATTTTATCTTTTTGGAGAGACCTTCAACGCCCAGGACTTCTGGCTTTCGTTCTTTCTGCTCACCGGCATCGGGTTCCTGCTCATCCTGACGACCACCCTCCTCGGACGCGTCTGGTGCGGCTATGCCTGCCCGCAAACCGTTTGGCTTGAGGGCGTCTACCGGCGCATCGAACGCTTCATTGAAGGCAGTCGCAGCCAGCGGATGCGCCGGCAGAAAAGCGGCATGACCCGGCAAATTGCTGTGCGCGCAGCCCTCAAGCATGCGGCTTTTGCGGTGGTCAGCGTGTTCTTAGCCCACGTGTTTCTGAGCTACTTTGTGTCTCTACCGTCTTTGACCTCGATGGTGCAGCAGTCGCCGGCAAAGCATCCGGAGGCTTTTGCGTGGATGGCGGGCTTTGGCCTGGTGCTCTATCTCAACTTCGGCTGGTTTCGAGAGCAGCTCTGCCTGATCGTCTGTCCCTATGGCCGACTGCAGTCGGCACTCACCGACAGCCACACCCTGACCATCGGCTACGATGTGCGTCGCGGAGAGCCTCGGAGCGGGGGCAGGGGGTCGTCGCGCAGGGACCGTGCGTCGGACAAGCATTCATCGTCCGGCGACTGCATCGACTGCCGTCGTTGCGTACATGTCTGCCCGACGGGAATCGATATTCGAAACGGCCTGCAGCTTGAATGCATCGGCTGCGCGGCCTGCATCGACGCCTGCGATGCGGTGATGACGAAGATCGGTCGCCCCAAAGGACTGGTGCGCTACGACGCGCAAGCGGGTTTTGACTCAGGCGAGAAGGTCCGCTGGTTCCGACCACGCATCGGTCTCTATGCACTACTGGGTCTCGTCGGTTTGACGGTCGCCGCCTTCGCGTTCCGGTCGCACCAGGACTTCGAAGCGAATCTCATGCGTCTCAAGGGAGCCCCCTATACGGTGGAGCATGGTGCGTCTGGCGTCTCGATCGTGCGCAACGGCTACGAGATGCATCTCGTGAACAAAGGTGCAGAGCCCGCCGTGTTTCAAATCAAGCCTCACGCGAATTCGGCAGCATCCACCGCCACCAAACTGACCATTTCAAGGCCGGAGTTGGAGATTCCGCCACTCACCGACGCCCGGGTTCCGATTTTCGCTGAGGTTTCCCTAGGTGCTGAGGTGGAGCAGATCGCCCTCGAAGTGCGGCTCAAGGGCAGCGAGGACCCTCCCCTGATGCGAACCGCACCCTTCGTCGCCCCACAATTTCGGCCAGCAGACTAGCGCGACCACGGCATCACTCGGCCCGGCATCACTCGGTCAGGGCATCGCCCGGCTCGGCATCGCCCGGGCCGAGCGGAGAGGGGCCGACCTCTTTAACGCCATATGATCTTCTTGTCGCGACATACGCTTCTTGGGTTTCAATACTGAAACCCTGTACGATGGGTTGTGCCGCTACCTGTCGCACCTGACCCGATGGACGGAGACGCATCTCGCGATCAGCTCACGCTGGGCTTAGAGCTCGAATGTGACGCTCGCGTTGGCTCCAGTTACGCCGCCGGGAAATTGGCTGTATTGAGACAGGATTACAGTGGATACCTTTCATCGGTCCACGCGGAACAACCTGTCTTTCAAAATGAACAAGTCATCGGGGCGTTGGACACCACCTTTTTCGGTACCCTACTCGAGCTAAAGACTCCGGCGGCGTATACAGCGAGCGAATCGCGATTTTGGCAATCCTTTTAAGCGATATCGAGCGTGGCGATTTCGTACTATCGGTTTCTCGCACAAGGACGCAAAAACTACGCATGGAACCGCAGAAGCAAAAAAGATATCGTCAATACACTTTATCTCGATAGCTTCATTGAAAGCTTTAATAGAAACCATCCCGATTCATTACCGCAACAACTTCATGCAGACCAGAAGTTTGCCTATCGAATTGAGGCTCGAGCCGACAGTGGATATCCCCTGCCTCTGGTTCCACGTTTGTGGCCGCAACTAACGTTCACCCTACCCTTGGAACGCGTCACCGACTTCTTTTCGAGAGAGAACGAGCCTATTCGCAATCGGTTTGGCTACCGACGCTCCTTATATGACTATTACTCGGCATCCCGTCGTCGTATTCCAAAAATAATGGTGGAGTCAGCGGCGGCCAGCATCGGTCGTAGGCTCACCCAAGCCATTGAAAAAGGCCCGGGTCAAACTAGAAAAGCTCGCAAACTCTCAGGTTTTCTTACCATGCTCAGCTACATTGTGATGAGTCAGCTCTTGGATGATATGGACCGACTCGCCATCGGGTCCACGACGGCTCCGTTCAGCTCTGTGGAAGGAGAGCACCTCAGAAGAGATTCAATGCGCTTCTATCCAAAGGTGAACATGTCGGGTTTAGGCAAATACTCGTTGAGCCAGCAAGATAGAAGTTGGCTCTATGCAAACGTAAAACCGGTCGACTTTGCAAAAGTCTCTTTTGACGCCGTGCGCCAACTAGGAATCGGCAAAAGAGGAGCGAGCGAAATTCAAAACCATCACCTGCAAACCGCTCAGAGATTCGTGGATGTTGTCCTAAGTCAGACGGAAGCGAACTATACCGAATTTGTCCGACACGACCTCATCCGGCAAGAGAGCAAAGAAATGCATCGAGGTAAATCGCCTTACGAGGAGCCTTGGAATGCACTCATGCCTGCTTTCGAGTGGCGTGCGTTCAGTAACCCATATTCTATCGACAATGCCTTCACACATATTGGTGACATCAAAAGACGCCTTCAGCAGGTTATCCCTTTGCTGCAAAACGCGTTTCATAGATCCACACTACACAAGTCTCTTGTGTAGTCACATTTGACCCAGATGCGCTCAGCAACCGAGTAACGCGAAGCGGCGGCAAGCTACACCTCATTGAAATCCCGAGCAATGGCGCCATCTGCCGCATGGGTCACGTTGTACACGCTGTGGCCTTTCGTGAGACTCCTGATGACGATACAAGCTCTTGTGGCCCCGAATCCAAATACGGCCCAGAGGCATCGGGTGGTGGTCGAGATCAGCTGACGCTCGGCTTGGAGCTCGGATGCGCGGCGGTGCAGGGGCGGAACTTCAGTCCAGGTCAGCTGTTCGTGGCCGATCGCTTTGGTTTAGGTAGAGAATCTACAAGGTTTGAAGGCTGTTTTTGTAGAAATGACCTCCTCGAGGCCCATGTCGATCAATATGGTTCCGTGGGCAATGTGCTTGAGTTGAAAACGCAGCGTGAGTACACGCAAACAGTGAGTAAGTTCGTACGCTCTTCGGAGTGCATTTTCGAGATGGCCGAAGACTACTATCGAATAATCCAAGATACTGCGAAAAGAAACAAGAATGGCTGTCAAAGCCAAAGCCACAGCCACAGCCACAGCCACAGCCACAGCCACAAGTCTCTAGACGCATTGATCCAACACTTCAATCAAAAGAACTCAGCATCTCCTAACAAGACATTAAACAGACCTAACCACGATCAACTTCTTTATATTCCTGTGGGCAATCTAGGTCGCGGAAACATCACACCCTGCATGTGGCCTCAACTCACCTTCACGCTACCTTTGGAGCGGGTTACCGATTTTTTCTCAGCAAAAAATGAGTCGATTCGACGCGAGTTTGGCTCCGAGTTTTCGGCGGACGACGAACTGGACACTCGTCACAAAGGCCTCCACTGCGTTTCCATGCTCAAAGTCGAGTCCGCAGCTGCAAAAGCTGCGCGTACTCTCACTGGGCGCATCTGGAAATCCGGTTGGCGGAGGAGAAAAGCGAGAAAGCTGCAGGGGTTTTGACGATTCTCGTCTACACAATTCTAAGTCGCATCATGGATGGTAATGGCCTACTGGCTCGTGGTTCGTGGCCTTCTCTTCTCTCTGTTGAAGAAAAAGACCTCATGCGGTTTTTACCTAAGGCAGATTTTGGCCAACTCCGTGAAAGCGGATTAAGCTTTCAGGACAAGCAATGGCTGAACGACTTGCCTGATGATGAGTTCTGGAGAGCAATTTGGAGTGCTCAAGAACAACTAGTACAGAGCAAAATGTATCCGAAGCCCATTACACGGGAGAGAAGAAGGCAACTAAAGAGGCTTGCTCAGTATTTGCGCCCTCCATACCTATTTAATCGTGGCTATTATTTTCGGGGAAATTCAGGTATTTCTTATGGGTGTACGCTGATCGACCAGCGAAGCAAGCGCGTACGCCCAGAGAAACCGCCGTTGGATCAGGTCCATCGCAAGGGCTGGCGCCCATATCACGCTGCGTTTGAATGGCGCTCGTTCTGTGATGCGAGATCTCGCTTGAGAGGCTATCGATCTACTGAGCACATACGGGCGCGTCTTCAGCGGGTCATTCCCTTACTGCAGCGTGCATACGACGGGCCCTCTCCGGCGGAGCCGCGGCGTGTTGCTGAGCCGGGGTGTTTTGGTTGGCTGCCTCCACCCTTCCATCGGGTTTACTGAGCGCGAGCGCAGGGCTGTTTCACTGTAAACACCGCTGTTTTGTGCTCTCGATCTCTTTGGCCAAACGCTTGTCGTGACGCCCAAGTATTCGACAGGGCGCGGTTCCTTAGCTACGTCCCTTCTTGGCGGTAGAAACCGAGACTGCAGCAGGGAAGGTAGCCGAAATGTCGATCGAGTCGCCCGTGCCTGAGCCCAAATCGGACTCGCGAACCTCATTTTTGATCGAACTTCGGGATGCACCGGGTGCCTTGGAGTCAGTGCTGCGGCACTTTTCTGACCATCAGGTGAACCTCACCCATATCGAGTCTCGTCCCGCGCGCGGCGAGACCTTCGACTTCTTTGTCGATTGCGAGGGAAGCCAGGACGATCGAAATATTGAGTCCCTCGTCGAAGATCTCCGGCAACACAACCTCAAAGTCTTGGTCCTGGATCATCGCAAGGTGCCCTGGTTTCCACGACACGTCGGCGACTTGGACCTTGTGGCCAATCAAACCCTCGATGCGGGTACCGAGCTAGAGTCCGATCATCCGGGTTTTCAGGACCCTGCCTATCGGGCGCAGCGGAGCCGGATCGATGCGCTCGCGCGCGCCTATCGCTATGGAGACCCGATTCCTGAGGTGGAGTACAGCGCAGAAGAACGGTCGACTTGGCGCACGGTGTGTGAGCGGCTGCAGGAACTACGGCATCGTTTCGCGTGTCGAGAATACCGGCAGAGCTTGGAGACCTTGAGGCAGGAATGCGATTTTGGGCCCGAGCGCATCCCGCAGATCAGAGAACTGAGCGCGTTCTTAGAGAGCCGCACCGGATTTCGATTGAGGCCGGTGGCGGGACTGCTGAGCGCGCGCCATTTCCTCAACGGACTCGCCTTTCGGGTGATGTTCTCGACCCAGTATATTCGCCACCACAGCAAGCCTCTCTACACCCCGGAGCCAGACATCTGCCACGAACTGATCGGCCACGCGCCCATGTTTGCAGATCCTGCCTTTGCCGAGCTTTCTCAAGAGATCGGCCTCGCAAGCCTGGGGGCGGGTGACGCTGAGATCGAACAGCTCGCTCGCTGCTATTGGTTCAGCGTGGAATTCGGCCTCATCCGCCAAGACGGGGAGCTCCGCGCCTACGGAGCCGGCCTGCTCTCGAGTTTTGGCGAGCTCGCCTACGCCTGCGGACACCCACCCCAGGGAGCGCCCGACCCAGATAGCGAACAGTCGCCCACCTACGTCGACTGGGAACCGAACGTGGCCGCGCACCAGGAGTATCCGATCACCACCTACCAACCTCGCTATTTTGTGGCCGACTCGCTCTATGAGGCCAAAGAGCGCATACGCCGCTACTGCGCCCAGCTGCCCCGATCTTTTTATGCACGACACAATCCGATCAATGACCGCATTTGGGTCGATCGCGCCGTAGAGGGCTCTCGATCGGTAGGCCCGACTTAGGGGGCGTATCTCCAAGAACTGGTCGCGCTTCCAAGACGGCGACGACCGCGAATCGTCAACCGTTTCGCTCTCTAAACCCTATCGACCTCTAAACCCTGTAGGCAACGCGCAACGGTCCGCAGCTTGGGGTCCATCACCTGCGCAAAGCGACAAAAGAACGCTCGCTGCCTAAGGCATTTCCGACACACGTCGACGCCCGTAACGCTCCGCTATTTTGAATAGATCTCCGATTCGGTAGCCGCGAGATGGCTCGCCTTGAGCATGCCCTCAACCGAGATGTGTTTGACATTCGTGTCTTTGAGTGAATATTCGTCGAAACTGAATTTTGCTGGCAAGAGTAAAAAAGAAGTCCGAGCGAGGAGCGCTCATTCGGATTTCATTCTTCTCAGTGCATCGAAACCACATCACGCCGTGTGGAACTCCTATTTGATGAACAACGCGCCCTTCGCATGAACGACTACTTTCCTTCGCATCCAAGCGACTCTCGATATTTGCCTCCAAACCCCATCTCCCTCAAAGTGGTCTTGCGTGCATTAGAGCTAATTGCAGAACACGAACAACCCTGTCTAAGTACGATAGAGGCTACGCTGAAAAGAGAGCATCCTAAGCTCGAAGGGGAGACAATACAGATTATTATAGGGTGTCTGATAGAAGAAAAGCACTCTGGAAATACGTTCGATACTGAATGTCGTATAACAGACTCGGTTGAAAAACTGTATTATTGTATCCGCTTCTGCCGTTACTATTCCAACTACAGCACGTCTGAAATCTATAGACTTCTAGTCCGAGCGGGTGCTAGTGGATTCACGCTGAACGATGTAGAAGAATGTCGCAGATGGTTTTTTATTAGAGACCGCGGGGCGCACACAACCGTCCGTATCGTTCAAGCGTACAGCGATCCACGGCCTCTTCCTCCTCGGGTCCCGGGTTGCAATACTTCACGGCCTCCTAGACCTCCAGCGAGCGCACCCAGCGGTCACGTTGCCGCCAGAGCTGCCGCTGGGCGAGCTGGTCCTTCGCGGAAGCGAGCTAGAACCCCTGATTCGAGCGAAACCCATGATCAATACGGTAATTTCGAGGGATCTCCGCTGAATCGAGCACATCTCGTTTCACAAAAACCCCGGTTGGGAAACGTACCGCCTGGAACCTCCACCCCTCGGACCTCCGGGGGATGGCCAGGCCCTCCGCCAGGAGCAACTGAGTCACGGGCGGGTTCTCCCTTCGCGCCAACTGAGGCTTTTCGTAACGCGCAGACGCCTGGCTTTGAAGACAGCAGGACAGCGACACTCGATGCACGACACCTCTTTTTGGCGAGAAACCATCATTCCTAAAGCAGCAGGCTCATTGCGCGCCGCGAGTACTGTGCATTCTTTGGGCTTGCTGAAAATAGGCCTGCCGCGGCGGGACTTGCCCGAACGATTTGGCTCTTGGAAATCGGTACACAATCGCTTCACGAAATGGGTGCAGAAAGATAATTGGCAAACCATCTTTAACGCATTGCCGTATAAGACCGACGAGAACTCCACTATTGTGGATGGTTCAGTCGCCCAGATGCATTGAAAGGCGCGAAGTGATCGCGCTCTAATGCAATTCGCCTGCTCTTGGCTCTGGCTTCAAGACCAGGCATACCCTTTAGTCGGAAGCAACTTTCAGTGCTAGTCATCCATGCATCTATTCTGCATGGATCCCTGGTTTGCTACGGCAGTCGATAAAACACATGTGCACTTCAGTGGTGAATACGTAATATACGTCTCGTTGGTTATAACTATTACAGTTTTATATTCACTTTTCTAAAATTCGGCCAATCCGGCAGCGAACCGAGACCTTGATATTCTCGATTGGTAGTGCGGACATGACGGGTAACAGCATACACCTGTATGTGCCCTTCTATTGCAAAAAAGATAGACAGATGACCACTACAAATCGTGATGTGAAATAGAGTTAGATGTCCAAAAGCATGCGGCAGTGAGGAAGGCTTAGCCTTTTTAGGCGGCTTCTCTAAACCACGACGGAGAGCATTTTCATGTCTCTCTTTTCTCGCTCCCGACACATGGCCACGAACATAGTTCTTCCAAAGGTCTGGTTGTGGTGGAACTAGAAATCCCCATTGAACTTTCAAGGCGTTCGTTCCTGGCTGAGCCGCAATTGCCTGGCGTGGAGGTTCTTCGGTGGCAGTGGATTTTTCGCGTTGTCTACGCTTCCTCAGACCAGCTGGTGTCCGCTTTTGTGTGCTTATCTGAAGCGGGGGAGTAAATGTTGGTCTTTGAGGTACGCTGCTTGCTGGTGGGGCTAGAATGGCTGGAGTTATTCTGGCGGCAGGCGGTCGCACAGGAGGCATTGACGGTGCCGAGACTGCAGGCGTCTTTCGCCGTGATGCATGTGCGCTAATGGAATTCCGGACTATGTTGGCGTATGGATGTAGAGCATTTACGTTGTCAATTTTAAGCCCTTTTTCTAGAAGGACATTTTGATGACGAAGCAGGATTTTATGCACGTAATCAACATAACCTAGCTTATTTTCAACATACCTCAGCTTATTTTCAACACGCCGGATTTCGCCTTCATATGACTGACAATATTTAGAGAAATCCTGAAGCGAACTTATAGTCTGTTCAGCATGGGCGCTGTGCGCGTTACAGAAGCTTAGGTCAACCCTACGCATATCGCGAATCTGTTGGTTTATTCTTAGATCCCAAGACTTCAGTGCGGTAAAATGAAAAGTGACATCGCGCTGTGTTCCAATGAGTAGCCAGTCTATGGAGCCAGGACAACATCGACTGTAGCTTCTAGCGAGGATATATCGCCAGGCCGTTTGACTACCGAAGAGATTATTTAGGGATGTTTGGATTCGAGCCAAAGATCTTTCTTGGTCCACAAGATCAGCAGAAAGCTGCCTTGTTTCCGAAGCGTCTATACCGTCAAAATTAGACAAATAATCGATTTGATTTTTTTGATTTGTGATCGTTCGAACCAACCGAGCACAATCGGTCAGCATTAACGAGATATCTATACACACGTCAAAAACATCGGACATAAAACTGTCCATATTATCGAGTAAGCCGGAAAGAAGTCTCAGAGAATACTCATCTTGATTCAACTCATCGCTGTTTATTTTCTTAGCAGAAGCGAGACTACGTAGAATCGAAAAAACATTTTTGAATGAGGCAATAGCCAAGTACTCTTTCGTTACTAGTTTCCGAATGCGAGGCGCCGCCACGCCTTCCCCATTGTAAAGCGCTTCGTTGCATTTATCGTACTCTTCAACAAACGAAAAAATTTTTTCCTGAAGATCTTGTATTGACTCCGCGCATCGGGATTTTAGACTGTTTGTGCGTCGATCAATGTTCCATTTCTGTTCTTGACATATAGAAAGATCTTTGCCGAATGCTGTTAGCTGTTTGTGCGCACGATGCAAACCGTCAATTAACTGAGCGTCTATAGATGCCAGCAACCAATCATCAATCAGATCATTGGCATCGACTCGAGCACCTCCGAAAGGGAGCGAAATATATTGTCTCAAAGTGGCCGACGGCATCGAGGGCGGTCTATTAATTGTTTTTAATTTATCGATGAGGTCACACAAAGTATTTTCCCATAGTGGACCAATATCTTGTTCTTTTTTTCTTGGCATGGCGGTTGAATCAATAGCGTCGAGATCACTTCATCAACGGATGCTCTTTGAGAGATCCACATTCACTTTCCTGAAAACGCTGCTGCCGGGCAGTGCGCCGCAGCCTCTATAGCGCAGATTGTCTTTACCTACATGCCGCCCGACAATGAGCACGCGAATTATACGGGGTATTTCTTGGGGATTGTATGAGAAGAATACAGAAAGCGATCCATTGCAAATCGTGACGTGACGCAAATCAAAATTTCGAAAATTCGGAGGGAAACATCTTTTATCGATGACCCGAGGCAGAGATCCCCTCTGTACTTCATTTAGAATCGAGTTCTCGTGACATGTTTGCTTTGCTGCAACTACATGAGTGGGAACATAGTGCTCCCAGAGATTTTTTTTTGACTCGCCTTTATCGCCAATAACGGCATCCTCGTCCCAGCCCCAAATGATCCGAATAGACGCGTTCGATGACTCTGTGTCGGTTTTTTTTGTGGGTCTGCCATGGATATGAGATGCCGGTGGCACTGTGCTTCGAGGAAGTGTCTCTGCACCCGGGTGTTTTGCTTTAGGCTTTGTCTTGGGGGCTGGCGGCAGAGGTGCCGAAACATGTGGAGCGTGCGGTACAAAAATGGCCTTTGAACCGGCTAAGGGGGGCGAGAGGCTTCGCCGCTGGAGCGCACCTTTCCAGGTCTGAAACCTGGCTCGAACCAAGTGTCGTGGATACGCATTTACAATAGTGTGAAAAAGATCCGGATTTTTCCTTTGTTTTATGACCGATTCTTCTAGCCGAGAAAGCTCAGTCTCTAAAGACTCAAATCTATTAATTAATTTTCCGTGTTTCTCTTCACAATCATGCACCGCAGTCTCGACTTTTGAAATATCTGCGCTCAAAGATGAAAAGTTTATTTCCGATGAATCACCGTCAATAGACCATCGAAACGCGCGACCAATAAGTCTTTTTACGTCGTTGTCTATTTTCTCGTAAACGCCAATCTTTCTTGGAGTTGTGGAACTCTGGAGCAGCTGTGCATGGTTTGGTGGTGCATCCAAAACCAAAGATTCATCCATATCGCGGCTAGTGGCTTCTACTCGCCTCCGCATTTCACCACTCATCAGCATCCGTTCATACGGGAACCGATAGGCATCTCTATACTGCTCTTGACCAGAGGTGATTTCGCGTTGCCACTCGTCGAGCTGGCGAATCCAATCTGTTGAGTTCTTTATGGTGATCAAAAGGTCGCAAACCGAATCAAATGCGGTCTGTTCAGCCGTCGTCAGGCGAGTCAAGAGCCGAGATAAGTTATCATCTATTCTCGCATGATTTTCTTCAAGAAAGCCTGGTGAATCTTTGAGCTTGTTGGCTCTACCGAGGTACGAAGAGGCAACTATTTGTGCTGTGTAGAGTTCTGAGCGTTCCTTTGCGTCTATTCCTTTGCTCTTTGATAGCTTCTCCATACCAAGCGAATATGCGTGGATGAGTTCATTCGTTTTTCTTTGAAACCCCGTGACAAAAACAGAAAGATTGCGCAGGGAAGCTATGTCGAGCTGCTCACTAGGTCGACTATCAGCTAGGAGATAAAACCATTTGCTGATTTCGTGTAACTGATTGTAGCTCATCATCAAGATTTCAATGAATTGTTTGAGCGGATTATACTTTTTCCGATCAGATTTATCTGCATCCTGAAATGATATGAGCGCATCGACGAGCGAAGGCTTCTGTGCCTTAAGAAGCTTGATAGCGCTTATTGTTTCGTCGACGGCCCTGGTGAGATCTCCTTCGAGTCGGCGATCGCTTGTACTAGATCTAGTTGAAGATCTTTTTGCTTTTGGCAAGATGTTATTCTGAGGCTATCGGTAAGAGGGTTGTCTTTTTATTGTATTGTAGAATTAGTCGCTAAGGCAAACGGCAGACTGAGCCGAGAGTACCGCCCCGTTTGAAACAAGCTCGCACGCGGAGCCAAATACAACCAATGCGTTGCCGTCGTCGACAAGCTCCCAACCGTCTTTAGGGTCTCTGGGCAGGGGAACTCCGTCCAGCTGCACTTCTACCGGAACGCTGCCCTTTGATGCTGAACCCAGGTCGAAAAGGCAGCGAGAAATCCGGTTGGCGATCGATTCAAACGCGAGGCCGAGATCTTCCGGCTCTCTGATGCTGTAGAACCGGAACGGTTCTGTTTTGGGGAGAGGTTCACCGCCCGCCACAGCCATCCGGCTGAGCAAATCAGAGAAGTCAGGGCGGCTTGGGTCGTCGATTCCGATGACGAACACCGGTACGTCTATGCTGCGAAGGCTTTCGATTGCATCGAGCGAGGCGAGGTCGTCGAGGCAGAAGGTGGCGGCCTGAAAGAAGTCTCGTTCACAGGGGCTCGGCTCTTCTTCGGAGTTCCCCGGGTTCGTACACGTACATTCGGGCGGTCCCACCACGGGAAACGGATTGCAGTTGGGTGCACCGTCGGTGGCCAAGATGACAAACCGCCGCCGGTCGGAGGGGTTAAAATCGAAAAACCGCTTCACCTGACGAAGTGCCGCGGTGGTCGGTGTGCCGCCATCGGGAACGGTCGAAAACAACAGCGAAAGCAGCGGGCCGGTTTGGCTCGAGGGAGCGAGCTCTAACCCTTCGGCAACCCGGCACTGCGGAAAAAACCCTCCTCCCGCACCGCCAGAACTGCTCGGATAGAGTTTTGCGCCGTATGCGATGGGAAGGCTCTTATCGAGAGACGCGCTGAATGCGTTCACCAGCAGGTCCCATCGCCGCTCGCCCGGGGGAACCTCCTCGATCTGGCCCTCCAGGCCGAAACCCATCGATGCAGAGGCGTCGATGGTCAGGATCACCTCTGCCGGTCTCGCCACCAGCGGCAGCACCTGCGGCACGCAAAGCTGGTTGCCGGCATCGGGAACGATGGGCTTGGGGGAGGCGTCGGTTTCAAAAGTCGCGTCGATGGCCGCATCGAGTTCCTCTTCGGGAATCGGAAGACCCGTTTTCGAACCGCATGCCGCAAAGAGCAGACAGAAAAACCAAGCAATGCGCAACACGGTCTGTAGTGTACTGACTGCAGGGGCCCCACGCATCCCCCCGGTCGGGCACTCCGCTGCTACGTTTTCCGCGGAGAGTTACTCCATTTTCTTTTTTCGGCAGCTATGATGCCCTGGTGGAGCCTATCCAGCGCTTTCTAGGGCTCGTCGCGCGTGAGCTCGGCGCCGAAGATGCTCGTTTCGAACTCGGAGGACAAGACCCTGAGGATTCGAGACATATCTACTGCACGGTCCAGCAGGGTTTTCGCCTTGTCGCCGTATTTCGATCCCCGATGGAGCATCGGGAGCCACTGACCCGGCGTCTCGAAATGCTGGCGAGCGCCTTCGTCGGGGAGCGAGGGGCTTTGGAGTTGAAGCGTCCTCAGGTCGTGAGTCCCTCCGCGCGAGAGCTTGGAGACGCCCTGGCTGCACTGGTCGATCGGACGACGGCCGTGCGCGCAGTCGTCATCGACCATCGTTCCCCTGTGATCTGGGGTAGTTCCAACCCCACCCATGCGCGTATGGACGTCGATGCCTTTTCACGCCTTTCGGATGCAGCGAGCGCGGCGAGCTCGGTAGAGATCGACCTGGCGCATGTGCTCGACGCAGGCGGCCCCGAGGAAACGCTTTGGGCGGAGGTACCTGCGGAGCTCGCGCACTCTCTAAAGCGTCAAATCGTGCAGCTACTCGAGGAGGCACCCGAGCGAGACGTGGTGCAGTGGAGCCGAGAAATCGCCTGCGCCCACGCCATCGCCAGGGTTCGACGAACCGAAAAGGAACGCGCGCAAAGCGTGCGTCAAGAGGTGATATCCAACGCTCAAGTGCACTGCTTTGTACGCGCATTTGCCAATATTTACCGGCTGATACTCGCCTTTGAAGGTTCTTTCTCTCAGCTAAACGCCGAAGGCGCCGTCATTCAGGCGATGCCGCTTATCGAGAGGCTGGTGACCTCGCTCCCGCCTCGAGACCCGGGCCCAAAGGGAGGCCGAATGCTCAATCTGCGTCCGGTAAGCGATTGAGCGTGGCCGTCATCGATGAGGCAACAATGCAATAGGCGTTTCGCGCTCAACGTTGCTCTAATTCATAAGCGTATACGCACTCTGCTGACTTTTTCACTTCCTGGAAGTGAACCATGTCCAGAGTACACTTTGTTACCGCGACCCTTATGACGGGCGATGATGAAGACCTCTATAAGACCTTCCGTAAAACGAAAGAATATAGTGAGTCGACCATCACAGATGGTGACGTGCCTTAAGCTGTATCCACTAAACGCATTCGGCAAAGCATGATCTGACACAACTGAAGGATGTTTATTCTCTATTGCACGAACAAGGCTTTCTTCGTGCGCCTCTTTTTTTGCACCGGCAATGCGAGAAAAAACGAAGTATTCCCAAAAGTCTTTTTCCCCTTCTGGCAGAAATCCCCATTTCACGCGACGTGATTCGATTCGAGGTTGTGACGTGGTCGCTGGGACCGTTGGCGCACGGGGAGGAGAAACTCTTCTTTTTCTGGGCCCTCGAACTGAAGCGGATGCAGGTATCGGAGCAGGAGCTGGTGGATCGAGTGGAGGCATCGGAGCTGGTGGCGTTGGTCTGATCTGTAGAGGTCTTGATATCGCACTAGGTAGCGGCCGTATGGCGGATTGAGTCTGACCTGCTGTTCTTAGTGCACGAGTGATGCGACGAGCGCTGGTGTGTACATAGAATTCTGGGGCTCTATCGATCTGCGTGGCTTCAGCGTGGTCTCGATATCGCGTAACGGTGTCTTGCACATACTCGAGACCATCCACTTTAACTTCTATCTGCTCGATCACTTTTTCGCATTCGTCACACGTCTGCGCGAGTTGATTCAAACTATTCTTAATTTCGGTTGCTTGATGGCGGTAGGAGGCGAGTAAACTTGGTTCAGACGGTCCTCTGCGAATGCTGTAACCAAATGCCGCGTCCATCCATTGAGACATTAGTCGAAGAACCAAGATCACGTTACTTCCGTCTCTCTGACTGATCTGACGCACGACGGCCGGGCAACAAGCAGTCATGAGACGCGGACAGCACAGCAAAGAGAAATTGCATAGAGTGCTCCTAAGTGTTCTATCCCCGTAGAAACACCTTGCTATTTCGCACTTAGCCGCGAGGATCTCACGTTCGCAACTTTGGATTCGATCGAATCGTGACTTATGCAAGCTATCTGTGGAACCAACGATCCAATTTGATTCGTTGAGTTGAGCGCGAAGGCTTGCGATTCTACGGTCCAATGCTTCGCAGTTTAGAAACAGTGCGATCAGACAACATGCTGTTTCGTCAAACTTAGAGTGGACGTCGTCCAGATCACTCAGCACCTGCTCGTAATGATTTTTACGATAACGAAAATCGATCAGACCAACTGAATCATGGGTGCACTTCACTTTTTGTCCGAAGCCATTTTGAGAAACGATTACCCTCGACTCAGTAACTTCTTGAAGGCGCAGCAGCACCTTGTTTAATTGATAGAACAAGGATCTAATTTTCATGCACTGTTTTATTAGATGCCATGAGTCTTCTGAAACTAGACCGTCACCTTGTTCTATGCTCCGAACGTGAGTGCTGTACAGATCGCAAAGTGACGTAATATCGTCCTGAAACGCTTTTATCTCAGACAAAACAGTGTTCAAGACAGCTTTCTCGTTCGTTACACCACTTAGTGCAAGTGGGTTTTTTTTGAGCTCTTGGAACCTTTGGCGGACTGACAATAGATGATCGTAGGCAAGCTCGAGCCCTTGTATACACATTGGAGCTCTAGCTTCCTCCAAAAGGGAAATGAGTCTTCTGATTTCGGACTTATCCGCTGATAGGAATCTCCGATACGAGGGAGCTTGGTACGCTGCACGTCGCTGCGCTGCAGGGATAGGCGTCAGTGCGCCTACCTCACCGGAGATCGCATCTGCCGCCTTCGCAAGAGCAGAGTTGAGATCGATTTTGCGAGCAGGCATAGCGCTTAAGCGTCTGATTCATTCGAGGCCTCACGCCAACTTACCGACGCCGCCCATATAGGGCACCAGCACCTCGGGGACGCGGACGCTTCCATCCTTTTGTTGGTATTGCTCTACGATTGCGACTGCGGTTCGACCTATCGCGAGGCCGGAGCCGTTGAGGGTGTGAAGTAGCTGAGGCTTGCTTTTCTTGTTCCCGCTTGGGTTTGGACGGTAGCGAGTCCGCATGCGCCTCGATTGGAAGTCTCCGAACCACGAGCAGCTGCTGATCTCTCGGTATCGCTCCTGACTTGGAAGCCAGACTTCGAGATCGAAGGACTTTTGGGCGGCAAAACCCATGTCTCCAGCGCAGAGCTCGACAACGCGGTAGTGGAGTTCGAGTCTTTTGAGCACTTCTTCAGCGTGGGAAGTGAGCAATTCGAGCTGCTCGCGGCCGTCTTCTGGCTTGCAAAACCGAACCAGCTCTACTTTTTCGAACTGATGCAGGCGGATCATGCCGCGGGTATCTTTGCCGTGCGAACCGGCTTCGCGTCGAAAGCAGGGAGTGTAGGCGCAGTAGGCCATGGGGAGGTCCGCTTCGGCGATGATCTCGTCGGCATGGAGGTTTGTGACGGGAACTTCTCCGGTGGGTATCAGATAGAGCGGGTCGGCAGGGGTCGCTTCGCTGGAGTGCGCGTCGGTGTCCTCTGCCACGCGAAAAGCGTCTTCTGCGAATTTCGGCAGCTGTCCTGTACCGATCATCGCGCTGGCTTTGACTAGCGCGGGCGGCCAGATCTCGATGTAGCCGTGCTCATCGGCATGCACATCCATCATGAAGGAGAGCAGTGCCCGCGAAAGCCTGGCGCCGTGATGTCTGAGGATGACAAATCGAGCGCCGCTGACTTTGACGGCGCGCTCGAATTCCAATGCCTGCATGGCGATACCCAGTTCGACGTGATCTCGCACGGGAAAGTCGAATTGAGGCTTTGTTCCATAGGTGCGCTGAACGACGTTGGCGCTCTCGTCAAACCCGTCCGGCGCTTCTTCAACGGGTAGATTGGGCAGGAGCAAAACGCGGTTTTCGAGCTCTTGCTCCACTCGGTCTCGCTCTGCGTTTAGGGACCGAATCTCGTCTCCTAAGACTCGGAGCTCATTGCGCTTTTCGGCAAACGCCTCGGACGCTTTGTCCAGCGCCGACATTGCAGCGCTTGCCTCGTTGAGCGCAGCCTGTTTGGACTCCACCGCAGCGATCGCGTGCTTTCTTTGCCCTGAGAGCACCTCTAAGGTTTCGAGCGCTTCGTCATCTTGGAACCCTCGTCGTCTGAGTCCTTTTCGGATGGATTCGAGGGAGTCGCCTGCGGAGCGGATGTCGAGCATCCGGCCGTGTACCTCAAGGCTGGTCGCGTCGCCACTGCACCTTGCATAGCGCGGCAGTTCGAATGCTAGACTTTTGTGGTGACGCGCCTGCTCAAGCGCATCGGGGCGATCGGCGATGTGCATGCCGAAGATGACGCGCTCGCGTCCGTACTGGATTTTTTTGGCAACCAGCGGCTTGAAACCATCGTTTGCGTTGGCGATGTCGTCGATGGCTATGGGGACGCCGGCCGCTGCGTGCGGTTGCTCCGCGACCACGACGTGCAGGTGGTTCGGGGCAACCACGAGCGATGGTGGATCGAGGGGAGCCATCGAAACGTGCAGGGCCCTACCGGAATGCTCCCTCCGGAGGAGACCGCGTATCTCAGCAGGCTACCCACCTGTTTGGAGCTGGAGACAGTGCTCGGCCCCTGCATGCTCTGTCACGGGATTGGTGAGGACGATATGGCGGTCCTGTATCCGGAGACCCGAGGATATGGTTTGCAGGCCATCCGAGGACTGCGTGGACTCATCTGCCGAGAGGATCTATCGCTCCTGATCGGGGGTCATACGCACCAGCGTATGGTGCGGGTACTGGACGGGCTCACGGTCATCAACGTGGGAACGCTCCATCGTGACTTTGAACCAAGCTGCACGATCCTGGATTTCGCCGAGCGTCGGGTCTTCCACCACAGCGTGGCACCTCCCTATGGTTGCCTGGAGGAGGAGCCGTTGCCGCCCTGCCGAACATGCCTCTCATGCGCCGAGACATGACATACGCCGATGAAACGACCCTGCTGAATTCATCTGAACTGAGTCAAGCTCGGGCAGATCTGCTCCGCTGGTATTCGGAAACCGCCCGCGACCTGCCCTGGCGAAGGACCAAGGATCCCTATGCGATATGGGTATCTGAGGTGATGCTGCAGCAGACACGTGTCGACACGGTGATCCCGTATTTTGAGCGATTCATGAAACGTTTCCCCAACGCAGCAGCCCTGGCTTCCGCCTCGGAGGACGAGGTGCTCGGTCAATGGAGCGGGCTCGGATACTACCGCCGGGCCAGATTACTGCATCGGGGGGTGCAGGAGGTCGTGCAGCGCTATGGGGGCGCGGTACCGCTCGATGCGAAAGCCCGGCAAACATTGCCCGGTATCGGTCGGTATACCTGCGGTGCGATTGGGAGTATCGCATTTGATTTTGAGGAGCCCATCGTCGACGGCAATGTGGCCCGTGTGCTCGCCCGCATCCACGACGTGGAGACGCCCCTAGGTCAGGCAGAAACGGAGAAGACCTTGTGGCGGCTTGCCGAGCGCTGGGTTCAGGGGGAACGGCCAGGCGCGCTGAATCAAGGGTTGATGGAACTTGGCGCTACGGTATGCCGGGTAAAGGCGCCTTTGTGCATGCTCTGCCCGATTCGGGAGGCGTGCCAGGCCTTCCGCCGGGGTAAGGCTGAAGAATTGCCTCGTCCTCGTCAGCGCAAAGCCCCCAAAAAAGTCGGCTTGATCGCGGCGGTTGTCGTCTCAAGCGAGTCGGTCTTGCTGGCGCGGGGCGGCGGAGCACTCTTCGGTGGATTGTGGGGTGTGCCGATGGACTTGATTCAGAACGTGCGCGCCGCGGAAGGGGCCAGGTCAAAGAGCCCGACACTCGAGACCGACATTGCATCGCTGCTGGCCGCCTATGAAATCCAAACTAATTCGGTGATGGCAGAGCCGAGCGGGAGCGTTCTGCACCTGCTGACGCATCGAAAGATGGACGTTCAGGTCGTTCGAGTCGAAGCCGTGATCACTTCTGAACTGGGACCGGAAACAAGATGGGTTTCCTCGGCAGAGCTGAGAGATCTCGGGATTTCAACGCTCACCAAAAAAGTGCTCGCCGCTGCACGATGCACCTCTTTTTTGTAGACAAAGTGAACCTCGTTTTGGTGCACAAACCGATGAGAGAAATCCACACCAGGAGGCCCAGCATCAACGGGAGGCCCAGCATCAACGGGAGGCCCAGCATCAACGGGCGCGGCATGGTGCGGTCGACGGCCGATCGTCTCATCGCGCTTCTCACGGCGGCATTGTTCTTCGCCGGCTGCGGGGGTTCCTCGGAATCAGAAATGAGGCCTGCAGATAAGCCTACCGAGCCCTCGCCACGGGTGGAGCCGCTTCCGGCGGTAGCGATCGACGTCGAACCTGGGACCGGAAGCGCACGCGGAACCGCGGTGCTGAGCATACGTTCGAACGGAGAGGCTCCCGCAACGATCGCCGACCGCCTGTTCATCGCACCGTGGATTGAGGGCGCGTCCGATCAAGACTGGCAAGGGGTCCCGCTTGACCGCGACTGCAGTGCCGAGGTAGCGGCGGCCAGCTCTCCCGCGTGCCGTCACCTGCTTGTCGGTGCCGAACTACGACCAAAGCTCGAGCGCCGGCCCGAGGGGCTTTGCCGATGCGGACGATGTATTGCCGCTGCCAAGCGATATCGGGTTTCGGTCACCTCATGTGAGGGCACGAGGCGGGTGTCGAGCGAGCTATTCGAGTTGGCCGAACCTCTCGCCTTCGAATCGCCCAGAAATCAGCTCAACCGATCCAAAGCAGAATAATACCGAACGCCACGAGGAGCGTTCCGGTCATCAAACCATTGGCGCGCTCCAGATCGCGGCGAAGCACGTCGTTTCGGGCGCGACCTAGGATCATCTTTGCGGTGCGCGGGGCGATCATGCTGCGCTGCGCGAGAATGGCCGATATCCCAGCGAGCAGGAAAAACGCGCCGGAAAGCAGCAAGAATATTCGGCTCAGCGAACTGATGGCCATCGAAATACAGAGGACGGCTACCAAACCGCTGGTCCAGTGGAGGGTAAAGAACGAAAAAAAACGCTTCCAGTGGTTCATGAGTCGAGCTTTGCCGGCAGGTGTGTGTCGGGCGAATGAGCGCATATCAAACGAGCGAGCGCATATCAAACGAGCGGGTCTGAGCCCTGAAAACCGAGCAGTCTCGGCTCCATCGTCAATGCGATGCCGAACGCATGCCGGACGCCCTGCCGGATCTCTCTGGCAAAACCCAGGAGCTCTTGGGTGCTGCCGCCGCCCAGATGAACGAGCGCTAGGGCATGGCGGGTCGACAGTCCGACGTGCAAGCGGGTCATGCCCTTGGCAAAGCCGCTTTGTTCTATCAGCCAGCCAGCCGGCAGCTTGACCCGACCGTCCTCTTGAGGGTAGCGGGGAACCGCTTCGGGGGCGCCGCCTAGATCGCAGAATCGCGAGACGACCGCCTGAGCTTGCTCCTCAGAAACGACGGGATTGATGAAGAAGGATCCGGCGCTGCGATGGTTGGGATCTTCCGGATCGTGCACCATCGACTTGTTTCTCCTGAGACGCAGCACCTCGGAGCGAACATCGGCAAGGGTGGGCTTCGCGCGCTGCGCAAAACAACGCTCCAATTCTGCGTAGCCCAAAGCCGGAGTTACCCCTGGCCGCAATTGAAAATGAACCCGCAAAACGACGTAGCGCTCCCAGTCCCGTTTGAACACGCTATCGCGATAACCGAACGCGCATTCATGCGGCTGCAGACTGCAGAAGCGGCTGGCCTGACGATCGTAGGTATCCACCCGAAGGACCGTTTCAGCGATCTCTTGTCCGTAGGCCCCCACGTTTTGGATGGGAACCGCGCCCACCCGACCGGGGATGCCCGAGAGACACTCGAATCCCTGTAGTTCCGCAGACACCGCCTGCGCCACCAAGGCGTCCCAAGACATACCCGCCGAAGCAGAAATCTGGCCGCTGTGCGGATCGATATCGGCGCCTGCATCCGAGAGCGTGAGCACCAGGCCTTCGAACCCCTCGTCCGAGACGACCACATTGGAGCCACCACCGAGTACCGTCGTGGGCAGGCCTTGTGCCTCGGCCCAATCCAACGACTCGGCGACCTCTGCCGGGGTTTCCGCTTCATACAGATACGCAGCGGGGCCACCCAGCTCGAGCGTTGTGCGTTGGGCTAGCGGAACTCCAGTCCGAAGACGTTCGGGATTCACGCGCAGAACCTAGCACTAGAATCCAAGCCGCATCAGGCCCGGTTCCGGGTAACATCGCTTTCGATCCTGCTCGAGGTCATGCAGGTAATCGAACGCTGTGTGATGAGGAGAAACGCTTAATGCCGGTATGTAAGGAGTGTGGCGACGAAGTCGAGGAGCTCGTCAGGGTGAAGGTTCCCGGTAGACGCGGAAAGTTCTGCGAAGACTGCGCGGAGCTGTTCGAGGAGCAGGCGGCGATCGCAGAGCAGAGCGAGTCGGTCATTCAAGACATGATGGGCTTCAGGGGAAGACGCTAGAGCGCACCGGGCTAGGGAATGCACTAGGCTGGGGGCGTGCAGGGCTACTGGTGCCGGCCAACAGGTGCGCCGGCTAGCGCATGCTGAAACCCGTAAATCTAGGGCGCGTACGGATTCTCGAAGCGAGGATCGGTGAGAAGCGCCTCGTCGGTTAGGGATTCCAGAAACGCGATCAGGGCTTCTTTCTCGGTGTCCGTCAGCTCAAACCCACGGACGAAGGGGCTCTTGAACGGGTTGTCGCGCCCGTCTCCTACGTGGGGACCTTCCGTGAGCAGCCGCCCGCCTGCCGCGTAGTGATCGAGAACCGCCTCGAGACTGCCGAGACTCCCGTCGTGCATGTAGGGCGCGGTGAGCGCGATATTCCGCAGGGTAGGCGCGCGAAACGCACCCATATCGTTTTGATCTCCGGTGATCGAATGCACTCCGGTATTGGGTTCTGGATAGGCTCCTCGGCCGTCGACATTGTACAGACCGTTGTTGTGAAACTGCGCTGCATCAAACGCGTTGTGGGCGCTATCGAAAGAGTCCGAAAAATTGGCGCCGCCGTGACAGTGGAAGCATTCGAGCCGTTCAGAGAAGAAAAGGTCTCGCCCCTGCAGTGCTTCTGCTGAAAGCGCGCTCTCGTCTCCTTCGTTATACCGATCGAAAGCCGAACGCGCGCTGATGATCGAACGCTGAAACGACGCAAGAGCCGCCACCGTATTGCCGAGCGAAATCGGGTCGGGTTCGTCTGGAAAAGCGTCTGCGAAAAGAAACTCCAGAGTTGCATCCGCGGCCAGTCGCGTGAGAAGCGTCTCCTGGTCCGGCAGCGCCAACTCCTCCGGTTCTTCACCAAACATGGGTATCAAGGCCTGTTCTTCAAGCGCGCGCAAAATTGGATTGCCCCAGGTTAGGGTCGCCGCATACGCGACGTTGACAAGACTCATCGAGCCTCTGGGGGAGACCTCATTCGTCGAACCCACAGACAGGGCGCGCCCATCGGTAAATGCAAGGCTCTGTCGATGGCAGCTGGCGCAAGACTGCGTTTGATTGCCCGATAGGCGCGTGTCGTAAAATAGATGGCGACCCAGCTCTACCTTGGGATAGCTCATCGGATTGTCTGCCGGAACTCGAGGCTCGGGAAAACCGGGGGGCAGCTCCCACACGTAGGAACCGCCAGGCACCACGGCCCCGTCGAGCTCAAGACCGGCTGCGTTTCCGTCGCTGCAGGCGGAGGCGATGAAGACGACGAGACAGAGCGAGCCGGAAAAACAAATGCGGGGCGATCGCAAGCTGAGTCGCCGAGATTCAGGCATCCTCAATACGTCCTGCATCTGGGTCAGTGATACATCCCGCATCCGCCTCAGACATCGTGCATCCAGATCGGATATTGTGTATCCAGATCAGAAATGGTGCACCCCGTTCAGTTAGACACCGAAAAGAACGACTGAGGTCCGGGGGTCGAGCCATTGAACGAGAGCCCGAGATTGGAGAAGTAGTTCTCGCACTCGAGGTCCTTCGGACCGGACATGCATCCGGGTGGACCATTGGTATCCTCGGTGAGATCCACTCCTTCCAGCAAAGCGCCCAAATCGGCGGAAATCGGGGTTGAGGTCGGGTCAAAGTTCGTCAGCTCCACTTCTGCGCGGTTTCCGTTGGTGCAGGTGGTCGTCGGAACGGTGCCCGTTGTATCACCGTCGCATCCAGTACTGCCCAAATGAAATCGCCACTCCGGGAGGTCTCCTGCGGGCCCGTCAAATCGGGCGAATTTGTAGCCGCCCTGCCAGTTCCAAAAGAGCGAGGTGACGTTGAGTGGGGAGGGCGCAGTGGCTGCGTTTGCGTGGTTCAGCTCGAAGGGCACGCCCAGTACAAAGCGAATGCCGCTGTATTCTCCTGCCGGCACGGTACCGACAGCCTGGGGATTCACGGCCGAGTTGCCTCCACTGCAAGTGGCCGTTCCGTCTTCGAAGTCGAGCAGCACAAGGTCCTGATACTGAAACGCGTCGTCCTGCGTCAGCGTGAGCGGGACTTCGTTTCCTTCTGAATCGAGCAGTCGAACGTCGTGGATGTAGAGCCTGAAGTCGTTTGGCTGCACCGTAGAGGAGCTGGTGCCAATTCCGTCGTAGGACGAGCCGCAGGCAAAAGGCTCGCCTCCGACCAGCGCTTGGAACTGAACCGAAACCTCTGCGGTCGAGGAATCCATCGCGTCGGGGATCGCAGCGTCGCTGTAGTCATCAGAGGAGGAGTCATCACCGCAGGCAACCAAGCCATATCCGGCGAGGCCGCACCCCGTGAGGACGGCGATTCGGTGAGCTAACGCCTTCAAAGCCTGTACATAGGATTGTGGTTTATCGCTGCAGGTCACGAGCTTTTCTCCGTTTCTATTGGGCGCTAGGTGCGTTCTACTGAGGTTTCGCGCAAGCCGGTGCTTTCGCCGTGGTGAGTCGGCAGGCACAGTTTGAGAGCGTTTCGACCCAGATTCGAAGTGGCATATTGTCGCGTATCCGGCACAGCACTGCGTATTGAAAACGATACGAAGTATCTATTGCGGCACTGTATCTTTTGCGACTCTCGATCTAGTACGGCACTGAATCTACTGAGATACAATGTATCTAACGCGGGACTGGATACTTTGCGAGTTTGCGCTGTAGGGTTCGCCGGTGCATCCCTAGGGCGCGTGCGGCGCGGGTGACGTTGCCCTCACAGTCGGTGAGGACCGCATTGATGTGTTCCCATTCCACCCTCGCTAGCGAAGGAACCGTGGCTGGAATTTCTACGGCCGCTTTATCTCTAGAGGCAGCGCTGGTGAACACACGCAGGATGTCGTCTACGTCCACCGGCTTGGTCAGATAGTGTATTGCACCCCGCTTTACCGCCTCGATCGCGGTGGCGATACTGCCGTAGCCCGTGAGCAGAACGATCGAGAGGTCGGGATCGCATTTCAGCAAATCCGCCAGCAGGTCGAGACCAGACTCCTCCCGCAGCCTCAAATCCAACACCACAAAGTCGATCGCGTGATCGCGCACTGCACTACGCGCCGATGCAGCGCAGTCCGCGGCATGGACAGAGTAGCCTCTCGACCGAAACGCTTGTTCCAAGCGGGTACGAAACCGGTCGTCATCGTCCACCAACAGAATCGAATGGGTGGCTTCGGTCCCCAAAGCTGTCTCATCGGGGACGCGCGTACCTTCGGGTGTCATGGATTCCAGCATAGCGCTTAGGTCTCCATTCGAACTCGGCTTCTAGGGAGGCGCAGGCAAACGGTCGTCCCCGACCCGACCTCGCTAGAAAGACGTAGGCTGCCGCCCAAGAGCTCTAAAAGGGTACGAGCGAGAAACAACCCGAGTCCGATCCCTCGACCTTGGGGCTTGGTGGTAAAGAACGGCTCCATCGCTCGCGTTTGCACATCCTGGGTCATTCCCGCCCCGCGGTCGACCAATTCAACCACACACTCGGCGCCTTCGAGAGCAACCGCGAGCTGAACCGGCGCGTGCTGGTCCGATGCATCGAATGCGTTCTCTATGAGGTTCCGCAGCACCCGTAGAAATCCGAGTTGAGGCACCAGCAAAAACATCCCTGCCTCCGAACGTACGGTGAGACGATCCACAAGCTGCGTGGGTAGAGCAGCCGCGATCTCGTCGAGTAGCTCCGAGACCGAACACCATTTCGGAGTCTCGCCCACCAGTCCTCCCGATCGGAGCGACATTCCGTCGAGAATCTCACGACAGCGAGCCACCTCCTCCCGAATCAGCACCGCGTCCTCGATCCAGCCAGGGTCGGCCTTCGCAGATCTAAGACTACGCTCGAGCTCCTTGGAGGCGACCGCCATCGTGGACAAAGGGCTACCCAGCTCATGAGCGGCTCCCGCAGAAAGCGTCGTGAGCGAGGCCATTCGCTCCGCGCGCTGCTTTGCAGAAACCAAATCTCGCTCGCGCTGCAGCCGTTCCACCGAAAGGCGTGAAAGAAAGAAAGCCATCAACCCCGCTGAAACGGCAAAGGCGACCCACATCCCGTCTAGATGCGCCGAGAACTCTTGGTGCACGCCATGCGCCACATGGTGCACCAAACTGGATTCAGGCTGCGCCAAACTGGACTCAGGCTTTGGGGATTCGAACAGAATCCGGTAGGCCACCGTGGCGACGAAGGTCAGAAACCAGGTCCAGTATCGACCGAGCAGCAGCGCACTCAGCGCGATGTAGACCAGATAAAGCGCACTGAGCGGATTCACCGGTCCGCCAGAAAGGTAGAGCACGACCGAAAGCGC
Source organism: Myxococcota bacterium (assembly GCA_039030515.1). Lineage (GTDB taxonomy): Bacteria > Myxococcota_A > Polyangia > Polyangiales > Houyiibacteriaceae > JBCCEA01. The sequence continues at coordinate 25,353 of JBCCEA010000022.1, read as the reverse complement.
GACCACATCACCGGTGAGCAGGGCACCGAGTTCTCGAGGGCGCAACACTCGGCCGCGACGCCTGAGGTATACGATCGGCAGATTCGACAGCCCACTCAGTGCGACGACAAGGAAGATCCAAAACAGCGGAATTTCCATCGCCAGAAAGAGCTCTACTCCAAGCGCCGCCAACCCCTGACAGGCTGCCGTGACGGCGCGCAGCTGGACGAGCAGGAGGTAGTTCGGCCCTCGCCCGTCGGGAACGCCGGCAACCGATCCAGCCGAGCGCTCATAAGAATGGGGCTCGGCTGGCAACGCTGGGTCAACCGATGAGGAGGTATTTTGCGGCATCCACATACTCGGCTGCCCTGGCTATAGCAGGGGTACGCAGCGGCCCACAACGCGAGGTGCCGAGCAAAGCAAGCGTTCAAGCCGAGACGGCTATGGTTCTTGGTTGTCGTCGTCCGCATTTGATGCAGAGGGGATTTCCTCTGCATTTGCGGAACTATACATTTGCTCAGCGATACTGTAAGCGCTCATTTCCAAGGTCTGCAGCGCTTCCCGGATGGCGACGGCATCCGCATTTGCCTCAAGCAGCTCCTTGAGTAGACCCACGTCTTCTCGAACCTGCTTCATGATGTCTTCTGCCACAAGTTCGGCGCACTCCTCTACCGCACGTTCTGAGGTGTAGAGAAGCGCTTCGGCGGTGTTGCGGAGTTCGGCGAGCTCTTTACGCTGTGCGTCACTTTCTTTGTACTTTTCTGCGTCAGAGACGATTTCATCGATCTGCTCTGCGGTAAGGCCACTGGAAGCGACCACGCGGACGGTTTTCTCTTTACCGGTTCCCTTGTCGACAGCGCTGACGTGAACGATTCCGTTGGCGTCGATGTCGAAGACGACCTCGATTTCCGGCACCCCTCGGGGCGCTGGTGGAATCGGAGCTAGCTCGAATTTAGCTAGGGTTTTGTTGTCCGCCGACATCTCACGCTCTCCCTGCAGTACGTGAATCGGGACAAAAGGCTGATTGTCGATGCTGGTGGTGAACACCTCCGACTGCCTCGTCGGAATCGTGGTGTTGCGGGGGATCAGCGGTGTAAACACCCCCCCAGCCGTATTGACTCCAAGACTGAGTGGCGTGACATCGAGCAGGAGCACCTCCTCGACCTCACCGGTAAGCGCTGCTGCCTGAATCGCCGCTCCGACCGACACCACTTCATCCGGGTTCACCCCTTTATTCGGCTCGCACGAGAAAAACTCGGACACCTTGGCCTGAACCATCGGCATGCGGGTTTGACCCCCGACGAGCACGACCTCGTCGATGTCCTGCGGGGTGAGCTTGGCGTCGGCAAGGGCTTTGCGCAGCGGTTCCAGAGTGCGCTCTACCAACTCGCTACACATGATTTCGAGATCGCTTCGCTTCAACGTCAGCTCGAGATGCTGAGGCCCCTGCTCGTTGACCGCGATGAAAGGCAGGTTGAACTCCGTCTCCAGCGAGGTCGAAAGCTCGTGCTTGGCTTTTTCGGCCTGTTCCTTCAGGCGCTGCAAAGCGATGCGATCTTTGCGAAGATCGATGGCCGTCTGCTCCTCGAAATGCTTTGCGAGGTACTCGACGATCGCGTTGTCGAAGTCCTCTCCCCCGAGATGCGTATCCCCGTTGGTCGCGCGAACGCTGAACACGCCTGCCGCGATTTCCAAGATCGAGATATCGAAGGTGCCGCCGCCGAGATCGTACACGGCGATGCGTGCATTTTGCTTGTTTTCAAAGCCGTACGCGAGAGCTGCCGCGGTGGGCTCGTTGATGATTCGGCGAACGTTCAATCCAGCGATTTTGCCGGCATCCTTGGTAGCCTGGCGCTGCGCATCGTCGAAATACGCGGGCACCGTGATGACCGCTTCCTCCACCTTCTCTCCCAGGTAGGACTCGGCGACTTCCTTCATTTGCCCGATGACAAAAGCGCTGAGTTCTGGGGGAGCATATTCTCGATTGCCCACGTGAACCCAGGCATCGCCATTCATCGCCTGGACCACCCGGTAGGGGACGGCTTGCGCATGCCGCCCGGTCTCCTCTGAATCATAGGCTCTGCCCATCAGCCGCTTGACTGCAAACACGGTATTCTCGGGATTGGTGACCGCCTGGCGCTTGGCTACGTTTCCGAGACGTCGTTCTCCCTCCGCGGTGAATGCGACGACGGAGGGGGTCGTTCGGCTGCCCTCTGCATTGGGGATGACCACCGGCTCTCCCTTGTCGATGAAGGCTACGCAGGAGTTCGTGGTTCCGAGATCGATTCCGATGACCTTGCTCATGCTCTCGATCCGTTATACGCGAACCTCAGTTTGTCGGGCCATCAGCTTCGTCGCCCTCGGGGGAACTGACTTCGACGACCTCCGCTGGCTCGGCCGGTTTCGCAGGCGCTTTGGATACCACCACCATCGCCGCCCGGAGCAATCGCCCTCCGAAATGGTAGCCGGGAACCAGCTCTGAAACAATGGTTCCTGGCTCATGCTCGGCCGACTCCACTTGCTGCACCGCATCGTGGCAGTTGGGGTCAAAACGACATTGCGACGTGACCACGCGCTCAAGCCCAATGCGGCCACCCACATCTTCGAACTGCTTGAGGACCATGCGCACCCCGTCCAAAATCGCCTCTACGTCGGTCGCGTTTTCCGCAGCACCGAGCGCGCGCTCGAGATTGTCAAAGAGAGGCAGGATCTCCCGAACCACATCTTCTCGGGCTCGCTTGAAGGCTTCTTCAAGATCTTTCTTTGCCCTTCTGCGGTAGTTTTCTAAGTCGGCTGCTGCACGGAGCCATTGTTCCTTGAGTCGATCTCGCTCTTGCTTGAGTTCATCGATAGAACCCCCGCTCGACACCTCGGAGGACTCGAGCGTTGCGGCGTCACTCAGCGTTCCGTCGGGATCGGCTTGGTTTCGGTGTTCTTGCTCGGCGGAATCCTTACTTTCGGTCACTTCTAAGCTCCGTGCAGTGCTCAAGGCGGTCCAACTTCATGTTGGTAAAAACACCATCAAGGCCCCTAGTTGGGTTATCGCATGCGCTTTCACGACCACAAGCCTGTTTTGAAAGGTTTTACGGGACGCGCATCGGTGTGTGTTCCCTCGAATCACGTCGGGACGCTTCGTTCTAGGCTTCGTCGCTGGAAATATGCAGCTCTGTAAGATACTGAGCGGTAAATGCGACGAGGGGCATCAGTTTGGCGTAATCCATTCGAGCGGGGCCGATGACGCCGAGGGTGCCGACTGCAGAAGCCGATTTGCGATAGGATGCAGCGATAAGACTGATGTCCTCCACCGCTTCGATTTGAGCCTCTGCTCCGATGACGACCTGAACACCACCGGCTAAAATGGTTCGGTCGAGCAGCGAGAGGAGATGCTCACGGTCCTCGAACGCGCGGAGATATCCCTTGATGGTATCGACGTTGCTAAACTCGGGCCGATCGAAGAGTTCACTCTGGCCTTCGATCACCACTTGCACCGGCCCTGCCTCGTCACCCAAATCATCGATGATACGCGCAGCTTGGCGGCGAAGTTCGTCGTAGTTGTTGCGTTCGCCTGCAACCTCAGAGGCGATCCGCTGCCTTATCGAAACCAAACTTGCGCCCGAAACTCGAGCCGCCAGGTAGTTGTTGATCCGCTCAAGCTCAGAAGGCCCACAGTCCTGCTCATCGAGTCGGAGAACCCGATTTTGGACCGCACCTCCCTGCAGAACGAGAACTGCCAGGACTTGATCCGATCGCAGGCGCAGGAACCGAATTTCTTCAAGAATTTCCTCGTCTGGACGAGGCGAGGCGATCACCGCGGCCGCTCCAGCAAGAGCAGAAAGCAGTCGCCCCGTTTCGCGGAGCACATCGTCTTGGGGAGAGAGACCCTGCAACCGACGGGCAATCGCGGCTTGGTCGTCGCTTGAGACCTCCCGGAACTGAACGAGCGCGTCTACAAAAACACGAAAGCCCGCCCCTGTGGGCACGCGCCCTGCGCTCGCATGAGGCTGTATCAGGTATCCGAGCTCCTCGAGATCTGCGAGCACGTTTCGAATCGTGGCTGGAGACAGGTTCAGGCCATACCGCTTGGCAAGCTTCCTGGATCCGACCGGCTCCCCTGTCGCAATATATTCAGATAAAAGTGCGTAGAGGATTCTTCGGCGTCTGTAATTGAGTTCGTGGCCCACAGGGCCTTTGTTCGACACTGCTCTAGAAAACTAGGAAGCTCTTCAAAACGTGTCAAGCCGCTGAGCGATACCCGTCTGCGCTTCTCGGGTCGGGCATCGGGAAAGCGCTCCAAAATTTGACTGATTTGGGCAGGAAGGAAACGCTCGGTCGTCGATGGAGCGCTCTGTTTCATGGCTGATTCCTTTTGGTCTGTTGGCGATGGCTATCGTTTCTGTGCCCACCCTCATGCTCGACGACCAAGGCTTGCCACGCTACGAGGCGCTTGGCGGCGAGCTGCGGGAAGTACGGCAGGTCAATGAGCGGCTCCGGCGTGAGGTTCGAGCGCTGCATCGGGAAGTTCAGAGTCTCCGCACGGACCCGGCGGAGGTAGAACGAATCGCACGAGACGAACTGGGGATGCTGCGTGAGGGTGAGCTCATCTTTCAGTTCTCCAGCGAGCGCAATTCGCGACCTCACTGATCAGGCGCTGCCCGCCGCCCTTGAATCGCGCGAGCCTTCTTGCAGGAGCGGCGAGCTTGGTTCTGCCTGCACAGGCGGGACTTCAGGTCGGTCGCAGGCACCGATTTTTTGACTGGAGCGTCTCGGTTCCATAGACCGAATTTGGGCGCATGACGCAATTGGTGCAGGCAGCATTAACGATACGTCGAGCACTACGGGGACTTCTGCAACACGGACCGTCGCTCGCCTTTGTCCTGGCTCTACTGGCCGGGCTCACCCCCATCGAGTGGAGTGGAGTCACGCTCGGCCATACCGCTGGGGCCCTGTTATTCGCCTTTTGGTGCACCATATTGATCCTGCGAAGCCGGGCCGAACGAACTCGAGGACGCACCCCACAAGACGGATCGTCCAGCCCGAGCGGACTAGCGACGCGCGCCGTACTGGAGTTTCACTTGGGACTGATGCTGCTCGTCATCACCCACGCCGTAGTACGAGCGGACGAGACGGATAGCGGGGCAGCGCAACCGGTCGTCTACATCGCCGTAGCCTTTCTCGCGTCTTTTGCTCAGCGACCGGTGGGCACGATACTCGTCGCGGCTGCCGTCGCCATCGACGCAGGCGTGTACTTCATCGCGGACGGCCAACGCGATTGGATACCCATCGTATTGCGCAGCGGATTCACGGTCGCCTTTGGCTTGCTCAACGTGGTGTTCACTCGAGCCGAGGTCACTCGAGTGCGCGAGCTTTCCCGTAAAGAACGGGTCAAAGAGCGCGAACGTGCTGCTGAAGAAAACCGAATCTTTCGGCTGACCCGCCCGATCAGCTCAGGTGCAAGCGACGAAGAGCGACTCTTTTTGTCCAGCCTCGAACAGGTTCATCAGCAACTCTATTTCATACTGGAGCAGCTTCATGGGGCCCTTGACCTTCATACCGCGATTCTCCTTTTCACGAACCCCGACGGCAAATCTCTCTCCATCGTGGAGCTCGCAACCCAGAGTGACGATATCGCAGACGGCCCTCTCCTCGCCGGCGGAGGTGCGGTTGGAGCGGTCGCACTCAGAGGCATCACCACGAATCTCGAGCATATTCGACCGGGCTATGGGGGCATCTGTTACTACCGCGGGACGTGTGCTGTACGTTCTTTTATGGGCGTACCGGTTCTCGACGGAAGCGTTATCCGCGGAGCGCTCTGCGTCGATCGCATCGAGGATCGACCCTTTCGGCCGAAAGACGAAGTCGTGCTCAAAAACACGATCCAGCAGGTGCTTCGGACTATGGAAAACGAGCGGGTATTCGTGCAGCTCGAGCGGGGCAAGAGGGAGCAGAGCATTCTCTACAAGGCCTCATGCGCCCTAAGTGCAGCATCGGACGAACACGCGGTGATCGATGCCGGCATGGAAGCAGCTCGGGAAATCGCGGCTTTTGATTTTGCGGCGGTGACCCGCTTTGACGCTGAGACGCGGCGCCATCTCGTGTTACGCGCGGTCGGTACCGGCATCGATGCGATAGACGGGCTGAGCTTTAAGGACAACAATTCGTTGACGGCAATGGTGGTCAAGAACCGTCACTATTTGCCCTATCGGGGCGATTTTGATCCCAAACAGCAGTTCGTCTTCACTCGAAAAACCAACCCTAAGCACATTCAGTCCCTTCTGATCCTGCCCTTGATCGTCCGGGAAGACGCGATCGGCGCCATGGTTTTTGCAGCGGAGGCTCCGGACCGTTTCGGTGATTCCGTGCGCCCCACCCTACAGGTGCTTTCCAATCAAATCGCGGTCGCCTTATCCAACGCAGCTTCGGTCCGGCGACTTGAGGAGATGGCCACCACCGACGGCCTCACGGGCTGCCTAAACAAGCGAGCGTTTCTCGAAGAACTGGAAAGCAAACTGCGTTCTGCAGAGCGATTTCAGCGGCAGCTCTCTTTGATCGTGACCGATATCGATCACTTCAAAAGCGTCAACGACACCTATGGTCACGCCACAGGGGATGTTGTTATCAAAGAGTTGGGAGCGCTGCTGATGGGAATCAAGCGGGAAACCGACACGGTGGCACGCTTTGGCGGAGAAGAGTTTTGCATACTCTGCGAAGAGACCGACGGAAACGGAGCTGCCCTGCTGGCGGAACGGGCGCGCGCTGCTTTGGAAGCCACCGTGTTCCGCACAGAGATGGGCGCGCTCAGCGTGACGGCATCACTCGGAGTGGCCAACTTCCCGAACGATGCCCGCACTGCAGAAGAGCTCTTCGAAGCCTCAGACAAAGCGCTTTACGCGGCAAAACACGGAGGGCGCAACCGCGTACAAGCAGCCTCGTCCGCCCGAGCTGCCTGAAGTAAGCCGGCCGTAGACGAGGAAACCTACAGCAGCGCACCAAAACGGATTGGCGCATCACACCGCGTGCGAAGCGGCCAAAAGGCGGTAAGTTCACAGCTTGCTAAGGAGTACGTCGTGAAACGAACCACCGCGCTTCGGCTGATCGAAGTGATGCAGGCTGAGCTCACTCGAGCTAAGGCATCGATTCGGGTGCCGAGACGGCCAAAGCCCTATTTTCTCTCGTATTTGCTTCGCGAGGAGGAGTTCTGGGCATGTTCCGCAAAGTACGGCGCGCTCCTCACCAGCCAACATACCCGGAGCCGAAACTGCTACGCCGACATCCGGGTCGGAAACTATCGAGACGACCAGGTTGGCGACGGTGGTCTGATCGACAACAGCAATAAAGATGAATCCTACGGCTATGTACCCATGCCGGTCGAAGGATCGATGGACGGGCTACGACATGCCTTATGGCGTCTCACCGAGGCTCGGTATCGCGAGGCGGTATACGACATGCTCCGCAAGCAATCGGAGACGATGACCTTCATCGACGAAAACGCGCATCTGCCCGCTTTTGAAAAACGAGCGGCCGAGAACCACAACTCATGGAGAAAACTGCCCGACGTAGACATGGAGTACTACTGCAACTTCGTGATGAAGTGCTCCGATACATTCAAGAAATACCCGTCGATCACCAACGGTTCCGTCAGTTTCGAGGCACGGCACGACGTGCGACTCTTTGCGAGCACCGAGGGCACGGTCGGGGTGCAGTGCCTGCCTTACTACGAGCTGCAGATTTCCATCCTATTCTTGTCGGAAAAGGGGCATGCATTCCGACTCGGCAAAGAGTGGTTTGTGACCCGGCAGGAAGAATTGCCCTCCTCTTCTTCGATCCATCGAGCGCTGCGCGAGCTCAACAGCACAGGGCAAAAGCTGGCGGCAGCTCCGGAGCTCAGCTCATTCTCGGGACCCGTGCTGCTAGACCCCAAACCCGCTGGCCTGCTGATGCACGAGGCACTCGGACATCGACTCGAGGGAAGCCGACTTCGCTCTCATGGCGAAGGACACACGTTTCGGGATTTACTCGGAGAAGAAGTCCTGCCGGGATTTCTATCGGTACATGACGATCCGAGCATTGCGGAGTTTGAGGGGCAAAGTCTGGTCGGGCACTACCTCTTTGACGACGAAGGGGTCTCATCGAAGCGGGCCAATTTGATCCAAGACGGTACGCTCAAGGGTTTTTTGACAACCCGAAGTCCCATCGCTCGAAAACAACAGAGCAACGGTCATGCGCGAAACAGCTATCACGAACGGCCGATCAGCCGTATGGGCAACACCTTCGTGGAAAGCACCCAGGGCCTGACGGACGAAGCGCTCCGGGAGGCATTCGTCGAAGAGATCCGGAGGCAGGGCGCCCCTTACGGCATCCGGGTCCTCGATGCGACCGGAGGCGAGACCACCACCGGCCGCTACGATTTTCAGGCGTTCCTAGGCGACATCCGAGTCGCCTCACGCATTTTCCCCGACGGCAGAGAAGAGATGATCCGTGGTGTTGATTTTGTAGGCACCCCACTAAATGCGGTTCGAGAGATCACCGCGGTGGGACAGAGGCGAGAGGTCGACAACTCACTTTGCGGAGCGGAATCCGGCTTTCTCCCGGTAAGTACCGTGTCTCCCGCGTTGATGATCGCGCGCCTCGAACTCCAAAACAAAGCCGAGCGACCCTACACCAGCTATACGTATCCGATCCCCTGGGAGAAGTAGTTCGCTCCTTTTCAGCTACCGATTCGGCTCATGTTCGTTCGCTAGGACCAGCTCTTTGTCTTTGCGCTTCCCGCAAGCCGCACAAAGGAGGATGCGTCCTCGGCCGCGAATGGAGAGTGGGACTCATTGTTGAGGTGATTCGTCCCTCGGCCCTCTGATTTCGGAGGCGTTTTTTTTGAAGACCGGGCGTTTGAGAGGCCGACTGCGAGCCCTGACGCGGCCATCCCGCAGCCATCCCGCAGCGCAGGGGTTGGCCGCGTCGGGGCACACAACTTGCTAACTATTGAGGCGATGACTCAAGGAACACCGCCAAAGAATCCGCCACCACCCTCCGCTAGCGAAGCCAAAAACGAGAATTCTGAGTCTCCCTTTGGGCTTCTTCCCAAAGGCGTGGGTACACACATGGTTCAGCAAGGGTTCCCAATGCTTGCTGATATGCTAGCGCTCAAAACTGCCGGCCGGGCCCCGCATCGATTCGTCGAGGAAGCTCTGTCCGAACCGAAACCACCGATTTGGTTGCGCAAACCCAGCCGCGAGGGGCACCGCGGTAAGGTCACTTCCTTGGTGGTTTTTCAGGACGGCGCTAACGGAGAACCACGCGTCGTCTCCGGCTCGGACGACGGCTTCATCAAGGTCTGGGACTGCGAAACAGGTACGTGCCTTAGGAGTTGGGAAGCGTCCAGGCGTAAGATCACTTGCTTGGCGGTTTTGGGGCAGAGCGTTAGCGAAAAAACACGCGTCGTCTCCGGCTCGGACGACGGCACCGTCAAGGTCTGGGACCCCGACTCAGCCACGTGCCTTGGGAGTTGGGAGATGCTCCGCGATCGGAGTAGGCATGATTTCGGCCATATCGCTCGGCACAAGTGCAGATGGGGCCAGATCACTTCCTTGGCGGTCTTTCGAAACAGCGTTAACGGAAAACCATGCGTCGTCTCCAGATCGATGAGTGGTGCCATCAGGGTCTGGAACCCCAACCCACAGACCGGCGGATGCTTTGACATCTGTAACGAGCCCGACTTTCCGGTCACTTGCTTGGCGGTTTTGGAGGAGGACGTTAGCGGAGAACCACGCGTCGTCTCCGGATCGATGAGTGGTGCCATCAGGGTCTGGGCCCCCAACCCCAACCCCAACACAGGGAGGCTCCTTCTCAGCGTCGGGGATGGCGGTCCGGCCGTCACTGTCACTTCCTTGGCGGCCTTTCAGGACCCCCTTAGTGGAGCTCCAAGCTTCGTCTCCGGCTCGGCGGACGGGACCATCTGGGTCTGGAACCTCCAATCAGCCACGTGCCGTAAAACCCGTACGGTGCACCTAGCTCAAGTCACTTCCTTGGCGGTCTTTCAGGACCCCCGAACCAGAACCCTCCACATCGTCTCCGGCTCAACCGACGGCACCATCCAGGTCTTGGACCTCCAATCAGGCAGGCGCATTCACACTCTTGCGGGGCATCGAGAGCGAGTCCATGCCGTGGCGGTTTGCCATTGCAAAGACGGCCCCCTCATCGTCTCCGGCTCGGAGAATGGTACCATCAAGTATTGGCGGCCCGATGGGCGTTGCCTTTACACGATACTCCCCCCCTCATGACGGCAAGGCCCTGTTGTGGCTAGCGGTGGCGGGTAGGCGCTGCGCTTGAGGCAACGCCATCGAGCGGCGGCTCCCTTGCCCGTCGTTCGTGCTCTGGAGATGGCTACGAAAAAACACCCGTCAGACGTAAAGCGGGACGTCCCTGCGCACGCGACGCTTCAAGATCGACTCGAAACTCAAGATGCCATTCTCCAAAGTCTTCATCGTCGAGTAGGACTTGGCGAACAACCCACTCCACGTCGGCCTTGTCGATCTGAGTGCATTTTGGAGCGCGCGCCTTGGGATCCGTTCGGATGGTCGCGTGTTCCTGGTGGTACGGAGCGAGCGCCTCCGCCAAACCTTCCGTCGTCCAGCGCGGCAGTCCAGAGAGCAACTCGATCGCTCCCTCATAGTCGGAACGGGCGAGGAGTTTCACGAAACGAAAGCAATCGTTGCGAATCAATACGACAAAGCCCTTGGTCTCGACGATGTCTTCTTGATCAGAAAGTTCATTAGCAGCTCGCTTGACGGGTTCTTTAGGATGGATGAGCTGCTCCCATTCGTCGATCAAACTCGAATCAATCTGTTTTACGATCGCTGAGAGCCAATCGATCATATCGCGCGTTTCTTGCGTCTTTGCATCCTCCGGCACACTTTGTTGCAGGGTTTTATACACATCAGATAGGTAGCGCAGCAAAACTCCCTCCGAACGCGCGAGTCCATACTCTTTGACGTACTCTCGAAAGGTCATGCCTTCTTCAAACATCTCACGCGCGATCGATTTCGGTCGGATATTTTGACCCACCCAGGGATTCCGGGCTCGGAATGCATTGAAGCTATCGTAAATGAACTCTGCATCCGGTTTGACATGCTCGATCTTCTCTAGTCGCGCGATACGCTCATCGTATTCGACTCCCTCTGCTTTCATTTCAGAGATGGCCTGCGCTTTTAGTTTGTCCAGCTGCTTGGCGATGACGATACCGGGCGTTTCAAGAATAGACTCGACCAGCGTCATCACTCGCAGAGGATAGTCCGATAAGGCTTCATCGAGGAGCCTCACCGTTTCTACCACGTAAAGAGATAAGGCCTGGTTCAGTGAGAAGTCGTCTTGAAATCCTGCCCCTAGTGAGACGTCTTTTTCTTCGAGTGAAACCACGCCTGCTTCGACCAGAGAACGAAACATGGCCAGCGCCGTGCGACCGTGCTGGCGTTGTTGTTTGGGAGACTCATGGCTGCTGCGTAAAAGCGCTTTGAGCGCGCGACACCCGTCAGGCCGAGAGAGCACATTGAGGATCAAACTATGGCTGACGTAAAAACATGAAGAGAGGCGCTCTGGCTCAGATTCTAAAAGACGCGTCAAAGTGCCTTCGTCCCACGGAGCATAACCCTTTTCGGGAGGTTTTTTGGGTCGCAGTTTCCGCAGTTTTTTGGGGTCGCCCTCTGCCTTCTGACGCTGGATACGATTTTCGATCACGTGCTCCGGTGCCTGCACGACAACACTACCTTGCGTGTCGTAGCCTCTGCGGCCGGCGCGCCCTGCGATCTGCTTGAAGTCTCGAACCGATAAAATCTTTGTATGTGCACCGTCGTACTTACAGAGCTTGGTCAGGAGAACCGTTCGAATCGGGATGTTGACCCCGACACCTAAAGTATCGGTGCCGCAGATCATCTGCAAATGCCCCCGCTGGGCCAACTGCTCGACGATTCGGCGGTACTTGGGAAGCATTCCCGCGTGATGTACGCCGATTCCGTGATGCAGATACCTCTTTAGTTCGCTTCCAAAAGCGGTATCGAAACGAAACCCGACGAGCTCAGCACGGATCGCCGTTTTCTTCTCTTTACTCAGGAAATCGAGGCTCATCAGATTTTGCGCCTGTTCTGCAGCGGAACGCTGAGTGAAATGCACGATATACAGTGGGAACTTCTCCGCACTGAGAAGCTCCGCAATGGTTTCGTGAATCGGCTTTTCTGAGTAGCTATAGTCGAGAGGCACTGGACGCTCTTCGGTCTTGACAAGCACGCAAGGCATTCCTGTCAGCGCCTCTACCTTTTGCTGGAAATACGTGGTTGAGCCCAGCGTTGCGCTCATCAATAGGAATCGAGATTGAGGCAGAGTCAAAAGCGGAATCTGCCATGCGATGCCCCTATCCCGATCGCCGTAATAGTGAAACTCATCCATGACAACGTACTGGACGTCTGCTTGTTCTCCTTCTCTTAAGGCGTAGTTAGAAAGCACTTCTGCCGTGCAACATACGATGGGCGCATCCTGATTGATCGAGGCGTCTCCGGTCATCATGCCTACGTGACGCGGTCCGAAGAGCTTACACAGGTCGAAAAACTTCTCACTGACGAGCGCTTTGATCGGAGCGGTGTAGAAACAACATTGATTCTCAGCGAGTGCCTTGAAGCATAGCGCGGTCGCTACAAGCGATTTTCCGGAACCGGTTGGGGTGTTCAATACGACACTGGCACCGGCAAAGAGTTCGAGGATGGCCTCTTCTTGCGCCGCATAGAGCGACAGCCCGCTTTCTTCTACCCATTCGAGTATCGACGCGAGCAGGGTGTCGGGATCCGCCTGGCCCAAAGGCGGCAATTTCGCTTCCAGCGGGGCCTTGGCATTCATGGTCCGACTAGCTCAGCTGCTCGTGCGCCGCGGAGTACGACATCGACGTGTCTTGGTGCACCTCAGGTGCTTCTTCGAGCTCTGCCTGTTCTTGCTCCACCTTGGTTCGCGTCTCTTCTATGAGGCCTTGCACCTCACTCTGCAGTTCTTCGAGCGCCAGTGTGGCCCGCTCAAGACGGTCACTGGACACACCCGCACACTTGGTCAGAAGACCGCAAAGACGCCGAATAGAGACATGCGTGCGCTCAAGACGTTCCAGCGCTTCTTGCTGCTCCGACTTACCAAAAAATACGGCACCGAATTCTCGACGAAGACTTGAAATCGGCTTTGCCTGCTCAAACACAGCCTCTCGAAAGTCGTCGATCCGGTCGCTGGCAACCGATAGGTCCCCGTCCTGCTGTTCGGATAGCGCTCGTGCGAAGTAGTCGACCGCATCATAGCTGGGAATGGGCTGCTCTGGCTCGTCCCTGGTGAGAAGGGAAGGCGCATACTGTTCGAGCGTTTCGAAGGAACCCACCAGCTTATCGACCGTCGGCTTGCGAATGAAGAGTTCCTTATTGCAGTACGCGTAAAGGTCGCTGTAGCCCCAGGATTCGTAGGTACGCGTTTGCTTCAGCTCGACCAGCGCCCTCGCCATATCCACCCACGATCTTCGAAAGCGGCAGGAGAGCTCGACGAGCGACTGCCGATACACATCGCTGCTGACATCAGTCATTTCATATACTCCACGGCTAGACTTAGTCGCATCCATGAGCGGTGAGGTTTACGCCGCGGAAGCGAGAAGCTCGAGGCTTTTTTCGGCTCGCCGGGCGGCACCTCGGTGTTTTCGAAACAATCCCAGGCTCCCACCGATAAGATGACTTAGGTTCTGAGCGACGCGACGCTTGCAGGCTGTGTGGTGAGCGCGTCCAAGGTCGGGTTTCAGTTGGCGTCTGAACTAAAATTCTACGAATGCCTGGCCAACGATCGGGTGCGGATGCCCCAGCTGATCCAGCTCATTTACGATGTCTTCTATGTGGATTTGGCGACCTACTATCGCCTCGGATACTGGAGCGCAGAGAGCCGGAATTTCGTATTCCTGAACGATTCAAGATGCGTAGCAAACGTGACCGTGCTGCCCATGCACCTCTGTATCGACGGGGAATCACACCGTGCCGCGGCGATTCAAAGCGTAGCCACCCATCCAAGGTGGAGAAACCGAGGCCTCTTTCGGCGACTGATGGAGGCTGCACTACGGTGGTGCGACGCGAGATATCAAAACTTATTTCTCTTCACAGATTCGCCCCGCCTGTACGAGCCCTTTGGGTTTCGAACGCACCATGTCTCGATCTTTCATAAAACGTTGGGGACAAAGCAGCGGCGGGCATCCTCGAGGATGTTCCGCTCAGGAGACGAGGACTGGCTGCTCAAACTTCTGGCAGAACGTACTCCGTCCTCGAAGAGATTTGGATTCTTCGATCACCGAGCGATGTTCATGCTCCACAGCATTGGAAGCGGCTTTTCTCAATTGCGAGTTTTTCCTGAATTGGACTGCGTGGTAGTCGCAACGCAACAGGGGGCCAAGTTGAGAATCGACGACATCGTTGCCCGAGTGATGCCAAGATTTGATGAACTGCTCAGTGCCTTCAGCCATGAACGCCAGCAGGTTGAGTTCGGATTTTCACCTGAGCAACTCGGGATCAACGCAGACGAGAAGCACGCAAACTCAGATACGCAGCTGATGGTGCGCGGCCCTCTTGATGCACACCATATCGTCGCGATACCCAACTGCGCGCGATTCTAAAACGTCACTGAACAGCGATTCGAAAGGAACCACGCGTGCAAGGCAGTGGTGTGGTTTAGCTGCCGGTCTAGGGTCTGGCCTAGGGTGTTGTGCGCTGAACCTGTAACCGCCTAAGCTCGGATGTTTCGCTGCAGATGAGCCGAAGTGCCAACGAGCTTTGTTCGACTTTTTTCGCCATGTGATCGACAGTACTGAGATGGGATATCGCTTTCAGGTCGACCTGCGGGGGATTCTCGACCTGCTCTCAAACCATCTCTACAGCAGCCCACAGGTCTTTATCCGTGAACTGCTGCAAAATTCAGTCGACGCGATTTCACAGCGGCAGCAAATCGATCCTGAACTCCGCGGACGGATCGAATGGCAGGTTTTGGAGTCCGAAGATCCACCACGAATACGAATCCGAGACAATGGAGTCGGACTCACCGAGCAAGAAATCCACGAGTTCGTCGCAACCCTTGGGCGCAGCGGGAAAACCGACTCGATTGAAGCGCGAAGAGACGAATTTCTAGGTCAGTTTGGAATCGGCCTGTTGAGCTGTTTTTTGGTAAGCGAGACGATCCGTGTGCGAAGCCGATCGGCGCATGGAGGAGCCCCGGTTGTCTGGCTCGGTAGACACGATGGAACATACGACATCAAAGCTGAAGACGGCCTAGACGACAATACAGAACCTGGCACAGAAATAGAGTTGATCTGCCGATCGGGTTTTGAACGTTTTTTTCGACGCGAAGAGGTTCAACGGCTCAACCAGCATTTTGGAGAACTGCTACCGATCGATAACGTGATTTTGCCCGACACTCGTTTCAACGGTTGTCGCCGACCCTGGCATCATTCGGACAAGAAGGCGCAATTGCAGTTTGGCAAGCGCCTTTTTGGCACAGATTTTCTCGATTGCATTCCGATTCACTCTGAGGAACTCGGTTTCGAAGGAGTGGCTTTTGTGTTACCGCAAGCACAGAGTCCGGCTGCACGAACCGCACATCGCGTTTACTTACGCGGGATGCTGGTCGCCGAAAGTCTAGAAAATCTGCTGCCTCCCTGGGCCTTTTTTGTACGCTGCGTTATCAATACTCAGCGATTGCGACCTACTGCCTCTAGAGAGGCTTTTTACGAGGACACAGAACTCGAAAAAATCCGCGGTGGTCTTGGCGAAACCCTACGAGACTGGCTCCTCGCGCTTGCCGATAAAGACCCCGACCGTCTTCGTCGACTTCTTCGGGTTCATGTTCACTCGTTGAAAGCACTTGCAAGTAGTGACGATACTGCCTTTCGCATCTTTGCTAAGTGGCTTCCTTTTGAAACCACTGATGGAATGATGACACTTGGAGCGTATTGCGAAAAACACAAGTCGATTCGCTTTACTTCCTCGCTAGATAGCTTTCGCCAGATCGCTCCGATCGCTACAACACAAAAGCTTTGTGTGATCAACGCTGCCTATGCCTTCGAACTAGAGCTTTTGATGAAAACTCAAAAAATCCTCGGCTTGGATATCGAACAGACGACGAGTGCCACTCTACTTGTTCACTTTGACCAGTTAGAGACTGACGAGGAAGAATTTGCTTCTGGATTTATGGAACAAGCGCAACATGTGCTTCTAGCGCACGGATGCGAAGTCCTCATTCGCAAATTTCTCCCCAAATCTTTACCAACTTTTTACAGCGCAACGCGAGATAGTGAACGATCTCGCAAACTGGATCATACAAAGGAAATAAGCGGCATGCTTTGGTCCAGTGTTCTTGGCAAACTGTCGTCTACGTCGCACCACGAACGACCTACTCTTTGCTTCAATTACAACAACCCGATCGTGCGCCGACTGCTATCTCTTGATGACGAAGGACTGCTTTCTCTTCTTATCCCTACGATATACGTTCAGGCACTCTTACTGGGTCATCATCCACTAAGCACTTTGGAGGTGGATTTGCTCAATCGCAACGTATTGGATCTAGTCGATTGGAGTCTTGAGTCGCGTAACCGATGGCTGCAGTGAGCATCGTTCGATGAGCGACTATCGACAAGCGATTGCCGAATGCCTCGATGAGGCAAGACGTCAGAGCGGTTATGGCGATTTTGCACTAGAGTGTTGCGAAGAGGCGGTGCGTCTTGCAGACCGTCACCGAGATCTGGATCTGGGGTTCGAAGCAAGACTTGAACTCATCGAACTCTCCTGTTTTTCCGGAAGACCCAAGGACATGCTCACGGCATTTGCATGGTGCCTTGCGCAGGTCGATCAGCATCCTGCCCGTTTCGATGAGGCCCACATCCTTTGGACCTATAAGTGGGCGATTGAAGAGGCCGTCGCATTCCACGAGATCGAACGGGAACAAATCGAAGAGATGATTCAAGATCTGAGTCGCCGATTCGAGCAGGTCGGTGCGGGATCCCGCTCGGAATATCATCTCCGCTGTAAGGTAGCGACGGTTCTTGGGGATCGCGAAGCGGCAGAGCACTTCGAGCGACTATGGCAGCGCGCACCTCACGACTGGCTATCTGACTGCCCTGCTTGTGATGCCGATACCCATGCTCACGTGCTTTTCTGGCTCGAACGAAATGCCGAAGCCTACCGAGCAGCCGCACCTATATTTCATGGAACGCTACGGTGCGCTGAAGTACCGCATCGTACCCATGCTCGCGTGCTTCTTCCTCTCTTTATGGAGGGACGATTCAAAGAGGCACTGCAGCATCATCGACTTGGCTATCCATTATTACAAAATGGACGCAAACTTTCTGCACGCCTCGCAGATCATTTACTTTTTCTGACCTTAACTTCGAACTACGATCAGGCTCTTGCTTTAGTTTCCAAACATCTACCCAATGCCCGAAACTTTGGTTCGCCTTACGAAGGGTTTATCTTTGAATATGCAACCGTGTTTTTACTGGACGAACTAATTCAAGGTGGCGAAAAACAGGTGCGCCTCTGCCTTCCAGAGTCCCTATTCGGACAAGCCGAAAACGATGTGCGCGATGTAAAAAACCTCTGTGAATCTCTGCGTAAACGATGCCGATCGGTAGCCTCACATTTTGCAATGCGCAACAGCAATGAATCTCCGACAAGCTGGATGACCTCGATCGATCGACTGCATCGGGAAGTCATTCAAATGCCGATATCCAAGTCCTCAGATTGTGGATCAGGAGATTCCTAAAACCGCTCATGAACCATAAGCAAATCACCGCAGCCGCTGCCGCCACCGGAGCATCGCTTTTGGCACAGCAGGTCGCCGGCAAATCGGTTCGAGACGCGTTTTTTCTTTCGATATTCGGCTCAAGTGAATTGCCTGGCATGATGCTCGGCTCCGCCTTGCTATCCATTCTACTGGCCTTTGTACTGTCAAAATCATTCAGGCGACATGGACCCACGCCAATTTTGTCGGGCTCATTGCTACTAAGCTCTATCTTTTACGCGATAGAATATTGGCTCTGCATTCACACCCCTCGCATCACCGCGATTGCCCTCTATCTGCATCAATCGGTTATCGGAGCGATATCCGTAAGCGCTTTTTTTCTACTTATTGGAGAGACCCTCGGCCTCCGTGATGCAAAGCGTTGTCTCCCGCGCATCCACACTGGAGTTACCTTTGGAGCTTTCTTCGGAGGCATTGCGGCTATCCGTATCGTCGCTGAGACAGATTTTTCTATCATGTTTCTTTTGTTGGCGACGACTCATGCGCTTGTCGGGTGCGTCACTTTTGTTCCGTTTCTGTATAGAAAACCGTGTTCATCGGCAATCGAAGTGAACACAACGAGACACGCTTCAAACGATATCGGTTCTATTAAAAACCGAGCATTCCGTGATGTGTACCTGCGGAATATCGCGATGCTCGTACTTGTCAGTAGCGCAGCGGCAACACTGTTGGATTTCGCGATGAAATCCTCAGCGGATATGGCCTTTGAGGGCAGATCAGAGGACCTAATTAGGTTTTTTGTAGTCTACTATACTTTAACCAGCCTGCTTACCTTTGGGGTTCAAGCTGGATTGGGCCAGATAGCGGTACGTCGCCTCGGCCTCGGCAGTACACTCAGTATCGGACCGATTGCGCTTTGCTTCACAGGTGTTTTGGCTTTGCCGTTCCTCAGTCTCGGTACGATCACACTGCTAAAAGCAACCGAATCAATTCTTGCAAATTCATTTTTTCGATCTTGTTACGAATTACTTTATGCGCCGCTTACGGTGGAGCGAAAACGTTCCGTAAAGGCCTTGATCGATATTGCCTGCGTACGGGCTGGTGATCTTGCCGGGAGCAGCCTGGTGCTTCTGATCCTCTGGTGGATCTCGATAGACCCGTATTTCGTCCCCTATGTCTCGGTGCACTCCCTCACCGGACTGGGATCTCAGCTATCGATCGCGTTAGCCCTTGGGCTTTTTGGTGCCGCTCTTTGGCTATCGCGGCGAATATACCGGGATTACGTTGCCGCACGGTTCGATTGATTCGGCGCCAGCCTCTAGGCACGATGCGACTGCGCCCGGCAATTGGGCGCTCCACACAGGAGACGATCGCGCCATCACCTGCATGCATCGACGTCTGTCTTCAGAGCAACAAACGCATTTTATTTCAATAACTTCCGGTGCTTACTGGCAACACGGTCAAATGTTTGCTGGCAGCATAGTACCGCCCTACATGCTGAGAACCGGATGGTGTGCAGCACCATAACTTGACACTGAACATGCGTTCCGTATCTTCAGAGCATGACCCGCTTGAACAACTCGAAACCGCACGCACGGCAAATCCAAGAGAACATGTATGATGTCCAACTTGAACAACAGCGGCCCGCGTGTACCCAACAGATCAACCATATCACTAGGGACCTGAATAGTTCTAAACACCCGATGAAGGACGTGCCGGAACGTACCTCAATCGCATCTCTGGTACGTCCTGGATACATCGTCGAGCTTTCTTCAAATCAGGCACAAGGCCTCAACAGCGTCGCTGTCTCTTGCATCCTTCATATGCAGCGGATAGGTGAGACCACCGTCTGGGTGCAAAGTACCCAAGGCTCTCTTTATCCTCCAGATCTTGCAAGAGCTGGAGTCGATCTCGATGCCTTGCCTACGGTCCATGTGCCGCCACTGAAGCTGTCGCGCGCAGCCGAAATAGTACTCCGATCTGGAGCTTTTGGTTTGGTGGTTCTCGACTTACGGGAACATCAACCCGCAGGAATTGCCTGGCAAAGCCGTCTTGCACAGATGGCACGTAAGAATGCGAGTCGGTTAATTTTGCTTACCTCTACCGATAGACAACAACCATCAGCAGGACCCATGGTGAGTCTGCGGTTTAAACCACACTGGCGTCGAACCGGAACCGCAGAGGTAGAACTCGTTTGCGAAGTTCTCAAAAACAAAGTTGGTGCCCATGTGGAACAAGTAACTGAACAGAGAACTGTTCCCGATGGACTCGCTCTGATGCCTGAACCAACCGCTTGTCACGTTAATGCAGTTTTGCAAAACTGATAATTAGCCACCGATCTTACACCAAATATATTTATTCATGAGCAGTAAGCTTGCTCGATTCATCTGCATCCGGAGTCTCTTTTGCATCGAAGCATCGCATACCTTCAAATACAAAACTTTTCGATACAAGTAGTCTTGAAGAAACAACCTGATTGGCGTCGAAGTCCAATTGCTATACTAGATGAACATGGATATAGCGGTAGAATAGTAGATCTAAATTCTTTAGCTCTAAAACGATCTTTAAAGCTAGGCATGAAGTTCTCTCTTGCACGCGATATCGTTCCAGATCTGCATGCAACGACCGCAAACGAAAATCATGAGACAGAACTAATTGAAGATATTTCTAAAGGCCTGCGTGCGTTTAGTCCGAATATCGAAGTGGGTGAAAAAGGCTCTTGGCTGCTCGATCCATCGGGAATGTCTGAGCTTTATGTCGATATTCTCACGTGGGCACGATCGATTCAGCAGTATCTTCGAGGCCGCAGATGGGTTTCTACTTTGACGATTGGATTCAACCGTCATCGATTAGAAGCACTATCGAGTATGTGTCCAGCAAAAGCGTCCCATTCGAGCATCACTCATTCGATAGTTATATATCGATGTCCTGATGACGAAAAAAAACAAACCGGTGAGGTAGATCTCGATGCGCTTCAGATTACCCCTTTTTTACGAGAAATGCTGAGTGATCTGCAGATCTATACCGTAAACGATCTACTAAAACTTCCAGCAGATGAAATTCAGTCGCATCTGGGATCTGAGGCAAAACTTCTCTATGAACGGTTCTCCGACAACAGCCCTTTACCGTTACAGCCTACCCATGAACAAGACGAAGTAGGCGTGAGCCTTGGAGTCGAACCACCAGACGATGATCTTGCACGGCTCCTATTCGGCATAAAAACGGGCCTTCACGATCTCTTGGGTCAAATCAGAAATCGATATCGTGCCCTAATGACTCTACATTGCGTGTTTCATTTGGAACATGGAGGAACTCACGAGGAGCGCATCGAGCCATCAAACACGACTCGAGACGAACAATTCCTTCTTGAGCTAGTCAGACTACGTCTCTACAACGCCATGCTTTCCGATCGAATCAGTTTGATCCATCTAAGCGCGACTCTGGGAGCATACAGCATGGAACAAAACGTGTTCATTACAGAAAAAACCGCTGTTCGAAATGCTACCTCAGCCAAGCACACGCTCGCACAGCTTCGAGCAGCTTTTGGAAATGAGTCTGTTTCAAAAGCATACATTCGAGACGGCCATTTACCGGAAGCTCGGTTTAAGTGGATTCATTTTGATTCATTTCTCAAATGCTCATCGGAGATGGACCGACGAGAACATTCCGAAGCCTTTACGGTCGATAAGCCGTACCAACCATTGGTGCGACGCCTGCTCAATAAGCCACAGCTGCTTGCGAGCCAAGATCCTACCAAACCAGCGAAGGGCCCCGAACTTCCTGACGAAACGATAGTGCATCTTTATGGGCCATATCGGATCCATGGTGGTTGGTGGAATCGAATGATCGAACGTGACTATTACTACGCAGAAACGACAACTCGCGCGATTCATTGGATATTCTTCGACGCACAACGAAACAACTGGTTTCTCCACGGTCATCTTGATTAGAGGCGCTCTGGCTAAACGGTTCGAGCGCATCTCTCACTGATTCGTACTCAATTTTAATATGAATAATCTGCCCTATGTACCATTCTGGAATAAGACATGTCACTCTTTTCTAGAGGGTGCATCGTATCCCGAAGAGCTTGTTGATCAGGCAAGTCAGCTAGAAATTAACACATTAGCGATTACCGATCGCAATGGATTTTATGGTGCAGTCCGAGCGCATATCGCTGCCGAGAAGACGAATGTTCGATTGATCATTGGCGCAGAGATCTATGTTTCTCATCTTGATCTTCCGCCGAGCATGCCGGATATCCCTACTCCGATTCGAGCTGCCGATCGCTTGATACTTTTAGCTCAGAATAAACAAGGATATAAAAAAATATCACGTTTGCTCACCCGCGGACATAAGCGCGCGCCTAAAGGGGAGTCTCTCATCAGTCTGAAGGATCTTCTTTCTGCGGAGGCTGACGGGGTGTTTTTTCTAGTTCCTTCCGTACGTTGGTTGAACCTGTTGTACCCACTCTACGGAACGCAGGTGATCGCGTTTGTATGCCGAGCGATGACCGAGTCTGCGCATCGTCAAGAGGTTCAACTTCGCTTACGCGCAAGAGAGTTGGGTCTTCTTACCGTAGGAAGCACCGAAGTTCGTTTTCATAAAAAGGAGCGGAAACCTCTTTCTGACGTGCTTACCTGCATACGTCATAGAACCACCTTACGAGATGCCGGAACGCTTATTTCAAGCAATGCGGAAATGCATCTTCGTTCCAATCAGGAATTCAGCCGACTTTATGAAGACGCTCCGGAACTTATCCTCAACGGAATCAAAGTAGCGGAGCAATGTACGTTCAGCTTTGATCTACTCGATTATCGTTATCCAGAGGAAGCCGTACCGGAACAACAGAGTGTGCAAGGCTGGCTCCGTGAACTAACCCACCAGGGTGCGAGAGCCCGATACTCCGGGAAGATACCCGGCGATATTCAAGCTCAGCTCAATCGGGAACTCGAACTTATCCGTGAACTCAATTACGGTGGTTACTTTCTTACGATGTATGAAATCGTTCAGTTCTGTAAGAAAAATGGCATCTTATGTCAAGGCAGAGGCAGTGCAGCTAACAGTTCAGTCTGCTTTTGTCTCGGCATTACCGCTGTAGATCCCGTACGAATGGGACTCCTTTTTGAGCGTTTTTTGAGTAGAGAACGCGCGGAGCCTCCGGACATCGATCTCGATATCGAACACACAAGAAGAGAGGAGGTCATACAGCATGTCTATCGCCGTTATGGGAAAAATCATTCTGCTATGGTCGCCAATATTGTTCGTTATCGCCTAAAATCTGCACTCCGCGAAGTAGGTAAGGTTCTACAGATTGATACCGAAGAGATAGACGCTGTGGCACGACTCACAAGCCGGTGGGGCGGAGAAATAAATGCGATTGATCTGAAGGCCGCTGGGCTGGACCGTCGGCGTAAAAACATCACTCACTGGCTCGAACTTACCAAAGAAATTCAGGGTTTCCCCAGACACCTATCGATCCATCCCGGTGGATTTATCTTGGGTAATCAGCCGGTGTGCGAGCTGGCGCCTGTAGAGCCAGCCGCGATGAAATCGCGAAGCATTATTCAGTGGGACAAACACGATGTGGAGGCACTTGGCTTATTCAAAGTAGACTTACTGGCTTTAGGAAGTTTATCCGCAATCCATAAAAGCTTAGATCTCATTGAGCAACATAAAAAGCAGCGTATTGAAATGGCGGAGATACCTGCAGATGACCCTGCTACCTTCGCAATGATTTCATCCGGTAACACGGTGGGGGTTTTTCAGATCGAAAGTAGGGCTCAAATGGCCATGCTGCCGAGACTCAAACCACGAAGGTTTTATGACCTTGTCATCGAAGTAGCTATCGTCCGACCCGGACCTATTCAAGGTGATATGGTGCACCCCTACCTCCGAAGAAGAAACGGGGAAGAGCCCGTCACGTTTCCCCATACCTGTCTTGAGGCAACTTTGAAAAGGACTCTTGGTGTCCCTCTTTTTCAGGAGCAAGTAATGAAGATTGCTATCTTGGCCGCAAACTATAGTCCAGGAGAAGCAGATCAACTACGTCGTGATATGGCGGCATGGCGTGAATCGGGGAAGATCGAGAAACACCGAGATCGACTTATCAACCGTATGGTAGAGCGTGGTATTTCTTTAGAATTTGCAGAGCGTGTTTATTCACATATCCTTGGATTTGGTGAATATGGTTTTCCAGAAAGCCATGCAGCCTCTTTCGCGCTACTCGCCTATGTCACGGCATGGTTACGCTGTCGGCATCCAGAAGTGTTTCTCTGCGCCATGCTTAACTCACAACCGATGGGCTTTTATTCATCCAGCACTTTGATCGAGGATGGACGGCGAAACGATGTAGAGGTACGACCAGCTGCCATCAACGCAAGCGTTTGGGACTGTATTCTAGAGCCTTCGGGAAACGGTTGGGCCGTGCGCATGGGGTTGCGTTTGATCAAAGGCTTTTCTCAGGCCGACGCAGAAAAGCTAAGCGAATCGGCTCCCTACTGTGATTTCAGAGATTGCGTAAAACGAAGTGGTCTATCTCTTACATGTTTTCAAAAACTTACTAAAGCGGGAATCTTTGATAGTTTTAAGCGCAACCGAAGAGAATTGTTGTGGGAACTAAAAGCCATATATGAAAACAATTTACGACCTTTGCCTTTCGAATCTAGAACCACAAAAACCAATCTAGCTGGTTTAACTCCATTCGAGCAGATCAGTTGGGACTTTAGAGCCATGAGTCACAGTACATGTGGACATCCGATGGAGACGATGCGCTCCGAATTCCGAAAAAGCGGGATTCCGGATGCAAAAGAATTAAATGCCCTGGCAGACGGTTCCTCCGTTCGATATGCCGGAATGGTGATCTGTAGACAGCGACCGCAGACGGCCAGCGGTGTCACCTTCTTTACCCTCGAGGACGAAACGGGATTGGTCAATCTCGTCCTATGGAAGAACACCTTCGATCGCCATGCGGCCATTGCTAAAACTCTTTCGCTATTAGGTGTAAGTGGAACAATCCAAAGAGCGGAGGGAGTCACTCATTTGGTCGCAAAAGCTCTTTGGGATCCTAAGCCGGTAGATAGTAAGGTTGGGGTTTGTATGCTTGCGTCTCGCGACTTCCACTAACAGCACGCCTCGCTAGGCCTGAACGCCTGCTTACCTCCCATGCTCGACGTTCGAAGTATCGTCAATACTCCTTCACGTCTGCGCGTGCGGGGCGCTGGCTGTTTGAACCAACCTAGGCCCCCTGGGGATGTGGTTGCTGAATTGGCCTAAACAGCCGCTGACCGAAGATGCTCGTCGCTCAACGTACTCGAAGTACTCCTTCTCTCCTGCGCTTCCGGGGCGCTATGCGTTCAAACCCTGCGAGACGCGCTGGGGGGCGCTCCCTATTTAGGCCAACCTAGGCCCCCTGGGGATGTGGTTGCTGAATTGGCCCAAACAGCTGCTTGCCTCCCATGCTCGTCGTTCGAAGTATCGTCAATACTCCTTCTCTCCTGCGCTTCCGGGGCGCTGGCTGTTTGAACCAACCTAGGCCCCCTGGGGATGTGGTTGCTGAATTGGCCTAAACAGCCGCTGACCGAAGATGCTCGTCGCTCAACG
>JBCCEA010000021.1:0-71000 GCA_039030515.1 Myxococcota bacterium | reverse complement strand
TTTATTGTTGGCGGGCGTTACAATGATATGCGTGTTGTGGATGCCTCAAATGGGGATATTGCATACGACCATAGGACGCAGTCGCCACGAGGCTCGTGGCCAGTAGTGTTCAATGGCGTGCGTTCTTGGAGTCCCGATAGCGGATTCATCGCTGCCGCGTGTAGGGCCCGGATCAGCGGACAGGTACAATTGCAGGTATGGCAGGTTGCAGACAGCGGCAGTCTGAGCCTCGTCTACGACCGTAGTGCTCCAAACGAAGTGAAAGCGATGGCTTGGAATCCACAAGGCACGCATCTCGCTCTCTTGGATGAAAAGGGTTACCTACGTATTCGGAGAGTGCGTCTTATGAACGCGTCTTAGCACTACCTGGACGCAGCGTAGCGAGCCCCGTCTACTGCGTACTCCGGTTGCCGAGATAGTCCTCTAAGAACTGGAGACTGGTGCATGCAGCCGAACGCATCGCCGGATCTGTACGAAGCATGGTGAAGCCGTGACCCGCTCCCGGCACTTCGATCAGGTGCGAAGGAATCGATGCGCGCTGGAGTGCGTAGAGCATCTGCCGGGACTGCACGACCGGCACGACCCAGTCTCGGTCACCGTGTACCAAGAGCATGGGAGCGTCCCCCGGAGTCACGTGTGCGATGGGAGACGCCAGCGATGCCAGGTCTGGTCTTGCGGAGGGTTCAGCACCGAGAAATTCTTTGAGGATGCGCTGCGCCCTCGGAAGCAGCCCTTCGGTTGTGCGCAAGTCATGGGGCGCAAAGTAGGCCACCACGGCCTGGACTCGAGGACTTGCTTCGAGGTCGCCACAGAGTTGATCAAGCCCTCCTACGTCGTCTGCAGTGCCCAGCATCGCGGCAATATGACCCCCGGCGCTGAAGCCCACGACCCCGATGCGGTCGGGATCGATCGCTTGGTCGATTGCGTTTTGCCGCAACCAGCGAACCGCACATCGGGCATCGGCGACCGCCGCCGGAAATCGGTTCTCGTCCCGCACGGCGAGACGGTATTCGAGACCTACGCCGATAAATCCCCGCATCGACGTCATCCGCATCATCTCATGTACGTGTTCCCGCCGTCCGACTTGCCAGCCGCCGCCGTGGATGAACAAGACCGCGGGAAGTGGGCCGTTCGACGCTCGAGGATAGGAAAGATCCAAGTGCATGTTTTGACCCTGGATCCGGTTGTAGATCACGTTGGTTTCCATGCGGGTCTCCTGCTCGCTTGCGGCAGTCGACGGGATGGAACACCTGGAAACCACTCGGGTGATCGGACGGTCTCTGGGTCGAGCCGGATGAAGGATGGGATCCCGCGAGATTGGGGACGACGTTTCGTGCGCGGGGTCTTCCGCCTCGCTCGCCTGGCCTTGCTGCGCTTCCGTTGGTTCCTGAGAAGGCGCTGGAGGACTCCAATGCTCGTCCCGCCAATCACCCTGTGCCTCCTGGTCGGCAAAGTCGTATCCGCTTGCGGACGATGACGTGTGCGTGGGTGCGCTGTTGAAACACCCAGGGAAGCATCCAGTGAGCAAGACGCCGAGCAGGCTCAGTGTTCTTCGTGTGGGCGCGTCCATCTCAGCACGGGCTTACGGGCCGCTCGGGTTTCGTCAAGGCGCCGCAGCCGAGTGTTTTGAGGTGCACCCTGCACGACTTCAGGCGTGGCCTGGGCCTCATCGTGGATGGCGTCCATCGCGCTTGCGAACTCATCCAGGGCCTGCTTGGTCTCGGTCTCGGTGGGTTCGATCAACATCGCGCCTTTGACGACCAGCGGGAAGTAGACGGTGGGGGCGTGAAAGCCGTAGTCGATGAGGCGTTTGGCGATGTCCATCGTCGTCACCCCATGATCGCGCAGTGCTTTGTCGGAAGTAATGAACTCGTGCATGCAGATTTTGTCAAAGGCGATAGGCCAGTGCTTGGACAGACGAGCACGAAGGTAGTTGGCGTTGAGCACGGCCATATCGGTTGCCTGTTTCAGCCCCTCGGCGCCCATCTCTCGAAGGTAGCTGTAGGCGCGCACCATCATGCCGAAGTTTCCATGAAAGCTGCGCAGACGACCCACCGTCTTGGGGCGATCGGAATCGAGCCGGTAGATCCCATGCTCGTTTTTCTCGACGATGGGAATCGGGGCGTAGGGATGCAGCAGCTTTTTGTAGCCGACCGGCCCGCATCCTGGTCCTCCTCCGCCGTGCGGCGTTGTGAAGGTCTTATGCAGGTTGAACTGCATCACGTCGATACCGAGGTCGCCAGGTCGAGCCCGACCCATGAGGGCGTTTAGGTTGGCTCCGTCTCCGTAGACGAGACCTCCGGCTTCATGGATCATGGACGCCAGGGTCGGCAGATGAGTTTCGAACAATCCCACCGTGTTCGGGTTGGTGATCATCAACGCTGCCGTGTCTTCATCGATGAACTTCCGGATGTCCTCCGGCTGTACGATGCCGGAATCCCCAACCGGAAACGGTACCGCTTTCAAGCCGTTTAGTGCGCAAGAAGCTGGGTTCGTCCCGTGGGCCGTGTCGGGAACGAGGACTTTTTTGGGAGACCTTCCTTCATGGGTGTGGTGTGCCCGAATCATCATCAGGCCGGTGAGCTCTCCCTGTGCTCCCGCTGCGGGATTGAGGGAGACGTGATCCATGCCGCAGACCTCCGCGAGACCCGCTTCGAGTCGATACATCAGCTCGAGAGCGCCTTGGATCTCCGACTCGGGCGCCAGAGGATGCAGCGATGCAAAACCGGGCAGTCGCGCGGCCCACTCGTTCACCTTCGGGTTGTATTTCATCGTGCATGAGCCGAGCGGATACATGCCGACATCGATGGCGAAGTTTTGTTGGCTCAGCCGGACAAAGTGTCGAAAGGCCTCCGGTTCGGACACTTCGGGAAGGTCGGCGGCGTCTTTTCGCGCCTGTGGTCCAAATATCGCGACGGGATCAACCCCTGGCACATCTAAAGATGGCGAAGAGGCGCCGCTTCGGTCGGTGCTTCCTCTTTCGAAGATCAGAGGTTCGCGGAAGGATAGTCCTTTGGAGCCGTTGCCGGGCATCGAGTCTCCTCGAGCGTGGAGCGCTCATTCGCTCAGAATCATTTCATTCGATCCCAAGCCGTAATCGAACCGGAAATCTAGGGCGAGCGGGCCCATGATTCAACACCACAGTACGACTTTGTCTCCGATGGACGCAGGTGTCCCCGGCAGAGGTGTGTCTCTCATGAAAATGGGTTTCTGATAGAGGCACTGCTACTGCGATACCCCGCCGCTTACTGCGATACCCCGCCGCTTACTGCGATACCCCGTCCCAGCAGGGATCGAAGCGTGCGCTGAGCGTTTCGATAGCGGCCCTACCAAATTCGGGCGCAAAGATATGCGGTAGGCGCAGCGACGTCGTGGGGAGTTCTGCGTGAAGCGTTGCCAGGCTCTGCTCCTGAACCGACTCTCGAATACATCGGGATCGGGCGGCGCTCGCTAGATCGACGAGGGAAGAATCTGCCGGAAGCCTCTGCGGCAGGTCGATGAAGAACTCGCGCTCGGAACCCTCGAAGAGCTTCGGGTACACCCCGTTGATCACGAGGCCAGCGATCGGGAGCCCTAGCTCGCCCTGCAGTGCACCATTCAGCTCTAGGGTTTCGCGCACCGGCATGTCTTCCGGTAGCGAGACGACGACAAAGCCTGACCGGTTCGGATCCGTGAGCATGCGCCACGCAGCCTCTGCTTCACTTCTGAGCAAACCAGGCGGGGCGATCTGGCAGAGCACTCGGGGAACGCGCAGCATGTCGAGTGCGTGTCCCGTCGCCGGTCCGTCGACGATGACCAGATCGTAGCGCTTTGTCCCGCTTCGGTCGCGGTGGCTCGCGTGGTAGTAAGCTTTACCGAGCATGGACCAGGCGTCCATACCGGGCGTGCCTCGCAAAAACGCCATCACAAAGCGATTTCCAAAGACGGCTCGATAGAGTGCTCGAACGCGTAAAATCATCCGGCCGTACTCTTGCAGCGCCGTCTCGGGGGTCATATTTACCGCCTCGAACCCAGGACCGACGGGTTGATTCTCGTTTCCGATCGGTTCCACCTCGAGCAGCTGGGAAAGACGTTCCTTCGTGTTGCACATGGCTACAAGCACCCGCTTGCCGGCACGCGCTGCAGAAAGAGCGAGCGCTGCACTCACGGTCGTGCGCCCCACGCCCCCTTTGCCGCAAACAAATAGGAACTCCCGCCCGCCTAGATTCACGCTCCGCACGATAACCCGCATCGCGCATCAGTGCATCTGTCGTCGGCCCTGCGTCAGCTATTCAGCCGCGGCGGCCTTTTGGGCTGAGCTGCGAAACACCCAACCGCGGTTGCACCGTATACAAACCTGTACGACCGCCATACCCAGCGAGATCGTGTCGGGTGCGTCCGAGGGCACGTCGAGCAAGCGCACTGCGGTGCGAGAAGGGCGATTGCAAGACTTGCAGTCGATCGGATAGTCGCGCCAACCGGGAGTAGCGCCACCGAGCAGTCCCCGTATCTGACCCCCTTGCTGTTGCCGTTGAATCTTGAGTAGCGGCGGTAGGGTGGTCTTTCTCATGCCCTCGACACCGTCGTCAAAGACCACCAGCTGACCCCCACGTGGCGGCGTCAGGACCGTCGGCGCGTTTGGGATCAGCTTTGCGGTAGCCCCGCGCTCCGTCAGTGCACGCACGGCCTCCTCCGCCACCGAGGAGGGCGCTGCCTGAATCAACGTCATCGGTATGGTTGGGGCCTGCGGCGTTTCACCCAGAATGCCGCCGGAGTCGTCGCTCAATCTGGAGACCAGCGCGTACACCTCTTCTTTGCGTGCGCCCGGATGCAAAAGGAGTACGTCATAGCTGGACGTCGGCGGTGGCTGCCGAACCCCGAGCGGTTCTTTGACGATGAGCGCCGCGCCGACATCGCAGACTTCAGCATCCATTTGCGCATGGCACTCAAATACTTGAAGCACCCGGGGGTCGTTGAAGGGAACCAGATTCGTCAAGGCCAGCGGAATCTGCGCTCGAAAGAGCATGGGCGTGTCGTGATGCGGGCATCGAGGCCACTCGGTCTCCTCAGGCAGAAGAGGAAGCCCCCCGGTTCGAATCGCCAACTCTTCCAAGGGCGGGCATTCATCGTCGAACCACGCGATTCCCACAAGCATATCGAACGGTCGCTTCGGTCCGTGTTTGAGGGGTTTCCTTGCGGACCTGATCTGAAAAAGCGCTAGATTTCGGCGGAATGTGCCAGGTTCGATCCTGAATTCATTCCTCCCCCGGAAGGTTTTCTCCAAGAGGAGCGACCTCGACCCGGTCTTCAGCCTTCACCCTGAGACTCTTGCCTGTCCAGCTGACTTCGGCCGGTCCGTTTGAGTATTCGGTACCGGTCGGTTGGCTCAGGCGCATACGTGAGCCCCTGATCGCGTTCGAGAATGAAGCGTTCGAATGGCTTTCGTCTCGAATAAGCCGCTGCGCGCGAACGAATCCAGCTTCGCCGCAGAGAAAAAATTCCACTTTCCCCTTCGACCGGCGTGCTGCACTGACCACGCGATATTCGTTTGATTCATCGAGCGTGACCGCGGGATCTGCGAGGCCAAATTTCCCGGAATGTGCCGTCAAGTAGGACCACGTGGGTCGGGTGCTGCGGAGCCCAGCCATCTGAGCGAGTGTTTGGATGGGCGAAGGTAGAGGTTCCCGCGTCTCGACGTGACACCAGTCCCGCTCCGTACGCAGCATCGGGCAGGGACGCCGGTGAAGACACGGTCCGACGATGTCCACGTGGTTCATGGACAAAAGTTGGTCGCGGACCTCCATCAACGCACGACTTGCCGCACGATGTGCCGGCTCGATCACGATGAGCACCCCATCCGGTCGCAATCGATCGATAAGACTCTTGAGCAGCAAACTGCGCTTTTCGATGGAGTGACTGAGCTCATTCAGCACCAGGCCCAGCAAAATAATATCTACCTGCTCGCTGCCTTTAGAGGCTGAGGCAAGCGAGCCGGAATGGCTTTGCAGCACGAGCCCGGGAGTGAACTCGTGGAACATGGGAACCAGCTGTCGAAGAGCGCGGCGGGTGCGCTCGCTCTTTTCGAATCCCTCGACGGTGACCGAATGGATCCCCCGCTGCGCCGCCCAAAGTGCGGTTCCAAAAGCGGTGGCGCCCAGGCCGACACCCAGATCGAGCACATCGAGTGCGCTGCGGTTTTGAAGCAAACCTCGGCCGGCCGCTTCCTCGAGCGGGGGGACTACTTTGGTGAGGTCTCTCGGTAGAAAAAACGCCGCGCGTGCTGCAAGGTCTGCTGATCCATCCAACCCGGCAAGGTGCTCTCGCTGTCGGTTGTACACCTCGCTGATGTGTGACACCGCAGCCGCCAGTGTACGGTCGTCGCGCGCCGACGGATCGAGGTGGATGGCGGACTCCCGGCAGCGGAGGGCGAATGCATCCAGGGTCCGGGGGAGGACACTCATCGGTTTTTTGACCCCATATCTACCGAACTCACAGAGGACACGACCGGATGACGAGATTCGACATTCAAGCTAGGTTCCCCCCCATGAGTGCAGCATCGCGGACCGGAACGCCGCCTCTCGGATGGACCCTGCTCGGACTCACCACGGTGGGCCTTCTCGGCATCGCCATCTATTCGATTTTTTTCTTGGCACCGGTCGAAGAACAGATGGGGGTTGTTCAGAAGATCTTTTACTTTCACGTCCCAAGCGCCTACGCGATGTATCTGGGTTTCGCGATCTGCGCCGTGTGTAGCGGACTGTATCTTTTTCGCCAGCAGGAGCGATGGGATGCCGTTGCCGTCGCCGCCGCTGAGGTAGGTGTGCTTTTTTGCGCTGTCGTCCTCGTTAGCGGTCCGCTATGGGCGCGTAAAGCTTGGGGAGTCTGGTGGACCTGGGATCCTCGACTGACGACGACGATGCTCGCCGGCATGATCTTCGTCGCTTACCTTTCGCTACGCTCGTTTGGCACCGTAGGCGACGCGGAGAAGCGTTTTGCTGCTGCGCTGGCGCTCGCTGGACTATGTGTCCTCCCGATCATCCACAAGAGCGTCGATTTATGGCGCGGACAGCATCCTACGGTGATCACAAGCCAAGGTGGAGGTCTAGATGCGGCCATGTGGCTCGCTTTGGCGCTGAGTTTTCTAGCGTTTACCGCTTTGGTTACTTGGCTTATCTGGACCCGAGCGCGCATCGAGAGCAACCGGGCGAGAGTGGAAGCCCTTCAGTCTTTTGCGGTTCAGCAAGGACTTTTCGAGGAAAGGTAAAGGCATGAACCGTGTCTTTTGTGCGGCTTTCGGTGATCTACAGAAGACGGCCCTACGACTGTCTCCTCTGCGGTCGGGTCTATGGTCTGGCGCCCTCGCCCTGTTTGTGCTCGGCAGCCTCTTCACCTGCAACCCTTCCGGCCAAGCTCGAGTGTCGGCGCAGGAAGCGCCTGCTCTTCGCGATAAGTCTGCGCAAAAGGAAGATGGACTACTCGAAAAAGAGACGCCGGGAGACAGTCGCGCCGCGGCCTTTCGTGCGGTTTCAGGGCCTCAAACAGAGTCAATTCCCGGCGGCATATTGCTTGTTTCCGCGTACGGAATCGTTTTTTTTCTTCTTCTAGGCTACGTGATTCGCCTCGGCTCCATTCAGTCAAAGACCGCTGTGCGACTCAGCGATCTGGAAGCGATTCTCGCTTCAAAAGAGCCTGATGAACGAGAGGAAGACTAGTTGGATCTCCCCTCGTTCGCGCATGTTATTTACATTCCATGTGCGCTTTTGGTGGGTGTTGCGCTGGGGTTTCGGATGGGGGCAAGAGCTGCTCGCGACGAAATGGAGCGCCGTGAACGTGAACGAAGGCGATAGTTCTAGCGGTCGTCGACGCAGGGGTTAACATCGCGATTCTAGCCAGACAGAAATGCTGAAATCAGCAAGGCTGAAACAAGGAAGGAGTCGTCGATGTTGGATTTTGCGCTGACAGACGAGCAAAATCATTTGGTACACACGGTTCGTCGCTTCGTACGAGATCGGATCATTCCGATCGCGGCCGCCTCGGATCGAGACGCTTCTTTTCCCAAGAGCGTCTACGACGAAGCCTTTGAGCTCGGGTTGGTGGCTCCCTTAATTCCCTCCGAGTACGGGGGCATCGGGCTTTCTGAACTCGACCACGTCTTGCTCACGGAGGAGCTGGCCTACGGGTGTACCGGTATCCAAACCAGCATTACCTGTACGATGCTGGCGGCAACGCCGATCCAGCTTGCCGGCAAAACGGAACTACAAAAAAAGTATCTCGGGCTCTTGGCGAGTGAGCCAACCTACGCTGCGTATGCGTTGACCGAGCCTGCTGCGGGATCGGATGCAGCGGGCATTCAGCTTCGCGCGCGCAAGCACGGTGACGAGTGGGTGCTCAACGGGCAAAAGTGCTACATCACCAACGGGTCATGGGCTCGCTTTTTTGTCGTCTTTGGGACCGTAGATCCCGAGCAAAGGCATCGCGGCATCATGGCGTTTGTGGTCGATGCGGATGCTCCAGGAGTTCGGGTCGGTAAAAAAGAGCGCAAGATGGGTCAGCGTGCCAGCGATACCGCGACCATTCTCTTTGAGGACGTGAAGGTTCCAGCGGCGAACGTGCTTGCGGAAGAGGGGTATGGATTCAAGCTCGCGATGTCCACCTTTGATCGCACCAGGCCAGATATTGGAGCGGGTGCGTGTGGTCTCATGCGAAGAGCGCTTGACGAGAGTGTCGCGTACGCAAAAGAGCGCACCTCGTTTGGCGTGCCCATTGCGGAGCACCAAATGGTGCAGTCGATGATCAGCAATATGGCCATACGCTATGAGGCCACCCGGCTTCTCGTGCACAAGGCCGCCTGGCTGGTCGACAGGGGGTCGAAGAATTCGTTGATCGCTTCGTACAGCAAGGCCTTTGGAGGCGACAGCGCGATGGAGGTAGCGACCGATGCGGTGCAGGTATTTGGAGGCGCCGGATATATAGAGGACTATCCCGTAGAAAAATTAATGCGAGACGCGAAGATTTTACAGATTTATGAGGGGACTTCTCAGATACAGCGGATGGTTATCGCAAGGAATATTCTCGCGGGTGCGCGGTAAGATATCGAACCTGAGGGAGAAAGGATTCGGGAAGATGCGTGCTCGGTCTGGGCGACCCAAACCCCTTCTATCGTTCACGGGGCTCGTGGGGTTCATGGGGCTTGTGGGGTTCGTGGCGCTCGCATGCGTTTCGGAGCTGTTCGCCGACTGGGGCAACCCGCCAATTCACAGCATATTGGCGCCTCGATCCGTCCTCGCGCAGGCACCCTCCGCCCGGCCGAGCTCTGCTGGATCGACTCCTGCTGGATCGACCCCTGCTGGATCGACACCTGCCGGATCGACCTCTGAAACCCTCCCGGAACCTCAAGAGAGCGTGACGCCACAGGGTTTTGTTCCGCGAGACGTAGGGCCGGGTGAACCCGATCCAAGCAATTCTGTTTCGCGAGACCCGGCTGTTTCGCGAGACCCGGCTGTTTCGCGAGATTCTGCTTCGAGTAATTCCGGTCACGGCGGCTCTTCTCAAGGTAGTCGCTGGCGGAGTGCCCTGGGTCTTCAGACTGAAGAGGGACTCCCCATGCTGGGCGTCGCGCCCAAGTTTCATCGATCGATCGTTTCGGATTTGCGTCGAGGTCAGAGTCGAAGATTCAAACCGGTGGGTACGACGAGCGTGGTCTTTCGCGTGTATCTTGGGGACGTCGATGTCGACGCCGCCTTCAAACCGGCAACGCGCGAGCATCCTCGAGGCCATCGAGCTGAAATCGCGGCCTACCGCATGGCACGCCTTCTAGGCATGGACAGTGTTCCGCCGGCTATAGCGGCGAAGGTTTCGGTGAATCGCATCCACGCTCAGCTGGATCCATCGTTTCGGGAGACCTGGGACGACCTGGCAGACGATTTGGTCCTGCAGTCCTCGGGTGACGTTGACGGAGCGCTTATCTACTGGATTCCCCGGATGCGCGAGTTGGGGTTGGAGTCGCCATCACGGATGCGTGAATGGTCCCGATGGCTCAACCAAACCCACGATCTCCCAGCGGAACAAGCCGCGCTAGCCGCAGATCTCTCAAGCATGATCGCGTTCGACTACCTGATCGGGAATTGGGATCGGTTCAGCGGAGGAAACGTGCAGGGTTTGCCCAGCGGTGAGCGGCTTTACATTCGCGACCACAACTCCGCCTTCTATGAACCGCTCAATGAGCGTCTGCATGCACGTATCTTGCGGCACGTGCTGCGCGTTCAGCGCTTTAGTCGTCGATTCGTCACCCGGCTTGCTAGGCTTTCTAAACGCAGATTGCGCCTCGCGCTCGAGGACGCCGGTCCCCTATCGGGAGCTCTGCTCAGTGATGCTCAGATCGAGGATGTGCTGGAACGTCGTCAGACCATTCTGACTTGGATCGGGTCCTTGATAGAACTCTTTGGAGAGGACAGCGTATACACGTTTCCCTGACCCAACGTAGCGGCGTATGCAGAACGTGGCCGTGTTCGATGAACGATGCAGCGGCGTTTGATGAAAAAAGCATG
This sequence comes from Myxococcota bacterium, assembly GCA_039030515.1. Lineage (GTDB taxonomy): Bacteria > Myxococcota_A > Polyangia > Polyangiales > Houyiibacteriaceae > JBCCEA01. Next base: position 60,474 of record JBCCEA010000021.1, on the reverse strand, counting down.
CGTGACGGTGTGCTGAGATGGATGAGAGGCACCGATGACGCTCTTGCGGGAAGTCGGCCGCTCAGAGGCGCCAGTGTGAGGAGAGGAGTAGGCAAGTGAGTGAGTCGCTGTCATCAGAGGTCGGTCGGTTGGTCGGTCTTATCGTGCACGATCTTCGAAATCCCGCGGCTACCTTGGGAGCCAACGTCGAGTTTCTGCGCGACGTCGGAACCCCTCCTCCAGAGGATGCCGTAGAGGATATTCGCGAAGCCCTCGACGATATGCGTTCGGCCGTTGTCGACCTCATGCGGGGGTTCGAGCAGGTATCTTGGCTGGCGCGATGGATTGCCGGCGAGGCGCCCACCCTGCGTTCCGATGCCGAGGTGGCTCCAGCGGTGGCAGGGGCTACGTCCAAATTCGGCATGCTTCGCCTTCGAGTCGAGTCGCTACCCGCGGGGCTGCGTGCCAAAGGAGGCGGCGCGCTACCCAAACTGCTGGAGATTTTGCTGGCCAACTCGGAACGTCATGCGCGTCACGGAGAAGTGATCGTCCGAGCGTACCGAGACGCCGCGCATATCGTGGTTGAGGTTCAAGACGAGGGTCGTTCGGTCGGTGAGGACCTGCGGGCTACGGTATTCGAGCTCGAAGCGCAGCAGGTGATCAAGACTCGGCCTGACGGTCGCTACGGACGGGTGGCGGGTTTGTTTGCGGCCAAGATCGTCGCGGACGCCATCGGGGCCTCCCTCGAAGCAGATGGTGCAGACGGTTCCTGCATTTTTCGAATCCGGCTCATCTCGGCTACGTAGAGTGTGCATCGAAGTTGCAAGAACGCGCACCTCTTTTGATCGGTGTGAACTGTTTGATCGGTGCGCACTGTGGGTTGCCGCCCCGCTCTTCCGTCGGCCTACCGCAGAATCCGTAGCCGTTTCGGTCCGGAGTCCTTCGGGGCTTGGGCGCTTTCGGATCGCGCATCGTGGGAACGAGCGACCTCAGAGGTGAGCGCCTCGGCGATCTCGAGCAGCGCTTTTGCCGCGTCAGAGTTGGGCGCCGCTTGAACGACCGGAGTTCCATCGTCGCCCCAGGTGCGCACTTCCAGATCGATCGGTATCTGCCCAAGAAGCGGTGCTCCTGAAAATTCCGCGACTGCGCGACCGCCGCCAGCTCCAAACAGCTCATGTCGCACGCCTGCGCTGTCCATAAAGTAGCTCATGTTCTCGACGATCCCGAGCACCGGTATGTCGAGCTTGGTGCACATGCTGACCGATTTGTAGACGTCCTGGAGCGCAACTTCCTGGGGCGTCGTCACGATCACTGCGCCCGTGAGTCGGCATTTCTGAGCGAGCGTAAGGGCAACGTCCCCAGTTCCCGGCGGCAGATCCAAAATCAGGTAGTCGAGTGCGCCCCACGCTACGTCGGAGATGAACTGTTGCAGTGCTCCGTGGAGCATCGGTCCCCGCCAGACCACCGCTTGCTTGTCGTCCTCGAGCAGAAACCCGATGCTCATGAGTTTTACGCCGAATCGCTGTAGAGGCTCTATCGATTTGCCGTCGGCGGTTTGCGGATGACCCATTATGCCGAGCATGGTCGGAACTGAGGGCCCGTAAATGTCGGCGTCGAGCAGTCCAACCCGGGTTCCCGATCGCTTGAGTGCCAGTGCCAAGTTGGCCGCAACCGTACTCTTGCCGACGCCCCCCTTGCCGCTCATCACTAAGATCACGTTTTTGACGTCCGGGATTGGATCGGAGCTGGTCGTTTCGCGAGTTGGGACCCGCACGTCCAGATTCAAGACCAACTGGGTGATGCCCAAAGGTTCAAGGGCTGCCGCGATACGCCCATGCAGCAGTGTTTTCGTCTGATCGCTCGGTGAGCTTACCCGTACTTCAACGGTTGCGGTCTCACCCTCCACCTCAACCGCCCCCACCGTACCCAGTTCTTCAAGCGGTCGTTCAAAGATAGGATCGTGTACTTTTCCGATGGCAGCGGTGACTGCATCCGCATTCGGCATGGCGTTTCGATATGGGGCGTGACCGTGCACGCGTCAAGAAGTGACCGGGTACGGTGTATTACCGATCCCCGCGATAGTTGATGCAGGCACTCGCCTAAGATGTCGCACCCGACTACTCTTCGCCGCCGTGTCGCGATTTCGCCAGCGCATGTTCCGGATGCGCATCCCCACCGCTGTTTTTGCCTTAGCCGCTTCGATCTATGTCGCTACTCTCGGCGCGCGCGCTCTGCAGACCTCCGCAGACGATCATTTTTCGCACCTCGCGGAAAGCTGGCTTCATGGGCAGTGGCACGCAGTCGGAAATCGACCGGATGGAACCAACGACTGGGCCTGCTTCGACACCGAAGAGCGAGGTCCGTGCCCACAAAACAACTTTCGCGTGGGGGGCGAGCGGTACCGATGGTACGTCTCGTTTCCGCCGTTTCCTGCCGTACTCCTTGTTCCCATCGTGGCGATGGTGGGCGGGGTAGAATTTCCGGACCGGCTCGTATGGGCGATCGTCGCTGCGTTCGCGCCCGCGCTTCTCTTTATGCTGCTTCGCCGCCTCTCAGAGACGGGGCGATCGCGACTAAGTACGTTGGAAAATCTGGGGCTCACTGTCCTTTTCGCGTTGGGAACGGTTTATTTCTTCACGGCAGTACAAGGCACCGTCTGGTTTGCGGCGCATGCGGTTGCCTGTGCCCTCTTGGTTCTCTTTGTCTTTTTTTCCATCGATGCGCAGCATCCGTTTTTGGCTGGTCTAGTCTTGTCGGCATGTTTCATGACCCGCCCCACGACTGCGCTGCTGGCGCTCTTTTTTGGGCTGGAATCACTTCGAGCGGCGACGCGACATGAGGGTCAGGCGGAAGCCTACGACGGTCAAGAAAATCAGTTCGAAGTTCCCTGGGAGCGGAAGCTCTATCGGTTTTTGCGTTCCGTGTGCTGGAAACAGGTGCTAAGGAAGCTTGCTATTTTCAGTATTCCAGTAGTGATCGTGGCAGTGATCGCCATGGGGATCAATGCGCTTCGTTTCGACGATCCATTTGAGTTTGGCCATAGCTATCTACAGATCCGCTGGCGTTATCGAATCGAAAAATGGGGTCTTTTTAACTATCATTTCCTGGCCAAGAATCTGGCCGTCTTCTCTTCATCCCTGCCGTGGCTGAGCTCCGAGCCGCCTTTTTTGAAGATAGGACGTCACGGCCTCGCACTTTGGTTTACTACGCCTGGACTGCTGTTCGCACTCTTTCCGAAGATTCGTTCTGGACTCTACACGACTGCGGCGCTTTCCATCGTGCCGATAGCGCTCACCAACCTCTGCTATCAGAATAGCGGCTGGGCACAGTTTGGATACCGATTCGCGCTCGACTATCTGATCTTGGTGTTCGTGCTTATCGCAGTGTCTCGCCGCACGCTCCGCTCTGGGTTTTGGGCGCTTGCGGTATTTGCAATCATCGTGAACACATTTGGGGCGATCACTTTTGACCGTATACCGATGTTTTACGACTCAGACCCGACTCAGAACATTCTTTTTCAGCCAGACTAGGCGGTTGCAGTTTGCTCTCCAGAGAGCCCCCGTGGAGGCCGGCTATTTTGCAATCGCTCGAGCCAACTCCGAGGCCGGTCCGTGAGGGAGGATGGCTCGGTCGAGTGCGGCTGGGCCGAATTCCTCACGAAGCGAAACGAGCTCCCGTTTCGCATCTTCTTTTTTGCCCTTGGTGCAAAGTGCATGGGCGCGCACGATGCGTTTTGATGCCTTACGGAGCGGGTCGGTTTCCTCTCGATCACCGAGCAGGACGAGTGCTTCGTCAGGACGCTCAGCAACCGCATGCAAAAGCGCGTCCGTAGTGCGGAGCCATTCCTCAATGCCGGCATCTGGAACCGGCCGTGGTACGGAGTTGAGCGCCGCGTGGGCACCTTCGAGGTTGCCCAGCTGTACCCGGCACGTGGCAAGCCCCTGAGCGCCCAGAGCTGCGGTTTGAGGATCAAGCTTTTCTGAAGGCAGGGCGGCCAGCAATGCTTCTGCTTCAGTCCAGCACTCGGCGTGGGTTAGGGGGGCCAAAATACGCAAGACGAGACGTGCATAGGGGCTTGGGTCTGCGTTTGGCTTGGGCTCGGCGCTTCTGAGCAGTCGAAGTAGGCTCAGCTTGGCTCCCTGCTTGGTACTCAGATGAAGCAGTCGATACGCAAGAATAGCTGCACCGCGCTCTCGGGCGCTACGACGAACGCTGATGATGAGCAGCGCTGCCCCGAGACAGCCTGCGGTGAGTGCGATGCTCAGCGCAGTTCCCCGGTCGAGCAGGAAGCAGATTCCGGCGGTGACCAATCCGATGAGGACCGTGCTCAGGATCGCACCGAACATGCCGCGAAGCACGACGGACTGCGGGAGGTAACCCAGGGGAACCCGCCACAGGAACGCCTGGACGAACGGCACGGCAACGGCCACAAGGCAGGCCGCGAGCAGCAGTAGCGCAAAGCTCAGCGTGACCTCCGACTGCGTTGGGGACGCCCCGCCCTCGGGATTGCCTTCCGATCCGATTCGGCGCGTCTTTCACGTGTTTCGATCGTTCGGCGCACCTCTTCGTCGATAGGGTCCTGCTCGAGGGTCTGGCGGATGGCGGTCGAGTGAGCTCTCGCCCACTCTGGGCTCAGCTCAACGTCTGCGATCGCCGAGCCGGTTATCGGCGTGAGGCGCATTGTCGCTACCGCCGAGAGTGCGTACCAGACCTTCATCGCTGCAGACCCTAACCATGAAGGCGACACTTTTCGAGAGACCATTTGAAAAAACTGCGGCCTTCAGCACCCGATGTTCGAGACGTTCACGATCTAGAAATCTTTGCGCGAGGGATGGAGCGTCATTTGCGTTGCGCTCATCTTTGGGACTGGTTCCCCGAGGGGCTGTAGTAGCGTTTGAGCACGCGTCCCACGTAGCGTCGAGTTTCGGCGTAGGGGGGCACCCCCTGATAGCGACTCACGGCTCCTTCACCAGCGTTGTATGCGGCGACCGTGAGCACAAGGTCTCCATGGAACAGGTTGGCTAGGATGCGCAGATAGCGGGTACCGCCGAGAATGTTCTGACGGGGATCAAACGGGTCGACTACACCCATCCTCCGCGCGGTTTGCGGCATCAACTGCATCAATCCCATCGCTCCTGCGCGGCTCACGACATGCGGATTGAAGTCGCTCTCGACTCGAATCACAGCCCGGATGAACGAAACGGGCAGTTGGTAAAGGCGAGCAGCTTCTCGGATATACTCATCATATCGCCGGTACCGCGACGGGTCTCTCCGCCTCGCGGTCTGTGGGGTACGAACCCTGCCCGGACGCGGAGTCGGACGATCGGATTTCTCGCGAACGACCCGAACGCAGCGGGAGCGAGAGCGTCTGTCGGGTGCGACATTCGTAAAATGCATCGAGCCGTCGGGAGCGTTGCAGCGGAATATGTCGGCCCGGACAGCAGCCACGGAGGCTGCGTTTAGGCTGGCCGCTGTGCTCAAAGTGACGAGGAACAGCCTTAAGCGGCGGTTTCGGCCAAGTTGCGTGCGGATCACTGCACACTGCGTCTGAGAAAAGAGTCCAACGGGTTTGCCTTAGAACGGCGCTTGAGATCGACTGCTCGGAGACGGTCCCTGCAGTGTAGCTTCAGCATGGATGGGTGGCCAAAAGAGCGATCAAGCGCGACCTTTGCTATGTGTACCCCGGTGAAAAGGTATTTCCTATGCGGGTAAACTGCGACTATCTGGTGCTCGGAAGCGGCATTGCCGGACTGACCACGGCGCTTGAGGCTGCCCAGCACGGTGAGGTGACCGTGGTGACGAAGCAGGCGACTTCGGACGCTGCCACCAACTGGGCGCAGGGAGGGATCGCCGCGGTTTTGGATCCCCGGGATTCGTTTGAGGCACACGTCGACGACACCCTGGACGTCGGCGCAGGTCTCTCGCGGGTGAACATCGTCGACATGGTGATCCGAGAAGGGCCCAGTTCGGTGATGGAACTGGTCCGGCGAGGTGCAGAGTTCAGCAAGCGTGACGGCTCGGAGCAGTACGACCTGACCCGAGAGGGGGGGCACAGCGCACGCCGGGTTCTCCATGCTGGAGACGTCACCGGCCAGGAAGTGCAGCGAGCCCTCATGGCTGCGGTGTCCGCCCACCCAAAAATCCGAGTGTTTGAACACCACATGGCGGTGGATTTGATCGAGCGCAGTAAGTTTGGTGGTCCCCGAGGGATTGTCGGTGCCTACGTACTCGATCACAAAACTTCGATCGTACAGACCTTTCTCGCTCGAGCCACCGTACTTGCAACGGGAGGCGCAGGAAAAGTCTACCTCTACACCTCCAATCCCGATGTCGCTACGGGAGACGGAGTGGCGATGGCCTATCGAGTGGGCGCAGAGATCGCCAACATGGAGTTTTTTCAGTTTCATCCGACCTGTCTCTATCACCCGGAAGCGAAGAGTTTTTTGATCAGTGAAGCGCTTCGCGGTGAAGGAGGTGTGCTCCGCCTCCCAGACGGCACACCTTTTATGGCTCAGCACCACGCGATGGCGGACCTTGCGCCTCGAGATGTGGTGGCGCGTACGATCGATCTTGAGATGAAACGTCTCGGCCTAGACTGCGTTTTTCTAGACATGAGCGCGCGTGACGCGGACTGGCTCGTAGGGCGATTCCCCAATATCCATGCCCGCTGTATGAAACTTGGGATCGATATGCGCTCGATGTGGATCCCTGTCGTTCCTGCGGCGCACTATCTTTGCGGCGGGGTGGTGGTCGACTGCGACGGCGCCACGACGCTTCCTGGACTCTGGGCCGTCGGTGAGGTTGTCTGCTCAGGTTTGCATGGTGCCAACCGGTTGGCGTCGAACTCGCTGCTGGAAGGATTGGTCTACGGCGAACGCGCTGCTCGCTCGATTGCCGAGAGCTCTTTGCGGGATCCGCCCACGCGGGTTCCTGACTGGGACATCGGTTCGGCGGTTCCGAGCGATGAAGAGGTGGTCGTCAGTCAGAACTGGGATGAGATACGTCGCTTCATGTGGAACTACGTGGGTATCGTTCGTAGCGATCGGCGGCTGAGGAGAGCGGCGCGTCGCATTGCCCTCTTGCAGGAGGAAATGCAGGAGTACTACTGGGCCCACCTCATCACAAGAGACATGCTCGAGCTCAGAAACATCGTCGACGTTGCTGAGCTCATCGTCATTTCCGCTGCGTTTCGCCGAGAAAGCAGGGGACTACACTACAATCTGGATCATCCAGACGCTCACGAGAGCTATCTGGGCGACACGATCATCCGACGAGGCGTGCCCCCCTATCTAAACCCGGTACCTCAGCCTTAGAAGCCCCGCATCCTAGCCTTAGAAGATTCAGTCCACTCACACAGAGTTCGGCCGAGCACCTCTGGGTCATCCAGCCGAGCACCTCTGGGTCATCCAGCCGAGCACCTCTGGGTCATCCAGCCGAGCACCTCTGGGTCATCCAGCCGAGCACCTGTTTGGGCTGTCAGCCGCCCATGCCGCCCATGCCGCCGCCGCCCATGCCGCCGCCGCCACCGCCGCCGCCGCCAATCGACGTAGGGTCTGCGCAAGGCTGAAGTGTCTCTCCGTACAGGGTCGGTCCGGGCACAAAGGGAAACGTGTGATCGCCACTGTCGTCGATCGTGATGTGGTAGTGATAGCTGAGCTCGTCGTGCTCGTGACCGTTGTGCTCGTCGAGATAGCGCTCGCCCTGAGCGGTACAGGCGGAATCGTAGTAGTAATCCTCCAGGTACAGTCCGGCGGAAGCGCTGAACTCGACTCCACTCAGCGAGTTGACGGTCTCCGCAGTCGTCGGTCCAGGAAGTTTCGCGCTGGTCGTGCCTGCACTCACATCATAGGGGTCGTTGAGCAAGCAGGTGCGCGAACCCAGGCCGTCACACGTGCCGATGCCCTCTACCATGTCGTATTCGCGCATCTTCCAGCAGCTTTCCGAGAGCTCTCCATCGCTATGGTAGGGGCCGTACGTCGGATATCCGTCAAGGGCGAAGCCGTACAGTGGTGAGTGCGCGTCACCACTGTCGTCCAGACGGTCGGCGATGCAACGACTGTACTGGTGATGGTGGTAGCCACCCGGATTCTGGTGGCCGCCACAAATGTCTAGATCGTAGACCTCGAGCCGAGCGGCTAGATTGTTCCAGACTCCCTCACTCTCATAGCTCATCGTGTCAGACCAACCTGCCATTTGAACGCCGTTGATGAAGTACCCGGCTACGATTCCCGAATCGCATTGGGTCACGGCAGACGCAGAGGTCCAGGGCTGGGGGTTTCTGGGGAAGGACACTACGTTCCTAACTGGAGCGCCACAACTTGGTCCTTGGGCCCAATATCCGGCGCCTGGCGTCGCTCCCGCGCAGTTGATGTTCGCAAATCCGATATCTTGTCCAAACTCGATCGTGTCGCCGACTGCCGCGTCGATTCCCGTAGGGAAATCGGTGTCAAATCGAGGTCTCGCTGCCAGCTCGTCGAGGATTGCCTGGTTCATTTCGGTCGCGTAGTCGGGAACCGAGTCCGTTGTAATCGTGACTGTATCCGTAGTGACTTCCACATCGAATACGTTGACCAAGGCGGGACTGCCGTCATCGTTTTCAAGTATCGCGGCCTGATCGTCGCCGTCATTCAGCAGCCAGCCGTCCACAATGAGTTCTTCCGTGCTACCGCCGTCTGGGTTTATGCCTCCGCCGTCTGGGCTGATGCTTGCACTGTCGTCATCCCCGCAGGCGGCAACCGCTACGAGTAGAGTCGATATCAGGAACGCATAGAGCTCGGGGCGTAAAGCCTGCATGAATCCTCCGTCCAAACGCGGTTCTCGGGCGACCATCCGGTCGCGCCAAAAAGAACAATTCACGTCAGAAGGTGCCATGCATCGACTGGTCATGCTCCATAAATCGATCTCGGATGGATGTAGTTACCGCCCTACACAGAAACGTTTTCCCGAGCGATTTGTGTGTGCGATGTCCCCTCAATGACCTAAATTTAACCTCGGTGCGCGCGATCGATCTCAGGCTCAGTCCTCATCTCATGAGCTCGATTCCGAGCGCCTTCCTGCGGAGTCTCTTCTTCTGGTCGATGGCGGCTCAAGCATGGAGCTCTCCCGGATCGGTCGATTTGGCGCACGCTCACGAGATCGATCACCGCGCCCACGAACTACATCGCGTTTCCGCTGAGGGGGTGTTGATCCTCCACGGGAGCTTTGGTCTGCTGGTCTCCGAGGACCATGGAAACGTTTGGCAATGGATTTGTCCCGAAGCCATCGATGGATTCATCAACGGTCGCCTCGCGACGACAGCACTTCTCGACGACGGATCCCTTTGGATGGATTCAACGTTCGGTCTCTACAAGAGCGCTGCGCTGGGTTGCGACTTTGCCGCAGACGAGCTGGGTAGCGTCACAACCCATGTCCAGCGAATCGACTCGGACACGGTGTGGGTCGCTTCGGCTTCCTTCGGCGAAGAGAACCATGTCCACGGCCTGTCGACAAGCGGGACCGTTTGGAAGATCGCCCCGGTGCTGCCCACGGACTTTGCCGCGCTCCGCTTTGCATTTCATGCCCCTGCGGCAGTCCCCGAGGGGCCGTCCATCTCTGTGCCGAACTCGGTGTTTGTGGGAGGAATGCTAGGTGCAGCGCCTGCATTGCTTTCGTTTGACCGGCCGCAGCTCGATCCACCGACTTCAGATCACAATAGTTCCGAATCGCCAGAAGGTACATGGAGCTCGGTTGCGGTGCCCCCTGTGCCCGAAGCGAACCACCGGCTCTACCTTCTTGGGATCGACGCCCTTGATCGAGTTTGGGTTCGGTATCGACTCGGAGATCGCGATCTCGTTTACTTCAGCGACGATGCAGCATTTCAGAGCGATCCCGGTTGGGTGCTTGCAGCAGACTTGAGCAGTGAGCCCGGTACCGCAAATCGCGCATTTGCCTTTGCCGAGTCGGAGTTCGGCATTTTTTTCGGAAACCGAACGGAGGGTTTGTTCTTTTTTGATCACGTCGACAGTGTGGTTGCCTCGCTCAACGCGGAGATCAAGGTGTCGTGCGCCATGGTGCAAGAAGAAGAGCTTTGGCTTTGCGTCGACCCTATCGAACAAGGCCACCTCTTGCTTCGCACTTCAGTTCGAGACCCTTGGGGCAAGCCGCCGGTGCGCCAGCTGTTTGTCGATCAAATCGCGGGCGTTCGCAGCTGCGGCGGAAGAGTCGAGCGAATTTGCGACCGGGCGCTCTTTGAAGACCTGATCCTCGATCTTGGGGGAAGCCTTGAAGACGGTCCCGATGCGACGAGTCCCCCAAACGTGAACAATGAAGACGCGACTGATTCTGTCGTTGCAGGAGAGGGATCCGTCGGGGGGGAGGGATGTGCTGCAGCGGGCAAAGGCGCCGGGCTCTCGCCGCCGTGGCTGTGTCTTGCAATGATCTTTGTGCCAAGGGTTCGTCCGGTCTCGAAGGGTTTGCGGAGCGGCTGACAGCGCCTGTGTAGGCTTTGAGGAGTCGCCGAGCGGTCGCGCCTAGAGACCAAAATCAGTTTGCCCGCCCACGCCTTTAGATTTTACATGCCCGCCGCGCTGACTGGGGTAGGTTGCCGATCATGAATCGCGAATCCGCCTGGCGTTCGCCCCGCGTATGGCTCGGTGCTCTAGATCTAGTCGTAGCGGCGCTGCTTCTGTTCGGCATCTGGGTTGCGCTGCCCGCTCGGTGGTGGCCGGTTGACCTTCTAGGTTCCGGTTTTGCGGCCTTGCTCATCGCATCCGGTTTCCTGCTGTTCACTCGATGGCCTTTGGCAGAACAGTTCTCCCTCGCTGTCTGCATGCTTTGGCTATTTCTTGGAGCGACGCTCTGCACCACCCTCTTTCTTACGGCCGCTTCGATCGCCGGACTGTACGGTCCGGTAGGAGCAGGCGGCGCGATCATTTTTGCGATCGTTGCGCTGATGACGCTGCCGTACCTGGTGGTTCTGCCGGCTGCTCAGGCGTTCTACCACCTCAGGCCGCGATGAATCGCCGGGCGCTCGTTTGGGCTCTTTCGATCTGGTTCGTGTTGACTGGAGCAAGCGCGCTTGCCCTGCGCTCGGTTGTACGGACGTATCCGCCAGCGGCGCCGGACGATGAAGCCGCAGCCTGGTGTTTTGATACCCTCCACGCAGCCCGATTGGAGCTGCCTGAACCAGAAGCGCCGGCAGGAGCTAAGTCGTTTCGATTTGAGGGAACGTCTGTCGTCACCGTGTGGAGCGGCGGAAGCCCCGTGGCTCAGAGCACCGCGGAGTCTCAGACGCTGCTGGAGGTGGTGGCCAAGGCCAAAGCAGACTTTCAAAGCAACGCTGCGCTGCGGAGCAGGACGGATTGGACTCGCCCGAGAGACGATCGGCGCCGGATTCACTACACGCTCAGCGCGATCGGTGCTCCCGCTCCTCTGATGTTCGGCGTGCCCCTGATCGAGAACCTCTCGCTGTTGCCGCTTCACGAGGGATTGCTCGCGACACTGGGTTCAAAGCACGTACTCCGTCTGCCTGAAGAGTTGCTGCGGCAGAAGGCCTACAGCGGCGGTTTTGTATTGCCTGCTCCCGACACCACCCTCGGGGTCGATATCGACGACTTGGTCGGTCAGCTTGCGCGAGAACTCGGCGTGTCTCTCGCTGAATTTCGCGCTCGCGGGCAAATCGCGCGGGTGCGTATCGTCACGCAGCGAGAAGTGTCCTACCCGCAAGAGCCGGTGGCGCCGGGCGAACTCGAGAACGAGTTGCGTCGTGCGGCCCGAGAGGGGGCCGAGTTTCTGCTCCGGCATCAGGATAGAAGCGGGCGCTACACCTATGTAGTCGAGCCCTTCCGCGGACAGCGAATCTACTCGGGTTACAATCTTCCGCGGCACGCCGGAACCACCTATTTTCTGGCGCAGGCTCACCGTCTGCTTGACCTGCCTGAAGCTCGGCGAGGCGCGATTTCTGCCTTGCGCTGGCTGGACCGGCACTACGTACGTCGCTGTGGCGACCATCTCTGCGTTGCGGCCGGACGAGAGGCGAACGTCGGCGCTGCGGCTCTGACCGCGATCGCTGCTGCTGAACTCTTGGCGACGGGCGAGGAGCCTACAGCGCGCCGTTTGCTGGTCGGCCTGGCTGGGTTTCTGAGGTCTCAGCAGCGACCCGATGGAGAGCTCATGCATCTGTTCGACCTCACGACGGGTCAGCCCGTCGATGTCCAAAAGCTCTTTTACAGTGGAGAAGCAGCCCTCGCCTTGGCGATGGCTGAACGCGTGATCGCAGACGGCGAACATCGCGCTGCAGCCCAGCGTTTGATGAAGCACTTGACGGGGGCGAGCTGGGATTTCTTTGGGAGTCGCTACTATTACGGAGAGGAGCACTGGACGTGTATCGCGGCGGAGGCCGCTTCTCAAAACCCTCCCAGGTCCGAGGCGCTCGATGCAGGAGCACTCGGGGCCCCTCTAGAGGAGGCTTTGGATTTTTGCATGAGATGGGCGAACTGGAATCGGAAGATTCAGTACCGCGAAGGTGAAACGCCCTGGAATGTGCGTGGTGCCTTCGGCGCTGGTCCAGGCATCATCGCACCCAAACTTGCCGCATCGGGTTCCCGCCTCGAGGCCTTCGTCTCTACCTTTGAAATGGCGCGGCGCGCGGATGTCGATACGGCAATCTTGCGCACGATTATCGAGGAGGGCATGGGACAACTTCTGAGGTGGCGTTTTGACCCGGGTCCAGCGCATCTATTTCGAGATCCCAGGTCCATGCTTGGCGGAATCCCCGCAACCCCTTTTGATCTCCGCGTTCGTAACGACTACGTGCAGCATGCAGGAAGTGCGATGTTGCGCTGGTCGGAAGTGCTGCGCTCGGAAGCGCAAACTGCGCGCTGAAGTCTCTCGCTGAGATTCGAACTTTCCGCTGAAATCCAAGCAGGCGGCTCGGCTACATGGCCTTCCAGAGCTCCGGTGTTGACATCGCGGAATCGGCCTCTTACTACTTCAAGCTCGCCCTGCGCTTAGGAGAATTGATGGCTGGCTACGTGTTTTCCTCCGAATCGGTGACCGAGGGGCATCCAGACAAGATCTGTGACGCCATCAGCGATGCGATTCTCGATGCGATTCTGGCAAAAGATCCGGTCGCCCGGGTGGCCTGCGAGACGATGGTCAAGACCGGGTATGCGATCGTCGCGGGTGAGATCACAACGGATGCCTACGTCGATATTCCGAGCCTGGTGCGAGATACGATTTTAGGCATCGGCTACACGGATTCCTCGATGGGATTTGACGGCAGCACGTGCGCCGTACTCGCCGCGATCGAGTCCCAATCGCCCGATATTGCTCAGGGCGTGACCGAAGGAAGCGGGCTCTACCAAGAACAGGGCGCTGGAGACCAGGGTCTGATGTTCGGTTACGCCTGCAGCGAGACCCAAACCTTGATGCCGATGCCCATCGATCTTGCGCATAGGCTCGCGCGAAGGCTTTCCGAGGTCCGAAAGAACGGGACGCTTCCCTGGTGTCGACCCGACGGTAAGGCCCAGGTTACGGTGGAATACGACGCAGAGGGTATGCCCGCCCGCATCGATGCGGTGGTGCTGTCTACGCAGCATGCGGCTGAGATGAAGCATGAGGAGATCACCTCTGCGATCAGAGAGGAAGTGATCCTCCCCGTTCTTCCGAAGGCCATGGTCGATAGCAAGACCAAGTTCTGGATCAATCCCACCGGACGCTTCGTTATCGGAGGACCGCACGGCGATGCAGGTCTTACCGGTCGAAAAATCATCGTCGACACCTACGGAGGCATGGGACGTCACGGGGGCGGTGCGTTCAGCGGCAAAGACCCAACCAAGGTCGACCGGAGCGCATGCTATTTCGCGCGATACGTCGCGAAAAATATCGTCAAGGCGGGACTCGCGACCCGAGCGGAAGTGCAGGTGGCCTACGCCATCGGAGTAGCGAAGCCGATGGGCGTGTTTGTGACGACGTTCGGAACCGGCAAGATCCCCGACGAAAAGATATCCAAAGCGGTGTCGGAAGCATTTGACTTCAGACCTGGCGCGATCATCGAGACGCTCGACCTGCTCCGACCGATTTACCGTCCCACCTCGGCGTACGGCCATTTCGGACGGACTGAGGAAACCTTCACTTGGGAGCGGACCGACCGAGCCGAAGAGCTTGCCGAACTGCTGTAAGTTCAGCCCGGTGCACACATAGATCGAGGTGTACACATCGATCGAAAAGGGCGAAGCGTCTGCAGCGTGTTTGCCGTCTGGAACATCCCCCCAAAAGCGCTGCTCGGAACTCTGAATCAGCGATCGAAAGTGCTATATCGCGGTCATGGCAAGCCCGTCCACCCACAGCGCAAGAGCAGATGGCGCACGATCAAACGACGAACCGTCGGCAGGGGAGGGGAAGCGCAGCACCCTTGCGGGCTGGGGGCGAGTCGCTGTCGAAGCCCGCGAAGTGACTCCTGAAAATCTCGTTACTTCTCCGATCGCACCGATCGCTCGGGGTCTAGGTCGCTCTTACGGCGACTCCTCCCTGCCACCCGCGGACCGTCCCGTGGCCCTCAACACGACTCGAGCCGACAGGCTGCTCTCTTTCGACGAGGCAACCGGCCTGTTGCTCGCCGAGTCTGGCCTTTCCCTTGCCGAGATGAATCGCCTCTTCTTGCCGAGAGGTTGGTTCACGCCGGTATCTCCCGGGACCGCCTTCGTCACTCTGGGGGGCATGGTCGCCTCGGACATCCACGGCAAGAACCACCATGTCGACGGCTGCATCGGTGCACACGTCATTCGGTTGCGCATGCAGGTAGCCGATGGACGGGTGCTCTGGTGCAGCCGGCAAGAACACGAAGATCTCTTTCGGGCCACCGTTGGCGGCATGGGCTTGACCGGGCATATCCTCGAAGTCGAACTGAAAATGCGTCGCATTCCCAGTCCGTGGATCTACCAGGAGACCAAACGTATACCGAATATCGATGTGTTCCAGGATGCGCTCATCGAGGCCGCAAAAGAATGGCCGATGACCGTAGGTTGGATCGATTGCGTCAAACGCAGCAAAAACGGCAAAGACATCGGGCGAGGCATTCTTATTCAAGGTCGCTGGGCAGAAGCGGGAGAGGCACCGAAGCAGTCTCCAAAGGCTCTAGCGCGTCCCACCCTACCGTTTGAGTTTCCCAACTGGGCTCTCGGACGAAGCTCCGTCGCGCTATTCAACGAAATGTACTACCGAGCTCATTTCCCCCCAAAACGTTCGGCGCTCGTAGATCCGCTTCAATTTTTTTACCCGCTGGACGCGATTCAACACTGGAATCGGGTTTATGGTCCGCGAGGATTTACCCAGTATCAGTGCGTCCTTCCTCGGGAAGCGGGTCCTGGTTCTGCGAGAAGGGTGCTCGAGATCCTGACCGAGCACGGTTGCGCTTCTCCCCTCGCCGTGATCAAGGACTGTGGCGCTGAGGGAGAGGGCGTCTTGTCTTTTCCCAAGCCGGGGATGAGCATCGCGCTCGACATACCTCTTGGAGACGGGATTCAGGAGGCGATCAACGACCTGAATGAACAGGTGCTCAAAGAGGGCGGCCGGATGTATCTGACGAAGGATACACTGACGCTGTCAGAACATTTTCATGCGATGGAACCTCGTCTGGAAGAGTTCAATCGTATTCGAGACCAGTGGGATCCCGAGCGGGTGTTTCGGAGCCGTCAATCTGTTCGGCTGCTCAAGGACCCCGAGCGCTAGTCCCCAGCAGCGAGAGGAAGACGATGGGACGCGTGGTATTTCTTGGTGCAACCCGCGGTATGGGACGCGCAATATCTCGAGCTATGGCGGAGCGCGGCGACGCGATCGTCTTGCTAGGTCGTCAACAGGCCGATCTTGAGCGTAGCGCCGACGATCTACGGATTCGCGGTGGAGCCGCCAAGATCGGCACTGCCGTTTGTGACTTGTTGAAGCCGGAGTGCTTCGATTCGGCGCTCTCTGAGGCAGAGGCGTTTCTTGGCGGTATCGATACTGCAGTTGTGACGGCCGGGCTGTTTGGAACCCAAAAGCAGTTGGAGTGCGATCAAGATCGACTTGCCCAGGTGCTCACGACCAACTTCACCAATACGATTTTGTTCTGTGAAGCGCTGCGTCGCCGGCTTTTGGCCTCTGGTGGCGGTACGATCTGCGTCTTTAGCTCGGTAGCAGGAGATCGTGGTCGCAAGCCGGTGGTGCTCTACGGCGCCTCAAAGGCGGGTCTTTCTCACTACCTCGAAGGATTGGATCACCGCTATCGTTCGGAGGGGCTCAAAGTAGTCAACGTCAAGCCGGGATTCATCCGTACCTCGATGACGGCAGGTCTTGCGCAACCGCCTTTTTCCGCAGACCCGGAAGATACTGTCGGGCCCGTACTTCGCGGAATCGACCGCGGCCACCCTGTCGTCTATACGCCCGCCATATGGGGCGCCGTGATGGGCGTGATTCGGTGGTTGCCTCGTATGATTATGCGTCGCGTCTCCTTCTAAAGGCGGGTCTATGTCGGCCCAACCAGCCGCTTCCTCCCAGCGGGTCTAGGTTGGCCCAAACAGCTGCTTCCTCCCAGCGGGCCTATGTCGGCCCAAACAGCTGCTTTCCTCCTCGCTCGTCGTTGTCAGGTACCTTAAGTACCCTCCTCCTCCTCGCCACGGGGGCGCTAGCTGTTTGAACCAACCTAGGCCCGCTGGGCACGCGTATGTCGGCCCAAACAGCTGCTTCCTCTTCGCTCGTCGTCGTCAGGTACCTTAAGTACCCTCCTCCTCCTCGCCACGGGGGCGCTAGCTGTTTGAACCAACCTAGGCCCGCTGGGCACGCGTATGTCGGCCCAACCAGCCGCTTCCTCTTCGCTCGTCGTCGTCAGGTACCCATTCGTACCCTCCTCCTCGGCCCAGCGCGTCTCGATGGGTTTGAACGGCCAGCGCCCCGGAAGCACAGGAGCGCAGGAGTAGTTTGGCTACTTCAAGGGACGAGCATGGGAGGAAAGCAGCTGTTTGGGCCTAGAGACCACCACCACCCAGGGGGCCTAGGTTGGTTCAAACAGCCAGCGCCCCGGAAGCAGAGGAGCGCAGGAGTAGTTTGGCTACTTCAAGCTCCGAGCATGGGAGGAAAGCAGCTGTTTGGGCCGACATAGGCCCGCTGGAGGCGTGCTGGGGGGTGGTGGATGCCCCCACTAGGGCGTCTCGTTGGTCGGCGGAATAAGGGTCTGAACTTCACTGCGTCGAAGCCAGAAGGCCGCGTAGACGTAGACGAGTAGGCGAGCGATACCGGCGATGACAATCGAGGCAACAAAAAGCCAATAGCTCGTGTTCGCCATGAACGCGCTGTCCGTATCCGGATCGGTGAGGTGGGCCTGGACGGTGAGTAGGTCAACGAGCTCGGGCTTCGCCTCAAGCATGGACTGGGCAATCGATGTCATGTCGGCCACCGTCCACAGTGCGTTGGCGATCAAGCTTTGTTGGGTCCACCAGATCGCATGTCTGCTGCGGGTGGCGAGTAGGATGGCGGCCGCGATCAGCATGAAGCTTAGGACGATGTTCATTGCACCGAGTTTTGCGCGCCAAGGGGCGCTGAACGTCGTCTCCGCAATGGCAGCTACCGTATTGTGATTGGCGGCCTCAAGCTCGCTCTGAGACTCAGTGGCCTCGGGTGTCGGGGGCGGATCGATGTCGGTGATGCCTCGCTGAATGCCGCACGTGCCGATAAAACTCAAAGCCGCCGAAAAAAGCACCATCGACCGGATGGTCTGCTTGGGAGGATGTGAGGGCGATGGGTCCACCGCCGAAGCATAGTGCAGTAGCGTGAAGGCGCCCGTCGGTTGAGCGGCTTCAAGACAGCGACCATCAGGCAGGGAGTGGCTTGCTGCGGCGCTCCTCCAGCCGCTTCGATCTACCGGAATGCGGCTCCATTGACAGCCCCTCGCGTATTTCGTAGCTTCGCAACCCGTCCGAATCCTATTGCCAGGGGGGTGCAGTTTGGTCCGCACAGCAAAGGCGAAGCCTAAATCGAAGGAGTCGCTTCCTACCGTAGAAGAGCTCTACTTTCGATCGGAGAGCGCATATCTTTGCCTCGTACTGAATCGGAGGACGCGCTCCATTCGCGTCATCGACTTTCGTGCCGGAGCGCTCCCGGCAAAGCGACTTTATATCCAGTCGGTAGCCAAACGTGAGCAGGTCCACAAAGTGATCACGCTCGTCGAGAAAGATGAAGTCTCCTCCTGGACTCGGGTTGGTTTTGTTCGAGAAGGGACCATCCCTGGATTTTATAAGCGAAGCGACGGCCATCTTTGCGGATGCGTTATCGGAAGCCGCACTGCCTCCGAGGAACTCACCGAATCGGACGTCAAGCTTTCGGAGCGAACGATCAACGCCGCCAAGAAAGAATTGAAGAACGTTCCCGAGGAGCTGAAGGTCAAGCTCGATATTGCCGAAGAAAAAGAAGCGCTTTCTGCTCGCGACCAGCAGTGGAAGCGACTTTCCGCAATCGGCACGTTTGACCCTTTTGGACGGGACGCAGAGAGAGCGCACTACAGCGTCGCGTACAAGAAGGCGAAACCCAACTTTATCTCCATCGAATTTCAGGACTGTTTCGGACACTCTCTGATGGAAGTACTGAGGACTCCTAAAGAAGAAAGTGAAGTGCACGCACTCACTGGAGGTCTAAGGGATATCGGTGAGGAGCTCAAAGCGCGAGGTATCGTTAGCGCATTCTCCTTTGCCCCCTCGGACGATGTGGCGCTCTCGACCAGTTTCCTCGCAGCTGGCTACCGAAAGACTGGTTTGCTTGCAAAAGCGATGTTGATCGGTGAGGAACGAAAAGACGCGATTCTTTGGACGAGAAAGCTCGCCAATCCTGCTGGAGATGAGGAAGCATGAACACACTCCTCCAGCAGTTCCAGGTCGGCTCAGCTTAAGGTCTGAGGCCCCGTTCCCTTTCGGAGAGAAGATGCACACACGAGAAGATATTGAATCATATCTGATGCGTAGCGGGCTTCCCCACCAAGAGGTTGGAAAAGATGGAGACGCCATGTGGCTGCTGGAAGGGCGGGCTTCAGGAGAGAGAATCGTAGTACGGCTCGACGGCCCACTTGTTCTCTTTCGAGTCAAGGTCCTCGAGCTATCTACGGTGGCGGAAGAGCCCGCTCTGTACGCGCAACTTCTCCAGTGGAATGCCGAAGACATGGTGCACGGCGCTTACGGAGTTTCGGATGGCAATGTCGTGCTTACCTGTACCCTCCGAATCGAGCATCTCGACTACTCTGAGTTTCAAGGCACGCTTGACGACTTCTCCCTGGCCCTTACCAACCACTACGAAACCTTGGCTCGTTTTCGTAGCCAAGCCTGATTAGGAGCAACGGATGGGGTTTTTTGGCCGACTCGCTCAGCTTATCAAGAGCAACCTAAACGACTTGATCAATCGGGCTGAAGATCCCGAAAAGATGCTCAATCAGGTCATCCTCGAAATGAATCAACAGCTGACTGAAGCCAAGAAACAGGTTGCGGTGGCGATCGCCGATGAGAAACGCCTTCAGAAACAATACAAAAGCCAGCTGGGCACGGCAGAAGACTGGGAGCGAAAGGCGATTCTAGCGATTCAGGCAGGGGAAGACGATCTCGCCAAAGAGGCGCTTGGCCGCAAGAAGGAGCACGCTCAGCTTGCAGATCAGCTGAGCGAACAGTGGGAAAAACAAAGAAGCGCGACGGAACAGCTCAAGACCGCGTTGCGGGCGCTAGGCGACAAGATTGAGGAAGCAAAGCGTAAAAAGAACGTGCTCATCACGCGCAAACGTCGGGCGGAGGCGATGAAGAGTATCCACGAGACGATGAGCGGTCTCTCGGACACAAGCGCGTTTGATACATTCGACAGAATGGCCAATCAAATCGATCAGATTGAGGCCGAAGCCGAAGCCAGCGTTGAGCTCAGTGAGCAGCAGACCGGGGGCACGCTCGAAAGCAAGTTCGCATCACTCGAGGCCACCGCCAGCGCCGCGCAAGAGCTTGCCGCGTTGAAACGGAAAATGGGCATGGTGCAGGATGACGCTCCTACCGTGGCGGTCGAGGCCCGCATAGAAGAAACAGATCCCGAAGCAGCAGAGATGGCGGAACTCGAAGCAGCGCTCGAGGAACTGAAGACGCGAGAGTTGGGAGCGAGCGAGAGCTAAGGGCGGATGCGAGTGGGTATTTGGGCCACGTCTGCAATGCGGCAGCTCCGAGCTACCGGGAACATCGTCTCGAGACCGCGTCCGATGGAGCGCCTTGACCCCTTGACACCGGCGCAGGGCCGCTTACTTTTCGCCGAACAGCGTTACAAAGCCGTTTTGTTTGGAGCCTTTGGGAGAAGTTCATGCCCACGTACGAGTATGCTTGCGATGCCTGCGGTCAAGAGTTTGAGCAAGAGCAGTCGATAAAAGACGCGGCTATCAAAGTCTGCCCCATCTGCGGCAAACGAAAGGTGCGTCGGCTCATTAGTCAGAGCAGCGGCTTCATCCTCAAAGGGGGCGGATGGTATTCTGATCTGTACAGCGGCCCGTCCAATCAGAGCACGTCTGAGGGTGAAACAACCAGTGCTCCGAGTGCAGACTCGTCAAGCGCAGACTCGTCCTCCAGTACCGAAGGAAGCCCCAAGAGTGAATCCAAGAACTCTGCCGGCGATGCTTCCAAGCCTGAGTCCAAATCGTCGAAGCCCGAAACCAAAGCTAAGGCTAAGCCTAAGCCAAAAAAACAGAGCTCCAAGTCCCCTAACTGAATGTCCGTTTGGTGCCTAGAGGCATGGGGACCGAAGGCGTCGAAGGCGTACTGTAGTACGTCGAGTTCCGAGCATGGGAGGCAAGCGGCTCGACTTCCCCGCCACGGTCTCTGGTTGCTAGAAGTCATAGCAGCCTCCGAAGATACAAAGCGGCTGTTTGGGCCAATTCAGCAACGACATCCGCAGGGGGCCTAGGTTGGTTCAAACAGCCAGCGCCCCAGGAGCGCAGGAGCGCAGGAGTAGTTTCGCTACTTCAAGCTCCGAGCATCGGAGGTAAGCCGCTGTTTGGGCCGACATAGGCCCCCTGGAGCGGAGGAGTGAAGGCGTACTGTAGTACGTCGAGTTCCGAGCATGGGAGGCAGCGGACGCTCAAGCTGAGCCAGCTGGTAAGGAGAGAGGGGATGGATTGGTTTGAGGGTCCAGCGCCCCGGAAGCGGAGGAGTGAAGGCGTACTGTAGTACGTCGAGTTCCGAGCATGGGAGGCAAGCGGGCGCTCAAGCTGAGCCAGCCCCTCTCTCAATGAGGCTCGAGAAAGGCCGTCGCAATCCGCTTAACCCCCCACCCAGGGAAGTCCACCGAGACCCTAGGCGGAATGCCCTCCAACACGTCTCGCACCAACCCCACCCCGAATTTGCGATGACGTACCCGCATTCCGGTGCAAAACGATCCAGATTCGAAGTCGAATCCCTCGGTGGTGTCTACGTAGGATTCTTTTGTCATGCGGGCGGAGGGAGACTTGTCGACACTGCGCGTTCCGTATCCAGAGATTCTATGTTCTTTCGACGAACGCGAGATGTTGCGCCTTGGCATGCTGGCCATGGTCATGACGTCGCTCGTCGGGATTTCCGAGAGAAACCGAGAAGGCTGGGCCACGTTGAGTTTGCCAAAAATCCGCCGCACGCTTCCGTAAAAGAGATGGAGACGGGCCTTGGCTCGAGTGAACGCAACGTAGGCAAGACGCCGCTCTTCTTCGAGCTCTTCTCTGTCTTCTAAATAGAGCTCGTCGCCTATCCTGAGCGGGAAGAGCTTTTCTTCAAGACCTGCGATCAGGACTGATGGAAATTCAAGGCCCTTGGCGGCGTGTACCGTCATCAGCGTCACCCGCTCGCCGCTTTCCTGGAGGTCTGCACTGGTTTGCAGAGTGACCAACTCCAGAAATGCCCCGAGAGACGGTTCTTCCGCCTCCTGTTCGAACTCTGTCAGCGAGCCCAGCAGTTCTTCAACGTTTTGAAGACGGGCGTCGGCTTCCGGCGTATCCTGCTTTTGCAGCGCCTCACGGTAGCCGGTTTCTTCGACTACCCGTCGTCCCAGCGCGCTGATGGAAATGCCGTCCTCGATCCCCTGGCGAAAGGATGCGAGCAGCTTCGCGAACTTTTGAAGTCGTTTCGCCGCCGCTGGTTGAATCTCGCTTGGCTCTGAATCGAGTTTTTGTAGGGTGTGGTACACGCCTTCACCGCGCTCGGCGGCACGATTGAGCAGTCGATCCAACGTCGTTTTTCCGATGCCTCGGCTGGGCGTATTGATGATTCGAAGCAGGCTTACATCGTCGTCCGGGTTGTGAATACTCCGTAGATACGCGAGCAGGTCTTTCACCTCCGCCCTATCGTAAAATCGTGTGCCGCCTACGATTCGATAGGGGAGGTCTGCCGCACGAAGCGCTTCTTCGATCACCCTGGACTGCGCGTGGATTCGATAGAATATCGCGATTTCGGCAAGCGAACATCCCTCGTCAAGGTGCTCCTGCAGTACGCGGACGATCCGATGCGCCTCGTCCCGTTCGTCCTCGCAGTGCCAAAGGGTTACCGGATCTCCCTCTTCGTTCTGAGTCCAAAGCGTTTTCGGTTCGCGATCCAGATTGCGCTCGATCACGGCATGCGCCACGCGCAGAATTCGCTTGGTAGAGCGGTAGTTTTCCTCCAATTTTACCACTTGAGCGTCCTGGAACCATCTCCGAAAATCTAGGATATTGCGGCGGTCGGCGCCTCTCCAGCGGTAGATGCTTTGGTCGTCATCACCGACGACGAAGAGATTGCCGTCGGCGGGGCAGAGCGCTCTGAGCAAACGGAACTGAACGTGGTTGGTATCTTGGAACTCGTCCACCAGCACGTGATGGAATCGCGCCTGCAACTCGGCGCGTAGGGCGGCGGTCGATTCAAGCGCCACCACCAGGCGATAGATCAAGTCGCTGAAGTCCAAGGCTCCCGCTCGATCAAGCGCGTCCTGATACTTGGGGTAGATGAGGGCTACGAGTTCGTCTGCGGGTCGCTCCACTTCAAACTGCTGCGGGCCGATGACCTCCTGCTTCGCGCGGGAGATAGCCCTCGCGATCTCTTTTGCGTCGGACTTACCCTTGCGGAGTCCCAGGTCTCGAAGGATGCGGGTGATCAAAGCGACCTGGTCGCCATCATCGTAGATTGTGAAGGTTTTTCTGACACCGACCTCTTCGTGAAAGCGTCGAAGAATTCGGGCGCAGGTTGCGTGAAAAGTCCCTACCCACAGCGACTCCGCTGCGTCTCCCATCAGGGTATGAAGCCGTTCGCGCATTTCGGATGCAGCTTTGTTGGTGAAGGTAACGCAGACGATGCGGTAGGCCGAAACCCCTTGATCCAGCACCAATCGGCAGACTCGATGGGTGATCACCCGTGTTTTGCCACTGCCCGCTCCCGCAAAGACGACCATCGGGCCTTCTCGATGCTCAGCGGCTTCTCGCTGTCTGGGATTGAGTGAATCGGAACCCTGCACGAGCAGAAGGTAGCTCCACACGACCTAGAGGCAACGGCAGGGTGGTCGATTGCGGGTTGCGGTGGAGGGGTGCGCTCACCTTTGCCGATCAAAGCTTCCGCTTCACCGATCAACGCCTGTTTTCGCGGGATTTCCCAGCGGTATCTCGTTACCATCTACACCGGTGCCTGCGGAGGTATTGGAGTCTTGGTGCCCACATAAGAATTGCGTCCTGAAGATGAATCAAATTCCAGTCACCACGTCGAAGTGCATAGGAGGTACGTCGTGCGTCCGGATCGATCGAGAGCTGGATCAAAAGCTCGTGGCGCGCGTCAAAGACGGAGACCAGCGTGCATTTAGGCAGCTATTCGACCGCTACCACCGGCGCGCCTTTGCAGTTGCATACGGAGTGGTCAAACGTGAACAGGATGCGCTGGATGTCGTTCAAGAGGCGTTCATCAAGGTCTATCGGCACATCGACAACTTTCAAGGGAACTCCAGTTTTTACACTTGGCTCTATCGAATCGTGACCAACCTCGCGATCGACCACGTACGAAAGCGACGAAGAGGCAGTGAGCAGGAGTGTGAAGAAACCCGGCTCTTGCCCGACGGTGAAGTACAGCTCCCTCAGTTTCTAGACAGCAATCCCGTTCGAACCGTACTCAGAAAAGAACTTCTGGAGGCGATCCACTCAGCGCTCGCCGAGCTTCCCGAGTACCATCGAGCGGTGATCTTGCTGCGCGAGGTGGAAGGATTGAGCTACGACGAGATCGCTACGATTCTCGAAGTACCCAAGGGAACGATCATGAGTCGCTTGTTTCATGCGCGCCGGAGGATGCAACAGGTCCTTGCCGAGTACCTGCAGGGAGACCTCAGTATAGAGGAGGCACCGTGACCGATTTCGCCGAAGATGATGAGCTTCAGCGGTATCTAGACCAGGAGCTTTCCGCCGCCGAACACGCCGCGTTTCAGAAGCGTCTTGATGAGGATCCAGCGCTTGCAAGTCGAGCGGAGGCCGCGCTGCGTTTCGGGAAATTGATTCGTTTGGCGGCCGAAGAATCCACGATCCATCTCGATTCGGAGCGTCTTTTTTTTGCTATCGAAGAGCAGGGAAGTTTGGCTCGTCACGAGGAGCCACAATCGCGAGTGGCATTTGCAGCATATATGCAGCGGCGTGATCGGCGGATCGCACTGCTCTCTACGGTGTGCGCCGTCGCCGCCGCGCTTGCGCTCGCCTACCTTCAGCCCTGGAATGCGGAGGAACGCTCAGCGATTCTAGAGATTCCGGCGAAGGTAGAGATGGGGGATGGGATTGGTGCGATCCCAGCAGACCTGAGTGCTGCAGAGCGCGCGGAAGCACCAGGGCGTTCAAGCAAGGAGAAACCATCAAGAGTGATGGAGCGCATGGCTGCGGTGATCGATGAGCCGTCGGCCGGTTCTGAAGTTCTAGAAGTAGATTTTGGCGACCATAGCGGTACCGTATTTTCAGTAGAGGGAACCCGGGGTGAGTCCCTCGCCGTCGTTTGGATCGCTGAAGATTTTGCGAATGGACGCCTTGAATACTGATACCGCTTAGGATGGATTCGGAGCATCAAGAGACGAGGGCGATCGTATGATGAACAGTTCAGAGCACAGCAACCCATCAGACAGCAGAAGAGGCTTCACGAAAAAGCTAAAGGCCACGTCTCCGTGCCGAGTGAGTTTATGCAGCGGGGTCTTTGTTGCATGTATCGCGCTATCTTATTTCCCCAGGTCGGTTTCGGCGCAGGGGGTGCAAACGGAAGTTATCGTCGTACTCGCTCGAGAAGAAGCTGGGCGTATCGACCCGTCTTTGCAGCAGCTGCCGGCGCTTCAAAGGCCTCCTTTCACCACATTTCGATCGATGGAGGTAGAATCACGACCGCGCGTTCGATTGGTTGCGGGGCGCCCCTCGGAAGTAGCGCTACCCAACGGTCGACGCCTACGAATCTTGCTCGAGCGAATCATGCCGGATGGTCGATTCCAAGTTAAGGTGAGCATCGATCGACCTCGGGAACGCGATTACCTGCCTCTGCTCCAAGTGGTTGCGTCCGCAGGAGACCCGTTTTTCATTGCGGGTCAGGCGTATGCCGGAGGCACCCTGGTCGTCGGGGTGCGGGTCGGCGAGTCCGAGACATGAGTGTGTTTCTCGCTAAGAGGGCCTGTCGCGCAGGTACGTGCCTACCAGTTTCTCGGCGTCGTTCACGGTTCTCAGCAGCATGCGCGCTTTGAGTTCCAAGGCTTGCGTTTCACTCAGGCTTTCGCGAGCACGGTTGGACGTCGCTGCATAAAGCGTCACCGCTGCGGCGACGGACACGTTTAGGCTTTCTACGAAGCCCCGCATAGGGATACGGTAGCTACCGTCCGCCGCGCTCCGAATGGCGTCACTCGCACCACGATGCTCGTTACCCAGCACCAGGGCGACCTTCCGAAGACTAGATAGCTCTTCGACAGCAACGGCACCGTGCATTTCCGCAACATAAATGCTGTACCCCTGAGACTTCAGGTCTGTGACGCAGCTCAGGGCCGTTTCATGACGCACGACGTCAAGCCAGCGCTCACTGCCGCGAGACACCGCATGGGCTGCAACAAATCCGTACGTTCCTTCGATCACATGGACCCCCTGTATGCCAAAGGCATCACAGGAGCGAAGCACCGCAGAGATATTGTGCGGGTCTGTCAGTCCCTCGAGAACCGGCACAACCTGGTCGGTTCGTTGCGCGATGATCTGATCGATCCGCTTGAGTCGCTCGCCGGTCACGACCTGGCTCAGCACGTCGACGACGACCTGTGCCTCGGCGGGAAGTGGTTTCGACTGAGGCACCGTGTGAAGGTTGGGACCCGTGCGTTTCAAGGCTCGCTCCCTTAGCAACTTTCGTGGGCCTCTCAATGCGATGGAGCGAAGCTAGCCCCTGTGCAGGAGGCACGGTGCGGGGGGCATACGCAGGAGGTATTGCGCAGGTGGCATTGCGCGGCGCGATCCCAGTTCGTATGGTCTTTGCCCAACTCGAGTCCGCACCTCGCTCGAGGCTCCACCAGGGTTTAGAGGAAATTCCGGCCGGATCATGGCAGTTCAACGAACGACCACACGCAACGGCGGGCCGAGTCGCAAGAAGCATCGTTCGAATTCTCGTCCAACCCGGGTGAAGCGTCCCTTGGCGCGAAGATGGATGCGGCGCCTGTTCCAGCTCGTTCTACTGGCTTTCGTCGCTGGGTCGTTGTCTCTCTTCGGCCTGTTCAGCTACTACGCGCAGGATCTTCCTTCGGTTCAAGAGTTACGAAGCTACAACCCCCCGCAAACGACTCGAGTTCTCGATCGCAACGGCGTGGTGATCGGAACCCTGTTCGAGGAGAGGCGCACGGTGGTGCCGATGGAGCGTATCCCTCGAGTGCTCGTGCTTTCGATTCTCGCCGCTGAGGACGCTGATTTCTACCGGCATAAAGGCATGGACTATCCGGGAATCCTGCGTGCGGTCATTCTCGAGCCCCTATCTGGCAGGCGCCCTCAAGGGGCGAGCACGATTACCCAGCAGGTGGTGAAGACTTTACTCCTGAGCCCAGAACGAAGCATCAAGCGCAAGATCCGCGAGCTGATCCTCGCTCGTCGACTGGAGCAAGAATTCACAAAAGATGAAATCATTCATTTTTATTTGAATCACATCAATTTCGGACATGGACGATACGGCGTTCAGGAGGCCGCTCAGTATTATTTCAGTAAAGACGTCGACCATCTTTCGCTTGCGGAGTCCTCTCTCATCGCGGGCTTGCCACAGGCGCCAACCCGACTTTCACCGCGAAGGCACCCAGAAGCAGCGCGGCGTCGACAGCTTTTTGTACTCTCCCAGCTTGAATCCAAGCGGCGCGAATACTGGCCCGACCTAAGCGTTGCGGAAATTGAGGCGGCGCGGCAGACCGAAATACCTTTGGTTTCTGGGCGTGCTGAGGGCTTGGAAGCGGCTGAAGTGCTTACGCTGGTGCGCCAGCAGCTTAGAGAACTCGTGGGCGAAGAAGCTTATTCGCTCGGCGGGTATACGATTCAGACCACGCTCGATATCGGTTTGCAGCGCAAGGCCCGGATGGCGCTGCTCACTGGCCTCACCGAGCTCGACGCGCGGCAAGGCTATCAGGCGCCTTTGCGTCGACCGACTCGCTCGCGGTCTTCAAAACGACTTACGCAACTTCAGTACGGCCGCTCCTATATCGCCAAGGTCGTCGCTTCGGACGATGAACACGGCACGCTATCTGTCGACGTGGGCGGATTGCCGGCGCTCGTCGACCTCTCCCAACATGAACGCTTCAATCCAGAACAACTTCCGCCGTCGCGCTTTGCAGCGCAGGGCGCTCACTTACGGGTGTCTCTCGCGCATCTCGGTGAGCCCGCGCGTGGCTTGCCGGCGACGGTACGTCTGGAGTTAGGCCCAGAGGGGGCTGTTGTTCTGATGTCGGCACGGAGTCGAGAGGTACTCGCTTTGATCGGCAGCGCTCAAGCGAGTCCGGGAGGATTCAATCGCGCAACGCGTTCGGTGCGTCAACCGGGAAGCACGTTCAAACCGCTGGTGTATGCGCTGGGAATCAAGACCCGAATGTTCACTCCCGCCACTCGGGTGATCGATGCGCCTGCGGTCTATGATGAATGGCGACCCAGTAACTACGAGACCTGGCGTTTTGAAGGAGATGTAAGCCTTCGCGTCGCCCTTGCACGTTCGATCAACATGGTTGCCGTCCGCGTGATCGAAAAGCTCAAACCGGAGTCGGTTGTTTCGTTCGCCCGGGAGCTCGGGATCCGTTCTTCTCTTGAACCAAGCCTGTCTCTCTCCCTTGGGGCAAGCGATGTCTCGCTCATGGAACTGACCAACGCCTACACCACGTTTGCTGCCGGAGGCCGTTTTGCGCGCCCGAGATTCATACGCAGTATTCGAGATTCATCGGGAGAGATCGTTCCCATTCGCGACGATCAGGCTCCTCGAGATGTCCTCAGTCCAGCGGAAGCCTTTGTGGTGACGACCCTGCTCAGAAGTGTGGTGGAGCAGGGCACAGCCCGAGCAGCTCGGCGTTTGGGCTATCCCATCGCCGGCAAGACAGGGACCAGCAACGAGGCTCGAGACGCATGGTTTGTAGGGTACTCACCTGAGTTAGTTGCCGGAGTTTGGGTTGGCTTTGATGATCGCAGGTCGCTCGGACGGCGAGAGAGTGGCGGCAGAAGCGCGCTTCCCATCTGGATCGAGGTGATGGCTGCCGGTCTTGAAGGACGACCGCGCCTCGAGTTTCGGATGCCGAGCGGTGTGGTCACGAGGCGCGTGGACCCCGACAGCGGTTTGTTGGCGCATGAGGAGCAAGAAGATGCCGTTGAAGAGGTGTTCTTAGAAGGCACAGAGCCCACATCCTTCGCACCGGAAGAAGAAATTGCGGATTCGAGCACCTTACTGATGGAGCAATTTCGCATCTCCCATGAAACTGAAGAGCGCTGATGCACTCACTCTACTTTCGGATGGCGTGCTCGCTACTTCTCGCGTCACTTGCTCCCCTGCTTTTGGTAGGTGCGGTGACCCAGGCCGAGCGTCGGTCGTCCCTATGGACGGAGCATCGGTTTGTGGAGGCTACGGAGCCTGACCCTGCTCGGAGGAACCCCAATTTCGACCTCGTGGCTCCATCAGAGCCTGACCCGGCGGTTGACCCACCCGGCGAACAAGACACCGACCACGCCGAGACCAGCGGTAGATCCGCTGAACTAACAACACTTTTGGGCTGGGCCGGAGCGTTCGCGTTCGTGCTGAGTTTTGGGCTTGCGTGGGGCGTGACGCGCGGTCTTATCCGGCCGCTCAGGGAGCTCGAGTTGGCTGCGGAGCGGGTTGCTGCAGGTGATCTCTCCTCTCCCCTTACATCTCGTCGGCCTGATGAGGTGGGACGTGCGGTGTCTGCATTTCATCGGATGATCGGAACGCTTCGCTCTACGCGAGAGCGGTTGTTGCGGGCAGAGCGCATTGCGGCATGGCGCGACATTGCGCGCCGTATTGCCCACGAAGTTAAGAACCCTCTTTCACCGATCCAGGTATCGATCGAAACGATGCGTAAAACCCACGCAAAGCGTCATCCAGACTTTGAGGAGATCTTTGAAGAATCGACGCTTACCATCTTGGAGGAGGTGGAGCGGCTTCGGCGGATCGTCTCTGAGTTTAGTCGTTTTGCTCGCCTGCCGCGTCCCCGAGTCCGCGCTGTGGATGTAGGTGACGTCCTAACTCATGTTTGCGGACTGCTTCAGACCGATCAGGTGTCGATCGAGCTTATGCTCGGCACCGTGGAGTCCGTTCAGGCAGATCGGGAACAGGTCATTCAGGTGTTTGTCAATCTTGTTCAGAACGCAATCGCTGCCGCCTCTGCGCGACACGGTTCTCGGGGCGCAGAGGTGTGCATCGAGTTGGAGGCGTTCCCCACCGGGGTTTTGGCTCGAATTCGGGACAACGGACCCGGGATTCCCTTCGATCAAAGATCCAAGGTATTCGAACCCTATTTTACGACCAAGGCAGGCGGTACGGGACTTGGTCTCGCCGTTGTGCACCGGATCGTAGAGGAGCACGGTGGCTCTATCGAGGTAGACGAATCCGACTCTGGAGGAGCGGAACTTAGGATCTTTTTGAGACGTGAAGGTCCACCAAAAGAGCTTCTCGCGACGCGGACCGACAGTCCGCTCTCTATTGTCGACCGGGATATCTCTTCCTAGGTCGGGACAGCGCGGGTAGACCTTGAACGCTGAGCTCGTAGACTGTGGAGACAAGGTTGTATGCAGAAGCCCACACAGGATGCCGTTCCAATCGGTTTGCGCTACGTTACCCAGTTCTTACCGTTGGCCTCTGAAATTTTCTTGGCCAGTGAACCGCTCGCCCTGCGCGAGGTTGGCACAAAGGGAGTCATTCAAAGTATGAAGCGGTCAGGTTCGCGTGCGCTTTAGGGAGCTGTGGGTGTCTTGGTGGGTCTTGCTGCCTCTCTTAGGCATGCTTTTCGAGCCGACTCCGACCCGCGCGCAGTCTACTCGGGAGAGGGACAGTGGCAGTTCGAATAGCAGTGCCAGTTCGAGCAGCAGTGCCAGTTCGAGCAGCAACGCGAGCTCCGGTAGCAGTGCGAGCTCTGGTGGCAGTGCGAGCTCCGGTAGCAGTGCGAGCTCTGGTGGCAGTGCGAGCTCTGGTGGCAGTGCGAGCTCTGGTAGCAGTGCGAGCGCGACCCAGTCCCGCTCGTCCGAACGCACCGCTCGCCTTCATTTCGAAGCTGGGGCCTCCCACTACGAGGCGGCAGATTGGGCGCTAGCGCTGCAGGAGTTTCAGAGAGCCTATGAGTTGAGTGGTCGATCTGAGCTCCTTTTCAACTTACACCTTTGCCACCAGCAGCTCGGCCAATTTCAGCAGGCGATCACCTATCTCCGCCGCTACCTCGCCGAGACCCCAGAGATACGAAACCGCTCCAATGTCGAGTCGCGTCTCAAGAGACTCGAAGAGCGTCACGGCGACCTGCTGTCCGATGAAGTACGCCCAACCGATTCCGTACTGGAAACCAATACGACCACGCTGAGCTCCAGAACCGTGGTATCGATCGCCATGTTTTCGGCCGCAGGGGCCTCCTTACTAAGCGCCGCCATTTTAGGGCCCTGGGCGTTGTCCGAGGAATCTCAGCTGGCCTCTAGTGATTGTGGCGCCCTCGGGGTCTGTCCCTCGGGTCGCGCCGATCGAGCCAACCGCCTCGCCCTTGCCACCGATGTGGCTCTCGGGGCGGCAGCGATTTTTGCCGGGCTGGGTCTGACTTTCGTGCTGCTGGATCGGGATTCGGAGTCCTCCTCCAGCGAAGCACGCCTCTCGATGCAGCCTCTTACCGTAAAACGAGGTGGAGGCGCAGCGTTGCAGGGCCGATTTTAGGTAGACTTAGGCCTCTGTAGAAAGTCTCGACCTTAGGCGCTTGTACGAAGCCCGGCTCTATTCGAGAAAGCCCAGCTCTATTCGAGAAAGCCCGGCCCTATTCGAGATCACCCATATCGCGTAGTTTTCGCTGCAGCGTTCGACGGTCAATCTTCAACGCCGCTGCAGTTCGAGTGATGTTGCCCCCGAAACGCTGTAGCGTTCGCTCGATGTGGGCACGCTCGACGTCCGCCAGGCTTTCCGCTTCAATCGCTTCGCTGGCTCTATCGCTTAGCGACCGCTCACCGACTCGGCCCTTCTGCTGTTGCGGCACTCCGGTTCGTCCAAACACGGAAGCCGCGACCATTCGGCGTATCAGTTCGTGACCGACAGTGCCCGAATCTGCGAACAACGCAGAACGACGCAGGACATTGAGAAGTTCTCTGACGTTGCCTGGCCAGCCGTAACTGGTCAGTGCCGGCTCTGCCTCAGGCTCCAGGTCGATGTCTGGATGACCCAACCGATCGAGCAAGTGACGGCATAGGTCGCTGAGATCAGAAAGACGTTCTCGCAGCGGTGGCACGACCACCGGAAATACCTGGAGCCGAAAGTACAGGTCTTCCCGAAAGCGCTTTTCGTTGACCTCCCGCCAGAGCAGTCGGTTGGTGGCGGCAACGATGCGAACGTCCACGGACACCTCCTTGTTGGCGCCCAGAGGCCGAACGCATCGTGTCTCAAGAGCTCGAAGGAGCTTTGCTTGGCTGTCGAGAGGTAGCTCGGCGAGCTCGTCGATGAACAAGGTGCCCTTGTCGGCCTCAACAAAAAGGCCCTTGTGGTCGGCCGATGCTCCAGTGAACGCTCCCTTGCGGTGGCCGAAGAGCTCACTCTCAAAGAGATCGCGTGGGACGCACGCTGCATTTAGCGCCACAAAAGGCTTGTTCCGACGTTCGCTTTGCCAGTGAATCTGACGGGCAACGACTTCCTTACCGGTGCCTGTCTCTCCGTAGATGGTGACGGTCTCATCAGTTGGAGCTATTCGCTTGATGAATGCTTTTAGTTCGGTCATCGACGGGCTTGTTCCCACGAGATCAGGGGTTGTCGATTCTGAGCCTATCGATGCCGTGCGCGCGGTCTCGGCGAGTGCCCGCTTGAGAAGCGGCGCCAGTATCGCTGCATCTACCGGTTTTTCCAGAAATGAGAACGCGCCGAGCCGCATGGCTTCGACAGCGGCGTCTACAGTTCCGTGGCCGGTGAGCACGATAATCGGCGTCGGGCAGGCCCCTCGGCGCTTGAGCACCTCAAGGCCGTTCATGTCTTTCATGCTCAGGTCGAGCAGCGCAATATCGGGCGGTACGTCTCTGCGCAGGCAACTCAGGGCCTCTTTTCCGCCCTCAGCTTCGAGCACCTCGTAGTCGAGTCGGCTGAGCGCCTTGCGCATCGCAAACCGAAACGCTCCATCGTCATCGATCACAAGAATGCGCTCACGCATGATGGGTCTCCGGGAACGGACATCCTCTTGCCGCCCGAGTGAGGGAGACTCGAGCCCGGGTTCCGTGCGGTTCGACCGGTTCTAATGAGAGCCGGCCTCCCATCGCTTCGACGAGCATGTAGGACGTGTAGAGTCCCAGCCCGGTTCCTTCGCCCGGGGGCTTTGTCGTCGCAAAAGGTTCAAACAGTCGTGCGTCCATGGACGGTGCGATCCCCGGTCCATCGTCTTCGACGAGAAGATCCACTCGATCGTCACGATGATCCAAATCGATTTGGATGCGTGACTGTCCCTGGTCCCGAACGGCATCGGTGGCGTTTTGAAGCAGATTGACCAAGACCTGGACCAGGCGGTCCGAGTCGGCGAGCACTTCGACATCGGATAGGGTGGGTGAGACGAGAATTTCAGGGCCTTTTCGAAGTCCGGCAAACACGAGCGCCCGCGCTCTCTCGACTACGGCCACCAGCGAGACCGATCCCTCAATCCGGCCCCTGGCGAGATCTCCTCCCGCGAGGAGTGCATGGGTGATTCGAGCGAGTCGGCGGGTTTCGTCCTGAATCAACGCGGCCGATTCGTCTAGGTCGCCTGCTCCCCGAGGATCTCTGAAGGCCTTTAAGGCTTCGCGCATGTCGGTTGCAAGTGTGCGAATGGTTGCAAGTGGTGTGTTTAACTCATGAGCTACGCCCTGAGCTATCCTGCCAAGGCTTGCCAGCCTCTCCGCGATCATCAAGTTACGCTCTGCTAGCGTGGCCTGGGTGCGGTCGACGTAGAGATTCATCGTCCGAGGATCCTTGCCAAGCTGGGTTGCCAGGGGGAAGACCATCATTTCGTATACGCGTTCTTGGTTGCGTTCGGAAACGGCGAACCTACAGCGTCCGGACGTCCCGTCGCTGCGTGCGCCGAGGACTGGGCAGATTCCCGCTGCATCGTTTTCGCACGGTCGTACTTTGCCGGGGCACGTCCATTCAGAGCCCACCGCTGCCGATGAAGGCGCGAGCTCCTCTGCTCGCTTGTTTCTCCACATCACCACGCCATGCTCGTCCACTACCTCTAGGCCTGCATCGAGTTCGTCGAGTGTATTGGACAAGAGCTGGTACTCCAGCGCAGCGCGGTCTCCGGCACGGGACAGCTCGCGCTCTCGGTCGCGCAACTCCCTCATCGTGTGGGTTACAAGATAAGCCACCGCGATCACCGTTGTGGCAAATGCCCCTCCGGTGGTGAGCGCATCCCAAGGGGGTGTTGGGTTCCAAATTCCAATCTGAACCGGTGGAACCCATTCCACGAGAGCGAGCAGCCCAGCGAAGAACAAGCTCATCCCTGCGGCGATCGCAGTAGCGCGAGGGCCTCCCAAGATTCCCGCAAGGGCGACGTGGAATACATAGTATCCGACAAAGGGAGAGGACACGCCTCCTGCTGCCCAAAGGACGATCGTCAACATGACGAGATCCATAAGGGCTTGGGTCATGGCGGCTCGCCATCCCGTCGGTGCAGCCGGGCTTTGGTGGCTGCGCCAAAGCAAGAAGTTGTAGAAGCTTCCGCAAGCTGCCGTCAGCAACATGACGGGCCATGCAAGTCCGGGGACGAGTCCAATCATCGCGGCCCCCGCGGCAAAAACGACACCAAGCATCGCATACCAGCGGAGGCGAATGATCCAGCGCAAGCGCGACAGGCTGAAGTCGTCCTCCGACTCCCCCGTCGGAACTAGTGAGTTCGTTCGCCCTCGAAATTCCGACATCTTCCGATCATGGAGCCTTCGTTTCTCTAGACCAACCCACATTTGAGGGGTGTTTCTCGATCAAAGTTCTTTTTCGGTGATCATAAAAAAGGGGCCACGCGATGTCGGCGTAGCCCCTTTGAATGACACAGTGACCGTATCGGATCGCGATGGGACGGCAGCAGATTCGCTAGCCATTTCCGTCTGCTAGCTTAGTTGACCTTTTCTAGCGCTTCGTTTATCGCGCTTTCAAACGCCGTGAAAGGCTGTGCTCCCTGCAGTAGTTTTCCATTGATGAAGAAGGAAGGGGTGCCGATCCTGGCTCCGGCTTCCCGCACTGCGGCAATATCGGCATCGACCGCAGCCTTGTGTCGTTCGCTGTCGAGTGCTGCTCGGAACTCCGCCATATTGATGCCGCCGAGTCCTGCAGCGTATTCCTCCAGCTTAGGCCGTTGCAGCTCCCGCTGATTTTCGAAAAGTTTGTCGTGGAACTTCCAGAACGTTCCGCTCCCTCCCTGTCGAAACACCTCGAGTGAAGCTTGGGCGGCCAAATGCGCCTCTGAGTGGAACGGCAAGGGGTAGTTTCTCCAGATGATCCGGACGCGGTTTCCGAAGCGTTCTTTTACCTGGTTCAACGTGGGCAGCACTCGCGAACAGAACGGGCATTGGAAGTCGCTGAACTCCTGAATAACGACCTTCGCGTTCGCTCCACCTGCCGAGGGCGCCTTGGCCGGCAGCGGAATTTCGTAGCGCTGATCGGGATCTGGGGCGTTGCGTTCTGGAGCTTGCTGCCCCGGTGCCTCGAGATACTGAGGAGACGTAGCACCCTCCCGAATCGCGGCGGCATAGACCTGACTTCGAGGTGTGCCGCTGCGGACCAAGGCTCGGGCTCGTTCGAGTTCCTCATCGATTACGCGCTTGAATGCGGCAAAGGGCTGAGCGCCTCGCAGGTTTCGACCGTTGATGAAAAAGGAAGGGGTGCCTGTGGCACCGAAGCGTCGGGCGACGCTCTGATCTTTGGTGATCGTTTCCTGATGCTTCTCACCATCAAGGGCAGCTCGGAACCGACCCATATTGATCCCACCAAGCGCCTGGGCGTAACCCTCTAGGTCTTCTCTCTGCAGGGCACGTTGGTTTTCGAAGAGTTTGTCATGATAGGCCCAGAACTTTTCATCTCCAGCTTGCTCAAATACCTCGATCGACGCCCGGTGGGCGAGGGGGGCGTTGCGATGGAAAGGAAGCGGGTTGTGAAACCACATGACCCGAACATCGTTGCCGTACTCTTCGAATACCTGGGATACGGTCGGAAGCACCCGAGAACAAAATGGGCATTCAAAATCGCTGACCTCGATGATCGTGACTAGCGCATCGTCGGGTCCTTTTTGCGGATGGTTTCCTGCCAGTTCGACCTTGTACACCGCGGCCGGATCGGGCTGCCGTCGGGCAGAGGGCGCCTTGTTTTTTGCGGCCTTTGCAGGAGCCGGCGTCGTGCGGCCGTTTTGGATCAAGTTCGCATAGAGACGATCGCGAGGCGTGCCTGACTGCACGAGCTGCTCTGCGTGGGCGAGCTCCCGATCGATGACTTCCTTGAACCGCTCAAAGGGTTGCGCTCCCATGAGCTGCACACCGTTGATGAAGAATGCGGGTGTCCCTCTAGCGCCGAGCTGGGCAGCGAGTTGCTGATCCTGTTGAATCTTGGCGTTGTGCGTGTTGTTGTCCAGCGCCTGCCGAAAGCGAGCCATGTCCAGACCCAGCTGCGTTCCGTAGCGTTCCAAGTCTTCGCGACTGAGCGCTCTCTGGTTCTCGAAGAGCTTGTCGTGCATGGCCCAGAACTTATCTGCGCCTCCCTGAGCAAATGCCTCCATCGCAGCCGTGGCGGCCGGTCGTGCGTTCTGGTGGAACGGCAGTGGGTTGTTCCTCCACACGACCCGAACTCGATCGCCGTACTCTTGAATCACTCGCGAGGTCGTCGGCAGCACGCGTTTGCAGAACGGGCACTCGAATTCACTGAACTCTACAACGGTGACCAGTGCGTTTTTCGGGCCCTTCGAGGGTTGTCCGTCCGTAACCGGGACTCGGTAACGCGTAATCTCGGTGGCTTCAGTGCCTCCTGCGGCCCTGTTGTTGTCATCGAGACGTGCTTCGACGATCGATACATCCTCTGGGCTGTTGCTCGAGCCCAGCAAATTCCCGATGGCGAGCCCGCCCACGAAAGCGATCAGTATCGCGACGATGGCCGTTCCTTTATTCATTTCGATTTACCTTTCGCCCCCCAAATTCGCGGGGCCTAAAAGTAGGGCTTTCCCTTCATACGGTGCCGCCCTCAGCGCCGAACCGGATCTGGTCGTGCTCCAAGTCTCCCAAACGAGCAAGTCTCCCAAACGAGCAAGTCTCCCAAACGAGCAAGTCTCCCAAACGAGCAAGTCTTCCAAACGGAGCAGTGTCCCGAAACAAACCACCAGTCGTTCGGAGCAAAGCGATCGTGCGGAGCAGGAGGTAATCGCTGCGAGCATCATCGGATGAAGTACCCGCCTCATCAGTCAAGCGCCAGTTTAGTGACCCGCGACGTGATGGCAAGATCGAAAATTGAGTGCGTTACGAACTTCCCCAGGCTCGCTTCGGAACCTGTTTTCCCTGCGTTTGCGCCTTATTTCGAACTGCTGTGCACAAAGATGAATTCGTCGGAGTTCACCGCCCCATCGTCTCGCGGTAGAGCCACCGCTCGGGCTCGGCAGAAACTCGAAAAATGTCTCATCCCCAAAGGTTCCACCGCGTTCAGGGCGCAGGCGCGGTACGCTCGAAAAGCATGCTCGAGATAGGGTCTCGCCTGAAAGTCGATGATCTCTCGGTAAATCTGTGCAATTTCCGGTTCATCGAGCAAGTCGATCGGGGTGGGAACGTTCAGTAGAACGCGAGCGACATCCTCATAAAGTAGACCGACGAGTGCGCCAGCCAAAATACGCTCTCGGTGTGACTCGCTTGCGGCAAGATCCAACTCAGCTCGAGCGGCTTCAACCCGTTCGTTTTTGCGTCGCAACCAAGGTTCGAGCTCCTTTGAAGCCCAGTCCTGCAAGTCTTTCATATTGCTAGGACCGGGTAGCGTCGGGTGACGGATCTCGAAAGACTCCTCGGCAAGACTGAACGCAAAGCGCATTCGGTCGCTCATTTTTGCGAGTTCCAGGTCAGGCTGCGGCAAGGACTCGAGCCTCGGAGTAGTCGCCAAATCACCTTCGTAAGCGGTCGTGTGGTTTCGTGTGCCGTGATTGACGCAACCGGTCGTACACAGCATCGCGAGCACCAAAGCCCAGCAGTGCAAAGAGAATCGTGACATCCAACAAGACTCCTTCCGCGAACCCTTTTGCATCCGCATAGGGATCCAT
Organism: Myxococcota bacterium; assembly: GCA_039030515.1. GTDB lineage: Bacteria > Myxococcota_A > Polyangia > Polyangiales > Houyiibacteriaceae > JBCCEA01. The sequence goes on along the minus strand of JBCCEA010000021.1, from coordinate 22,572 downwards.
TTGACTCCATCGCCGGCTTGAAGTTCAAGCACTGCCGTCACCCAGATACCTCGAAAAAAGAAACGACGATGACTCAATCGACTTTACCTTTTGTTCAATTTTACCGTGCTAGTTAGATTCAGGTCTCCGAGAAGGCCGTGTTTTGGGTTGAGAGCGGGGGAATAGGTCTGGTCATGAAGAACATATCGGATAAAGAGCTGGAAGGCTGCATCGACGACCTCGCATCGGTGCATGGCCTCGCGCTAGAGCCGTCGACACTTCGTGATCTGTATTCGATCGCCTCGCTTACTGCCGAGTGGCGTCGTCGAACCGATCTCACCTCTGCAAAGACTGCCCGAGCCCTCGTAGAGGTCACCTTTGGAGATGCTTTTGCACTCAGAGCTTCCGGCGCCGTCGAGGCGAGCAGTCGGCTGGTCGATGTAGGTGCTGGAGCTGGCGCACCTACCATCCCCTATTGTGTGATCGACCCCTCTGTGAAAGCCCATCTGATCGAACCGAGAAGGAAACGAATCGCGTTCATGCGGTTGCTCGTCGGTACTCTTGGGCTTCGCGAAAGGGTGGTCATCGAAGAAGGCCGAGTTGGCGAAGACCCTACTGCGGGTACTTCGCCCTCTGCTCTACGATTTGATTCAGCGCTCTCCCGGGCAACCTTCTCCCCGGAGCGTTGGCTCTCCATAGGCAGGACGCTCGCAAGTTCCGTAATCGTATTCACGGCTGGAGCTCCTCTGCCACCAGCGCCCGAAGGGTTTCGACGTCGCATGATGCATGACTACTCGATTCCAAGCACTCAGATCCCACGGGCCATGGGGGTATATTGCAGAGATGAGGCGGATTGATTCGCTCCACTCGCCTCGCCAGAAGTCTAACGTCGCCGTCGAACAACTCTTTGAGGAATGATCTGGATCCGACGTCGTGTTCCTTCACCTTGAGAGCAGGTTTCTACGCCCTCGAATTTGGCTAGTGAAAGATGGATTACTCGGCGGTCGCGTGCGCTCATCGGCTCGAGGGTGACTACTTTGCCCTCATGCACGGCCTTTTTCGCTTCCCGCTTTGCTCGAGAGACCAGGTTTCGGTCGTGACGGTCTCGATAATCACCCGAGTCCACAATGATATGCCGCCGTCCTTCCGGAAAGCGATTGCAGATCTTGTTGATGAGGAACTGCAGTGCATCTAAGGTCTGACCCTTTTTTCCGATGGCTCGCCCTGCATCTGGACCCGCCACGTCGAGTACGACACGTTCGTCGTCGTCTCGAATAGTGACGTCTGCCTCCAGATCCATGCGGTCCAGGATGTCCTGAAGCACATCGGCTGCAAGTTCTGCTTTGCCGTCCCCGGGTTCTCCCGGTTCCGGATCGATTTCGGGATCTTCATCTAGGATAGGGACATCGTCGCCTTCGATGAACAATGCACCGTCTTGAGGCGGCGTTTGTTTACGCTCTCCCACGGCTTTTCCTCCGCTTTGCGCGCGACTTCGGTTTTGATGAGTTGGGTACGCGCGAATGATGCTTTTCTATAGAGGTGGTAGAATCTATAGAGGTGGTAGCTGCTGCTTCGTCGTGTTCGGCAGAAGTGCCTTTTTCGGCAGCAGCCTTGTCGAGTCGATGGTGAATCCATCGTTGCTGAGCGATTCCCAGCGTAGAATTGGTGACCATATAAAGACACAGTCCGGCCGGTAAGAACAGCATGAAGGAGGTGATCATGAGCGGCATAAAGTACTTTATGACCTTTGCCTGCATGGGGTCCATGGTGGTCGGAGTGATTTGTTGTTGGGCGAACATCAGCCCGCCCAGCAAAATAGGCAAGACATAAAATGGATCAGGAGCCGATAGATCGGTCCACCAGAGTGCAAATTCAGCGTGGTACAGTTCGACATTCGTAGAAAGAGACTGATAGAGCGCGAACCATACAGGCATTTGGAGTAGCGTCGGGAGACAACCTCCTAGGGGATTGATCTTTTGCTTGCGATAGAGCTCCATCATCGCGGCGCTCTTTTTTTCGCGGTCGTCTCCATAAAGCTCGTTGATGCGATCGAGCTCAGGCTTCAGCAGCCGCATTTTCGCCATAGATTGAAATGACTGCTCCGTAAGCGGGTAAAGAGCCAACTTAACGATCAGCGTCATCACGATGATGGCAACGCCCCAGTTACCTACGATTTCGAAAATCCACCTGAGGAACAGAACCAGCCATTCCGCAATGAAGTCAAACCAACCGAAATCCACTACGTCATGCAATTCATGGCCAGCCGTTCGAATCGCATCGATGTCTTTGGGTCCGATATAATACGTCGTTCGTAACTGCTGCGACTGACCGGCCTCGACGGTCAGGGTGGGATACGTGAGCCAGGCTTCAAAGAGGCTTCCGTGAGGTTGCTCCAGGGTCCCACCGCGTTCGGTCTGCCATACGCGGCATCGCTCTGCATCGATACCGTCCGGGGCAGAGACCATCGCAAAGTATGCGTTTTCCACCCCACAGAACTTCACTCTTGGTCCGTAAGCCTGGCGCTCGCGGAGAGATTCACGATCCTCGCGGCGGGTTTCCTCGTCAAATCGAAGAACGGCGTGCCCTAGTTCGGGGCTTGGTCGGGCGAGAAAGCCGCCACCTTCGGAGTCGCGCGCCACGTAATTAAAAGTTGCAGTTTGCAATTGAACTGGTGCAGGAACCGAGCCGTGATTGCGGATCGATACCGTGGACCAAAGCTGGTATTTGCTTTCTCCAACCGAGATTCGACGCACTGCTTCGATCGATGCAGCTTTGGCTCGAAATTCCAGGGTGCGAGCGTCGAGCTTCCGACCAGACCAGGTGATGTCAGGAGGAAATGAGGAGACTTTCAGCTGCGCGGGGAGATAAGCCTCTCTGTCGGTCGTCACCATCTCGTGGGGTTGGTTCCTGTTTTCGTAACGCGCACCCTTGATGCGAAAGCTGGTTAGACCTCCATTGAGCGTGCTGAAGTTGGCGGTGAAATGTTCAGTTTGAATGCTCAGCGTTTTGCCAGAAGCAAGCGAGCGATCCGGCGCCCTTCTCGATGTCGCGTGCGCTCCCGGACCGGAGGTCGTTTTCAACGATGCGGAGGACCGCTCTTGTTCACCTGGCGGGCGAACATCCGTGTTCGCTGTCTGCGTCTGTGTTTGTTGGAACAGAAAGAACGCACCCGCCGTCAAGAGTGCGATTCCCGTCAGGGATAAAACCTGTCTTGTCGAATCATCCATGGATCTCAGCTCTGAGCGTTGGCCATCGCGCGGTGCCGAGCCCGCTGCATTGCTCGGCCTGCCTTAGACAGCTCTTGTGCGACCGCGCAGGGAGCGAGATGACGCGCACCTCTTTTGGCTATAACCACGCAATCGCATCGTGCCGGGAAGAGTGAAATAGAACAGCGAAATACTTCTCTTACCGCACGCTTAATACGGTTTCGCCCAACCGAGCCAGCCACTTTCTTGGTGACCGTAATTCCTAAACGGCTGGTGTTGTGCTTGTTGGAACAGATCACGATGACAAAGTTGGCGGTGTGGACGCGCGTACCCGTGCGCTGTGTATGAAGAAACTCAGAACGATGCCGTAGACGTAAAGTTTTTGGAAAAGAGCAGTCCAAGGCAGTGATCTTGCCGTCGCCTTGGTGCCGAAATTCAGGGTTCATAAGAGCGACCGTAGAGGGTCGAGGATTCAAAATGCATGCCGCGTGAAGTGTTCGAGTCATCGATCGGTGGGAGCGTACCGTGTACACATTCGAACACAGAGATGATCTGACTCAAGTCGATTGTGGCTTAGGCCTAACCCTGCCGTGACTTTGAGGAGCAGTTCAGACCTGAGAGAAAGGCTTACAACTGCCGAAACCAATCGATTCCGCGCGCTGCTTCTTTGTAACCATTACACCGAGATCAACCATACGCAGCACCACACGCCAGAGCTCGGTCAACAGCTGGCGATTCTGACTCTGGAGTCTGCCAAGATCTTCGGAACAGATGCTTTTCTAAGCGCTTCTCCTTGCATCTTATGTTGAGTATCGACTGCGGGAGTTCCACTGAACGCTATTTTGAGTAGACGGTGCATGCGAGACGTAGACGGCCCTTGCGTCGACGATCTTGAAGCGTTTTACGGCCGGCCGCAGTTTTCATACGCGCTCGAAATCCGTGTTTTCGGATACGTCGTCGTCGATGGGGTTGGTAGGTGCGCTTCATCGCTGTTCCTTAGGTGCGCAAAAGAGCTCGGCAACAAAGCATGGTGCCTCTAGGCTGTCAAGGTGGAACCCAGCTGTCCCCAGGGCGGTGCATCACCGCGAGTTGCAGAGGGCATTTGGGTCGATTTCGAGGACGGTCTATGGCGTAGGTGCAGCATCTGAAGGGTTGCCGGATCGGAACATCCCATCAAGATATCCCTCGTCTCGAAATGAGAAGTACGCTCCGTGGCCAATGATCACATGGTCTACGAGCGGGATGCCCAGAATTTCACCAGCCTCGAATATCTGCATGGTGAATGAGCAGTCCTGTGGGCTTGGATGAGGGTCGCCGCTGGGGTGATTGTGAACCACAATGACCTCGCTTGCGGCGGACGGAAGCACCTGTCGAAAGACCTCTGCGGGGGTGATGGCGCAGGAATTTAGCCCGCCGATCGCGACCGTGACGCTTTTCAAAGGTCGCCCACGGGCATCGAGTGGAATCGCGAGCAAGTGTTCACGCGTCTCCCCGGATAGCCTTGGAGCGAGCGCCCCATAGACCTCTCTGCTTGAGGTGAGCGCTCTATCGTTTCGTAAGGGCTCCGTCACCGCACGCCGCCCGATTTCGAACGCTGCAAGCAGTCGCGATGCTTTCGCCCTGCCTAGTTGCGGGGTGCGCATCAGTTCCGAAGCGCTCATTCGGCAGAGCGAACGAAGATCTCGGGCCGAATCTAGCAGCTGCTTTGCTGTTTGAAGTCCGGTCCCGTAGCGCCCTCCGCCTTTTAGAATCGATGCAAGCAGCTCTGCATCGCTGCAGTCTGAGCTGGGAAACTGATGTGGTCGCCAGTTGGAATCGTTCTCCGAGGGATTTTCGCCGGGTCGGTCTGTGCTCATTTGGTTCCTCCAAAAACTCATGAGCGGCAAGATCGGTGCCGAGAAAGAAAAGCGGTAATTCCAGGGTAAATCGATGCTGGATGCCGTCGTTCGCCAGGGGGCGACATGGCGGGCGCCACCCTCCTCTGGTAAGGCGCCCGCGTGACGCAGCAGCAAAGGCTTATTTTGACGGCGCTCATGTGGACAGCGTCTTTTGCGGTCATCGGGGTGATGGTCGTCACGGCTCCCGAAGAGGAGCCCTGGGTGCGTCTGTCGGAAGGGTACCCGGTCACGCGCTACGTCGATCCGACATCTGTAGAGGCTGTCGGCCCCTTCGAGGTTCAAGGATCCCTCACGACGCATGCGCCTCACGGCGCCCCAGCGCTTTTTCGAGGAGGCCTTCGACACACGGGCAGGAGTTCCTTCCGGGGGCCAGAATCAGCCACGCTCCTGTGGACGTTTCAGGCGGATGGACCGATCAAGGCTCAGCCGGTGTTTGATTCGGATGGAAGTGCCTATTTCGGAACCCTCGCAGGAACCTTTTACTCGGTTGATGCGCAGGGCGCGTTGAGATGGAAGGCGGACCTCGGAGCCGCGGTATATTCAACCGCTCTTGTAGGTAAAAACGGCCTGATCTACGTGGGCTGCGATGGCGATCGACTTCATGCGTTTTCCGCGGACGGATCTCGCCCTTTTAGCGTACCGACGCGTGGTGACGCCGATACCGGCATTGTCGAGGGAGCTGAAGGCCTGGTGTACTTTGCCGCAGGATCAGATCTCTGGGCCATCCTCCATGATGGGACGGTGCAATGGCGATTTGAGGCTGCAGAGAAGATCTTCTCAACCCCGGCTATCGGATTCGACGGCACCTTATACTTTGGAGCTCAAGACGATCACCTCTATGCGGTAGATCGCTCGGGTCAACTGCGTTGGCGATTCAAAACCAACGGGGACAACGATGCAGCTCCTGCGATCGGTGACGACGGGACGATCTATTACGGCTCTGATGATGGTCGCGTTTATGCGCTCGCCCGAGATGGAACGCTGCGCTGGAAGTCGGAAGATCTCGGAGGTTTTGTCCGCGCACCCCTCGGTCTTGGTCTAGACCAGCTCGTGATTGCGGGAGTTATGGGGCCGCGACCCAGATTGACTGCGCTCGATGGCGCGACGGGTCAGCTCGTTTGGTACTTTCCCATTGAGCTCGCCGACTCTGCTCAGGTGGGAGTTGAGTCCGGTGTCGTCATCGATCGCGAGGGCAGGATTTTCTTTGGGGCCTTTGATGAGCACGTCTATGCCCTGGAATCGAACGGTCAATTTCGATTTGCTTTTCCCACGAGAGCTGACGTCGACGGCACACCTTCATTGCCTGCCGAGGCCCAGCTGGTGGTGGGGGCCGATGACGGTACGCTCTACGCCTGGGCGACCGAAGTGCGACCTCGAGTGGAGTCTGAGCAGGTCTCGGCAGCCGAGGAGCCTCGGTAGTCGATCGATTCCGGTGGCCGGCTGAAACCGCATCAGGACTCAGCTCTTTTTGCCTCCAAACAGTTTGGAAAGAAATCCTCCGCTGGCGCTTGTGGTTGCCGAGGATCTCGAAGGACGTCCGCTGTGCTTACCGTCAGGTCTCTTGCTCGGCGTTGCCGAGGGTCTTCCGGTGGGACGTCCGCTGAGCTTGGTTTCCCCACGCATTGTGGCCAATCGCACCTCACGCACGGCTTCAATGTGCCGGGGATTTCGCGCAATTACCTTTTTGAAGAGTTTGATCGCGGCCGGTTTGTCTCCCGTCCTTTTGAGAACGAGTCCCTTGGTGTAAAGAGCTTGTTCGCAGTCCGGGTTGATCTCCAGTGCGTGGTTCAGAGCCTCAAGGGTGCTATTTCGCTGCACCTCTCTGTCTTCTGGGTTGAGCTGGTATAAGATGAATCCGAGCATCGCGTGCATATCGGGATCCTCGTTGTTCATTTCCAAAGCGGTATTGAGGGTGTCCAGAGCCTCTTGCCATTCCCGCCGGCGAACCAGCACTTCTACTTTCTGAAATTCCATGGCTGCACCAACGACCGCCTGGATTTGTCGCTCTGCCTTGGGCGTACCGCCGCCATCTCGAACTGCGTCGATGTGTTTGCGACGGGTTTCTTCGTCCGTGAGATGATTCTTCGCTTCAGTCATATGGTGAAAGATCTGGTCGGCCCACGGACGCAGTTCTTTCAACTCCTCAGGTAGCCTATCGGGATGCCACTCCTTTACCTGAGTGAGGTAGGCCTGCTCCACGTCTGCTGCGTTTGCGGTAGTGTCTAGGGAGAGCATCTGAAAGTAATTTTGCTCGTCCATATCCTGTACCTTTGCAGTGATGCGCCTCCAGCGTGTTTGTAAGTCTTGAGAAAGGTTCTTGGGAGCCTGCGGTGGTTGCGTAGCACCCTTACGATCTCCAGGCGGTCCAGCTTGTTTTTCTCTCGTTCCTTTGACGGCGCCCCGTGCCGCTCTCTGCGATGGATCGCCCGCTCTCTGCGATGGATCGCGCGCCGCGGATGGGTGGCTCAACCGCCCGGGAGTCTTCGAGCCGGGCTTGTGAGACGCCCCGTGCTGAGAACTGTCCATCGCACGCGATGCCTGGGACGTTCTGGAATCTGGACCGGCCTGCGTAAGTGGTTCGATACAGTGGCAAATCGCCAAGAGATACATGAGACGACGGGCGAGCTTGCTGTCCTCCCAGCCCGCGATCAACTGGGTCGGTGTTCTGTGACTGGAGCGTATGTATTCGACAAACCGGAGTTCCCTCTGATTGAGCTGGAGTCTATCGAGCAGTTCCTTGTTTGTCGTGCCCAGCGGCGCATCGTGTAGACCAGCGAGGACGCGCTCGATGATGAGGTCGCGCAGGGGGCCTCGGGATGCCGCCGCCACGACGACATACGGATCGACGCGACCTTCGACAACTCCCTCGCCGGCACCGACGTAGTCCTCCTTGTAGAAGGCGTATGGGGCTTGTTGACGTCGACAGAGAGGCAGCAAACTCGTATCGAGCTGTGCACGTGGCTCGATCAGCTTTGCTGCGACAGGAACTCCATGCAGGAACCGCACTCGGTCCTGACCTTTGGGTGCGGGGCCTTCGGTGGCTGTGCGGAGTTGCTCGGGCCATATCGCAAGAGTTCCGGATAGTTGCTTGCGAAGCACGTAGAGTAAGAGATGCGCAAAAGGGGTCTTGGAGAGGTCCCCTTCGGCACGGGGTTTGGGCACGTCGTTCATGAGCAAACTCGCCGCACTTCATAGATAATGTCACAGCTCCAGCCTTGCGAGAACCTGCTGTGCTGGCTCTTTTTTGAGCTTTTTGGGGCTCACCACTCAAAAGGGTCTTGGTCGTGACCGCTGAGGAATACCTCGGAGCCGCGTTCTACTGTACCTGGTGAGGTTTCGGTTGATGGGGTTTCGGTTTCGACTCCGGGTTACTCGCTTGCGAGACCTCGTCCTCCCGCACAGCATGCAAGCGTGCTGAACGTTCATGAGCGAGGCCAAGCCTCTTACGACCAAGCCTTGCGCCTTCTCTCGCGCCGGGGAGACGCAGATCTGCAGCGGGTGGAACCTGCCGTGCAGGCAATTCTTGACGGAGTAGCGCGTGAAGGAGACGTTGCTGTGCGGCGCTACGTCAACCAGTTCGAGGCTCGAACCCTATCGCAACTGGTAGTGCCGACTACAGAATGGCAACAACAATCAAGAGAGATCTCGCCGCGGTTGAGCGACTGCCTTCGGGAAGCCGCCGAACGAGTGCGCGCCTACCACAGACATCAGCGAGAATCTGGATTTCGCTATGCGTCTCAAGGAATCGAGCTCGGTCAACGGGTTCGCCCGATTCGTTCGGTAGGGCTTTATGCTCCCGGGGGTAAAGCGCGCTACCCGTCGACCGTGTTGATGACGGCGATCCCTGCTCAGGTTGCGGGCGTCAAACGTATTGTACTGGCGACCCCTAGCCCAACCCCGGAGGTGCTTGCGGCAGCCTCCATCGCCGGCGTCACCGAAGTCGTGGACGTGGGGGGAGCGCAGGCGATCGCGGCTCTGGCATACGGAACCGAGTCGGTGGCGCGTGTGGATAAGATCGTTGGACCGGGCAATATCTATGTGGCTTGCGCAAAACGGCTTGTGTTCGGCACCGTGGCGATCGACTCGATCGCCGGACCGAGTGAGGTGTTGGTCGTAGCGGGCGACGATGCGGATCCCGTCGCGGTAGCCGCCGACCTTCTTGCTCAGGCAGAGCATGACGAGGACGCATACCCATTGCTGATCACTTTCTCGCGAGAAAAGGCGGAAGCCGTCGTTGGTGAGCTCGCAACGCAGCTCGAGAAGTTGCCCAGGCGAACCATTGCCGAGGCGGCTCTTACCCGTAACGGGCACGGGTTTGTCTGTGGCGATCGGGCTGAAGCAGCGCGGGTTGCCGACCAACTCGCGATCGAGCACCTATGCCTCGCCGTGCAAGATCCAGACTCTCTTTTGGACGGTATCCATTCAGTTGGAGCTGTGTTTCTCGGACACCACACTCCCGAAACCGCTGGAGACTACGCGGCTGGGCCGAGTCATGTCTTGCCCACCGGAGGTGCAGCCCGGTTTTCTTCACCTCTTGGGGTCTACGATTTCATGGTTCGAACTTCGTTGATTCGATACTCAAAGCAAGCTCTCCGAGAACAGAAAGATTTACTCACAGAGCTTGCACGTCTTGAGGGCTTGGAAGCTCATGCAAGAGCCGTTGAGGTTCGTTTGAGTTCGGAATAGCTGTCTCGCCCTAGCTCTGCTGGAAGAGTCGGCTCTACCGGGAGAGTGCCTCGATCGCATTCGTCACATCGGACCTCAAGCAAGCGTAACAGTCTTCTCGATTCGAGGTGCCGCATCCGCGTTTGGGGAGCGCCGCTGTTCGGTTGAGGGTGACCAGCGCCCTCCGATCACCGAGGGAGCCCATTTGGCGAATCGCCTCCCTCTTTGCACGGCAGGATCGTGAGGTTTCCAGGCGTGCTACGGCGATGGCGAAAGGAGGAATCACCTCCTCCTCTTGTCGACTGAGGATCCAACGAGCCGCCTGTTTTCGTTGCTCGCGCTTTAGAGAGTCCAGCATGGTTGAAATTCGGGTATTTACTCCGGCCGATAGTTTGGATCGCTTTGAGCTTTGTCTTGCGTTTGGCTGGCGGACACCCCTGTCGACTTCAAGTGCAATGGTTGCTTGTTCATCCGAAGAAGGACCGCCATAGATGTTGGCCATCATCAGAGCGATCGTCGTGACCATGGCGAGGCCAAGTGCCACCAAGCCGAGGACAATCCTGCTATTGCGAGGCTCTTGTTCGGCAACCTCACTCATCGAGATCATCGCGGCCCGCATGGGGGTCGTGATGTGAAAACTCCGGTTCGGGCCGCTTGTCGTTTCGGGTAGTTGCGGCGCCTCCGTCTCCAGTAGGGTTCGCGTCTGAAGAGTCGAGGCCTGTTCGGAATCGCCCTCTTCGATTTCGTTTGAGGCTGAAATCGAGTCAGATTCGCGCGTTAGTCGCTGCAGGCGCTCTCTAACCTCTGAAGCGGAGTGAGGTCGGTCTCCCGGGTTTGGGCTCAAGAGGTGAGCGACGAGGAGGTCGAGCTCCTCCGGCACGCTCCGGTCTTTCGAAGCCTTGCTGACCAAAAACGGCGTTTCGGAAAACTGCCGAGAAACGATCTTGGCTAGCTCCTCCTCATCGAACAGCGGTCTGCCCGTGATCGTTTCCCAAAGGATGACCCCCAAGGCGTATAGGTCTGCACGAGGATCGACCGTATCTCCCACCGCCTGCTCCGGGGCCATATATCCAGGGGTGCCCATGACCGAGCCGGCTCGGGTTAGTGGTTTCGCTGGAGTACTCGACTGAAGGCCTTCAGATTCCTCCTCTATCAGTCGGGCAATCCCGAAATCCAGGACTTTGACGAATTCCTTACCGCTGCGTCGCCGCTCCAGCACGATATTGTCTGGTTTGAGGTCACGATGGATCACCCCGGCATCGTGGGCAGCTGTAAGTGCGTCCGCCACTTGTGCCGCGATCACCACAGCGGTCCTCCACGGGAATGGTCCACCACGCTCGATCCTCGACTGAAGATTTTCTCCGCGCACCAGCTGCATGACGAGGTAGGCGCCGCCCTCCGGGAGGGTTCCGTAGTCCAGGGCGGCAGCGACATGTGGGTGATCTAGCCTGGCGGCAGCCGCCGCTTCGCGCGCAAAACGAGTGGCCACTTCTCCGATTCCCGCGAGGTCCCGATGAATGACTTTGACGGCGACTTTCTTCCTGAGCTTTAGGTGTTCAGCGAGGTAGACGTGACCCATGCCGCCTTCACCCAGAAGCTCCAGAACCTCATAGCGTTCGTCGATCACCGCCCCGATCCAGGGATCCACCGACTTGCTCTCTAAGTCTTGCGTCGACACGCGCGATTCGCGGGTGGGCTGGTGATCCAACTCTGTCGCATCCGCTCGACTGAACGATGGTGGACGTTCCTTCACCCCGGTGTAGGTGTTGGCTGCCGGACGTGATTGAACGTCATCTACGCTCTGATCGGGATGGCCCTTGTGGGTGCTCATCGCGCAGCTCCCATGAGCTTGAGTGTACCACTGTATAGCCCGGGTTGCTCATTCGCTTGCTCGAGTCGCTCAGCACCAGTAGATGGGCGACGGTGTCCTCCGAGGATATACTGGAGCGTTCGTTGGCTCGTGAGATGGGCCGCTGCATTCGAGACTTCGATCTGATCGAATCGGGTGACAAGATCCTGGTAGGCGTGAGTGGCGGAAAAGATAGCTACACTCTACTGCATCTGCTCGAGCGTGCGCGACGTAGATCTCCCGTATCCTTTGAACTTTTGGCGGTCCATCTAGATCAAGGACAGCCCGGATACGACGGCCGGCCGCTTTCCAGGTTTCTCGAAGATAGCGGCATCCCATTCCGGGTGGTTGTGGAAGATACCTACTCCATCGTGAAAGAGCGCGTGCCACAGGGGCGTACTTATTGCGCGCTCTGTTCTCGACTGAGACGCGGAGTGCTTTACAACCTCGCCGAAGACCTTGGTTGTCACAAGATCGCACTGGGTCATCATCGAGACGACGCGATCGAAACCCTGCTGCTCAACCTGATGTTTTCGGGATCGCTCGGCGCCATGCCGGCCAAGCTTCAAAGCCAAGATGGCCGTAACTGCGTCATCAGGCCGCTGATGTACTGCAGTGAAGATCGCATTTCCCGTTTCGCGGCTCAGCAATCGTTTCCCATACTTCCCTGCAATCTCTGTGGTTCCCAGGAGCATCTTCGGCGGAAAAGGGTCAAGGAGTTGCTCCGTTCGCTCGAGCATGAAATCCCGCAGATACGCGAAAGCATGTTGGCGGCCCTAGGAAACGTTCGTGCAACGCACCTTCTGGACCAAGAGCTTCTTTCGGGTTTGGCGATGCAGAGCGACAACTTGCCCAAGCGGTTGTCGTTTCGCAGTCTTCCAGTGCTGACCGAAGGACGATCCGAGTCGGAATCGACAAAGACGATGATTCGGTGAGTGCTCTGAAATCCAGACTTGGGGCTTTGAGATTTCTCTTTTTTCAAGGAGGCTCTCCTTTCGAAGAAGGAGCGCAATGGTTCGCAGAAGGCATGCAGTGGTCGCGACCACTCAGACCCCTTTCCGGAGGCCGGCCGCACCGGGGCCTCTCAGGGTGGTCGCAGAAACAACGCTCGTGAGCAGTGCTGTATGAACTCCAGCGTTCGAATTTGCTTGGCCGCTATTTTTGTCTTGCTGCCGGTGTCTCAGATATCGGCGCAGCGGGACTTAAACATTGACCGTTACAGGCCGTCGCCCGGAGTTGCCTCGTTTTCGACGATGCCAGGTTCGCACGTACCCGATCGTGGCGACTACGATTTGGCTCTGTTCCTCAACTACCAGCGTTCGCCGCTTCAATTCACCAGTCGAGGCGACACCAATTCCGTAGTCCGAGACCGTCTCGGAGGGGTGATCGTGGGTCAACTCGGTCTCGGGCACTCCTTGGCGCTCACCCTATCGACCCCGTTGGTACTCTACCAGTATGGGGACGCAGCATCTCTGGCCGATGGAGGGCCGAGCCTCGCTACCGCAGCTTTTGCAGATCCGTCTGCGGAGCTTCGCTGGCGGGTATTTGGCGAGAATTCCAAGCTTCAGACCGACCGACCGGAAGGTCTTGGCTTGGCGCTTTCGACGCGCGTCACTGCACCAGTGGGACGCGGAGAAGCCTTTGCAAACGAACAATCCGCAACCGTTGTGTCGTCCGCTCTTCTGGATTTTCATCTTCTCGGACTCGGGGTGGGGCTTTCCATCGGGTGGAAGCACCGCTTCGAGGTGCTCGAGCTTGCTGGGGTGCGTTTCCGAGATGAGCTTCAGCTGGGCTTTGGTCTCAAGGTTCCAATTCCGGCGGTTCCCGGTTTGGACGCGCATTTGGGCGTTCAGGGGAGTTTTGACGCGGGCTTCGAGTTTGAACATGAAGCCCGGACCTACTTTGAAGCCATGGCCGGGCTGGATTACGTATTCGACGCGTTTCGCTTGCGAAGCACAGTCGGCAGAGGTCTGTCTGATGGGGTTGGGTCTCCGGATGTTCGAGCGGTTCTCGGCTTTGTTTGGTCCCCTCGGGTTCGCGATCTCGACGGTGATGGCGTGCCGGACGAACGTGATATCTGCGCTCATCTCGCCGAAGACAAGGATGGTTTCGAGGACGCGGATGGATGTCCCGATCCGGACAACGACTCTGATTTCGTTCCCGACTCTGAGGACCGATGCCCAAGCGATGCTGCGGAGGAAGATCGAGACGTCGATGAAGATGGGTGCACCGATGAGGAACCCTCCCCAGAAGCCGCGGTTGAGGAGGTGCGAACCGTCCGCGCCCCCGATGAAGTGCGTTTCAGCGACGCGATTTCGTCAGCGCAGTCGCGGGATCGCGTGAGCTTGTCGGATGTGAGCTCCCATCGAGCGATCGGAAATCGTTGTCGATTTTCGACTCCGCCATACTAGGCGACCACGACACTAGGCGAGATGTGCGGTCAGGTTTGGTCTTCGATCGGAGGGTTTTTTGATGCGTTTGTGGCTCTCTTTCTCATTTTATCCTTTGGTTTTCTTACTTGCGGGACTCCAGGCACTGGGTGCGTGCACGCCTCAGGGAGATCCCGCCATCGCACATGGTGGATTCGAGGACTCATTCGATCGGATGCAGCTCGGATCGCTCTGGAAGAATACCGGAGGTCCCTGGGATATTCGAAATGGGGAGCTTCACGTTCAGGGGGCGCACAACCGTCCGCTTTGGCTCCGGCGTAAACTACCGCGTGAGGTCCGAGTAGAATTCGATGCGCGTAGTGAGTCGTCTGAGGGAGATATCAAAGTCGAGGTTTTTGGAGATGGGGTATCAAAAGCGGAACTGAATAGCTACGTTGCGACCAGCTACGTGGTGATCTTTGGAGGGTGGGGCAACTCTAAGAACGTTCTTGCCCGGCTTGATGAGCACGGTTCCGATCGGGTCGTGGGATCCACAAAGCGGGTAGTCCCCGGTCAAACTTATGCTGTTCGAATCGAGCGTAGGGCCTCAAAAGTTCAGGTGACCGTGGACGGGCAGGTCTTGCTGGAAATGGACGACCCGGACCCACTTGTGGGGCGTGGACATGATCACTTTGGCTTTAACAACTGGGAATCGGAGCTGTTTTTCGACAATCTAAGGATCACACCCCTGTAAACGACCCCTGATGGAACTACGAGAGTTTGAACTATTGCTCAAAGAGACGGAGCGCAAGTTAGACCGTCTTAAAGCGCTATATGAACAGTACTTTCAAGGCATCGAGCGGCTAGAGCCGACGATCGCTCGGAAGGACCTGGCGCGACGCATGGCGACGTTACGGAAGAATCAGCCTCGGCAAACTGCGCTTCGATTTCGATTCCAGTCGCTCACCCAACGTCATTCTACTTTTCAGCAGTACTGGAGTCGAACCTGCCGACAAATCGAGGAAGGCACCTATCGACGGCATGTGCTTCGTGCCCGGCGGCGCTTTGGAACCTCTGCTTCCAGTCGCGAAGCAGAGCGTCAGGGAGTAGGGCCGCGTGCATATGACGTTGAGCTGCCTGGGAAAGGCACTGAGCCCAAAGATGGCGTGGAGTCCGTGCGAGATGTTGGGGCAGAGGTGGAAGCTGCCCTGCGTGCTGTCCAAGATTACGAACCTCCCAGCAAAGAGTCGTCGGGCGACCCACGACAGGTTCGGTCGAGCAAGTCGGCTCCGCATGATCGCTCAGGGGACGCTCCTATTGTCGCTACCTTTACGAAGCCCGCGGAACCCGCTCGGGCGACGGTTTCCGAGCAGCGCCTACAAGAAATCTACACTGAATATGTCGAAGCAAGGCGAGGCAACCATGAGAGAGTTGATAACCTAAAGTTCGATAAAGTAGCACGCAGCATTCGCAGCATGGTCCCCAAGCTGGAAGAGAAGTATCGAGGCAAAAAGATAGACTTCCGCGTCGTGGTAAAGGGTGGACGGGTAGGGATTAAGCCCATTGCTGAAGACTGAAGTCAGTGCTGAAGACTGAAGTCAGTCGATGCGTGCACGGGAGGTCTTGCCTTCGTGATGAGTACTGTCCCCGAGTTCAGCTTTTTGCCGCCTGGTGGCCGATAGTCGAGTTCAGCTTCGCATCGATAGTCCGACGCAGATAGTGCAAATTGGACGCTTGAACAGCGCTGGTGGCGATTCCTCCTCGAGCGTCTGCGAGAGCCGTGCCTTCACCTTTTTCGATAAGGTCGATTTTATTGAACAGGAGGATCGATGGGATATCGGCCAGTCCCAACTCCTCGATGAGCTTTTCGGTTGCCTCGATTTTCGCATCGAGTGCCCCATCAGAAGCATCCACAACGTGGAGTAAGAGGTCGGCGTCGGCCGCCTCTTCAAAGGTCGCCCTGAACGCAGCGAATAGGTCTTTGGGTAGGTCACGAATGAATCCCACCGTATCGGTGGCGATGACCGTTGTTCCTGACGGAAGGCGTAGTCTTCGGCTCCTTGGATCTAAGGTTGCAAAGAGTTTATCTTCGGCCACGACATTGCTGTCAGTTAGCGAGTTCAAAAGAGTGCTTTTGCCGGCGTTGGTGTAGCCGATGATCGCAACCACCGGGACACCTTGCCTGCGGCGTTTTGACCTTCGTTGTTGACGTTGTTTTGTGAGTTGCTTGAGCTGACGGGAAAGCCTGGCGATTCGCTCCCGGGCGCGACGCTTGCCGATTTCGAGTTTGGTTTCGCCGGGTCCGCGGCCACCAATGCCTCCGGTGAGTCGAGAGAGCGCATCGTCTTTTACGCCTAGGCGTGGAAGCAAATACTTCATTTGCGCCAGTTCAACCTGCAGCTTGCCATCGTTGCTATGTGCGTTCTGCGCGAAAATATCTAAGATTAACTGTGTGCGATCCAGTACTTTGAGATCGGTTAGCTTTGCGATTGAAGCTGCCTGAGTCGGCCATAGATTTCGATCGAAGATCAACACTTCGACATCGAGCTGCATGGCTCGGATGATGAGGTCCTCAAGTTTTCCTTTTCCGAGAACATACTTCGGATCGATGCGATCTCGAGTTTGAAGCACCTCGTCAGCAACCTCCACGCCTGCGGTGCGAGCCAGTTCCCTCAGTTCGACTAAAGAGTCCCGGGCATAGGCCGCTTGATGTTTCTCGCATACGTGCACCAAAACCGCTCGACCGTCCTTGGCCGTTGTCTTTTGCGCGACTCGAGCGAATTCTTCTTCAAGTGCCCGGACAAGCGCCTGAGGATCCACGTCGAGTTTTGAGTACGGCAGCGGACCGACTGTGCGATAAGGTTCGGATTCGCTTTTGGGGGCAACCGGAACATTGTGTCCGTAGTAGACCCACTGAGGACGGCCCTCGTGATTGAGGCAAAATGCGGCGATGAGATCTAGGCGCAGTCGTGTCAGGTCGACGATATCGTCATGCGTCAGTGGCTCGTTGGACAGGTGGGTGTGAAGAAGCCGGATACCTCGGAGTCTGCCCTCCGACGCTCTGAGTCTCCCGATATCGGGGAGATAAAGTTTGCTGGCGTCACCGATGATTACGTGATCGACAATGCCCAGCCGATTGACGAGCACGCCAACCTGACGTCTTGTCCCAAAAGAAATCTCACAAAGCGAGCGAGTGAGCTCCTGTGTAGTCAGTTGATCTGCCGGTACTTTACGGCGGTAAATTCGCTCTAGTGCCTTCAGTTGAGATGGGCTCAGGCCGGCCGTGTTGCCGTGGATCTTCAAAATATGTCCTCAAGGTTTCTATCGTTCTTTCGAGCGGTCCTCGCGCCAACGAAATGAGCGTCAGTTGAGCTGCAATGCACGGGTCTGACTCAGTTTCGGCCCGTGACGGCTTTATTGTCCTCGAGAATTTGAGAATCTAGACTCACCCGGATCGGACAGTGGTCAGAGCCCTGAACCTCGCTGTCGATCGATGCGTTCCGCACAAACGGCATCGCTCCCGGGGAGGCCAGAATGTAGTCGATACGCCAGCCGATATTTTTCGCCCTGACTCCGAATCGCTGACTCCACCAGGTGTAGTGGCCGCCTCCCTGCTCGAAATGTCGAAACGTGTCGATCCAGCCTGCGTTGATCCAGCGATCCATCTCCTGCCGTTCTTCCTGCAGAAAACCGCTGCTTTTTTTGTTTTGCTGAGGACGTGCCAGATCAATTTCCCGATGTGCCGTATTGAAATCTCCCATGACGATCACCCGCTCTCCGCTGGTCATTGCGGGCTGAAGTTTTTGAAAAAGGGCGTCGTAGAAGTTCAATTTGAAGGGCACTCGGCTGAGATCTCGATTCTTGCCGTTTCCATTCGGGAAGTAACAGTTGACGATAGTGAGCGGTCCGAAACGAAGAATCTGAGTCCGGCCCTCTCGATCCATTTCAGCGATGCCAAGCTCAACGGTGATTTTGTCTGGCTTGATTCGACTGTAGGTGGCCACACCACTGTAGCCTGGGCGTTCCGCGGACACAAAATGGGTATGCCATCCCTGAGGACAGGCGACTTCCGGATCGAGTTGCTCCTCGCGTGCTCGAACTTCCTGGAGCCCAACAATGTGCGCATTTGCTCCCTCTAGCCAAGCGAGAAAGCCCTTCTTCGCGCAGGAGCGCAGACCATTGACATTCCAGCAATATACTTGAATTTCAGGCACAAGGTGGCCTTACCACCGCCGTCAAATCCCCGCTACTCAAGCCTACGGCCCTCGCGTGCCAACCTCAGCTTTTCGAAGCTTGAGCCGCGAACTTCCCTGAGACGGCTGCCGACTTCGCTTCTCTCCAGCTCGCCGGACCGGGTACGGCAACCGGACCGGGTACGGTTGTGATCACGGCAATCGGACCGGGTACGATTGTGATCGGAGAGAACTTAGACAGAACCAAGACACGCCGCACCAGGTACGGCGACCGGACCGGGTACGATTTACTCGAAATAGGCTTATTGGTCGGCCTCGACATACTTCTTTGCGTATGCCCTCTTGGCTCCCCAGCTGTTCGACACAGGTGAGCTGAGCCAAACTGGCCGCGCTACTTCAGCATTCGCTCAATTGCTTTCCGGACCCGCGCAACGAGCTCCGCCTCTTTGCTGAAATCACTAGCCTCGGGTTTTGTGTCCACAGTTCGACGTACATGTGTGATCACTTGTTGGGCTTTTTTTGCTGTCGCGATCACTGCGGGATTTGCGTGCGCCTCCTCACCCACCTTATGGAGTAGTCGCTCGAGCCCTTCGAGAAGATCGCCAAGGCGGCGAATCTCCTCGTCTCGTTTTCGCTCGCTTTCCTTGTCCTGAGGAGACTCTGAAAGTGATTCGTCAGAACCACCGACTGCAGAGCGTGGAATGACTTCGACGCTCTGGTCCTTGCCGGTTTCGAGATCGGTTGCCGAAACCTTAAAGATGCCGTCGTCATCTATCTCAAAACGAACGTCTACTTCGAGTTCACCGGCTTTGGCCGGTCGTAGGCCGGTGAGGGCAAATTCGCCAAGACGCTCCATCGAGGCAGTGCTCGGATCTCCCTGCATCACGACAACTTGCACTGAGACCTGTTGGTCTCTGTTGGTCGTAAAGATGCGGCTGCAGCTATGTGGTAGCGTCGTATTTGACGGAATAAGCTCCTGAAATGTGCCGCCCGCGGCGAGGATACCAAGCGCGTGTGCTGTGACATCTTGCAGCTCCACATCCTCGAGTTCCTGGACCATCGAGGCACCTTGAATGGCGGCTCCTAGCGCGACTGCCTCATCGGGATGCACTCGTTTTGAAGGTGCTTTTCCAAAGCGCTCTTGAACCGCTCGCTGTACTGCCGGCATTCTCGTCATCCCGCCAACTAGGACCACGTCATCGATGGCATTCTCGTCGATACGGGCAAAATTCATGGCGTGATCACAGATGTCCAGGGTGCGTGCGATCAGATCTTTGGTCAGCTGCTCGAGTTGATCTCGGTTGATCGAGTAGTCCATGTGTAGAGGAGCTTTAGGACCGTCAGAAACTAGGAATGGAAGTTGGATCTCCACCGTGCTGAGGGCCGAAAGGTCGCACTTTGCCTTTTGTACAGCGGATCGGAGCCGCTGTAGTGCCACGGGAGATTCGGTAAGGTCCACCTGATGATGCGCGTGAAAGCCCCGTATCAGCCAGTCCATCAGGCGATTGTCGAAATCTTCGCCTCCGAGGTAGGAGTCGCCTGTTGTCGAGATAACTTGGAAGTGCCCCTTGGATTGAATCCGAACTATGGAGATATCAAAGGTTCCTCCTCCCAAGTCGTAGACAGCGATGGTCTGCGGTTCCGCGCGTCCGAAGCCGTAAGCGAGAGCGGCGGCGGTGGGCTCATTGATGATCCGTATGACGTTGAGACCCGCAATCTTTCCGGCGTCACGGACCGCCTGGCGCTGACTATCGTTAAAGTATGCCGGTACAGTGACCACGGCTTTCTCAACCTTGGATTCGAGGCTTTCCTCGGCTGTGGCGCGCATTTCACGAAGAAGCATGGCGCTGATTTCTTCGACCCGTGTGCGCCGGCCCTGCAGTTCCACCATCGCTTCGTTGTTTGCCCCTGCAACGATTTTAAACGCAGAGTGTTCGATCGCGTGTTGCACTTCAGGGCTGTCCATTCGCCGACCGATGAAGCGTTTTGCCGCGGCAACGGTGTGTTCTGGATTGGAGATTGCCTGCCGCTGTGCAAGCTGCCCGATGAGCTCCTTGCCATCGGCAGTGACCGCCACAACCGACGGAGTGGTGGCGTATCCAACGCGATTTCGAATGACCTGAGGAGACGCCCCGTCCATGACGGCTACGCAGCAGTTGGTAGTTCCTAGGTCGATGCCGAGGACATGCTCAGTGGCCATCGCTTTTCCCTATGCTGCCTGTTTTCGCAAGTGATGTCATGATTTCATTCACAACCAAGCGGATTACATGACGAATGGTTGACTCAGATTTGGCTTATCTCTCGACCTGAGACGTTACGATCGAGGGCCCGCTTGAACGACTTTCTCGAAAGAGAGCAACTCTTGGTGACCGCACAGCGGACTGACCCGCCCGAATCAAGCCAATCAAACCGTACCCGGTTCGGTTCCATGTTTTTTGGTTGCTGGCGAAAATAGGTCCGATCAGAACTAAAGCCATTCATGTGACGACCAAAACTCCAGTAAATCTGGTGGTGTAGTCAGATGCGAGCTGCTTGGCCTCCCCTGGTTTGCCGTTTTATGAAAGCATTTTGCCTGGGATTGCCGCTAAACCAACAAGTTGCTACACCCTCGGCATCCAACAGTGCTGCACTAGCCTGGCGTTGGCCCGCGGCGATGTCCCGTGAACCGCATACACAAAGTGATCAACGAGCTAGAAAGTCGCTCCGAAGAACTCCCACCAAGTTCTCTTCCACCCCGATATTTCCTCGATGGGGTGCCCGAGCCAACTGTATACGAACGGACGATGCCTCCGGATCGCGTTGATCCAGATGCGATAAAAGTGATTCGTCGACTTACCCGATATGGGCACACTGCGTACCTAGTCGGTGGTGGCGTTCGGGACCTACTTCTCGGGCGTCATCCCAAGGACTTTGACGTGGCTACGAGTGCTCGGCCGAGTGAGGTACGGCGTTTGTTTCGGAACTGTAGGGTGATCGGTAAGCGGTTCAGACTTGCCCACATACTTTTTGCCGGAGGAAAAGTCATCGAAGTGGCTACCTTCCGCAGGGATCCCGAGCTTTCCCCAGTGTTTACTGCCTCTCAAGGCGATGAACCCGCTCGTTTGAGCCCTGCGTATCGGAACCGAGGTGACGACACCGACCTCTTAATCCGTAATGATAACGTTTTCGGCGATCCGCATGAAGACTCTATTCGCAGAGATTTTACTATCAACGGACTTTTTTACGATCTCGAGCATGGAAAAGTTATCGACTACGTCGGCGGAATGATAGACCTCGAACGAGGGGTATTGCGTACGATCGGGTCGCCTGACGTACGGCTCCGAGAAGACCCTGTTCGCATTTTGAGGGCCATAAAATTCAGCGCACGGCTTGATCTCGGGATTGAACCTGACCTTTACGATGCGATGGTGGACCATCGAGGGGAACTAGCGAAGTCTGCTCGGCCTCGACTGCTTGAAGAAATATTGCGCTTGCTTCGGGGAGGGGCAGCCCAGCGCTCGGTTTACTTGGCTTGGGAGACAGGGGTTCTCTCCGAAGTTCTCCCGGAGATCGCCTCTTACCTGGACGACCATGTCGACGATGTTGAGAGCACTTGGGCCCGCTTGGTTGCTATCGATCGTCGACAGCGTGCTGGAGCTTTACCGGACGACGCGGTGCTTCTTTCAGCGTTATTGAGTGGACCCATAGAAGAGTGGACAGAAGGTAGTCTTGACCCGGCGAACGCTTTTGAAGGGTTCTTTCAGGAGATGGGGTTGCGACTCTCGATTCCTCGCCGTCTCCGAGACAGGATACGCGCTGTAGTCGCGAGTCAGCGCAAGTTACGAACGGGACGACTTGGGATCCTACCTAGACGTGAGTATTTCTTTGATGCAGCTCACCTTTATGCTCTTGAATGCGAGGCCGTCGGTCGGCCCATTCCGAGTTGGGCTGATACGCCAGTTTCGACCGCTGATGGCCGCTCTCGAGTTCGGCGCCGTCCGAGACGTCGTCGCCGTCGTGATTCCTGAGGAACTGCAGGCTATTCTACAGTGTCTGAGGGAGCAGGTTGCCGCGGCGTCCCCGGATCGATCGTTTCCTGCCTGTTCGCTTCCACTCGCCCACCTATCTCCCCAAACCTGACCCCCCAAACCTCCCCAAACCTGACCGGGTACGGTGCGTGGAAGCCGGATACGCATCGCCCACCTCCCCAAACCTGACCGGGTACGGTGCGTGGAAGCGCCCTTGCGGTGGCTGTCTCCGCGGCGCATCGGCGTCTTGAGGGAGCCTCTGGCTTGCTGCAAGCGTGCTTTTTGCGCCGCCGCCGGCGTCTCATGCGCCCCTTGGCCCTTCACCCGAACGACCTTGCTCCCCTAAGCCCAGCCTGCTCCGCCCTGCAGACGCACCCGTGCATTCCCTTGTGCCCCTTGCTGCACA
>JBCCEA010000020.1:0-75109 GCA_039030515.1 Myxococcota bacterium | reverse complement strand
GCCGTGCCTGGTCAGGCGTGGGGAGAGGCGTGAGCAGGCTGCAGCATCGTACCTGGTCAGGCGCGGGAAGAAGCTGCAGCGCCGTACCTGGTCCGGTTTGAGGCTGCAGTGCAGCTGGACGTATACAGCGATGTGGCTGCAGCACCGTACCTGGTCCGGTGTTGGGAGTATCCGGTTAGCTATGGGGAGGGGCCGATAGACGGGGACTTATAAAGTCGAGGCGAGGATTGTGTCTCGAAATCGACACTATTTCGAGCGATAGAAATAATGATCCGGCAAGCTATGCGTTGCTTATAGCATTGTTCGGGAAGCTACACGTTGTCTATAGAATCGACTGCAGTGCTGAGAGGAGTTGATCGTTTTCCGTAGACGTACCGACCGTAATGCGTAGATCTTTCTGTAGTCTAGATTCATTAAATACACGCACTCCGATACCAAATTCTTTTCGGAGCGATGCCTCTATGGTTCTTGCGTCAAGATCAACTCCAGTTCCGATCCCGCATCGAACGAGTAGAAAGTTTGCTTCCGAAGGAAATACTGAAAATCCAAGACTACTGAGCTCATGGGTCATTCTTCCCCGTTCTTCAACAACTGACGTGATCTGTGACATCAGTTCATCACGGCATATTCCGAGAGCAAGAGATGCAACTTTTTGTGAAAGTGAGTTTAAGTTGAAAGGCTGTCGGGCTTTGTCGACTTCGTTTGCAAGATTGCGGTTCAGTCGGATCCAGCCGACACGTATGGCCGCAAGTCCAACCTTAGATAGCGTTCCCATCCAGCCGATGCGTGCGCTTTCTCTGTAAATATGCTTTCTCTCAGCAAAAGCGCCATAGGCCTCGTCGATCACTACGAGCATATCTTCGTCGGTTGCGGAAAGTATGGCGTCTAACTCAGCTTCACTGAACTTTCTTCCTGTTGGGTTGTTGGGCGACGCCAGGAAGATAAGATTAGGGCGGTGCCTGCGTATTGCAGATACGAATCCATCTGGTTCGACTGACCAATCGTCGAGCAGAGGCACTTCTATTGGTAGAAGTCCGTGTGCTTGAGCGCTATGTCGGTACATGACGAATGTTGGCGTTGGATACATCACTGCGGCTTGGCTCAGGCCGGATCGAGTGCGTCCCAGCGTGAGCATCAGTAGTGCAATGATTTCGTCGGAGCCGCAGCCGACAACGTATTCCTCGAAGGAACCACCAAAGGTGTCCGCCAGTCGCTCTCGAAGTTCCAGAGCTTGTGGATCAGGGTAACGATGGAAGTCGACATTACTCAAGCTGCCTAGTATCTGAGACTTAATACCCGCACCCAAGTCGAAAGGACTCTCGTTAGCATCCAGTTTTATTTTCGTGGTTTGTTTCGGACGGTAAGATTTTAATTCGAGTAACGTTTCGTGGCAAAGACCTAAAGGTGGCTTGCTCATCGTTTTTTCTCTTGAGCGTTATCGGGATTCACTCTTTCGATAGGAGTAGAACCTAAATGATTGTAGTCTAAGATCCATGTCTCCGCGTTGTCAGTATTTGGCTTCGTGAGATCGCTAGGATAGGTTCTCAGGTAACGACGTAGAACACTATCTGAAATTTGCTCGCGAGACCCAACTCTCACCACATGGTTCTCATTGATCCAAAGGATCCAATGGTCGTCCGGTGAGTTCAAGTACCAAACCCAGTTTCGGAAGATTCTCCTACTGTGGACTTCATAGCCCGCAAGAGTTTGTATTTGATCATAAATATCTGCAGCAAGAGAGTCAGATTTTTGATAGACGGTTACGAGAGCCGTGATCGCTTTGAGTTGCCCGTTGTCATACTTTGTATAGGAGGCTACATGCCTTACTGAATTGTTATCAGAGATCTCAAACTCGACGTCTGTTACACGCTGATACCTCCGATACGTGAAGTCACCGATATCGTGTTCGAAAACGTATCGGGTTGGAAGATTTGGAGCGCAGCCGATGCATAAAAAACATGCGAGCGCGGCAATAAGCTTCATGGTTTGAGCAGCGTAGAGGAACGGAGCTTCCGCAGCAACGTGATCAACTGATAGGAATCGTGGTGCGTACTGAGACAGCGTGCCTACTGTTTAGTTTAGTATTGCCGATGAAGAGAGGTTGTGCGCTCGTTGGACGGCCTTACGTATCTTTTCTAGATCTTTCGCGTCGGGTTTTGCCTGCAAATATGCTTGAAGATCTTCTCTCGCACTGTGATAAGAGCCTAGTGTCAGAGCCAAGAGGCCGCGGTCTCGTCGATGTTCAGGCATGCCCGTCAACTCAACGAGTTTATCGCAGGCCACCATAGCTCGGGCTTGGTCGCCACGTCGGCTGTATGCGTTTTTGAGGTTTGCTAAGATTCTTACCGCTACCGCTTGCGCTCCCACCGGTTTCAAGAACGTTGAGGGTACGCGTCCCGTAAAACCCATAACGTCACGAAAGAGTTCGGTAACGTCCTGAGACGTCAGCACTTTACCCTGGTTGAAAGGGTCGATGAACACACCGTCCGGACCTCCGACCTGAGCTAGAAAATGACCGGGAAAGCCAATTCCGGCTACATTCATGCCCAAACGAGCCCCGACCGACATGTAAATGAGGCACAGGGTGATGGGAATTCCGCGTTTGCGCTCAACCACAACATCCAGAAAACTATTCATAGGATCGTAGTAATCGGATTCGTTGCCCGAGTATCCGTTTTCTCGATACAGAAGGTCTCTTATTAACTCAGCCTGGTATTTTGGAGTCTGTTCTTTATTGACGAAGCCTACCAACGGAGCACTTAGAGAATCTAGAGCCGCCACACACTCGGAAAGATTCACTTCAGGGCGTAGTTGCCTAGAAATACAAAGGGCAATCGACTCTGTCTCGAATATGTCGTTAGAGCTCATGAGTCAGCCACTCCGAAGTTCACGACGAAGACTCATGCGATTCTTGAACTGAATCGGCCGTGCAGTCCAACCAAACCTAGGTCTTTTCGGATCGGACTATTCTCTTTTGCTCGTAACTTTACGTTATCTTTGAGTTGAAGGTGCTTTTCGTTGCGCCACTTCGTTCGGTGCCCTGAGTGTTGCCGAGACGAAGTCTCGGTTCATACGCGCGATGTAATCTACCCGGATCTCCTTTGGGCAGGCTGCCTCACACTCGCGATGATTCGTGCAGCTACCGAATCCCTCAGCGTCCATCTGTGACACCATCTTTCGGACACGATCAAAACGTTCCGGCTGGCCTTGGGGTAGAACACCAAGATGGGCGACTTTCGCCGACACAAAAAGACTAGAGGAAGCATTGGGACAGGCAGCAACACATGCGCCACAACCGATACAGGCGGCCGCGTCGAAGGCGGCGTCTGCATGAGTCTTTCCGACCGGTATCTCATTTGCATCTGGCGCACTGCCGGTACGAATTGAGATGTACCCTCCAGCCTGCACGATTCGGTCAAACGCAGAACGGTCTACGACCAGGTCCTTCACGATCGGAAAGGCGTTCGCACGCCAGGGTTCAATCCACAGTTCATCACCGCTTTCGAACTGACGCATATGAAGTTGGCAAGCGGTTGTAGCCTTCTGGGGACCATGTGCTTGTCCATTGATCACCATGCCACAGGAGCCGCAGATGCCTTCTCGGCAATCGTGATCGAATGCGATAGGGTCCTTCCCCTCTTCGACGAGCTTCTCGTTGACGACATCCAGCATCTCAAGAAACGAGGCGTGGTCACTGATGTTTTCGGCGTCAAGTGTCTGAAACGAGCCACCGTCATCTGGGCCGTTTTGCCTCCAAACGTGAAGTTTAAGATTCAATTTCCGCATTGATTTGCTCCGCGCATTGTCATCGATCTACTTGGTCATCGATCTATTTGTAACTACGCATCGAGGGTTTGACGTAGTCGAATTCAAGATGTTCTTTGAATAGTTCGTGAGTTGGCATATCTGACGTACAGGGATCATCTGGACTACCTTTAAAACCCCAGGCAGCGGCGTAGCTGAACTCTTCGTCGTTGCGCTTAGCTTCTCCGTCTTCGGTTTGATGTTCTTCCCGAAAATGTGCTCCACAGGATTCATCTCGGTCGAGTGCATCCAGGCACATCAGCTCGCCTAGCTCCATAAAGTCACTGACCCGCCCTGCCTTTTCCAGCGTTTGGTTAAAGGCACTACCTGAGCCGGGGACGCTTACTTCACGCCAGAACTGCTCTCGAAGTTTAGGAATCTCCTCGAGCGCTTGCTTTAGGCCTGCACCACTCCGGCTCATGCCACACTGCTCCCAGATGATAGCGCCTATCTTACGGTGAAAGTAATCCGGAGTGTGTTTTGGATCGGGCGCTGAGAGAAGGCGCTTTATCCGAGAGTTGACGACATCCAGAGTGTGTTTTACCTCCGGATTCGACATGCTCAACTTTGAAGGTCCTTTGCGTGCCAAATAGTTGCCCACGGCATAGGCAGTGACGAAATAGCCGTCGGCGAGCCCCTGCATCAATGCGCTGGCTCCGAGTCGATTGGCACCGTGATCGCTGAAGTTGGCTTCGCCGGTGGCAAAGAGGCCATCAACGGTCGTCATCAGACTGTAGTCGACCCAAAGACCGCCCATCGTGTAATGACTGGCCGGATAGATGCGCATCGGTGTCTTGTACGGGTTATCTCCGGTAATCCTTTGGTACATATCGAAGAGATTTCCGTAGCGCTCAGAGATTTTTTCTTCGCCAAGTCTGCCGATAGCGTCGGAGAAATCCAAATAGACAGCTCGCCTAGACCCTTCGACATCCGGTCCAACTCCAAACCCATCGTCGCAAACGGTTTTTGCCGCGCGGCTTGCAACGTCTCTGGGGACGAGATTGCCGAAGCTCGGATAGCGTTCCTCTAGATAATAGTAGCGTTCTGCGTCCGGAATTGAGACTGGGTCTTTCGAAATATCGTCTCGATTCTTGGGCACCCAAACTCGCCCGTCGTTCCGCAACGATTCGCTCATGAGTGTGAGTTTGCTTTGAAAGGCCCCAGCTTGCGGAATGCATGTAGGATGGATTTGCGTAAAACATGGATTGGCGAACAGTGCGCCGCGTCGATGAGAGCGCCACGTTGCAGTCGCGTTGCAGCCTTTCGCGTTCGTCGATAAGTAAAATGCGTTTCCGTATCCGCCCGTCGCGAGTACTACGCAATCGGCTAGGTGCGCCTCTACGGTTCCGTCCACTAGGTTGCGGGTGACGATTCCTCGGGCTCGGTCGTTTACTACGATCAGATCGAGCATCTCAGTGCGCGAATGCATCTCAACTGTTCCGGCGTCTATTTGCCTTGCTAGTGCTTGATAAGCACCGAGCAAAAGTTGCTGTCCTGTTTGTCCTCGCGCGTAAAAGGTTCTCGATACTTGCGCTCCTCCGAAACTCCGGTTGTCCAGCAATCCTCCGTACTCGCGGGCAAACGGTACACCCTGAGCTACGGCTTGGTCGATGATCTCTACGCTCAACTCCGCTAGGCGATATACGTTGGACTCTCGGCTGCGAAAATCACCACCTTTGACGGTGTCGTAAAACAAACGATAGATGCTGTCACCGTCGTTTTGGTAGTTCTTCGCTCCGTTGATTCCACCTTGAGCCGCGATGCTGTGTGCTCTTCTGGGGCTGTCCTGATAGCAAAAGGCCTTTACCTGATACCCAAGCTCCCCCAGCGTTGCCGCTCCCGCTGCTCCTGCGAGTCCAGTGCCGACCATGATGACGCTATATTGTCTTTTGTTGGCCGGGCTTACCAACAGCATCTCTTCCTGAAACTTATCCCAAAGGCCCTCAATAGGACCTGTAGGCTCCCCGGAATTCAACTCCGTACTCTCGTGCGATAAGGACATTACTGGGTCTCCCGTGGGCCACATTCGCCAGGTTGCCTGGCAAGATGCTCATAACAAAAGGATTGATCTGTAGGCTGCACAAGCCCGGCCATCACGGTGACGGGAAACGAAACGTTTCCTAGCGTGATCAGTGCCGCGATGACGGAAGCGAACTGGCGGCGATAGACGTCGTACCTTGGATGACTAAGGCCCAGCGTCTGAAGCATACTCCACGCCCCGTGAAAGAGATGAAGTCCGAGCGCAAGGTTTGCCGTGATGTATATCGCGGCGATCAATGGGTTTTGGAATCCGAGTACCACGTTATTGTACACGTTGTGAGGGTCAAACTCGTACCCCGGAGTGCGACCAAGCGTCAGGTGCGCCAAGTGATATAGAACAAACAGCAGCAAGATTGGACCGCTGAAATACATCGTTTTGGATGCGTAGTTTGCTTTCTTATGAACCTTTTTCATGTAGCGCGCGCTGCGTGCCGCTGCATTGCGATTGGCAAGCTGCACGCTGCTTACGATATGGGCCACAATCGCTACAATTAAACCGATCCGGGCTCCCCAAAGCAACTTTGGCATAGATCTGAGCCAGGCCGCATAATCGTTGATAGCGGTTGGTCCTGCGTAAAGATTCAGGTTGCCAGCCAGGTGGCCGATAACGAAACCAAATACGACGAGGCCGCTAACGGCCATGACTACCTTTTTGCCTATCGTGGTTTGATAGAGTGTAAGCGCGTTCTGCATTCCAACCTCTGTGTGGTTATATCCCACACACATCCACTGCTAAAATTCTGCGTGCTGCTCTTTCGGTTCTGGTTGCCACTAAGCCGAGAAGTGTATTCAAACGTCGTCGTTTCTCTTCTCTTTGACCCCCATCGAGGCATTCTTTCAGGCAGCATTTGTTTTATCGCGACGCTTGTTTGCGTACGCAGAGGTTCAAGTTCTTGTCCGTGTTTTCTTACCGCGAGAGTTCTCAGATAAACGCCTCTCAAGGGACGTGATTGTTGGTTTTAACATTCGGATTTGTCTTCACGAGCGCGGAATGACTATGCTGGAGGATCCATATAGTCTACGTTCTCACCTCGAAACGTACGTAAGCTGGTGCATCCGTCATGCGCGTTCACAATGTTGCTTGGCCCTACATGTACCTTTCCCCGGCCGTTCGGGGTGTCCACGATGAACTTCGGAAGCGCAATGCCGCTCACCCGTCCCTCCAGTGCGCTCATCAAGCCTCTTCCTTGCGAGAGCGGGGTTCGTAGATGGGAAGTTCCGCGCACAAGGTCTGCCTGGAGCAGATAGTAGGGTCGAACCCGGCGGCTGACGAGTCCGCGAAAAAGCTTTTCTAGAGTATCGGCGCGGTCATTGACTCCTTTCAGGAGCACGCTCTGGTTCATCACCGGTAGGCCAGCGTCTATCAAAGTGTCGAGCGCCTGCGTAGATTCAGTTGTGAGCTCCTTTGGATGATTGAAGTGGGTCATGATCCAAACGCTTGGATGAGAGGCGCGCAGGGACTTAGCAAGCGCTGGCTCTATCCTCTGAGGAAGGGTTACCGGAGTTCGAGTCGCGATCCGAACGGTGTCCAACCCTAGCCTGTTTAGCTCCCGGACTACCTGCGTAACGCGCTCTGTGCGTGCCACCAGCGGATCTCCGCCGGAGACGATCACATCGCGAATCTGAGGGTTGCTGCGCAGCCACTCGAACGCGGGCTCGAGCGATCGCAGAGACCTCATACCGCCTCCGTTGCCCACCATTCGTGATCGAGTACAAAACCGGCAATACACTGCGCAGCGATCTGTGACGATCAGCAAAGCGCGATCGGGGTAACGGCATATTAGATTCGGGGCCACCTCATTGGTTTCCTCGCCAAGTGGATCGCGAAGGTCTCCGGGGACGCTGCAGCGCTCCTCTGAACGAGGGATGCACTGAAGACGAATGGGGCAGTTCGGATCGACTGGGTCGCATAGGGAGAGGTAGTAGGGGGTTACCGAGAAGGGAAGTCCTTCGTGCTTGGTACGTTCGATGCCCTCGATTTCCGCTTCTGTGAGATCCAGGTGCTTGGACAGTTCTTCCAAGGTGGTGATCGTGTTCTGTGCCTGCCATCGCCAGTCATCGTTGTTTGACACGACGGGCAGCACCCTCGGGACTTTCGGTTCAACAGCTGCACCCATCACTCGCGAACCTAGCCGAGTACCTGGGTAGCGCAAACGCGATATGAGGTGTGCAGGAGGTCGATGATCCTTTCTGCGGAAGATGGTCTCCAAAACACTTTGAGTCTTAGGTTCCCCGAAGTTGCTCGATCAACTTTCGCCCTCGCTCAGCTGCTGCGGAATCTTGCCCAGCGATGAGTGTCACGTAGCGCTCGTAGGTTTCAATAGCCTGCTCGGTTTGACCTAATTGCTCATGGCACACCCCGAGGTCGAAGAGGGCCCCCGGCTCATCCGAACCCAGCTCTATGGCGCGCCTGTAGTACGGGACCGCCTCCCGGTAGCGATGCAAACTCCGAAGACTGATCGCAAGGTTGAGGTGCACTCGATGTTCGCTCGGATGGTTGTTGATCGCCTCCAGTAGCATGAGTACCGCCTCGTCATATCGACGCTCTGCCCGCAGCGCTACTGCGAGGTTGTTGAGGAGCCCTAGATCGGTCGGGTTTGCGTGGAGCCCCGCGCTCATGACCGTGATCGCCTCGTTGACTCGGTCGGTTTGTCGCAGTGCAGATCCCAGATTCGCGGCGGAGGTCGTGTCGCTCCGGTCCAGGTCGACCGCCCTACTTAGCGGAATGATGGCTTCCTCAAAGCGACCGAGTCTCATCAGGGTGACGCCCTCCAGAGCAAGGGCTCGCTGGTTGTCAGGGTCGAGTTCGCGCGCGGCGCTATAGGCCTCTAAGGCGGGCCCCAGCTTTCCCTGATCACGCAGTAGCGTCCCGACGGTAAGGTGTGCTGCAACGTAGTCGGGCCGCAGGCGAATTGCGATTCTCGCCTCGTCGAGTGCTTGATCGACTCGGCCTTCCCGCTTGTGCGATAGTGCCAACCGATAGTGCGCATTGGCGTCGTCTGCGTGCACAGGAGCGGTCGTGATCGAGAAAAGCACGGCAGAGCCAATCCAAACTAGGGCGCTTAATCTACTTCTGTTCATACGGATGTTCCTGAGAGCACAAGATATACACCCAAATTGCGCCGCCAAGGTTAGGGCGTCGATGCGAATCGTGGGTTTTAGGCCCCAAACTGATTGCAGTCGGTTTCAAGTTGCTGATCCTCATCGGGTAGATATCGACAGCTCCGGTATGATTCCCAAAGTTTGAGATTACCGGAGGAGTGGCGTGTAACAAGACGAAGAGCCTTCGAACCTCAGACCTGCTACGGTCCGCCACGTGGCCCCAACAGTTTATTTATTCGACGTTGACGGAACATTAGTCGACACCGGAGGCGCAGGAAGGCGCTCCATGAACCAGGCCTTCGAACGGGTGATGGGTTTTGAAGACGCTCTCGCTGGGATGAATCTCGGTGGGATGACCGATTGGAAGATCTGCCGGCAGGTGCTGCAGCGTTTTCGTCATCGATACGAGGCGTTGCAGGTGGAGCGTGTTCTCGACGTGTATCTCCAGGCGCTCGATCAGGAGATTGGCGCATCGTCTGGCTACCAGGTCCTACCGGGTGTGTTTCAACTGCTCGAGTATCTGGAATCTCAGGTCGATGCGGCGTTAGGTCTGGGCACCGGCAATATCGAGGCTGGAGCGCGTATCAAGCTACGCCGCGGCGACCTCGACCGGCGTTTCGAATTCGGCGGGTTTGGCAGCGATGCCGAGGACCGGGCTGCGCTACTTCACGCGGGCGCAGAGAGGGGTGCCCGCAAACTCAACATCCCGCTCCCGTCTTGTCGAGTGGTTGTGATCGGCGACACCCCCTTGGATATCGCAGCGGCGGAAGCGATCGGTGCAGAGTGTGTCGCGGTCGCTACCGGTTCGTACTCGAAGGACGCATTGGCCTCTGCGTCTTACGTATTTGGAACTCTGCAAGAAGCGCTGCGTGCATCTCGGCTGTGGGTCGACGCGGCTCACAGCCCGAATTGAGATGGAGTCTAGAGCGGAACCACGCCAGAATCTCGAGGATCTCCCTCGAGCGGAACGACAAGCTCTTCTTCGAATAGCGGAGTCCGAATCACCGCTTCCGGGCTGAGATGAGACACCTCCCGAACAAATCCTGGGAGGTCGATGCTGGGCAACAAACGAATGCCCGCTTCTAAAGGAGCGAAGAAGTAATCATAGTGAGAGGGGATCAC
This sequence comes from Myxococcota bacterium, assembly GCA_039030515.1. GTDB lineage: Bacteria > Myxococcota_A > Polyangia > Polyangiales > Houyiibacteriaceae > JBCCEA01. Next base: position 65,041 of record JBCCEA010000020.1, on the reverse strand, counting down.
GACTTTGGGTTCGAGTAGACTCGTTAGCCTCTCGATGTAATCTCGGGTCGCATACCTACCAGCAATACCGATGAGCGCGATATCCGCCTGAACTCCCTCAAGTTCTGCGTCGACCAGATCAGCGCTTCCGTTGTGATACACGCTTCGGCCTCCCACCTTGAGATGAATGCCGAAGGCGCCCCCCATGCGGTAGTGATAGATGCGAGGGCGAGCGGGCGCTGGAGTGGAGCGTTCCCCGTCAAACGGAACCGTCCCAGCGAGCAACTTGGCATGGAGACTGGGGACGAAACGCACCTCAATGTCCCCGATCCGACGCGTTAAGCCTGAAGCAGGAACCTCAATCTGGTGCTCGGGAGGAACTCCAGCGCTTTGTGCGAAACACATCGATGTCGCGCTTCCCATGATCGGACACTGCTTTTGGTAGGCGATCGATGGGGCGTCCATCAGGTGATCGTAATGAGAGTGTCCAACCAGCACTGCGTCGACTCGGTCTGGAAGCCAGCCTTCGTACAGCTCTGTCTGTGGAATGAGTTTGCTAAAGGCTGTTCGAAGCAGTCCTGGTCGACTCAAGAACGGGTCGATGAGCACCGTCGTCGACGAGCTGGAGACGATATGGCCCGCTGTGCCGAGCCAGCGGATAGTGAGTTGATCTGCGTCGTGCAGGACACCTCCACTGAGCAGCGGTCGATGTTCTGGTTTTGGGCAAAATTTGGGTATCAGCATAGAAACGAATTTCTCAAAACCGAACTAAATCGGGTCGGACCGTAGGGTAGCTGCACTTGCCAATAGATAAGTTACGCCACTGCGCGTCAAGATCGACGTAAAGAATCCAGCCGAGCCGCCGTTCCCATCAATACACCTTTCTTGCCCCAGATCGCCCGCGCGCCTCAGACGCCTGTTGCTTTAGCGTACCTCATGCACGCTGGCGCCTGCGTCTCGGGGCTCATGGCCGCTCTGAACAAGGGGGGTCTGTAAAGTAACGGTATGCGAGGAACTGAGATTGGCAAACTCGAAAGCGATCGTTGCCGTTGGCGGAGGTAAGGGCGGAGTCGGAAAGAGTGTCGTGGCTTCGAACATGGCCATCGCCGCAGCGAAGTCTGGCTTTCGCACGGTACTCGTTGACGTAGATTTGGGAGCAGCCAACCAGCACACGCTTTTCGGGATCGATCGTCCAGGCATCACCTTGCAGGCACTGCTTGAAAAGCAGATCAAGAGTCTCGAGGAAGCGGTGATCCCTACCGGAGTCCCTCGACTCTTTCTCGTCCCCGGTGCGGGTGCTGTTCCCGGAGCGGCCAACCTTCCTCACGCGCAGAAGCAGAAGCTGATCCGACACTTTAAGAATCTCGATGCGGATCTGATCATCCTCGACTGCGGTGCGGGCGTGGCGTTCAATACCGTGGACTTCTTCGTTGCTGCGGATCATCGGGTGCTGGTCGTGACACCCCAGCTGACCTCACTGCAAAACGCCTATGCGTTTCAAAAAAGCGCGGTGTATCGGGCACTGCGTCAAACCGCACTCAACTCCGAGGAGGTGGACATCCTTAAGGGAGCGTCGACCGGACGAGAGACGGAAAGGGTGGCGGAACTGGTTGCCGGAGTTGCCAGGGAAGACCCTGATTTTTCTGCGGCGCTAACCCGGGTGGTCAAGGGTTTCAGCGCGAGCGTTGTAGGCAATCAGCTTGAACACCAGGGGCAGATCAACGTCCTGCACGCCCTGTCACGAATGGTAAGTGATTTTCTTTGGGGCGAACTCAGCGTTTGGGGGGCGATGACCACCAATCCTAAGGTGCACCGTTCGGTCACCCGTAGAAGGCCATTTCTCCTCGATGCCAGCCTGCAGGATCCCGACGCCGAGCTCTTTCATAGTTTGGTCGAAAAGGTTTTCGAACTGGACGTCGACGAGTTGCGCTCTGCGAGGCGACGCACGATTCCTCCCGCGAGCAACGATCAGGTTCGCCGGAAACGGCGTTCTTCGTCTCCACAGTTGCCGGCAGAGCTGACTCACTACCTTCGCAGACACGACCGACTGAGTGTCGACTGGAAGGTGACGCTTCGACGTGAGTCAGGCGATACCCCCGTTCTCGCGGAGGATATCAGCGGAGGAGGGATAGGTTTGCAGGTTGGCGATATCGAGTTGGAGCTCGATGAAGCCGTCAAGTTGAGGTTCGATTTATTCGAGGGGACGCCTGAGCTTCGAGGGGTAGTGCGTAACGTCGATCCGTCGCGTCGGCGGGTCGGCATCGAGTTTGTGGGCAAGGCATCGCTGAAGGTAGCAGCGGAAATCGTCTCCAGCGCAAGCCAAGAAGCGCGAAAAAAAGCGGGTTAACGGAAGTTCGAGGTGCGTATCTAACGTGGCGGTCTCTGACGCGCTTCGAACCAAGACCGATAGGACTCCATGCGTGCCCTCTGCTCTTCGGGAGCATGACGAAGGCAGGTGGAGCCCTCCTCCGAATCAATTGAGGCAGCCCATCGGAGCTCGACGCAGTCGTTGGGATTGTATGCGACCTCAAAACCTCTCACTCGCTGAACCAGTTCGCTCAGCGTGAGCCGCTTTCGACTTCCATCGGACCGCGCATATTCAAAGAACCGCCGCTCTAGCTGTTCCTTTAGACGCTGCTTCAGGAATCGGATCGTCTCTTCCACTTCGTCTTGGCGCACTCCGAATCGCGCTCTCGAATTGCGGACCCACTCGGCGACGCCCTGCACGGCGTCGATACTGGTAAGGAGCCGCATATCTCGTGACGGGGTCGAGAACTCCTCCCATGCGCCATCGGTTTCAAAGAGCGCATAGCCTTCGGGCATTTCGATCGGCTTGAAGCTTCGGTCGGCCATAAATCGCTCGCCATTTTCGACCGATTGGATACGCCGTGCCACTGCCTCCTCTAACGCATCCAGCCGAGCGAGCTGAACGGTGTAGGGGTCGAGCGGGCGCGGATTGATGAGCGATTCCATACGCTGATAGAACTCATCCCGGCTGCCCCGGTACTGTTCTTGTGAGAAGGGCACGTAGCCCGAGCGCTCGTTGAGCCTTTTGTTTTCGACAGTCCGAACTTCGGTCGATGCGTCGACAACGACGGGTCGAAACGCCTTGAATCCCGCGCCGACATGCTCGGTGGACGGGGTGAAGAGAAAAGAGCCTCGCCAAAATCGGCGTCGACCGACGGTACCGTCCGGCTGAGCATCAGCTGCAACCAGCACCCCATACCGATCGAGCGTCTGAGGAATCCATCGAGCGATGACCAGCAGATGTCCGTAAGGATCCGCAAAGACGGTTCCGGGTTTGAGTGACTCCCGATCGAGCGCAACCGGGTAGAGGTCGGTTTCGTCGTCATCTGGGAGGGTCCGCGCCGTACCGGAATGAACGCCACCGCGAACTCGGAGAAAGAAATTGCGGCCAGCATCTGCTTCGCGGACGGGTTCCACATCTGCAAGGTTGTGTTCCAGTTCACCGCATCTTGGAGCACGTCCGGCGCGACCTCGACTGCATCGGCGGAACGCCATCGGGAGCCTGGTCTTCCACGCGAAGTAGGCCCGCAAGGTGTAGGGTAAATCTGCGCAGTCCGGCCTGAGTCGGAGCGCTGCGTCTTCGCTTTGTCCAAGATGTCCATGCAGCAGATTACGTGCTGGATCATCGATGAGAACCTGTAGTTCGGGCCAGGTCACCTCTCCCTGTTCCGGTTCGCGAAACAGCTGTTCCACGAATGCGGCGTAGAAGTTTTCGGTGTCTGCCTCCCATCGCCATCTAGGCGTCCACGGCACTTCACGCGCTGCGGTGGTCGGAGGAGCCGCGGCGTATACCGGAATGCGTTCGCAGGCTTCGATCCGTTCACCGTCTCCAAGTACAGCCGTCCAAATCCCAGGTTTCGGGCGGTCGACCGCGGTCCAGTAGCTGTAGGGCGGAGCACCCAAGGAGTGCACTTCGGTGGAGCTCTGTAACCCGTCTGGATCGAAGAGGACCAGATCGACGGGGCCAGGATCTTCGCTCATCGTCGCGATGACCCGCAGTGGACTATGGCGATGTGGACGATTGGGGCTTCGAAACATCGATGCGTGCAGGGAGTCATGGCACGCATCGGGGGAAGGGTGCCGAACCGGGGCGGCAGGACGTAGCTCGGTCACTCCCCTTAGTTCAATGCCCGGACGCCCTCCGAGTACCACGATCCGTCGCACGCGCTCCAGCAGCGAACTCTTGCTGGTCCCTCTGCCGAGATCGAGCGTGCTTACCGCCACGCGATCGACGCGCTGGACGGTTTCCAAAGGCGAATCTCTTCGCGCTCCTCCGGTCTCCGAAACCGGGCAATCCGTTTGAAAGTCCGCGAAGGAATGAAGAACCATAGGCGTTCCTTCCTCGGTACGCCCCAGATAGAGCATGATATGTCCTGGAAGATGCAAGAGCACGATCCCTCTGCGGGCCGCTGCATCGAGGAACACCATCTTTTCCCGATCGCTATCGATCGCGCTCACATCGATCGAATAGGAACCGGCCCGTGCCTGCATTGCGCTGACTCGAGGCAGCTCCAGTCCGAAGCGTTCGAATATCTCGAGTACAAAACGAGAGCAGTCGACGCCTCCGTCCTGTCCTCCCCAACCATACGGCCTGCCGAGCATGGAAAATGCCTCTGTGAGGACGGCGCGACGTGTCAGAGGTCGGTCGGTCGGCGAGAAGTTGTCGGCTTGTGCTACGCGGATGTCGTGTTCCGTGCCTACATACACCGATGTGGGCGCCTCGCGCTCCGAAGCTGAGGGCGTGGAATCGCCCGAGGTGTCGAGCACGTAGGGCAACCGGGTGTTTTGTGGAATGAACTGACCTTCAATCGTCTGAGCGGTGTGCGCAGTCGCCTTAGGTCCTCGGACCCACGCGGTCGCTTGGGCCTCGCTTAGTGCCGCTGAAAGACGGGCGCTTGCATCAATCCATCCCAGCGAATAACGAGTGCGGACGAGAAGAGCACCAGGCGCGGCTGCAGAGAGCACCTGGAGCACCTCTTGGCTACTTACTCGGCTGCAGTTGTTTCGGTTGTGGCGGGGATCTTTGCCGGTGGCCCGTACGTAGGTGCCGACAAGTGGCGTGCATCGGATTTGCACGTCATCGAGCGCCACGTGAAATGAAGACGCCTCGTCACCTATTTCTCGCGCTCGGTCAAGGATGGTTCTCTCCTGCTCAGAAAGCGGGCCGTTTCCTCGCGTTTGGTACGCTCCCTCCTCGAAACGTGCGAGCACGTGATCGATGCGACCTCGGATCTGCAATGCCAAGGTCCTTCGGTCCAAAGGCTCGAGGAGTTTCGCTTCTCCACTTGGATTGTTTGGATGATCTAAGCCGATCGCTTGCTGGTGATCGTGAATTTCTGAAACGGAGAGCAGTGGTCGATCAATGGATCCATACGTGCGTGACCTCGCAAGCCAATAGGCAAGCGTGGTTTGCTCTGCGGTAACCCCAGGCAAGGGATCCCTGGCCTGAGCGGTTTCCGGACAGGTGGATGGTCTGGGTTCGATCCGCCTGTCTTCGCCAGATTCGCGTGGCTCTACGGCCGCGATCGTTTCCAAAGAACCAGCGGCCCCACATGCTGAAAAAAATAAGAGTGCCGGCAGCAGTATGGTGGCTCCGACCAGGTTCCGAGCATTCCTGCAGGGCCCTTTGCGGAACAGGCTGCGCCGATGGGTTGGCGCGCGCTGCAATTTGAGGGAAATCTCGCTCAAATTCCGTGAGCCTGCGAGCTCAAATCGGCTGGTATCGGGGCGTATCCATTCCACCAACGGGCGACATTCCTCCAGAGTGCAATAAGACCCCAGCAAAGCGCCACCACGACGCCTCCATCAACAATGCCGCGCCAAGGTTGTGGAAATTGGCGCACCACCAGAACCGCGAGTGCGACGCACAAAAGCAACGTCCAGGACACGAGCATGGATCGACGAGAACCCCCGAATAGACCCATGCTGTATATCGGAGCAAGAACGGCTTCCAGAGTGGATCCATGGCGTCCAACGTAATAAGCGCGCTGGACGACTCGAGGTGCCCATCGGAGCTGAAAGGCTCGATACCCCTCCGCGTAGGCATTCAGTCCCACCCATCCGAGATAGATCGCGATTTGAACAGAATCCATCGATCCGCTCACCCAAGGTTCCAAGGCTAGGGGAGCGAGCCGAGCGATCGCCTGAATCAAGATTGCGCTCACACCCACAGCAGCGTAGAGCATCACCCCCCGCTCTCGTACACTCAGGGCCCTTTCGCTCAGGCGATGTTTTGGCGCTCTGGAGCCGATGCCGGCCGGACGAACCAACGGAGACGACATTACAGTTCATGCCACGAAAACCGCCTTCGTGAAAGCGGTCGTTACCGAGGACCTGGTCGTTAGGTGCATGACAGATGCCTGCTCTCGAGTTGCGGTGGTCTCTCTGGCTCTCTGACGCTTCTTTGCAGCCGACTTTCCAGGCGGGAGTGAATAGTCGCGTCGACCTAGCCGATCGGTGTTAAGGAGTTTCTTCTCTCGATGCGCCTGAGATCCACTCAAAAGAAAAACGAGCCAGCCTCGCTTCGGGCACGGAGGAACAGGTTGCATCGGTGGCCTTTGACCTGGGCGTTATTGGCATCGCTGGTGGCGCATGGAGGACTGGTGCTTACAGCAGGCTCCTTTGGGGTTCATCGGACGTCTCAGACCCCATTGCAGGACTCGGTTCAGGTCGAATTCGTCGTCGTTTCCTCGCCGCAGCGCCCCTCCACCGTTGCGCTTGCCGAGGAAACCGCGGCGCCTGAGCCGCGCACGGAGAACACGGAGCCCTCAACCGTCAGCCCGTCTGCACCTGCCCCGATCGCGTCCGCTAGAGGCAGCAGGTCCTCCCGCGAAGTTCGGTTGGCTCGTGATAGAGGCGTTGCTCCTTTGGTCCCTGGGAGTCTGGAGCAGTCTCTCGCAGTCGATACTGCACCGTCCGGTCTGCAAGAGTCAGCGCTGCAAGAGTCAGCGCTGCAGGATCGCTCTCGACTGCCCTCGAAAGAGCCTCTTGACCCCGCTGGAGTACGGCAGAGCGAACATCAGACCAGAGAGGCTACACAAGCAGGCACGTCGCCGACGCGCTCCGCTAACGGCAGTGGTCCAATCTCATTTGATCCGCGAAGCGTGGCGAAACTGGCACTCCAAAGTGGAGCACTCGGTGCGGTCGATGGACCGGAGACTGACGAGGAACGAGAGGCAGCGATGGCGGCCCGCCTCAACGCAGAGCTCAGTACGACCGCGCCGCGACATCTTTCAAAGCGCCCTCCGCCGAGGTTACGACGCACTCGTGATGGAGGGTACCGCTTTGATGGCTCGGTATTTTCGGCACGTATTTTGCCGGATGGTCGCGTCGTGTTTAGCGATCGCCGCGCGGATTTCTCCTGGTCGCAGGACGAGCGAGAAGCGCTTGCTTCGGATGCCCTCCACGCCGAGTCGTACCAAGCACCGCAAGAAGATGCGCCGGCGGGCACTGGGTTTCGGTTCGACTTGAATAGTGCGGTGATGCGGGCCGCTGGAATGGATCCACATCAAGCGGAGCGCGGATGGTTCATGCGTGAAACCGAATCCGTACGGGATCGCTTGGCTGAAGCTTATCGGGCACGGGAGCAAGAGCGAGGTCTCGAACGACTCAGAGCACGTTTGCGCGAGATCTGGAGGGGTGATGAGGATGCGTCGCGCCGTCGCCGCCGTCTTTTCGAGATTTGGGATGGTTGCGCGGAAGATGACCACGGAAACCGAGCCCGTGAGATCGTCATCCGATTCATTCGTCGGGTGCTGCCCCCTTCGACTCCCGATGCGTTTTCCGAAACCGAGCTCCGCCAACTCAACGAAGGTCGAAGCAGCGCCGCCGTCTTTTCGCCCAATGTTCCCTAGGAGCTGTCGGTACGTAAGCCAAAAAGGCCGGCAGCGACAACGGTACAGAGATCCCCGTCACTGAGGCAGCAATGCTGGTTTGATCCAACGGAGCGGATTCACGCGTTGCGGTCCTCAGAGGCCTGGTTTATCACCTTATCCGCGGCTAGCGTCGGGCGAGACGTTTCGTAAGCGACGGGGGAGTTCTATTGGATACGAAGGAAGCAGCACCTGAGTTGGAGCAAGCGCTGCAGGCCTTTCGGGCGCGGCTCGAAAAAGAGCTCAGGGGGCGGTTGCCAGGCGAGACCCCGTCGGGAGTCGCCACGGATTCGATCTACACTCAAAGCACACACCCGGTTGAGGCCTCCCTGGGGCATCTGACGTGTGCTCCCCTGGTCGGCGACTCGGATCGTTCGTCGCGTCAAGGTTGGCGAGTGCATCAACACTACCGGCATCCAGATCTTGAGGTGGTTGCTGGCGAGCTCAAAGAAGACTTAGCCGCTGGCGTTGATGCGATTTGGTTGGAGCTGGGAATCGATCACGGCGTTCGAGTGCTCTCCAGAGGGGATTTGGATCGCCTCCTCCTCGAGGTCGATTTAGATAAGACGCCTGTCGCCTTTGAAGCTGAAATGGACGACTTCGTGGTTGCCGCTGCGGTCGCTTCCGTCGTTCAGGATCGCGGCGTCGCACTTGCTTCGCTCACAGGTTCTTGGGGATGCGATCCGCTCGGAGCTTGGGCGCGAACGGGTACCTTTCCGAGCGGGGCGACGGGAGCTTGGGCCTCGCTGCGCAGGATCGCTGCCTGGTCCGCTCAGGAAACACCAGCGATGCGCGCGCTTCACGTGTCCACCGTGCCCTATCACGAAGGAGGAGCGTCGTCGGTTCACGAACTCGGATGGGCGCTGGCCACAGGGCTTGCGTATCTTCGAGAGCTGATCGAAGCAGGTTTCGACCCCAGCTCGGCTTCTGAGCAGATTCTCTTTGTCTTTGCGGTTGAAGACGATATTTTTGAAGAGGTTGCCAAGTTGAGGGCGGCGCGTTTGCTCTGGGCCAAGTTGCTTCATGCCTTCGGAGTGCATGATCGCCCTATGCGCATCCACGCCCGCACGTCCGGTCGATCGAATACGCAAATCGATCCTTGGGTCAATATCCTTCGGGCTACGACACAGACCTTTGCAGCCGTCATCGGCGGGGCCAACAGCATTGGAGTCGATGGATTCGATGCCTCGGTCGGGCCGAGTGACTCGATGGGAAGAAGAATCGCTCGAAACACACAGCTGGTGCTGCGAGAAGAGAGCCATCTACACGAGGTCTTGGATCCCGCCGGAGGGAGCTGGTACGTGGAGCACCTGACCGACGCACTCGCGAGGCGGGCCTGGGAAGAAATGCAGCAGATCGAACGTGTCGGCGGCATGGAGTCTGCCTTGCGTAAGGGAATTCCCCAGGCCTCCGTTCGGGCTTCCGCACTCAAGCTCCGCACTCTGGTTGCAAGGCGTGCCCGTGCGCTCATCGGAGTTACGGATTTTCCGAATCTAACGGAGAAAAAATTAATCCGTCCGGAACCCAAGTTGCGTGACGTGGAAGGTCAGCTCGGACGGGAATCGGCTGACGTGGATGCTCAGCGCCGCTTTGATTCACTTCGGTCCTTTGCCTCAAGCCTCGCTTCTGACCTGGGCGTTCCTGAATCCGAAACGGACCCCGCGTTGCCGATGCGCACCGCCGCGTTGGCCACCCATGAAGGGGTTGATCTACTGGCGTTGCTGAATCTGATGCGAGATGGACAACCCTCGCTGCACATTGAACCGATTCCTCCGCTTCGACTTGCACAGCCCTGGGAGCGGCTGAGGAACCTAAGCAATCGTAGGCTCGTCACCCATGGAAGACGTCCCAAGGCATTTCTTGTAACGCTCGGGGTTCCGCTTGAGCATCAGAAATTGACGATGTGGGTGCAGAATCTCTTGCAGGCCGCCGGATTCGAGTTTGCACTTCATGAAGCTCACGGAACTCCATTTCAGGTGCCCTCAGACGGTGAACTGCAGGCTGAATGTGGTTTGATGATCGACGCGTTCAGGGGCAGTGAAGCAGATATCGCAGTGCTCTCCGCCTCCGAGGAATGGCTTGCTGAAATCGGAAGTGTGTTTGCCAAAGCACTTCGAACTGAGGGAGCCGCAAGGGTGCTTTGCGCAGGACGGCATCCCAACTCTTGGGACGGGTCGGGGGTGCACGTGTTTTTGCATGATTCGATGAATTTACTCGGTCTCTTTTCCATGCTCTTTCGAGAGATTGGAGGGCACTGATGCAAGCTTTTCCTGATTTTACGACGCTCGATTTTGATGCGTCTCAGGTGAGTCCGCCGCCCGTGAACTCAAATGCCTCTGGTTTTTCGAAATCCGATGCGTTTAAGACCGCAGAAGGCATCGATCTGGCGCGCCGCTTTTCTTCCGAGGATATCGAAGCGCTTACCCACTTAGACTCCCTGCCCGGGTAGGCTCCCTTTGTACGAGGTCCGTACGCGTCGATGTATCTCAATCGACCGTGGACCGTGAGGCAGTACGCGGGATTTTCCACCGCGGAGGAGAGCAACGCGTTCTACCGTCGTAATCTCGCTTCCGGTCAAAAAGGTCTGTCGGTCGCCTTCGATCTCGCAACTCATCGAGGATACGACTCAGACCATCCAAGGGTGATGGGGGACGTGGGTATGGCTGGAGTGGCCATCGACTCCATTCTCGATATGCATGTGCTCTTTGACGGCATCCCGCTCGACCAGATGAGCGTATCGATGACGATGAATGGAGCAGTCCTGCCTATTCTGGCTCTGTATGTCGTTGCTGCAGAAGAGCAAGGGGTGACTCAGGATCAGCTCTCCGGCACCATTCAAAATGACATTCTCAAAGAGTTCATGGTTCGCAACACGTACATCTACCCGCCAGAAGCGTCGATGCGTATCGTGGGCGACATCTTTCGCTACACCGCAGCAAAAATGCCTCGCTTCAACAGCATTTCAATCAGCGGCTACCACATGCAGGAAGCTGGCGCCACTCAGGATCTAGAGCTCGCCTATACGCTTGCTGACGGCCTTCAATATCTCAGAACTGGCGTTGATGCAGGGCTATCGGTAGATGAATTTGCCCCGCGAATGTCGTTTTTCTTTGCTATCGGCATGAATTTTTTCATGGAGGTTGCAAAACTTCGGGCTGCCCGTCTGCTCTGGTCTGAGATCGTTGCCGACTTTGGCGCGAAGAAATCAAAATCCATGGCCCTGCGCACACACTGTCAGACGTCGGGGTGGAGCCTTGCGGCACAGGATGTATTCAACAACGCAGTTCGCACCTGCATTGAGGCCATGGCGGCCACCCAGGGTCATACCCAAAGTCTCCACACCAACTCCCTAGATGAGGCGTTGGCACTCCCGACAGACTTCTCGGCTCGCATTGCTCGCAATACCCAGCTGTACCTGCAACATGAAACGGGTACCTGCCGGGTGATCGACCCTTGGGGAGGCAGCTATTTCGTGGAGCATCTCACGAAGGCACTCGCAGATCGCGCTCGAACCCATCTAGACGAGGTAGAGGCCCTTGGCGGGATGACGAAGGCGATCGAGCAGGGCTTGCCGAAGCTACGCATCGAGGAAGCGGCTGCCCGAACTCAGGCCCGCATCGATTCCGGTAAGCAGGTGATCGTCGGAGTGAACCGCTTTCGAGTGGAAAAAGATGCCGAGATACCGATTCTAAAAGTCGACAACTCTTCTGTGCTGAGGACTCAGAAACAGCGCCTTTCGGAATTGCGAGCGTCAAGGGATGAAACCTGCACACGTCGTGCTCTCGATGCCCTCATGCGGTGTGCGGAGTCCGGAGAGGGGAACCTGCTGGAGCTGTCTATAGAAGCTGCGCGCGCAAGAGCGACTGTCGGCGAGATGAGTGAGGCGCTAGAGAGCGTCTGGGGGCGCTTTGAGGCGTCGATCCAGTCGATTTCTGGTGTCTACTCGAGTGAAGCAGAAAAGGGCGGCGAAGACCTTTCGGAAGTGCGAGCGAAGGTCAGGGAGTTCGCCGAGCGAGAAGGTCGGCAGCCGCGAATCCTCGTCGCCAAGGTAGGGCAGGATGGTCACGATCGAGGGCAAAAAGTGATCGCCACCGCCTTTGCCGATATGGGATTCGATGTGGATATCGGTCCGCTATTTCAGACCCCTGAGGAAACCGCAAAACAAGCGGTTGAAAATGATGTGCACGTAGTAGGCATGAGCTCTCTTGCAGCGGGGCACCTTACGTTGGTTCCCGCTCTCCGCTCCGCGTTAGATGCGCTTGGACGGGGGGATATCGTCGTGGTGGTTGGAGGGGTGGTTCCGCCGAGCGATTACGATGCGCTTCGGGACGCAGGCGCAGCCGCGATATTTGGTCCCGGTACCGTCATTGCGTCGGCGGCGCTCACCTTGCTTGACGCCATCACCCCTTCAGACAGCCAGGGCTAGACGGTGCCGGAGCGTGCGTAAACGGGTCCTAAGCGAAGATGCTTATGTCGAGGGTATCACTTCGGGCGATCGATCCGTGCTGGCGAGAGCGATCACGCTGGTCGAGAGTGAACGTGCTTCCGATGCAGCGCTGGCGTCTCGAATTATCACCCGCACGCTACCGCTCGGTGGGCGCGCCTACAGAGTGGGTGTTTCCGGGGTGCCCGGGGTGGGCAAGAGCACGTTCATCGATGCGTTCGGAACGCTGCTTACTGAAGAAGGCTTCAAAGTTGCGGTTCTTGCCGTGGACCCTTCCAGTACAATCTCCGGTGGGAGCATTCTCGGAGACAAAACGCGCATGCCGCGGCTTTCTCGTGATCCGTCTGCGTTTGTTCGTCCATCGCCCACGGGCGGCACCCTCGGCGGTGTGGCTCGAAAGACTCAGGAGTCGATGTTGCTCTGCGAAGCTTTTGGCTTTGACGTGGTCCTCGTCGAAACCGTGGGCGTAGGGCAGTCTGAAATCATGGTGTCCGAGATGGTCGACTTTCTTCTGGGTCTGATGCTGGCAGGAGCCGGTGACGGACTTCAGGGAATTAAGCGCGGTATTCTGGAAGTCGTCGACATGGTCGCGGTCAACAAGGCAGACGGGGACAACGTACTGGCTGCTCAGCGTGCACGTAGGGAATACGAGCTTGCCCTGCGTTTGTTGCGTGCGGGTGAAGATAAGTGGATGCCGCCGGTGCAAACATGCAGTGCACGGGCAGGTACAGGGCTTCGAGAGCTCTGGGAGGCGATTCAGACACACCGCAATCGTTTCGAAACCGAGTTGAACCAGCTGCGAGGACGGCAAGCTGTGCGCTGGATGTGGAGACTGGTCGAAGATTCCCTGAGTTACGAGCTCAAGAGCGCATGGAACGTACGCGAGGTGACGCCGGGCATAGAGGCGAAGGTCGCATCGGGAGAGCTGCCCCCGACCCTCGCGGCAAACGAGTTGCTGGGTGCGTTTCGGGCATTTCTCGACAGTGAACGCTGACCTTCATGACCTATCGCGTGTGGTCGAAAACCGCGAGGCCCGCTGGGCCGAGCGGGAGGGTACTAAGGTACCTGACGACGAGGCGCGAGACGGTAAGCGGAGCTGTGGCGTGCCTGGGCGGCCGCGGACGCGGCCGGCAAGAGGTGTCAGAAAGCCAGCGCCCCCGAAGCAACGAGGAGGAGGGTACTAAGGTACCTGACGACGAGGCGCGAGACGGTAAGCGGCTTTGTGGCGCCTCTTGCCGGCCGCGGGTGCTAGGGGCAGGCGGTGAGGCCGCTTACCCAACCCCCCAGCAAATTCAACCACTGCGCATCTACGAGTTGGGTTGCGACTGGAGGCATGGGATTTCCGCCGCCAACAGGCTGCGCGGGAGCGCGCACGCTCACTTTTGCGTAGATTTGGGAAGCGAGGACGTTGCCTGGATCCACATAGCTGCATAGGCTCGACTCCGGCAGACTCGCATCGAAACGAAAGTCGCTCTGCGAAGCAAGGCCCTGGAAGCTGTTGGGGTTGTGACAGTGGGCGCAGTTTGTGTGCATATAACTGCGAACTCGCTCGTAGAGTCCTGACCTTCCGTCGGTTGGGTCGGGGTAGCCGGGTACTGAACCAAAGTCGGGAGGCTCCGGACCGAATGCACCCGCGGCAGCGAAGGCGCGTAGTTGGTTGTCGGCTATCCCCCCGTAGTTGGTGTTCAGATTCATCTGACGCGTTTCGAGCCCCAGAACGCTACCCATCGACGGATTGTGACACTGGTTGCAGGTGTTCCGACCTGGGTAGTCATGCTGAAAGCTCGACCCGTCGACCTCCCAAAGCACTGGCTGCACTCCATCTACTAGCGAAAGTAGTGCAGCGTCGGTACTTTCTTCGTTCCATATGTAGGAATATCCCTGCCATGGATCGATGCAGCTGCCCAGGCTGCAACGGTGGATCATGACCCGCGTTTCGATGGGAAACGGACCTGCCTGTCCTTCAAGCCAAAACTCCTTGAGAATTACGGTTCCTACCGGAAAGTCCCAGTCTCCGTTGTCTTGTACCGTGATCGAGGTGTTGCTCGGGAGTATAAGAAATCGTCGTTTGAGGGTGCCGTCCGACCATAGTGGAGAGGCGATCTCATAGTAAAGGGCGCCCTCAGTTGGGGTTTGGGTGTCGGTGCTCGCATAGCATCCGGTCATGGCGAGGGTCTGCGGAAACGCTGGGTCTGTGTCAGCTGGTAGAGCGCAAGGGGTTTTCTCCGGCAGTGGTGCGAGACCGTACGAGGGCTGGGCAAAGTTAAGTTGCAGTGGATTTGAACTGTTGTCCAAAGAGAGAACTAGGGAACCGTCCGGCAGGTATTCCAGCGTGCCTCCGGTCGCTTCGTCTGACGACAGTGCAGCACCGAGAAATCGATTGGTGTTGAGGTCGACTGCGAAAAGGAAAGTGCCCTGTCTGAGCAGCAGATGACGAACGGTCTCGGAATGGGACCGGACCGCGATAGGTAACGCGTCCTCTTCCCCAAATTGATGTGCGCGCAACGTCTGGTCCAGGGTGACCCAAACGTTGTCGTTCAATTCGGCGACGTAGGCATAGGGACCCTCGGACCAGCTTAGGAGGACATTCGCGCTCCGAGCGTCTGAGAGGGCGACGCCGCCCACCTCGGCGCCGAAACCGACGGCACCGAGTTCTTCGTGTCCTGAAGCGCTGGAACGGTAGGTGTGTAGACGACCCTCATCGTCGATCAGGACTGAGATGAGCCCGTCCTCATCCGCGGTGACGTGAAGCGCTCGATGCATCCGCTCTATGGAAGGAGGCAGCTGCTCATGCGGCGATAGGGTTTCGTCGAGAAACGACACGCTTGCACCATCTGAGACTGCGAAGACCGTTCCAAGCGCATCCGAGTGGGTATGGGCGAAGTCGGTGGCGTTGACCGTCTGTTCAACGCGTTTTAGGCCCTCGTCCGTTTGCTCGATGACGACAAGGGTGTCGCTGTCGCGCTCCAAGAAAACCAAGAACCACGAGCTACCTTGGAGTAGCTCAGGCGTGCCGATCGGGCTCCCGATCTCGAGGTCTAGAGATGCAAGCTCCTCCCAGCCGTTCGCTCCCAGTGAATAAAACACGACTCCATCGCTGTGGACCGAGGCTGTCCGAAGGGCGCCTGATGCATCGACGACGACCGCAGCAGGCGTCCCGTTTGGTTGCGAAGCGAGCGGTAGAAAAAGTGGTGCGAGAAAGAACGAGTTCAGGCCTTCGAAGTATGCTCCGGTCTTTCCAAGCTCAGCCGCATCGATCTCAATGCGGATTTCTGCAGGCAGCGCCGGAGGCTCCGTGATCTGTAGCTGAAATATCCGGCCTTCACCGGAATACTCGGTCTCGTATGAAAGTTCACGACCGTTTGCCAGTACGCGCACGGTGGCGTCGATCTGACTTGGCAGCACCGGCTCTGAAAAGGTCACGACGATAGGGTCTTTGAGGTTTACGTTGGTCATCCCTGCCGCAGGCGACACGGTCGCAGAGAGCTCACCTCGCTGAGCAGTCGCGTCCGGCGCCAGTCCCGAACCGGGCGACTCGTCGCAGCCGGACATGAGGGGAAGGTAGCCCGCCAGAAAAAGAAACAAGGCCCGGAGCGAACGCTGAGATCGAACGAGGTTCAGACCCGAGTATCGCTCGCAACCGCCCGTGTCGGTCGGCCGCGGTCTCTCAAATTGGGAAATTCTGCCTAAGATAGAATCCATCGCTGAAGAAATATAGGATAGGTTATAGGGAGAGTCGCATCGAGCGGGGAGTGAGATGCCCCAATATTTCGGACCGAGATGCATCTTGTACGTCGATGATTCCACGCCTAGAGCACGTCTAAGCGAAGGATGGGCCGAAAACCTCCATGTGCCTCTGGTGAGTATGGTCGCTCGATGGATCACGCGTTTGAAGATACTCAAAAGGCGGCGAGGCTCGATGCGAGAGAGATTCGGCGGCATTTGGCGGTAGGAATGTCCGGCTCGTGGATGAGAGAGTTCGAGTTCTCGGCAAGAGGTTGAAGCTTTGGTGATTTCGAGGTCTTTGGTGGTTGCTAAAGGAAGTTCCAAGGGATCGTCTGATGCTCCCCTTCACGTAGTCGGTCGTGCTGTCGTTTTTCGTGGTGTGGGATTCTGGTTCGCGGTGTCCGTTTTGCTTTTTGGTATGTTTTCGCTTCCAGTAAGCACTGGTGTTGCGCAAGCCAACGAAGAAGTGGCGACATTCGACAAGGATGACGGGATTCCGATAAACCTAAGCCTTGAGCTGGCTTACGATCGTGTGATCGTCGATTTCGTATCCACATCGGATGTCTCTCCCGTCTGCTCTGACGGCAGCAGCGACGGGTGCACCGTGAATGGATTTTCCACCTCGATGATCCGCGGCGTCGGCGGCATCGGCTATGGGCTGTTTAGTCTGGAAGCCAGCATCGCCTATGCTCCGAGGTCGAGCCTCGATTTCGGACAAACGACGCTCGGGTTGCGCATCGAGACCTCGTCCGACGCCTTGGTGTCTCTTTACATCCGAGGCGCTTATCTCAAGCGGTTTGGGGTTCTCACCGGCTCAGGAGGATCGCTCGGTGTCGGACTGCAGCTAAGGCCCATCGAGGAGCTTACGTTCTTTGCGCATGCTCGCGTCGATGCCGCCACCGTACCGGGGAGTATCCAAGATCAAGGTGCGTTGTTTTCCTACGCGACCTCCTTCGGTTGCGGCATGCGGGTGGCGATGTTTCCTTAGAGCGCGAGCGGACGTGGAGGGTCGGCAGACGTAGATAGTTGCCGAGCTAGCGACAATAAGGCCTACCGGTTCGAGGAGCCGTCATCCAGCTTTCGCGTTCGGACAAAAAGCGCACCACGTCTGCATGCATCGGCCCAGCCGCCTCCCGCGCCTGCTTTGCGGTCGTAATCTGCGGTCGAGTCCGCCGTCTTCGATCCGCCAGCACGACCGACGCTCCCTTGCTCGCCAGTCTTTGCCGGTGCCAATGATACACGGGGCTTGTGTCTCTACATCCGTCTGAAATGTCCTCTGCAGCGCAATAGATACGCAGATGAATATGGTCGTCATGAGGGTAGCGTGGCTGGCAGGTGACGTGTTCAAAGAGCAGCACCGTCTCCGCTGGAACGCTGATTTGACGAACATAGGAGAGCAGCATCGATCGAATGTGCTCCACAATGAAGATGCGCTGCACCGAGATCGCCGGCTGCTCCAGCAGGGACTGAATTAGGAGCCAAGTGCGAGGAACGTCGAGGTGCATGGCGATGTCGTCTTCGGGATCTTCGAGATCTCTGAAGTCGATTCCAATACCGCGCGGGTCGATCGGAGCGGCGACGGGGGGCAAGGGCGCCCCTTCTTCATCGAGGTAGTAAAAAAGCAGGTCGACATCCCGACCATTCTGGTGGGATCCGTGGCCACGAATCGGTCCTCCGTGTGGATGGCTCAGGTCGCCGACATAGAGCTCCGCGCCGGGCATCTCACGGTGCACTCGGAGCGCCGCCCGGACAAGAGCGCGTACGAGCTCATCGGTGCCAAATCGTGCGTCGAGATTTCGGCCTGGGCGAAACCGGAAGCCAGGTCCTTTCAGAGGCAGTGCTGCGCCTTCCGCAAGGCTCCCAGCGTTTGGACTGCCGAGGGATGTGCTCGAGGTCACGACGGGCTGTGCTGCCTCCTCCGGCCGATGTGGAGTCAGCGCGTTCGCCGGCTCCTCAGCGGCTTCGCGAGTGGGCCTGTTTGCACTCAAAACCTCCTGTGAGCTTGAGGTCTCTCGCGGCATCGAAGTTTCTCCCGACACCGAAGTCTGCCGTTCAAGCACGGTCCCCTCTCCCGACGCCGCCATGCTTTGCCTTGGCGAACGTTTGCCGGCCCCGCACCCGGAACCCGACATCAGCAATATGGCGAGACCGTATCGAACTACGGAGAAGTTCTGCAGCTGAAACGAAGACCGCGTGGACTCAAACTTAGTCGACTGTAGTTCGAACATAAAACCAGCACTAAACGCCTTTTTTACTCTGCTGATTTTGTCCGCTTGACCGGGTTTTTGACAGAATCGAGCGCATGATGTCCCGAGTCTCTTCGCTACGGCATCGCTCTGCCAAGAGCTTATGTTCCTCGCTTGCCGCCTCACGGATTGCCGATTCATCCACCATCGCAAAGAGCTTTTTAGAGTCTCTCAACGCGCTGGCCGGCTTCTGGGCGATCTCCTTGGCGATGCTCAGCGACTCGGCAACGAGCTGCTCCGGATCGAAGAGGCGGGTTACAAGACCCCACTGCGCAGCTTCGGTCGCTGTCAAAAGGCTGCCTCGGTACACCAGTTCACGTGCGCGACTGGGACCGAGATATCGGGGCAGGGTGAAGGAACTGCCGAGCTCCACGACCAATCCAAGATCGGCAAAGGCCGCTCGGAACGATGCGTCGTTTGCGGCGTAGACCAGGTCAAAGTGAGGCAGAAGGGTCATTCCCATCCCGACGGCTTTTCCATGCACGCACGCGATGGTGGGTTTCGGGCAGTTGCGCACCGTTTCGTGAACCGCAACGATCTGAGAGATCGTGGTCCAAGGGTCGTCGGCTGCGCTGGGGTCGTCGGCTGCGCTGGGGTCGTCGGCCGCGCTGGGGTCGCCGGCGACACTGGGTTCATCTGCGGCATGGAGTTTGTTGTACCCGTCGATCGATTCGGTCCAACGGCTGAATACATTCAGATCCACTCCGGCGCTGAACATATCGCCCGACCCTCGAACGAATAGGACCCGGCATGTTTCGTCTGAGCTCGCTTGAATCAACGCATCACGAAACGCGTTCGCGAGTTCGAGAGAAAAAGCGTTCTTTTTTTTCGGCCGGTTGAGGCAAATCTCCCGAACTGCGCCGTGATCTTTGGTTAGGATAGGTGGCTCGCTTGTCATCGTTTCACAGTTAGCGGACACCGAGGTCAAGACCAAGTCTTCGTTACTTGCCAAAACTTTGATACCTTCGCTCGAGCTCGGAGGACGTCCGAGCCTTCCGGGACTTTTCATTCACGTCTGCCGCTCAATCGGCGCAAACATCGGAAGCAAGAGATGCCTAGCCCACAACACACGCTGAAGCTGCTGCAAGAGTTTTCCATTCCACTGATCGGCGGAGTGCTCGGAGCACTGATCTGGGCAAACGTCGACCCTCACGGCTACCACCACTTCATTCACTTCTCGCCGCTTGGGGAAGACAGCCACCTCAACTTCCATTTTGTGATGAACGATCTCTTCATGGCTTTGTTTTTCGGCATCGCAGCCAAGGAGATCACGGAGGCGGCGCTGCCGGGGGGAGCACTCAACCCACCTAAAAAAGCGATCAATCCACTGATGGGAACGCTTGGTGGGGTTTTTGGGCCGGTAGCGGTGTACCTTCTATATGTCGCCATTTCGGGGCAGAGCGATATTGCAAACGGTTGGGGTATTCCGACAGCAACGGATATCGCGCTCGCTTGGCTTGTGGCCCGTCTGTGTTTCGGGGCGTCCCATCCCGCGGTGAGCTTCCTGCTGCTGCTGGCGGTAGCGGACGATGCGATCGGACTCGGGATTATCGCTATCTTTTATCCGGATCCTCACAATCCGGTGGCCCCCGTTTGGCTTGCACTGGTCGTCGTCGCGTGTCTCCTCGCCTACGCGCTCCGTAAGAAAAACGTCCAAAACTACTGGGCCTATTTGCTGGGTCCCGGTGTGCTCTCCTGGGCCGGTCTGTTTTTCGCGCACCTGCATCCCTCGCTTGCGCTCGTGGCGGTCGTGCCCTTCATGCCGGCGAGTGCCCACGACGAGGGGCTGTTCGCGGAGACAGCGGATGATCACCATGCTCATTCAGACACGCTCAACCGCTTCGAGCATGACTTCAAAGTTTTCGTAGATTTCGGCTTGGCGGGATTCGGGCTCGCGAACGCCGGAGTCGAGCTCTCCTCGATCGGACATGCGACCTGGGCGGTTCTCGCAGGGCTCATCCTTGGGAAGTCGGTCGGAATCTTCCTGTTTTCGATGGTGGCAGATCGAGCCGGATTTAAACTACCCGAGGGCATGAACGGAAAAAGCCTTGCGGTTGCCGGTCTAATCGCGGGCTTGGGCCTTACGGTAGCTCTTTTTGTGGCCGGAGTGGCGTTCACCGATGCGGTGCTTCAGGGGTCTGCCAAGATGGGAGCACTGTTTAGCGTCGCCGTGGTTCCCCTGGCGCTCATTTCAGCCAAACTGCTCAAGGTCAAGGAGCTCGCGCCGGCCTCAGGCGACGCATCGGCTTCTCGTCCGGACATTCCAGATCATCGATCCAGTCCCGCAGAGTAAGCTACGGGCATCAACCGATGGCGGCGTTACATCCGACCGGGCACGATGGCCAGCGTCACGCGCTATGGTAGCCGTGATACGCTATGCCTCTTCGCAAGACCCCGGTTTGCTTGAACGGTCGTCATCGATGCACCGCACTGCCGACAGCACGTTTCGTACTGAGTTTCGATCCAAAGGTTTGACAAGGTAGCCCTGAAGCCTTGGATACACCGCAGCTCGTTTTCGATCTGTTGGTGCGTCTGACGCCGTAAGTACGACCACAGCAGGCTGCTGCCGCTTTCCGCAGGCCTGAGCCCGCAATCGATCGAGCACATCGAGTCCTGTCAATTTCGGCATGTCGATATCTAGGAGTACCAAGTCGTAATCTCGTGTGCATATCGCGTTGAGGGCTTCCTCCCCGTCGCTGGCGGTTTCTACCTTGGCACCGTGTCTCTCTAGCCACAGCTTGGCCAACCACCGATCGTCCTCGTTGTCGTCGACCAGCAAGACCAACGGGTGCAGAGCGGGTGCAGATTCGCATTGGGAAGGCATCGGACTTTGAATCACGGTGCCTTCGGGCTCATGTTCAGAGGTTCTTTTGCAGGAAGCGTGAATATAAAGCAGGATCCTTTGCCGAGCTCAGATTCCGCGCGAATCTCACCGCCGTGGCGGGATACAATTCGCTTGCATAGTGCAAGACCCATCCCGACGCCGCCTTCAAGGTCCTGTTTTAGCTGGCGAAAGAGTTCGAAGATTTGGTTCGCGTGTTGTCCGGAAAACCCGATCCCTTCGTCAGCGACTCGAATTTCGACTTGCGAGGGTTCGGTTTCAAGGTGGCGGGAGCCGATCTGGATTCGGGCAGGAGCATCGCCTCGAAATTTGAGTGCGTTTCCGATTAGATTTGAAAAGAGCGATGCCAGCTGTGCTGGATAACCCATCACCATCGGCAACTGACGGCATTCGATCGTCGCCTCAGCTTCCTGGATGTTGGTGTCGAGCGACTCGAGCACCTCCTCAACCAAGTGCTGGAGATCCACGACGAGGAGCGGCTCAGAATCTGCGTCCAATCTTGCATATCGGAGGAGTTCACGGCTGCAGGTTCGAAGTCGTTCGGAAGTGGTATCGATTCGACAAAGGTATGTAGCGATGTCGGGATTTGGTTCCCCCTCGAGGTCTTCCCTGAGAAGTGAGGTCAGTCCGACGATGGTTCGGAGGGGTCCGAGAAGATCGTGGCTCACCGCATAGGCAAATGCTTGTAGGTCGTCGTTGGACCGCTTGAGCTTCTCGTTGGCACTACGTAGTTCCTGTTCGACTCGCTTCTGCTCTGTGAGGTCGGTGTGGGCTCCCAGCATGCGAACAGGCACACCTGTCGCACTGCGAAGGACGATGCCTCTGCAGCGGATCCACTTGGTCGAACCGTCTCTGTGGCGGTATCGCACGACCTGGTCGTATGGACATTCCGGATCGGCGCAGTGTGCTTCAAAGTTCTTTAACGCTGTTTGCAAATCCTCTGGATGGATGTTGTCCTGCCACCATTGTGGGGTATTGGCCATTTCATGATCTTCGAAGCCAAAGACCTCTTTGAACCGAGGACTCATCCATTCATGCTCTTTATGCTCGAGGTCCCAATACCAAATCCCGTCGAGAGAACCCGCCTGAATGAACTCAAAGATCGATGCGTCGCGCTGAACTAGCGTGTCCAGCTCTACCTTGAGGTAGTGTTCCGAGCGATCGGTAGAGCGTAGTTTCGAGTGTGAGACTCGACTCGCGCCTGACTCCAACGAGCTAGATGTACGCTGATTCATCGGTTACCATAAGGTTTCATAAAAGAAACATCGTTTTTCGGTGACGACGCTCTTCGAAAGATCGGCAGAAAACAGTTACGATGAACCCCAGGAGTTCTGAAAACGATTGTCAGTATCGAGATTCATAAGCTTGTTTAGGCGGTTGTGATGGACTTCGAGCTCTTGGCACGATTCTCGAGTGAGCCTTTGTGCATTGCTTTACCCAACGGAAACTTCTGTTGGCTGAACGAGGCCTGGACCGAGCTACTCGGTTGGGAGCTCGAAGTACTCGAGTCGCTCTCGCTTCTCGATCGCGTTCATGCTGAGGATGTTGGCTTCACTCAAGCTGAGCTTTCTCGGCTTTCGTCAAACAATACGACCATCTGTTTCGTCAGCCGCTTTGAGCACGCTGACCGGTCCTACAGACGACTGCAGTGGAATATGCGACTCAGTAGCGGGTATCTCTACTGCAGTGTTCGAGATGTGACCGAGGCGCACGAGACCAAGCGAGCTCTAGATCGTCAAAATCAGTGGCTTGAGAGTGCAGAGGTCTTGGCACAAGTAGGGCACTGGCACGTAGACCTCGTGAGCAATGCGGTGCACTGGTCTAGCCAGGTGCACCGCATTCACGGTACGGATTCCAGAGTTTTTTTTCCAGACGTGCAAACAGCTATCGAATTCTACCATCCTGAGGATCGTCAGTTTGTCTCGAATAGCGTGGAGGCTGCCGTTCAGAATCAGCTGCCTTTTGATTTCCGGCTGCGCCTGATTCGAGCTGACGGCGCCGAACGCCAAGTGCACTCGATCGGTTATCCCGAGGTGGTTTCTGGAGAAGTGGTCGGCATATTTGGCGTGTTTCAGGACGTTACCGAGCGAGATCGATGGCTGAGAGAGCGGAACCGCGAGCTCGAGCGTTTCGCATACGCGGCAGCTCACGATTTGCAGGCCCCGCTCCGCACGGCGCTCGGTTTGGTGCAGCTGCTCAAGGAGGATGGCGGTACCAACTGGAGTCCCGAGGCCGAAGACGTGCTCGGTAGACTCTCGGTTCACGCCGTGCGCATGAACCACCTCGTCGCGGCGATGCATCGCTATGCTTCGGTGAGCGAAGAGGTGCGTTCTGAGTCGATCGATTTGGAGCGGGTCGTGACCGAAGTATGGAGCGAGTTCCAGGGGGAGCTCGATGGACAGCGAATTGAGTTTGATAGGCTCCCCTGCGTCCGCGGCGACCGGCGTCTATTGAAAGAAGCCTTTCGAACGCTCATCAGCAATTCACTCAAGTTCCAGAGTGAGTTGCTGCTTCAGGTACGCGTGTCTGCTCAAAAAGACGGGCCTTTTTGGCAGATCTCCGTTGCCGACAACGGGATTGGATTTCCTCAAACTGAGGCGACGAGGGCGCTCTCTCTCTTCAAACAGCTTCATCGACCGGGAACCTATCCCGGTTTGGGAATGGGATTGCCCCTTTGCAAGCGCATCATCGAGCAGCACGGAGGCACGCTCGAGATCACGTCCGCGCTCGGAGCCGGAACGACCGTGCGCTTCCGACTCGCCTCCGCTACGGAGCAGTCCCTCAACCCATCGGTGCCGCCGTCTCGTATGGTCTAGCGAGCTCAGCTCCTCCGGCGTCCTCGGTTCAAGAACGGGTAATAGATCGGCCCACGCGTTTGAAGTCCCCGCATGCGATGCACAAGCTCGTCTCCGGGTGTATGGGGGTCTATAGCGTATGATACGCAGTGTCTGACGTCCTCATAAACCTTTTTCCAGCCTTCGTAACGGCACCTCTCTTGGTCGTGGTCGGCGAGCATTATCGTTCGAGGTCCGAAACAGGGTTTTAGTTCATCGAGACATGCGGCGAACTCTACACCCGTGTGCCGAAACATCCAGGCGGTTTCGATATCGAGTACGCTGACTTTGTCCGGAAAATGTCTTAACCAATTGGCCAGAACACGAACCAACATGGTGTGCCCGAGGTACAGGCTAACCACTCCTATTTGCCGTCGGTTCACAAGACGTTTCAGGTAATTAAAAGCACGTTCGTTGTTTAGGTAGTGAGTGCCTAAGCCAGTTGTTTGTGCTGCATTTTGAGCTTCTGCTAAACGATGCATTTCAGGCGAGTTGGCATAGGAATCCCAGAATTTAATCGATTTGCGCGCGATAGGTTGTGATTCGGTCGCGAATTTGATTAGCCTCTTGACATAATCTGATGCGTCTTGCGAAAAACGCGCAGTCACGTTGTCCGGGTTCCTTCGTAGGTCCTTGTAGTCCTTAAGGTTGCGGGCCATGCGAAAGAGTTCCAGATTAACCTTGTTGAATAAGTATTCGACCGGGGTTGCGTTGATGAGCAATAGACCCTTTGCTCCTGCCAGATAAGCCCCCTGTAACCCGCGCTCGGCCCTGACCGAGAGATAGAGTCCAGAGTTTCCGGATGGGAGTTGATTATGTAAGATTGCTCTAGCTTCTGAGATAAAGTTCTCATTTGTCGCTATGTAGGTATGCTCTGGCCTTTCGAAATCGAACAAATATTCACCGGTCCCCTTATCACGACGCTCGTAGTCAAACGAGAGCTCCGAAGGAGGGTTGTCGAGTGTTCGTTCGGCCTCACCTCGACCGTGTTTCTCCTTAAAAGCTAGCCAGCACGGATCGTTTACTGGAGTCCATTTCTCTCCCATTTTACAATTCTGCGCTCATCACAGGCGGCTGTCCATCGTTTCGAAAGCGGCTTAAATCCGCTTGGGCTTTTGGCTCGGCATCTCGGAGCGTGGCCTGAGGTGCCGGGATGCATGCTTCGCTTGAGTGGACCTCGCTCAGCCGAGCTTGGATTGACACGAGCAATTTCACCCCTAAGGACTGGACGCCATGACTTCACATGACGCGAACGATGTGCACTCGGTCCAAAGGTTCCTGGACCGTCACTACCGCCACTTCAATGCGGCCGCACTTGTCGACGCTGCGCGGGCGTGGGCGGCACACCTAAGGTCGGGAGGGCAGATGATGGTGACCCTGGCCGGAGCGATGAGCACGGCGGAACTCGGTCTGTCTCTCGCTGAGCTGATCCGGGCGGGTGCGGTTCACGCGCTCACCTGTACTGGCGCCAATCTTGAGGAAGACCTGTTCAATCTAGTGGCACATGACCACTATGTGCGTATCGCCGAGTGGCGTGCGCTCAGTGCGAAAGACGAGCAGGCACTGCTCGAACGCCGTCTCAATCGCGTGACCGACACCTGCATTCCAGAACACGAAGCGATGCGCCGCGTCGAAAATGAGGTGATCAAGCTGTGGAAGATCGCCGATGCTGAGGCAGCGCCTCGGTTTCCTCACGAGTATCTGTACGAGCTGATCCGCTCTGGCGTCCTGCAAAAAGAGTATCAGGTCGACCCTCAGGACTCTTGGCTCGTGGCCGCAGCAGAGCGTGATTTGCCCGTGTATGTACCGGGCTGGGAAGATTCCACTTTGGGGAATATGTGCGTTGCGGCGCACATACGGGGCGACTTGAAAGACCTCAATCGAGTGATCAAGGGCGGGCTGCACGCCATGAAAGAGCTCGCCTCGTGGTACGAGCACACCGCGCCGCAGACTCCGCTCGGTTTTTTCCAGATCGGTGGCGGTATCGCGGGTGACTTTCCGATCTGTGTCGTGCCGATGCTTCATCAAGATCTCGGACGAACCGCGCCCCTATGGTCGTATTTCTGCCAGATTTCTGAAAGCAGCACGAGCTATGGTGGCTACAGTGGCGCTGTCCCCAATGAGAAGATCACCTGGGGCAAGCTCGGCACCGAGACCCCGAAGTTCATCATCGAATCAGACGCCACAATCGTGGCTCCCCTGGTTTTTGCGTACGTCATCTCGTCGATGCTGCAGACGCGCTAGCGTCTTTTCTGCTGAGATAGTGACTTTGTCCGAGCGGTGTGGCTCTTGCCGCGGCACCGAGTTTCGGCAGCGACAAGAGCCACGCGACCTCTTATCAGACCGAAAGCGTCCAGCTTGGAGTTGCGCTGCCGTTGCGGTTCACTCGAGCAGGTGGACGAATCAGCCCCAGGGCCAGCACCAATGAATGCAGTCCGGCCATTCGTGCGAGGGGAACGAGTGGCTTCAGTTTCGACGCAGAGGGCTCTTTTGAACGAGAGGACTGTGAGCCCTTCGGCCCCGCTTGGCCGAGGTGCATGCGTGCTTCTTCAAACGCTTCATAGTAGCGCTGGATGCACATCTCAGGATTGGCTCTGAGCCGCGCCCGCCTCTTCGCCTCCGCGGCAAACGACTGACGACGAGCCACGTCGCCCAGGAGCGCAGCTACTTTCGAACCAAACTCCTCATCTGAATCTTGCCCTCGGCTGGGGTCGATCAGTTCGCCATCCTCGCCTGACGCGATCTGTCCGGAAACCCCCATCCCGTCGTGAAAAGCGACTACCGGCATGCCGCACCACAGTGCTTCGGTGACCACTTGTCCATAAGTTTCCGAAAGGGAGGTGTAGACGAATAAGTCTCCGTGGGCGTAGTACTCCATGATGTCGGTCTGAGACTGTTCGCCGACAAAAAACGTGCGCTCCTCGATTCCAAGCTTGGCGGCCTCCGAGATAAACTGCTCATGGTCGGGACCGTCGCCGACTAGAGTGAGGCTGGCTTCGGGGTGACGGGGGCTTACGTACCGAGCGAACGTCTTCAGCAGTCGACTCACGCTTTTTTCGCGGACATGCCGACAAACAACCAAAAGACGACCCCCTTTCTGGGCTCCAGAGGGGTAGGGATCTGCCCCGGCAGGCCGGTCAAAGATCTTGGGTTCCACGGCACGTCCGATGACGTGAATGGGAACGGTCACTCCCCGATCTCTCCAGTAGGTTTTCAATCCTGGAGAGAGCACGATCAGACCGTCTCCTCGATTGTAGATATCGACTGTTTGGCCTTCGACCCAGGGTATCAATCTGCTCTGGAAAAGTGAGTGGACCTGCTCGCTTCGGTTGAGCGCCTCTGGAAGTAGCGTGTTGTACACACTCGGTAGGTGCACCGTATTGACCAACACGAGCGGTATCCTCTGGATTTGTCGCAGCCAAACGCCGACGTCCATCAACGCGGTACAGGTCTGACCGAGTACTAGGTCGAATTTCTGATTTGCGAGTTCGGCGAGCCCTCGGCGACTCGGCATCGGCAGATGTACGCCAGGATGGTTTCGCAGGGGAAGCGAGGCGAGGCTTACATGACGCGGCGGGAGGGTCTTTGCGGTCGCGTCGGGGTCTGCGGGACCCACCACGGTCACCTGATGTCCTCTCGATTCGAGTTCTCGATACAAAAACTGAGAGGCAAATGAAGATCCGTTTGCATAGGGAATGCTCACGTAGTCGTTCATGATCCCAACGCGCTCGATCCATTCTGGCGTCAAGGAAGTTTGCCCGATGGTTGCGTCGCTGTTCGTGGTTTGGTTGTCTGTGCTATCGCCGGTGTGGGTTCGGCTCCGAGTTCCGTTCATACGGCAGACCTTTCGGCGTCAACAGGATCACTGAGCGGCGAAAGATGCATGAGGCTTGGTCCATGCGCATCTGAAATCACTCCCAGGGGGTCTATGTCGGCCCAAACAGCCGCTTTCCGCCTCGCTCGTCGTCGTCAGGTACCTTAAGTACCCTCCTCCTCCTCGCCACGGGGGCGCTGGCTGTTTGAACCAACCTAAACCCCCTGGGGGGTGGTCGCTGAGACGGCCCAAACAGCTGCTTTCCTCTTCGCTCGTCGTCGTTAGGTACCTTAAGTACCCTCCTCCTCCTCGCCACGGGGGCGCTGGCTGTTTGAACCAACCTAGACCCGCTGGAGCGCGTCTCGATGGGTTTGAACGGCCATCACCACCTCCCAGCGGGCTTAGGTTGGTCGAAACAGCTAGCGCCCCGGAAGCACAGGAGGAGCTTGAAGGTTCACAAGTACACTTGCATTTTGGGGGATGGTGTCCGGTGCATGGCTGGGGTAGCGTTTGAGTCATGCCCATTTCGGAAGCTGGAGTGGCGGCTAAGATAAGCGAAATCTCAAATCGTCTGGCCGATCCGAGCTATACGCAGCTCGCCGTCGCCCACTTCATCGAATCACAACCGCACGCCAGTCGCTACCTGTCTCTCAGGCTCGAGCAAGAAGGGCCCGCACAGCTGATGCACGCTGTCTTTCATGCTGAGGTAATCGTCGAGTGCTTGCGCGAAGGCTTCGGCCGTGAAGTGGGGGTTGTGGACTTTGAGGATCTCGATTCGGCCTGCCGCGTTGAGGATTCCCTGCTTTGGTTTCACGAGAACGAGCCGGCACTCGCTTCGTATTTGCAGGCGAACATCGATTCGGAGCCGATTCAGGAGTGCCTCAGAACTGTGGGAATCGCGCTGGTTCGAACGGTGTCCGAGACGAAGTAGCTATCGGCATTCAGGGCGTCTCGCAGGAAGGGGGCGGGAAGTTGCCTGGACCCAGTTCGAAGAAGCGCTCTGACGTCACCTCTCTTCCCTGCAGTTCCATGACCGCGTGAAATCGCATGAGCTCGCCGACCTTGCACTCAGGGGCTACGACGACCGAGGGCCAGCCGAGTGCCGCCCTTCTACCCTCTGAATCTTCCGGGTCGAAGCGAGCCGGAACGCGGGATACGGATTCCGGCTCCTCCTCCGACGCGAGTTGCCTGGTAAGGGTGATGGCGGCGTTGTCTGCCATCAAGCCGGTCACCCGAAAGCTGACCCAGATATGCCAGCCTCCCTGGGACCCTCGAGTTAGATCGACGACCTCACCCTCTTCAATGGTTTCGAATCTTGAGGTTCCAGTGCCCACTTCGAGCATCAGGTTCGAGCTGCTGGATTCGCCGCAAGCGCTGAGCACTGCAGTGAATGCGAACCATGATGCGCCGAATATCGAGCAGCGAAAGTTCATGCCTTGTGGAATCGGCGACGTCTAGCGAACCAGACCGCAAATGCGATCAAGGCTCCAAGCGTTGTGGCATCCTGGCTTGAATGGACGACTGAGCATCCGCCCCCAGAGAGTGACCCGGTCGGTCCTACGTCCTGGTTGTGTTCCGATACCGCCTGCTGAATCACCGCGGTGTTGTCTTCGATCACCTCTCCGTTTCCGGTGGTGCCTACGCGCAGGATGCGAGCGTTTGCGGGTTGGTCGCTCGAGCTGATGTCGAAAGGCCACTGGGCCCCCACTCCGCGGATCGTGTCCGCTCCAGGGATGTCCATGCGCCAGCTTGCGTCAAATTGAGAGACTCCGGGACCGCACTCGATGAACTGTGTCGCGGTGTGGAGGTTCGAGTAGTCGCCCAGCTCTGCGTTGAAGTCGAAGCTCGGGTCGAGCGTCATGTCCGCGGGGGACATTGTCGTATAGAGTCGTGTCAGATAGAGCTGTTCTTCGAACAGGGTTGCGGTGTCCTCTACCGGCGCGACGACCCGCACTTCCACCTCGTTCAAAAACGCATCGAGATCAAAATCTGCGGACTGATCGATGAAGTCTGATGTGCAAAAAGGGCACCCCACCAAATCGCCTGCGGATACGCCTTCAGCGAGAGGAATCGACGACTCCACGGCATCTAGCAGCCCGTCCGCACCCGCAAGTGCGGCAAGCAGTTCCGAGACGATGGACGCGTTGTCGGCATCGCTGCCCGCTTGGCCACGCGCTTGCTCCAGTGCTGCGGTTTCGATTCCCGGAAACACAGCGTCAGCCACGTCCCGAACGGACCCAGCCATCTCGGTTACGAACCCTTGTCCACCGGCTTCATCAGCGGCTGCGGTGACGACTGCGTTGTAGGTCGGTCCCGGGTTGAGCCAGTTAATGAGTGCTTCATTAAGTTCTAGTGAACGGTAATTTACAGGAATCGCGCGCGCGGGGCCCAAAGTCCACACGAGCACGCCCATGTTTGGGTCTGCAGCGACTGCCGTGGGCCGGAGCGGAATCGACGGTAGGCCTTGACCAAAAGTGAGCATGATCGGCCTGATCGAACCTGCGTCGGCTTCACTGCCTTTGGTGAGCCGAAAAGCGATGAGATTGAGGCCGCTTTCGAGATACGGACCAAGAACATCACCCGTGATCGCGCTGAGGTCGTAGCCCTCGTCGCTTAGCCATTCGATAGCGACATCGGCTGCGTTTGTAAGTGCAGGATCCACCGAAATGACCGCGAAGTCGTAGGGGCCGACGCTGCCGGACGCTTCGACGTTCACTCCGGGCGCACCGTTTTCATCGCCTTCAAAAGCAGTGCCGGAATCGGCGCCGCCCGCGAAGGTTCGCGCATCGTCGTCGCAGTCGCCTTCGATCGTTCTCACGACGGTGTACTGCGGATTGGTGGCATTTTGCAGTCTCGTGAAAATCTGATCCGAAGAAACGGCGACTTCGGGGGTTCCGGAGACCGGCAGAACCCAAGCGAAACTCTCTGACGGTCCCTCGTACTGAATCTGGATCACCGCGGTGACCGTACCGTCGGCCCCCACGTGAAACAGGATCCGCTCTGCCGCCTGATTGACGGGCGCAGAGTTGTTGCAAAAGAAGCCCCCACAGGCGCTGGCTGTGACGGGCTTCAGCATGAATAAGACGGCCATTGCCGCCAACGAGTAATGAAATCGCAGCATGGGGGAGCGCTTATGCACTAAAGATGCCGAGGTTACGACGTCAATGATTCTAAACAGATATGCGTGCGTGATCCCAGAAAAACGAGGCGCCGAAGTTCGTGGGGAGGGAATCTGGCTCAAAGTGGCGCAGTTTTGAAGCATGTAGTTCACGGTTCGGCGAGTCGCGCACCGCTCGCGGGCGATCTGCCTACTGCATGCATCGGTTGCTGAGGCTACTGCGTGCATCGGTTGCTGAGGGTTGCCGGAGCGACGTTCGGATCGGCGTCGGCAGTATAGAGATCCAGATCGCCATCCGGACCCCGGTTCGACGCGAAGAAAATGTCGGGAAAATCGCTGCCCTGCAGGTCGGACCTCAGCCAAGCATCGACCGTGTTTGCTTGCGGATCGTCGAGTGAACTCATGGGCAGCACCAGGTCGAATCGATCTCCGTCTCGGTAGCCGACGAAGAGTCGGAACTCTTGAACGTCGTGGGACGCCCGATTCGAAGCGAAGACAAGCGCTTGAAGTGAAGGAGTGGGTGAGGGTGAGATTTCGTCGAAGTCGGAATTGATACCCTGGCTCGGATAGAGCTCTGGAGCGGAAAAGGCGATGTCCCGATCTCCGCTACCCGAGCGGATGGTCATGCTGAAATGGTCGTTTGCGTCGATCACATCCGCGTCGGCGCCACCTTCGATCGGGGCCTCTTGCGTCGCTGCAAAGTTGAGTTCGATCGCATCCCCATCGAGTTCGACGACGTATTCACGGAGCGTCGTCGCGCCGGAGCTTTCGCTGCGAAGGGTGACGTATGCGAGGCCGCTCCAAGTGTTCGAGAATCCGACCCGATCGAGGATGGAATAGAGGTGGATGTCGTCGAGGACTACCGGCATCGGGAGTGTGGAACCGGAGGTGACCTGTGACGCAGCCTCGGTCGACCGAGGACCTATCCAGTCCGAATCTGACGTGCGGTAGATAAATCGATATTCGGGCGCGCCTCCCTCGTCGCTCAGAAAACCGAGCACCTCGACGTCGGTTCCCTGCAGGATCGTCAGAGAAGGGCTCCACTCGTCATCACCTGTGTCGGCGATGGACAGCCTCGTGGGGCAGTCAAAGGCCGGCAATAGCGGAAGGCACCCAAAGCCGGGCATGCAGCTCTCGGGACTTGCGCAGGAGTCCTCGTCTGGGGTAGGCGGAACGCAAAGGCCGGCGCTGCACGTGCCACAGACGCAGTCGGCGTCACCGCTGCACTCGAGCGCACATCCGACGTTTTCAACGCAGGTCAAGGGCGCACTGCAGAGCTCCTGAACCAGTCGAGATCCGCATCGGCCCGCCTCGCAAAGAGCCTCGGCGCAGCTCGTTTCCGGCACCGGACAATCGGACCGAGTTTGACAAGGAATGCAGGACTCGATGCTCTCGGTATTGCAGGTGCCCAAGACACAAACAGAGGTCTCGCAGGCTTCGGCCGGACAATCGCTGTCTCTGACACACTCCGGCTTTGGCTCGGGTTCTGGCTCTGGTCGGGGTTCAGGGGCAGACTCACAAGACCGCGAGTTGCTCGAGCATACTTCCAGCGGGACGCACTCGCCTGCGCGGCAGAACTGGTTGTCAGGGTCGTCGCACGCGACCCCGACGCAGTCCTGGGTGAGGAAGACACGCACCACGGTGTTGCGTCTGATGTCTACCAGGACCGGTCGCGCCAGGACCGTGACGAGTTGATCTTCTTGCGCGTTCACGAGTGCGACTTCGAAGCGATGACGTCCTCGAGGAATCTTCTCAAACGCGGCAATTCGGTAGGAATAGGTTTCATTCCCCGAGGGAGAGGTCAGTGCGTTCTCTGGTGGCGAGGTAAACTGGGGCTCTGAATTGCCGGTGATGTGGTCCACTTGAGCTTGGAGATAGCCGCTTGCGGAATCCACCTGCGGGGCGATATCGGTGACGAGATCGAGAGCAATTTCATGCGTCTGCTCTGAGCAACCAGCGACGGAGAGCCACAGCAACGCACTCTGCACAAAGAAGCTCATCCGCAAGGCAGAAGCGACTTGACGTACTCGCTGAGCGTTCAGCGCCCAGTGGGCTTTGGGGTCCAAGGCATCGCGTTCGGCCGCCATGTCCACAAAATAGCAAGTGTAGCTTCTTGCCGCACTACCAAATAAAGACATTATTGCTGTAAAAGAGAGCGACCTTAAATGCTCCCCTGATTCGACGACCGAAGTCTGCTTGCTTCGGTCAGCCTTGCGGGATTCCCTCGGGAGCTCTACGCACGCCTCCGTGCACTCCCTGCATCGCCGCGTCCCTCGAACGCTTGAGTTCCGCGCCTTGGCCCTCATCGTTCCGGTTCTCCACCAGTTTGGCTGTTCGAGTCCTCCGGATTCTGTTTCGCGTCCCGCTCCTCGGCCTTCTCGCGTCGCCGTAGCAGAGGTGCGTTATGGAGCGCTGCCTCGAACCTACCGCTACCTCGGCCAAGTTCGGGCGATGGCGACCGCCGAGCTCGCTGCCGGCGCCGAGGGACAAGTCACGCGAGTCGTGGTTCGCGAAGGGGATCGGGTGGCGACCGGTGACGTCTTGCTCCAGCTCGATCCAGACCTTGCTGCCGCTCAGTTCGCGCAGTCTCAGGCAGAGCGACTCCGGACTGAGACCGAGCAGGCCCAAGCAAAAAGAGACGCTGAACGCTACCGACGTGTCGGTTCGGATTCCGTGGCAGACGTCGAGATCGAACGGGCGCAAAGCACTGCAGACGCACTCGAAGCGGAGCTTCGCAGTTTGGAAGCGAGGACAACGCAGGCTCGGGAGACGCTTTCGAGGCATCGAGTCATCGCGCCCTTTCAGGCGGTGGTCACGGCTCGGCTGGTCGATCCGGGCGATTGGGTTGGCGTCGGCGATCCGGTGCTTGAGCTCGTAGCGGACGCTCAGGTAGAGGTTCTGGTGCGCGTGGACCCTGCGATGCTTGCCGAGATCCAGGTGGGGATGCCGGCAGAACTTCGCCTTGGCGACCGAAGTCAACCCGCTCAAGTTGTCGGCGTTGTGCCTGCAATCGAGCCTTCTACCCGCACCGCGCAGCTTCGGCTTCTTGCGACAACTTCTGCGAATTGGCTTTTACCTGGCGGCACCGTCGATGTGGTCTTCGCCACCGCAAAGGAGTCCCCAAAGCCGCTGGTGCCGAGGGATGCCCTGGTCGTCGGGGTCGCGGATACGCGCGTGTTCGCCGTGGTGAACGACATGGCGGAAGCGATCTCCGTGCGCGTCCTCGAAAGGAACCATGAGTTCGCCCGAGTGGAGGTGTTGGCAGGGCAGTCGATGGCCCTCTCTCAGGGTGCGCTTGTGGTGGTAAAGGGCAATGAACGCTTGCGACCCGGACAGCCCGTGATCCTCGCATCCTCGGTCGATGCATCAAAAGACCGCGAACTGAAGAGTGGCCATGACGTTCGGGTCCACATCGACCCGGCACGCGATGACGATGCTCCAGACGATAGCGACGCGCGTGAAAAAAGAGGCGCCGCGCCCGATCGGACAGGCGCCTCAGCGCAGGTTCCGAGGCAGGGATGAGTCCAAGCCCGCCTACCGAAAAAGACGTAGAAAACGCAGGCGAGGCGTCCGCTCACTCAGAGCGTTCCACATTTTCGATCCTCGAGTTTGCGGTGCGTCGACCGGTTACGGTGGTAGTCGGCGCCCTTTTGGTGCTGCTTTTTGGCGCACTGTCGATCCGCGATCTGCCGATCCAGCTGACGCCCGATATCACCCGCCCAAGCCTGACGGTGCGCACACGCTGGCTCGGCGCTGCCCCTACGGAAGTCGAGGCGGAAGTCCTCGAACCGCAAGAGGACGTGCTCAAGGATATCCCGGGCCTGGTCGAAATGACCAGCCAAGCGGCGCCAGACTCCGGCTCGATCACCCTCGAGTTCGATGCAGGAACCGATATCGACGAATCTTTGGTTCGGCTCACGAATCGCTTGGCCCAGGTTTCGGACTACCCAGAAAATGCCGACGACCCGGTCGTAGAGACGGCGAACGATTCCGGACCACCCCTTGCCGTCCTCACCGTTACCTCGCTTCGCGGTGCATCCGTCGACGCCTACCGAACCTGGCTTGCGGAACGGGTCGTCCCGATGCTGCAGCGTATCGAGGGCGTTGGAGAACTCACCCACCTCGGGGGGCGAGATCGCGTGT
Organism: Myxococcota bacterium; assembly: GCA_039030515.1. Lineage (GTDB taxonomy): Bacteria > Myxococcota_A > Polyangia > Polyangiales > Houyiibacteriaceae > JBCCEA01. Next base: position 29,997 of record JBCCEA010000020.1, on the reverse strand, counting down.
ATCGCGTCGATGTCGACATCACCAAGCTCGCCGCTCGGGGAATTTCCATGTCATCACTCGTGGAAAGTTTGCGGGCAGAGCTGGCGGATATTTCTGCAGGAGAGGTCAACTACGGCCGCCGCCGCTTGGCTGTGCGCACCTTGGCACTTCCTCCGAATCCGGAAGATTTAGGGGAGCTGCGCATCGGGGTCGGGCAAGACGGCACGCCGATCCATCTCTCCCAGGTGGCCGACATTCGGATGGGCCTTCGCGATCCATCGACGGTTGCGTTTCAAAACGATCTTCCCTCCATGGTCCTACTCGTTCGGAGGGAGTCGGGCAGCAACGTCCTAGAGGTGACCCGTAAGATCCGCGCTGAAGTCGCCCGCATGAATGAGGCGCTGTTCGCTCCGGAGGGTCTGAGCTTTCAGGTCGTGAGCGATCAGGTGGGTTACATCGAGAGCGCGATCGATCAGGTGCGCCAAAATCTACTGCTCGGTGGAGTTCTTGCGGTGCTCGTGCTGTTTCTTGCCTTGCGCAGTATTGCCGCGAGCATGATCGTGGCTGTCGCTATTCCGATTTGCGTGTTCGGCACGATGCTCGGAATGCAGTGGATGGGGCGCTCCCTCAACGTGGTCAGTCTGGCCGGAATCACGTTTGCGATCGGTATGGTGCTCGACAACTCGATCGTGTCCCTCGAATCGATCGATACCTGGTCGCACCGGGTCGGGTCCGCGCGCGAGGCGTCCGTGCGAGGCGTTGCTGAAGTCTGGGGTGCGTTGCTCGCCTCGACCGCGACCACCGCAGCGGTGTTCTTGCCGGTCATCACCTGGGAAAGTGAAGTGGGTCAGCTGCTTCGCGATATTTCGGTTGCCGTCAGCGTTGCGGTTCTGACCTCGCTTTTTGTGAGCATCTGGGTGATCCCCAGTCTTTCGAGTCGCTTGCTCCGCAAGAGGCGTCCTGCCTCTGAACCTGACTCTGAAAGAGCCTCCGGAGCGCTACAGCGTTTTGGCGCGTCTGCACGGCGCTCGCTCGGCAGGGCGGTCTACTGGGTGTCTCAGTCGACCCTGCGCAGCCTTGCGATCGTGGGCGTCGCCTTGACTCTTTGTATTGCGGCGACGACCCAGCTGCTGCCTCCGCTCGAGTATTTGCCTCGAGGAAACCGAAATCTAGTGTTTGGGGTGCTCGTACCTCCCGCGGGCACTTCGGTTTCGGAGCTGGAGCGGGCTGGTCTTGGGGTTCAGAAGCAGCTTTCACCTCACGTGGGTAAGGTAGTGGACGGGGTTCCTGCGATCCGCCGCAGCTTCTTTGTAGGGACGCCGACGCGGCTCTTTGGCGGAGCGGTGGCGGAAGATCCGAGCCAGATCGGAGGGATCTTGCGATGGCTACGTCGGGTTCAAAGCGAGATTCCCGGGTACTTCTCATTTACAACGCAGGCTTCTCTTTTTGGCCGGCGCGGAGGAGGGCGCACCATCGAAGTCAATGTTTCAGGAGGCGATCTCGCAGAGCTGACCAAGGCGGGGCGCCTTATTTTCGACAAGCTTCGCGAGGTGCTTCCCACGTCTCAGATTCGTCCGATACCGGCGCTCGACGCGGGGGCTCTCGAGTTGCGTGCGAGGCCTCGGCGAGATTCTTCTGCGACTCTCGGGATGTCGACTTCGGAAATCGGTCAGACCTTGGACGTTCTGGTCGATGGAGCGGTGATCGGAGAACTGGGTGATGATGGGGCGCCAAGGCTGGACGTGATTTTGCGGGCGGTTCGTGGTGATGGCGCTCCGATCGAAACCACTTCGGAACTAGAGAGTGCCCCAGTGTCGCTTGCTTCAGGCCAAGTCGTTCCTTTTGGTGTGCTGGCTGAGCTTTCAGAGGAGCTTGGGCCGACCGTCATTCGCAGGATCGAGCGATCCCGAGCGATCACGCTTCAGGTATCGCCGGAAGCCTCGATGCCGCTCAGTGAAGCGCTTGCCCTCATCGACCGTGACGTGCTGGAGCCGATTCGGTCAGGCGCTGAGCTATCCCGTCGATCGCGCATCACCGTGTCGGGCACGGTTGGAGATCTCGCGATTGCAAAGGAGCAGTTTGCCTCTGTTCTATGGCTTGCGTTGCTGATCTCCTATTTGCTGATGAGCGCGCTGTTTGAGGACTTTCTCGCGCCTCTCGTGGTCTTACTCACCGTGCCTCTCGCGAGTGCGGGCGGCGCCATCGCACTGCACCTGCTGAGCGCCTTTGCCGCGCCTCAGGCGCTCGATCTGGTGACGGCGCTCGGATTCCTCATCTTGCTCGGAGTGGTTGTCAACAACGCCATCCTGGTGGTCGATGGGGCGCTCGCGAGACTGCGCCAAGGAGAGACGATCGAGTCTGCTCTTCGTCTCGCGGTGGAGTCGCGCGCACGGCCGGTGTGGATGACCACCCTGACCAGTCTCGCTGGGCTCCTGCCGATGGTTTGGATCCCCGGTTCCGGAACGGAGCTCTACCGCGGGACCGGTGCGGTTGTCCTCGGAGGGTTGCTGATGTCGACGATGCTCACTTTGGTGGTCATCCCCTCTGGATTCTCTATCGTATGGCGGTTGCGACAGCGCCTAGGTGTCTCTGCGAGCCGCGTGATGCGGACGCGTACTTCGAGCTGAGTCATGGGTCGGTCGTGAAACAAAAATTGCTGCTTCGTAGCTACGTCTTGATCTCAGCTGCGCTTCTCATTGCAGCTGCCGCCTCTCTCGCGGTGGGTACCGGCAGTCTCTCTGAGCCAGAGCTGCGAGACACCTTCTTAAGCCTTCGTGGCTATCGTCTCGCGGCGTCGTTTCTCGCGGGCTCGGCACTCGCCGTGGGTGGCGTTCTCGTTCAGGGGCTCTTCCGAAACCCGCTCGCCAGTCCCTCTGTGCTCGGAACCACGGCGGGCGCCAACCTCGGGGGTCAGTTGGCGCTGGTGTTCTGGGACTGGTTCGGCCACGCGGTGATGCCCGGCAGCCGCGCCCTGTTCTTGCCCGAGATGATCCTCCCGTTCGGCTGTCTTTTGGGAGCGATGTTGGCTCTTTCGGTGCTCTTGGCTTTTCTTAGGGTCACTCAGGATCTGCTTGCGCTGCTGCTCGTCGGTTTCATTTTGTCGTCTTTATTTCTCAGCCTCAGCAGTTTTTTGACGACGCTTTCCCAGGATAGCTGGGAGCTGGGCCGAGCCGTGGTTGCGTTTGCCCTAGGGTCTGTCTCCGGTGCCGGTCCCCGCCAGCTCTTGTTTGCGCTACCTCTGTTGGGTTTTGGCCTGGCCGCCGCGTTTTCCTGGTCGCGCCCGCTCGACCTCTTGCTTAGCGGCGAAGAAGAAGCCGCGTCTCTCGGTGTCGAGGTGCGTCAGGTGAGGCTTTGGATCGCTGTTTGGGTTAGCGTCTTGGTTGCCGCTGCGGTGTCCCTCGGAGGCAGTCTTTCCTTTGTGGGTCTCGTGGTGCCGCATGTGCTTCGGCCTTTTGTCGGAGTGTCCCACCGGGCGCTTTTACCCGCATGTTTGCTCGCCGGAGGAGCTTTTGTCGTGGTCTGCGACGTGATCACACGCGCCCTACCGACGCAGGGAGAGGTCCCTTTGGGGGTGGTGACTGGCCTGGTGGGCGCTCCGGTGTTCTTGGTTTTGTTGCTCCGCACCCGCTCGGAGGAATCTCTTGAGTGAGTTAGAAGGCGTTTCGGTGAGGGCAGACGCCTTGCGCGATCGGTCCGCAAACGCGGCGCTTTCCGTGCAGCATCTTTCCATGCGTCGCGGCCGGAGGCGGATTCTTCAGGACATCAGCTTTGTGGTCCCCGCTGGTTCCGTTCTGGCGGTGCTCGGGCCCAACGGCGCGGGCAAGAGCACGTTGCTCAAGGCATTGGCGGGCCTTTTGCCCTATGAGGGCTCGGTTCACGTTTCTGGCTGCGGTCCAGACCAGAAGACGGAGGGCTTCACCCATGAAGTTCGAGACTTGCAGAGTATACAGCGAGCTCGCTGCCTCGGTTACGTGCCTCAGCGAACGCTCCTCCGCTCAGCGCTTCGGGTCGAGGAGGTTGTCGGTCAGGGACGCTACGCGCGCAATTCAGAGTCTTCCCCCGCGGCCGATCGCACGATGGTGGCTCGGGCGATGGAGCTTTCGGGTGCGACTCATCTTGGAGGACGTTCCTTTCTAAAGTTGTCGATTGGAGAGCAGCAGCGGGTCCTTATGGCCCGTTCACTTGCAACCGAGGCGCAGATTCTACTTTTGGACGAGCCGACTGCCGCCCTCGACGTGGGCCAGGCTCTTGCGTTCTTCGGGCTCCTCAAGACGTTGTGCCAGAAGGGCTATACCTTCGCTATCGCCATGCACGATCTTGCAGACGCGCGTCGGCATGCAGACGCAGCACTGCTCCTCAGTGCAGGCAGACTCGTGCAGTTTGGGGTGCCCTCATCTGTAGTTGGTTCCAAACAGATGGAGGAGGTGTACGGGGTGAGGCTTGTGGAAGGGATTCATCCGGGATTCGAGCTGCTCGAATCTGGGCCTTGAGATGCCGCGCTGATTTTGACACGAGGAATGCGAATTTAAGATGACCCATGCGCTCAATCTGGTTGGAGTTGTGCTCGCGCTTGGCACAGGCATGTGGCTTGCTTTTGCAGTGCCCGGCGGTCCATCGGTGATCCGCTTGGACGGTTCGATTTCTAGTGCCGCTTCGACTGCTACTGAGCCGGCATCCTCCAGCACCTTCGGGCCACCCCTTCGTGACGCTCGAGGCGCCTCGGTTCAGCCGAAAACCTACCGGCGAATCGCGAGCGCGACCACGATCGCCGACCAGGTGCTCTTAGAGCTCGTCGAGCCCACTCGAATTGTGGCGTTCAGTGCCCGGAGCGCTCGGGATGCCCCGGACGCATTCCGCTATCGAGGTCATCCAGTCATCGCCCGTCTGGAAGACTTGGAACAGCTCATCGCGCTTAGGCCCGATCTTGTTTTTGTGAGCAACCTTGCCGACCCGAGACGGGTGGCGCGACTCAGGGGGGCTGGACTCAACGTCTTCGATCTCGGTCCGATGCATGGAGTGCGCACGCTGATCGAAAACATCGAGCAGATCGGTCGACTGACCGGTGTCTCCGCGCGGGCAGAGTCACTAAGCCGCCGGTTTCGCGAGCGACTCGGCCGAGTGGCTGATCATGTCGAGGAGTCTGAACGTCGACGGGCACTCTATGTGGGCGTCCACGGAGATCGCCTTTACGGAGGAACAGCGGGCACCAGCTATGCGGACGTGCTGCGTTTTGCCGGGCTGAGGGATGTTGCCGCCGAAGCGGGCTTTTCCGGATGGCCGACGTTTACTGCCGAGCAGCTGCTGGTGCTGGATCCGCCGTGGCTCGTCACCCAAACGGGTCGTGAGACGGCGCTTTGTCGGCATGTCGGCTTTTCTGAACTGAAGGCCTGCCAGCAGGGCCAGGTGCGCGGAGTAGAAGCGGCGCTGCTCAGCGATCCCGGGCTTCGAATTTTGGAAGCTGCGGAGGCCACCCACGCTGCCATCTATTCGCCCTGACCGGATCTGCCTCAACTGAGCCCTATTCCCATGGCCGGTTTCGTGCGCGGCCACCTCGAATCGAGGTCGTCCAGAATCGAGCTGATCTGCCAAATGCTGCCGAAGAATCTGCTACCGTACGTATCGTGTCGAAGCAAAATCCATCCACGATTTCCTCAGGTTTTGCCGTGTTTTTGCTGCTTGTCTTTGCGGCGATCTTCGGCGCGGCGGCCGGGTTTTGGGGCGGCGTCTATGCGCTGCAGCATCAAGCCGCCACCGATTCGTTCCTCACCGGAGGCGCAACTCGAGACCGGAGTGCAGTTCGTTCCTCGTCTCGCCCGACGCCTCGTCCGGTAGCCCCTCGTGGCGACCTTTCCGAGCTTGAGCAGAATACGATCGAGGTCTTTCGTGGGGCCTATCCCTCGGTGGTTCACATCACCACCCTCGCGATGCGTCAGGATCTCTTCAGGCGCAACGTCACCGCGGTTCCTCGCGGTACCGGCACCGGGTTCGTCTGGGACGAAAAGGGACATATCGTGACCAACTACCATGTAGTCCGAGGAGGGAATGCCGCTCGGGTCGCGCTCGCGGACGGGACGGTGTGGGATGCGCGACTGGTCGGGTACTATGACGATAAGGATCTCGCCGTGCTCAAGATCGATGCACGCGCAGAGCAGCTTGTGCCGCTGACGATCGGGACCTCTGCAGATTTGGTCGTCGGGCAGCGGGTCTATGCGATCGGCAATCCCTTTGGGCTCGATCACACCCTTTCCACCGGCGTTGTCAGTGCGGTCGGACGGGAGATTCCCTCCGTTGGAGGCCGACCGATACAGGGCGCGATCCAAACCGACGCGGCCATCAACCCGGGCAACTCTGGCGGTCCACTGCTCGATAGTGCGGGGCGCCTTATCGGCGTCAACACCCAGATTTACAGCCCCTCCGGTGCGTCCGCAGGAGTCGGGTTTGCGGTGCCGGTAGACGCGGTACGCCGGGTCGTGCCTCAGCTCGTTGCTCAAGGACGCGTCACCCGACCGGTGCTCGGGGTCGATGTCGACGAGGGTCGGCTTGCGCAGCGTATCGGATTGGAGGGGGTGATGGTCTTAGGGGTGACTCCAGGCTCCGGGGCGGAGCAGGCGGGTCTGCGGGCAGCCAAGATCGATCGGCAGTCGGGCTCTCTCGTGGTTGGCGACGTGATCGTTTCGGTCGAGGGGGAGTCGGTCGGACACTCTGACGACGTGTTTCGCATCTTGGAGTCCCGTCATTCAGGGGACACCGTTTCGGTGCAGGTCGTGCGCGATGGCGAAAAGGTCACGCTGCCCATCACGCTTTCCGGCATCCCCGATCAGTAGTTCGTTGGGCGGGAACGGAGGTGCTGGCTTCCCTGGGGTTCTTTTATGGAGGACTTGCTGCAGGAGTCGCGTCACAGCGCGTTTGGCTCAGCGAGAGTCCTAGACCTGCTTGCGATAGTGGTGTTTTGGGCTACCAAGAATTTCATCGCAGGGGAGGCTATGGTTTCCGAACTTTTCGATTCTCAGAGATGGCGCCTCGTTGAAGGTTTCTCGTTCACAGACATCACCTACCATCGAGCGAAAGACGACGGCACCGTCCGGATCGCATTCGATCGTGCAGAGGTGCGCAACGCGTTTCGACCCCATACCGTCGATGAACTCCAGCAGGCACTCGAGCACGCGCGCCTCAGCAGCGATGTGGGCTGTGTGCTCCTTACCGGAAACGGTCCCTCGCAGAAAGACGGGGGTTGGGCGTTCTGCGCGGGAGGAGATCAACGGATTCGCGGCAAAGACGGCTACAAGTACGACGCGCAGCAGGAGCACGACGCGCAGCAGGAGTGCGCAGGCGATCGAGAGAACGCGAGCGACCGAGAGAACGCGAGACACCCGGTAGACCGGGCGCGATTGGGTCGCCTGCACATCTTGGAAGTCCAGCGTCAGATTCGCTTTATGCCCAAGGTCGTGATCGCAGTGGTTCCCGGTTGGGCTGTCGGCGGTGGGCACAGTTTGCACGTTGTCTGCGATTTGACCATCGCCAGTCGGCAGCATGCTCGCTTCAAGCAAACCGATCCAGATGTGGCCAGTTTCGATGGTGGCTACGGTTCCGCTCTTCTGGCGCGACAGGTGGGCCAAAAGAAAGCTCGAGAGATCTTCTTCATCGGAGACAACTACAGCGCCGAGGACGCGGCGGCCATGGGTATGGTCAACACGGTGGTCGATCACGAGGTGCTCGAGAGTTGCGCCTTGGACTGGGCACGCAAGATCAACGAAAAGAGCCCCACGGCCATCCGGATGCTGAAATATGCATTCAATATGATCGATGACGGGCTTGTTGGGCAGCAGCTTTTTGCCGGAGAGGCGACCCGGCTTGCCTACGCGACCGAGGAGGCCCAGGAAGGTCGCGATGCTTTTCTGGAAAAGCGTCCCAAGAACTTCTCACCGTTTCCCTGGCACTATTAGCGCAGACCCTTGAAGCGGACCCAGCATCGATGATCGTCGTCACGGGCACCAAACGCTCTGGGACCTCCATGTGGATGCGTATGTTGAGGGCTGCCGGGTTTTCCCTCATCGGAACTGCTTTCCCAGGTCGCTGGGAGCGTTCGATCAAGCAAGCCAATCCCGAGGGGTATTTTGAGTCCAGGTTTCGATACGGAATCTACTTTCGAACCAATCCGGATCCCCACGACGGCTCGTATCTATTTCCACACAAAACCCGCCGTCACGTAGTCAAGGTCTTCATTCCCGGGCTCATCCGCACCGATATGGCGTTCATCGATCGAGTCGTCGCGTCCATGCGGCACCCGGGCGAGTATGCCGCTTCGGTGCGCCGGCTTTATGCCATGGAGGATGAAGCGCACGCCGAGCTATCGAACACTTCGGCCGAGGCATTGCTTTGTCCGCCCGTTCGGCCGGATCCTTTACTCGAGTGGTGGAGTGAGAACTTTTCGCTTATCAGTGACGCCCTGACTCGGCGTTATCCTCTGCATCTCACCGCCTACGAGGCCACACTCGACGATCCTCAAAAAGCAGTTTCGGATGCGCTGGGCTGGCTTGATGGAGGAGATGCCGCTGCAGCCGCATCGATCGTCGATCGAACGGCCCAGACTCAAGGGCAGCTGGCTCGAGAGCGCAACTCAGAAGCGCATTCGGTTTCGAATGAAGCGTTCGAGGTATTTGAAGCGCTGTATCAAAAGGTACTGCATCGAGAGCCGCTGACTGAGCGCTTTGTCGATGAGCTGAACAAGACGCATCGACATCTTTCGCCGAGAATCGATGAAGACCTGAAAAGACAGGGCCAGGCGTATATAGGTCGACGTGAGGCGCCCGGATTTATGCGCTAGGCGTGTTTATTTCATCGCCTGCACGCATGCGTTCGAGGGTCGCTTTGGACCAGTCGGCGAAGGTGCCCTGTTCGATCGCCTCTCGGGCGCGCTGCATAAGTGCGCCATAGAACCAAAGGTTGTGATGGCTCAGCAGTCTCGCGCCGAGCATTTCTCCGGCCTTGAAGAGGTGACGTAGGTAGGCTCGAGAGTAGTGAGTGCACGTTGGGCATGAGCAGTCTTTGCTCAGCGGCGCCCCGTCGTCTTGATGCCGTGCTTGACGGATATTCACGCGACCATCCAAGGTAAAAGCCTGTCCGTTGCGGGCGTTGCGGGTCGGTAGGACACAGTCAAAAAGGTCGATGCCGCTTGAGATCGCCCGGATGAGGTCGTACGGAGTTCCCACGCCCATCAAGTAGCGCGGACGATCTTGGGGCATTTTGGGAGCGACCTCGGCAAGTGCTGCGTGCATGGCCTCGACCGGCTCACCAACGCTAAATCCTCCCAGCGCAATTCCGTCGAAGTTCATCGAGGAGATCGTCTCCAGGTGCTGCATCCGCAGGTCGATATGGGTGCCCCCCTGGACGATGCCGAAACGCGCTTGGCCCTCAGCCGGTTCGGTGGCGAGACATCGCTTTGCCCAGAGGCTGCTGCGGTGCATCGCTTCCTCAAGTTCCTTTCTAGGCGCGCTGCCGTTTGGGCAGTGATCGAGCACCATCGCGATGTCCGAGCCGAGCAGGCGCTGTACCCGCATCGCCTCCTCTGGACTCAGATGCATGTAGCGTCCATCGAGATGAGAGCGGAACCGTACCCCTGCGTCGTCGATGCTTCGGAGATCTGACAGTGAAAATACTTGGTAGCCTCCGCTGTCGGTGAGCATTGCATGGTTCCAACCCATGAAATCCTGAACGCCTCCTCGAGCCGCGATCCGTTCGGCGGTAGGGCGCAGCCACAGATGGTAGGTGTTTGCGAGGATCAATCGTGCCCCGGTGTCTGCCACTTCGCTCGGTGAAAGCCCCTTGACGGTCGCCTGAGTGCCTACGGGCATGAAGGTCGGGGTCTCTACAACGGCTCGAGGGGTGGTCAGTCGGCCTCGTCTCGCCTCGCCCGATCGCGACAAAGCCTCAAAGCAGAACCCAGAGGTGGGAAGTCGGTAGCGCGCAGTCGATTGGTTCATCGCTCGCGTTCTTGCCTGGGCAGGATCAGCATCGCGTCGCCGTAGCTGAGAAAGCGATATTTTCGCTCGATCGCGAGGGCATACGCCTCCTGGATGGTTTCGATCCCGGCGAGCGCCATGACCAGCGCGAGTAGGGTGGAGCCGGGAAGGTGAAAGTTCGTCAGCAGCGCATCTACCGTACGGAACTGATGACCGGGTTGGATCAGTAGATCCGTCTGACCCGCGCCCGCTTCGAGTTGCCCTGTGCGCATCGAGGCAGCCTCGAGGGCTCGAACTACGGTAGTCCCTACCGCCAGCACCAAGCGGCCCTCATTTTTCGCTCTTTGGATCTGCTCAGCAGTTTCTTGGGGCACCTCATATCGTTCCGAGTGCATGATGTGATCGTCGAGATCCTTGGTTTTTACCGGCACAAAGGTGCCCGGACCGACGTGCAGGGTGACCTGAGCGAGCTCGTGACCCTGCGACCGAAGTTTCTCGATCAGTGCATGTGTGAGATGCAGCCCTGCCGTCGGTGCAGCAACGGCTCCCGGCTTTTCTGAAAATACAGTCTGATATCGCTGCCGGTCGGTCTCAGAAGGCTTGCGACGGATGTACGGAGGCAGCGGCACCTCGCCGCATTCGATCAGCGCGTCTTCGAAGGTTTGAATCCGATGCGACGCCTCGAACCTGAGGTCGATCTCCAGCATGCCGCGTTCGCGTCGTCGAACGATCTTAGCGTGCATACACGGCGGGATCTCCACTTCGCTTCCTGGAAGCATCGGCCTGTTGGCCCGACCCATCGCCAGAAAGCGATTTGAACCGGCCTCAAACCATCCTTTGCTGCCGACGGGTTCGATCAGGAGGAGTTCTACGCGTCCGCCGGAAGGCTTCTGGCCGATGAGTCTTGCGGGCACGACTCGGGTGTCGTTGACGATGAGGAGCGTTCCGCTCGGGAGCCGCTCTGGAAGTTCGGTGATGTGACGATTTTTCGGAAGTGTTCCGGACGAGACCTGCATCATCTTAGAAGCATCGCGCTGCGCTGGCGGTTCTTGTGCGATCCGCTCCGCAGGCAATACGTAATGGAGATGGTCGAGGTGCATCAATCCTGGCTATAGCAAAGTTCGAACGGCCTGCCGGAGGAGCAGGGGAGGGCCGAGTGCGATTTGGGTTTCGCGCATGGCGATGCTTAATCGATGAGAAGGTTTCGGTAGGGCCGCACGGCTTGAATGCACCGTCAGGCAACCTGGCCGCGAGCCTTAGGACGTCTGCTCTTGGCCGGCAGCGCGGATGACATCCTGCATCGAGTATCGCCGTGCAGGACGACCCACGAGCCACTTTGCTGCGCGAACGGCTCCGCGCGCAAAAATAGATCGATCGGTCGCGCGATGGGTGAGCTCGAGCCGCTCTCCTGCGCCTGAGAGAATGAGCGTGTGCTCGCCGACAACGTCTCCTCCCCGAAGGGTCATTACTCCGATCTCTTCATCCTCGCGGGGTCCAATCGTCCCGGACCGCGTCTCGCGGATGGTCGTGTGTGGCCACCCTTTTGCGTCGGCGGAGACCTCTGCGAGTTTCCTAGCGGTTCCACTCGGAGCGTCGACCTTTTTGCGGTGATGCATCTCGACAATTTCGAGATCGAACTCCTCATCGAGCAGTCCGATCGCCTGCTTGGCGAGCTCAAGGAGTGCGCCCACACCCTGGCTGAAGTTTGGCGCGTGCACCAAAGGCACCGCCTGGGCCAATTCACTGAGCCGCTCGTCCTGCGCTTGGCTCAGGCCGGTGGTCCCTGTCACGAGCGGCACGCGCTGCTCTTCGCACCAGGTACACAGCTTCATCAGGGCATTGGGCAGTGAGAAATCGACGACGACATCCGTTTCTGCAAGCCGCTGCTCGATCGCTTCCCGATCGCTCAAGCTGAGGATTTCGACGCCGCAAGGGGCCTCGCCGCACAGCGCTGCTGCGTCGCTTCCTATCTGGTCGCTTTCGTCGCGATCGAAGGCAGCAACCAAGGAAACGATAGGGTCTGCAAGCACGAGGCGAAGCACCTCCCGTCCCATACGTCCAGAAGCTCCGTGGACGGCGATACGGATCATCGGGTGCGCTCTGCGAGCGCGTGAACGCAAAACTCAACCGCGAATCCTTGAACGCATACGCGTTGTGCACGTCGGATTTGCGCACCGTTCGGAGGCGGCATCAGAGGCCGGAATGATTTTGATTCGATGAGGTCGCGGGATGTCATGAAGGAGCGGATTTCTCGCAAGAGCGTTTCAAAGCACAGTGTGGTGTATTGAGCGAGGTGGTGTGCTGAGCGAGGTGGTGTGTTGAGCGAGGTGGTGTGTTGAGCGAGAGAGCAGAGGCGAGGCGCTTCCAACTCAGGTGCTGGGCTAGGCATCGTGAGCCGAGCGGTTGCGCCTACATCTGGTAGAAAAACTCTTCCCGAACTACCTTGCCGGACGAAAGCGTGTACACACCGATTTCGTCAAAGCTCATCCTGTGCTGGGTCGCCTTGTAGGTCACGTCTCCGATGAACCGGACCGCGAACCGGTCCTCTCCATGAGGGTAGGGACCTTCGGCCTTGAATGAATGCACCTCATGATGCTCGTACCACCAGATGTTCTTTGCGCGCACGGCCTCGATTCCTTTTTGCACGCGTTCTGATTCTGGTGGGTCCACAGCTTCGATACTTTCCACGTCGTCAGCATAGAACGTGTTGAGCGCTTCAAGAGTGCGCCCCGCATTCCATAGTTCGATGAGCTTCTTACCTACCTCTAGAGCGTTCATCGCAATCTTGTCTCCTTGTCTCGGTTCACCACGAGGCGTCGAGCATCTCTTCGTGCATGACGAACCCTAGTTTTTCGCCTCTTCGCGCTTGCGAACTTCTTCTTTCACCTTCTCAAGCACGTTGTTGGGAACACCGGCGTAGTGGCTGAACTCCATAGAAAACTGGCCTCGACCAGAGGTGGACGAACGAAGATCACCGATGTAGCCAAACATCTCGCCAAGCGGCACGTCGGCCTTGATGTGCACGTTCATGTGACCGGGCTCCTGACTCTTGATCATGCCCCTACGCCTGTTGAGGTCTCCAATGACATCGCCCACGTTGGCATCTGGAACGTAGACGTCCACCTTCATCACCGGTTCCAGCAGCTGAGGTGCACATTTGGGCATCGTCTGGCGGTAGGCGGCTTTGGAGGCGGTTTCAAACGCCATTTGCGATGAGTCCACCGCGTGGAATCCGCCGTCCATCAAGGTCACTTTGAAGTCCATGACCGGGAAACCGCACAGAGGCCCCTTATCCTTCATCAATTTGAAGCCTTTTTCGACTGAAGGAATGAACTCTTTCGGGACGCGACCACCGACCACCGTAGACTTAAAGGTAAAGCCGGTGCCGAGTTCTTGCGGTTCGATCGTGTAATCGATCTTCGCGAACTGTCCGGAGCCACCAGTTTGCTTCTTGTGGGTGTAGGAGTCCGTGACCAGTTTGGTGATCGTCTCTCGGTAGGCGACTTGAGGCTGACCCACCGCAGCTTCGACGCCATGGGTTCGGCGTAAAATATCGACTTTAATGTCTAGGTGCAGTTCTCCCATCCCCTTGATGATGGTCTCGCCGGATTCTCGATCGACCTCGACATGAAACGACGGATCCTCCGCGACCATTTTCCCGAGCGCTGCGCTCAACTTCTCGCTATTGGCCTTGTCTTTGGGAACCACGGACACCGAGATCACCGGGTCGGGAAATACCATCGGCTCGAGTGTGGCCGGCTGGTTGGGATCGCACAGGGTATGGCCCGTGCGAATGTTCTTGAGCCCAACCGCTGCAACGATATCACCAGCTCGCGCGACCTCGACCATCGAGCGGTCGTTCGCGTGCATTTCCACCATGCGACCGATGCGCTCTGTCTTACCGGTCGCGGTGTTGAGGAGCGTATCGCCTTTGCTAATGGTTCCCGAGTAGAGTCGAAGAAAGGTGAGTGCACCAAAGCGGTCGTCCATGATCTTGAACGCCAGTGCCCGTGCGGGTTTGCTTGCGTCCACCACGGCATATTGCCCGGTCTCGTTCCCCTCGATGTCGGTCTCAGGCTGCGGAGGTACCTCCGTCGGGTCGGGCAGGTAGTCTACGACCGCGTTGAGTACCTGTTGCACGCCCTTGTTTTTGAACGAGGAGCCGCAAAATGTTGGAAAGAACGCGAGCTCGATCGTGCCCTTGCGGATGCATCGTTTGAGCGTTTCGTTGTCGGGCTCCTGTCCCTCGAGGTAGGCCTCCATCACTTCATCGTCGGCCTCTACGGCTGTCTCGATCATCTCCTGACGATACTTTTCAACCGATTCGGACATTTCCGGAGGAATGTCTTTGATCTCGAAGTTCTCAGGACGCCCCGAGTCATCCCATACGTAGGCCTTGCGCTCCAGAAGGTCGACAATACCGACGAAGTCGGACTCGGTCCCGATGGGCAGCACCATGACGAGGGGTTTTGCGCCGAGCACGGTCTTGATCTGACTAACGACTCGGAAGAAGTCCGCACCCAGTCGGTCCAGCTTATTCACGTAGATGATACGGGCTACCTTGGACTCATTGGCGTAGCGCCAGTTGGTCTCCGATTGGGGTTCCACGCCGCCTGAACCGCAAAACACCCCGATGCCGCCGTCTAAGACCTTGAGAGAGCGGTAGACTTCGATGGTGAAGTCTACGTGTCCTGGCGTGTCGATGATGTTGAGTCGGTGATCGGCCCAGAAACAGGTAGTGGCTGCCGATTGAATCGTAATCCCACGCTCCTGCTCCTGCTCCATGAAGTCTGTAGTCGCCGCCCCATCGTGCACCTCGCCGATCTTATGAATCTTGCCCGTCAGCTTGAGGATGCGTTCGGTCGTCGTGGTCTTTCCGGCGTCCACGTGGGCAAAGATGCCGATATTTCGATACTTGGCGAGGTCGTACATTCCCTAAACCTTTTCATTCCTACCGCGTGCCCGCGGAAGACTGCGCGGGGTATTACTCACGAAGCAGCAATCGAGCAAGCGATTAGGGTTCAGGAGACCCGTTGCCAATCAAGATCGATCCACTCAGGGCGTGCAGTGATCCACTCATACTTCTGATCAGCGAACCATGAGTCTGACTGCAACAACACCAATGGATTCGTTTTCGGAGGGTTCATCCAAACTGGCGCGGAAGTTCACGGTGAGGTCTTCGGTGAGCACTTTGGTCTCGGTCCGGTTGGCTCGGGCGACGAGTGTTTGACGACCGATGTCTCGAAAGACTCCGCCGCAAAGGTTCTCGTCCTCGTCCGTTCGCTGAAAGGAAAAAACAGGGAATGCGGTGGTGTCCCCGCTGGAGCCCAGTATGACTCCCTCTGATATGTAGTCCACGGAAGCGACCGGAGGGTCCGTGAGATACCCACCAAATACAAAGAAAGTTACGGTATCCGGAACGGGGGCACTGAGACTGTCCCAGGAATCCAATATTGCGAGTTCAATTTCGCCGCGAACTTCTTGATGGGGAGTGTTTTGGAGGGCGTATCCCAGCTCTACAGAAATTCCATCTGCTCCGGGGTCCCAGGTGGGTCCGCCGTACATCGGTCCGTAAAGGAGCGCACAGTCTGATGCTTCGTCAACTCCCGATGGAGTGCTGCCCCAAGCTCGGGGCGCCCATTGCTCCGTAGTGCGCAGTGCAGACGTCTCGTACGCCGATACATCGAGCACATCGAGCAGCCGCCACCCACCGTAGTCAGGGTCGCTCTGATCGCTGAAGAAAACGCAATTCCAAGTTTCGTCGCCAGTGCCTGGATCCACCACATAAGACCCATCGCTCGCATTGGGATTCTCATCGAAAATTTGCTGACAGCTGGATGGAGTTGTGGAGAAGGAGGCGTCAACTGTAGTGGAGGCGTCAACTGTAGTGGAGGTATCGTCAGCGCAAGCCGTGGCGGCCATCAGCGTAAGGATGAGTGTTCCCCGTCGAACTGATGCGTCGTAGGGCAAAGAATTTATGTTCATTATAGACTCCATCTGCTTTGCCAGGGCATAGGTTCTCCTGGCTGCCGATTCCTCTCTTAACGACTAGACGTGTCTAAATTGGGGAAGAGAATGCGATTAAGCTAGCACACGCTATTGTTGGGCGCTCGAGTTACAGACTGTTTTTGTCGTATCAGCGAACCATGAGTCTGACTGCAAGAACACCAACGGATTCGTTGGCTGCACATTCGTCTAGTTCGGACTGGAAATTAACACTCAGCTCTTCGGTGACGACTGCGGTCTTTGTGCGGGCCGCTCGAGCAGAGATCGTTATCTCTCCGATGTCTCGATATTGTGAATGACCACAGACGTGGGCATGGCTTTTGTCTTTTTGAAACACGAAGGTTGGGTATTCGGAGCCCAAGACAACCCCCTCTGATAGGTAATCCTGAGAAGCTATCCCGTCCTCTAGATATCCCCCGAGCAGGAAGAACGTGACGCTGTCGTCCGCAGACATGCCTGAGCCGCTCGCGCCCCAGGAGTCCAGTATCACGAGGTCGATTTCGGCGCGGACCGCCTGATGGGGAATGTCTTGAAGGGAGTAGCCCAACTCCATCGAAATTCCCGCGTCTCCGGGCTCCATCGTATGCCCTCCATACATCGTGCCGAAAACTGACGCACAGTCCGATTTAGAGTCGATTCCCGATGGTTTGCCGTTCAAATCCCAGGGCATCCACCGCTCCGTAACGCGTAGCGCAGATAGCGTGTGATCTGAGATGTCGATTGTGTCGATTTTCATTTACCGGTACTTTTATCGCCCCGTGCCTTCGGAGTTCACCTTGCGACGTGGGTTGACAGCTTAAGTGAGTTGAATCACTGTAAACATCAGTTCCGTTATTGCGTCCCATAACGTCGATTACTCTCTCTATTCGTCCGATGGTTGGTCAGCTGCACACTTGTCAGTCGCCTGGGGCTAATTGCTAAAGGTGTGCATCTGTTCACGGAGTACGACTCATTAACTCTCCAAAAGAACATGACAGTGGGCGCGTAGATTTAGATATCATAGATTTAGATATCTAAGTTCCGTGCTGTCCAGAGCGAGAGCCGAGTTCCCCATCTGATGTACTCACGGAACTGAAGTCCCAGCTTGCAAGCGCGATGTCGTTGCTTGCATGGCATTGCGGAAGAATTGGCTCTACTAAGACATACCTTGGCGAAGGATCCGATCTATCTCTCCGGGCTCTGCTCGCCAGAATTGTTGCGTCAGGTGCACTCGGTGTGACCCTCGCCTCCTGCTCGCAAGCGCTTTGGACTCTTCTGCACGAATCGTGGCATGCGTGGTCTGCTAGAGCTTTGTACGGTCCTCACGCAAGCTCCCTCCGCGTACCCTGGCATCCCCTCGGTGCTGGGTTTGCCTTCATCGGTATGACGTGAACGCCCTCTTCCAAAGCTGGCGTTCACGTCCCTTGGCTCTCTCTGTGTTTAGCGCCCGTTCGTATCAGGAAGCTGGTGTTACCGTGACCTGGAACACCGTCGATGCGGCTGGAAACTGGGACTCATCGTGGATGATCCGGACCGTGTTGTCCGGATCTGCTGCACCTTGGTTGCCTGCCGGGTCCTGCAGAACAATCGCGTCGAGGCCAACTCCTGGCGTCTGATTGATCTCCGTACCTACATCCCAGATGTAGATGAGATCACTTATCACGCCCGAGCGGGGTGCTTCGTCCGTAAAAAGCTCGAATCCCATGACGTCTGGAGATGCAAAGACAAAATCGTTGGACGGAACCACCATGGTCACAAGAGAAAAGCGGTCTCCAGGCTCTGCCGTGACTTCAAAGGAAACCGTTCCGCCTGGCCCGGTCGGGCCATCGCCAAACGTGTTGGAGCTAAGAATGCCTGGTTCGTCGGCAATCGCGGTCGCGAGCGTGGAATTCGCCCCGTCTTCAGCGAGGAGCTCCAGGCCGTCTCCCACCGAGTCCGTGCGGTTTTCTTCACCAGACGTGAAGAATGGATTGTCGCTGGTGTGCACCGCCCAAACGCCTGGCGAAAAGATCACGCTTAGGCCCGTGTCTGCCTCAAGGGTGTCTGCAAGCGATGCGCCCATGTCCGGATCGGGCACGCCGTCTTCGGCGATGACCTCGAGTCCTTCACCACGATCTGGCATGCCTGCAGTGAAGATCGGACCGGAATCACTGTCGGTCTGGTGATGCACGACCCAGACGCCGTTGGAGTAGGGTCCCTCCAGGCTGCTACCTCCCGAAATATTGGTGATGGTTACGGTGAAGTTCCACTCGCGATCGATTTCTTCGGCGGAAACCACGACCTGAATGAGTTCATCTACCGGAGGAAGGTCATCGTCGGCACTCGGATCGACCAGGCGGACCGTGTTGTCGGGATCGGGATCTCCACCGGGAGTACCCTCGGGCCCGGGCTGGTTGGCGCCGTTTCCAAGCTCCTGGTCGATCTCGGTTCCTGCATCCCAAATGCTGATGAGCGAAGTTCGATCGCCTGTGATCGGCATGTCGTTTGCGTCAAACAGCGGCAGGCCGGTGCCGGCCGGTGCAAAGAAGTAGTCGTTCGACAAGATAAGCATGGTCGCGAAGGAAAACCGCGTGGTGCCGTCCATCTGCATTGGGTAGCGCGGCGCCGCCTTAAACTCGATGGTATAGGACTCTCCGTCTGCGATCGGGTTGGGCATATTGGCCGGCATCGATAGAGCGCCGCTTGCGGGATACTCAAATGCCGGGCTGAGGTTTTCAATTTCTACGGTGAACGTGGTGGCGCCGTCGCCGCCGTCCATGGAAACGGAATTGTCGTCATCTCCGCACGCCGTGGCCAGTAAGACAACGCTATAAAAGAAAATTATTCTACGCACTTAGTTCCCCTTTTGAAGGTGCTGCATTGGACTACGCGCTGTGCGGCCCGTTGGTTACACAAAATCTGCCGCTACGGAGTTTTGTATCTGCAGAACCACCTTGATTCGAACGAAAGAGAGCGAGCATCTCTTTGAATTTCAACCTTGGCTTCTCCGCGTAGATACGAGCGCGATACAAACGCCCTGATGCTACGCGAAACACATACATAAACTCAACGGAATACCCGGCTCCTCCGCGCCATCTTTGGACTCGCGCTTCGAATCACCGAAGTCGAACAGGAGGAACATCGTGGATATCGCAAGAGCACTACGCGTAATGTCAGACTTAGGAGCCACTTGGATTTTGTGGCTTCTTGTGGGGCTATCTCTTTCGGCTGTCACTGTCGTGATTGAGCGCGTCATTTACTTTCAACGCCAGCGCGACCAAACGGCTCCCAAACGGAAGCAACTACTAAATTGGACCCGCACGGGCCGAGTGCGTGAAGTCGTGGAGGCTCTCGAAGAATGCAGGGGCGTCGAAGCTCAGGTGGCTCTCGCAGCCCTGCGCACCGCCGGAATGCGATCGGCATCGACGTCTCATGCAATGGACGGAGCCTCGGAGCGGGCCCGCATCCAAATGGAACGAGGGCTTTCGTTTCTGGGAACGGTTGGCAGCAACGCTCCCTTTGTCGGCCTTCTCGGTACGGTCATCGGTATCATCCGTTCCTTTAGCATGCTCGATGCAAGTAATGGGCGCGTGAGCACTGGCTTGATGACAGAAGTAGGTGAGGCGCTCATCGCCACAGCGGTAGGTATCCTCGTGGCACTGCCTGCGGTGGCTGCATTCAACTACTTTCAGGGTGTCGTAAAGCGACGCCTATCCTCCGCACGCGCTCTCGCGGCCGAGCTTATCTCTCATGATCCTTTGGCGCACCGCGTACTGAAAGCAGCGGAGTAGACCGATGGCGTCCGTTTCTCAGGGTGAAGGCCCGATTTCGGGCATCAATGTCACTCCGCTCGTGGATGTCGTGTTGGTGTTGCTCATCATCATGATGGTCACTGCGACCTCCATCGTAGCCGAAACCATCCCCTTGGAGTTGCCTCAAGCAGCAACCGGTGAGGAAGCTGCACATGTATTGATCGCGGTTTCGTTGGATCCGGAAGGACGCATATTCGTCGACGCAGAGCCTGCAGACGTCTCGGGATTGCGCACACGGTTGCGAGCGCTTCGGACAGCAGGGTCGGAAGTCCATGCCGTAGTGGGTGCAGATGCGCAGACACGTCATGAGCACGTCGTTTCAGTCATCGACATTCTCCGAGGTGAGCGCGTTTTCAAGTTCGCCATCCAGGTGAAACCGCCCGAGGGGCTGCCATGAGTACTGAAGGTCTTCGAGCCAAAGTCGGCCCCGCCGCCCTTAGTTTTCTAGGACACGGGATAACGGTAATCGCTTTGATTCAGGCAGAGCAACCGCAGGTTGCGGCGACGAAGCGGTCGACCGAGATGCGCTTTGTGGAGCTGCCTGCCGATCCTCCCGAACCACCGCCCTCCCCACCGGAAGTCGAACTGCCGCCGCCGACTCCCGAACCACAGAGGGCTACTCGGCCCCGCCGGACACGCCGCCGGCTTGTTCCCGCCGAGCCCGCACCAGCCCCGCCGACTCCGCTCCAAGCGCCCGAGCCGATTGCTTTTGACAACGTTGTCGTCGCCAACGGACCAGGGCCTGGATTTTCGGTGCCCACTGGACAAGGCGCGGAGCGCAGCGGAACCACACGGGCTGTCCGACGGGTTGAACGCACTTCGTCCAACGCAATCAGTCCAGCAAGAAACGGCGGCGGAGTGGTTCCGGTAAGCGATCTCGCGCGCGCTCCCGGACAGCCCGGAGGTATCCGCGCTCGACTCGTAGCCAACTACCCCTCGGCTGCGCGCAGAGAAGGTCGTACCGGACAGGCCATGGTGCGATTGCGAATCGACAGCAGCGGTACCGCGCGCGTCCTGCAGGTCTTGTCCGCCTCCAGTCCTGAGTTCGGCCAAGCGTGTCGAAGAACCCTTGATGGACAAAACGGATGGCGTCCGGGACGCAGCCGTGGAGGCGTAGACGTGTCCACCATCATTCGTTTCAACTGCGCCTTTTCGTTCGAAGGGTGACTACCGTGAAGCGCTGGATACCCTGTGGTGCTCTCTGCTTGAGTCTGTTTCCGACCGTCGCCTTTGGGCAGAGCACCCAAGAATACAAGGAAGACTCTGAGGAAGAGGTGCCAACTTCGTTGACTGCCGATTCGGAAGACGGGGGCTTGGAGGACGCAACCGCGCCTGAAGTCATGGGGCCGCGGCCGCCCACAGTTCTCGACGCGGTGAGCGTAGACGCTCCTGAATCCATGGAGCTGACAGAGCCTATGTCCGTCGAGCTCTCTGTTGTGGTCGAAGCCGATGGATCGGTATCCGAAGTGGATGTTCTCGAGGGAGATTCGAGCCTCGGCGAGATCGCGCAAGACGCGATGCGTCGCTTTGTGTTTCGTCCTGCCCAGCTTGCAGATGGCACCACCGCGCGGGCCCGCATCCGCTACCGTTTCGACTTCGCCCCTCCTCCGCCTCCTGCAGCGGGCGCACTCCTCATCGAAGTGCGGGATGCGTTGGACCAACCCGTGGTCGGCGCCACGGTGCGTGTCACGGGCCAAGAGAATACCCCGATGATCGCAGATTTTGATTCTCCGTCCGGCACCTTCCGGTACGTCGAGCTTCCGGTGGGAACCTATCGAGTAGAAGTTACCGCAGATGGCTACGCAGCAACCCGATCCACAGAGACGGTGGACGAACACGTAGAGACCGCTGTCATCCTGCGATTGACCGGTGAGCTGGCTTTGGAGGAGGTTTCTGGGAACGCGGATGAACCGGTTTTTGGGGAAACCGCCGTCGTCGAAGCCCCACCTCGTGAGGTCCTCCGTCGGAGCATCTCGGGTCGTGCAGCAGCCAGTGTGGCCGGAACTCGCGGTGACGCGTTGCGGGCCGTGGAGGTGATGCCCGGTGTGGCGCGCCCACCTTTCGGCAGTGGTCAACTTATCCTTCGAGGAAGCGCGCCGGCCGACTCCCAGGTATTCCTGGATGGGGTTCCGGTACCACTTCTTTATCATTTCGGCGGTCTCACGAGTTTTTTACCGTCGCCGCTCGTCGACAGAATCGACTTTTTTCCAAGTAACTTTAGCGTTCGCTACGGAAGAAGGATCGGCGGTGTGGTTGAGGTTCGAGCCCGGCCCCCCAGAACCGACGGCTTTCATTTCGCGGCGGATCTTAACGCCGTCGATACCTCCCTTCTCCTGGAAACGCCCCTGGGTACATGGGGAAGCGTTGCGGCTGGTTTTCGACAAAGCCTGATCGGCTATTGGCTCACGCCGCTACTCGATGGAGCAGGTACCTCCAATATCTCTGCTCCTGTCTATCAAGATTACCAAGTGATCGGCTTGTTTCGTCTATCGAGCTCGGACGAACTCATCTTGCGCAGTTATGGTTCGCGCGACGGGTTTGCATTTACGTCCACTGAACCGGAAGACGAAAACCCCTTCGAGGTCGGACGGTCATCGCTGACAAGCGACTTCGATCGCGTCGACCTGACTTGGAAGCGCCAGTACAGCCAAGGAAGCGCCCACGAGATCACCGTGGCCGGAGGTTCCCGTCGCGAGCGATTTCAGTTGGGAGAAGCGCAGCGTACGGTTACAGAGGTGTTCGACCTCGTGCTTCGCGCGGAGTTCCAGCAAGCCATCTCCGATAGGTTCAATCTACGCCTCGGGGCCGACATGATCGTCGCTCCCTATGAGATTGAACTCTTCGGACCACCACCGGGCGCCTCCGAAGGCGCATTTGAAAGTCCGGAGTTCGACACTATCGACGTGACCACCGATGGCCTGATGATGCGGCCTGCGGCGTATGCGGAACTCGATATCTATCCAGTGGAAGAGTTGCAGCTCATCTTGGGGCTCCGCGCCGACTACTTCGGAACGCTCGAGCAGCTGACCTTTGATCCCCGAGTTGCCGCAATCTACAGCGTCACCGACCGGTTTCGTTTGAAAGCTGGAGTGGGGATGTTTTCGCAGGCGCCTGAGCTCGTCGAGTCTGATGAACTGCTCGGCAATCCGGACCTGGGTGCGATTCGCGCCGTCCACAGCGCTATCGGCTTTGAGGCAGACGTCGGCGAATACCTACGCCTTGGAACGGAGGGTTTCTTCAAGCATCTGTACAACCGCGTCGTTCAAAGCACGGAATCTGGCGAAGGCTTCGTAAATAACGGCATCGGACGCATCTATGGATTCGAAGTCAGCGCTATGTTGAACGCGACCGAGGGGGACCCCAACGATCCGAGGAGCCGCCAGGGCCCTATCGGATTCCTCAACTACACCCTGTCGAGGAGTGAACGAAGCGACCAGGGCGGACCGTGGCGTCTATTCGACTTTGACCAGACCCACTTGCTGACCGCGTCCGCGGGATACCAGCTCCGCGGCGGTTGGAGGTTTTCAGCATTGTTTCGCCTTGCAAGCGGCAACCCCATCACTCCAGCCGAACGGGGGATTTACGATGTGGCGGCAGACCAGTACCGACCGGTGTATGGGACCCTCAACAGCGATCGCGCCGGCTTCTTTCACCGTCTCGATGTTCGATTCGAGAAACAGTGGCTCGTCGAGCCCATCTCCCTCACGTTCTACGTCGATATTCAGAACGTTTACAACCGTCAGAACCCCGAATCCCGAAACTACAACTACAACTTCACGGAGTCGTCGACGTCCAACGGACTACCGATCATTCCGTCGATTGGTCTGCGAGGTGAAATGTGATGCGCGCACTCGTAACCGTAGGATGGTTGTCAATATGCAGCTTACTGGTCGCCTGCGAAGGGGATTTCGTTCCGGGATCGACCATCACAGAGCTAAGACTTTTGGGCATGGAGCTCGAAACGGACGACGGCATTCTCGATGTTCGTCCAGGGTCTTCCCTAAATGCCTCGCTGATCCTGAGCACTCCGGAAGGAGGAGATGTGGTGGCTTCTTTCTTTGTTCTCGCGTGCGAAACAGGAAGCGTCGATCCGCAGCGCGGCCCTCTTTGCCGTCAAGCGGCCTTTTCGCAGTACGTATCTCCCTTCGACGCCACGGAGCCAGCGTTCCGCGTGACCGTTCCCGAGGACTACGATGCAGAGTCGATGCTTCTCCAAGGTCTCTTGTGCCCACCAGGTGCCGAGCCTGCGTTGGACGTGATTCCAGAGGACGGGGTACTGCCTCCGGACGGGTGCAGTGACGGTCAAATCGGAACCGTGTTCTCTCTAGAGATTCCCGTGGCTTCCGAAGACTGGCCCAACCAACTTCCCGTCCTGGTGTCGGACAACATCTCCCTGAACGACCAGCCATGGCCACTCGACGGTGGCTGCGACATGCCGAATGAGCAAGTCGCGTCCGTGGGCGAAACGAAAGTCGTCCAATTCGGGCCGTTCGCCAATTCGATAAGGGAGTTGACCGCGGACGGTGAACAGGAGCGACTTCTCCTTTCTCATTTCACCACCCACGGCGAATGGGATCGCCAGTTCTCCATCTTCGACGACTTGATTTCAGAAGCAGAAGTCGAATGGATCGCTCCAGAGACGCCGCTACGGGCTGAGGAAATCACAGTGCACTTCGATTTCGTTCTTCGTGATGGACGACTGGGGATGACCCGGGTTCGTCGGCAGTTATGCATTCGTTAAGCAGGGAAGGTTTTGCAAAGAGACCCATGAATCCTCTTATCTTTATCGTTGAAGACGATCTCAAGCTGGCCCGAATGGTCGAAGACTTTCTGGACTCGCGAGGATTTCGCACTATCACTGAAACGGACGGGGTTCGCGCTATCGAGCGTATCGTTCAAGAAAAACCCGACCTGGTCATCTTGGATGTGATGTTGCCCTCTGTGGACGGGCTGACCGTGTGTCGTCGCATCCGTTCGGCCAAGGTGGATTGTCCGGTGTTGATGCTCACTGCACGGTCGGGCGACCTCGATGAAATCGAGGGACTGGAGGATGGAGCTGATGACTACGTGCGTAAGCCGGCCCGCCCACGGGTACTGCTGGCCCGGATTCAAGCATTGCTTCGCCGTCACTCATCTTCGTCTGAAGCTACCTCAGGGATTCTTCGCCTCGGTCGCTTGATCATCGATCCCGCGTCCCGCGTTGCGTCTCTCGACCGCCAGGAACTGACACTCTCGACGAGCGAGTTCGAGCTTCTACACTACCTAGCAAAACATGCAGGAACGACGGTATCACGTGAGGATATCTATCGCGATTTGCGAGGCATCGAATACGACGGCATGGAACGCTCTGTAGACCTGCGTATTTCACGTCTCCGGCAGAAACTTTTGGATACCGGTGAGCGCCCTAAGGTGATCAAATCCATACGAGGCGTTGGCTATCAAATAGTCGAGATTGTCTGATGCATCATTGGTGGCAAAGGCGCGAAGTCGTGGTGGCCGCAGCCATGACCGCTGCAACGATCTGTGGTTGGCTTACCGTTCTCTCCTATGGTTTATGGATCGTCTTCGCTACCGAACCGGCAACCGACGCGCGGCGCATGGCGGGTCCGAGCTTGCTCGTCCAACAGCGACTACTGAGCGCTCCCGAGAGCCAACAAGAGCAGATACTCACGCAACTATCGGCTCAGTTTGGCTACCCAATTACGCGGGCAACACTCTCTGGGCTCCAAGAGACCGGAGAAGAGCTGCATCGAGCAGATGACGGACTTCGTGTTCTAGACAGCGCTGTCCGCGGAATGCTTCGAGTCGCACGGCCGCTTGGAGATGGTACCGCGATCCTCATGGGACCACTGCCGAATGAACCAGACCCTCCGGCTTGGTTCTTTATTGTTGGTCTCGTTTTTGTTTGCTTGATTACAGGAGGAAGCAGTTATCTGCTGACCGCCCCCCTCGCGCGACGCATGAATGGGCTCGCCAAAGCCACCGCTCATATTCGCCGCGGAGAACTCGCACGGCGCGTCAAAGAAGGTCCCAATGATGCGGTCGGCGCGTTTGCTCGAAGTTTCAACGCCATGGTGGATACAGTGCAACAACACGTCGAGCGACAAGAGCACTTGCTTCATGCGGTGGCGCACGAACTGCGCACGCCACTGGCACGCGTCCGATTTGCGCTAGAAGCCATGTCCGATGCTTCGAGTAACGGGGCTTTCCGAAGGAACCATGACAGCATCGATGAAGACATCGAAGAAATTGAACAGATGGTGGAAGAACTTCTCACCTACGCCAAGTTTGATTCGCGTGCGGCCCCGGTGAAGAAGGAGTCGCTTGACCTCGGAGACATCGCGGCTGACGTTGTGCGTAAGGCATCAACGGCGCAATCGCGCGTGAACATCAAAGTCAAAGGAGCGTGCCCGACCATCGTTGGCGAGCGACAGCACGTTCACCGCGCTCTGAGCAACTTACTGCAAAACGCGATGCGCTTTGCGTCGAAGCTCATCTTGCTGGAGCTCGGAGAACAAGAGCGTGACGGTGTTCGGTTTGCAACTGTGGTTGTCGGTGACGACGGTCCCGGCATCCCTCAGTCCGATCGCGAAAGGATCTTTGATCCCTTCGCTCGAGTCGAGCAGAGTCGCAATCGCGCCTTCGGAGGAGTGGGCCTAGGTCTCGCCATCGTCAAACGCGTCATGACGCTGCACGAAGGAAGCGTTTGGGTGGATGACGCCCCTTCGGGTGGAGCCCGCTTCCACCTTTGGTGGCCCCTCGCTGTGAATCACTCGGAAGCAGCACCAGAAAGCAAAGCAACGCTCAATGAACTCTGTCGTGAATGACCCCACCGAGTTTGCCAATGAGAGAACGTCTCGGCCCGTACCCGGTCGGTCGGGCATTCGAACCGTACCCGGTCAGGCCGGAGTCAGGTGGGCATCAGCTCACGTCAGCCGTCCATCGAGCTCGAACGAGATCACCAATCGCGAGGCGGAGCAGTAGGTCCCGCAGCGCGGCCGGGTAGAGAACGTACGCATCGTATGCGACCGTGAATGCTGCGAGGGTTCAGTAACCGAGATCGTGTTCTTGCGCGAGTTCTGCGAGCTCCTTGAGAGCCTTCTTGCTTCGAACTTTCGAAGACTCGCGGTACCTAATAACGTCTTCAGCGAGAATGCGTCGATGAGTTCCGACCATTCGGTAAGGTATCTCCTGATCTTCGAGGAGCTGGATCAGGAAAGGACGGGAGACGTTCAGCAGACCTGCAGCTGCTTGTGTCGTCAATTCTGCGTTGACGGGCATCAGTGTCACGGCATTCCCGTTCGCCATCTCCGCCAAGACCTGCGTGAACAATTCGAATGCTTCACGCGGCACCGTGAGGGTAACCTCTTGCCCCTCGCTACCAGCGCGCAATGGGACCGACTTCGCTCGGACGGCTTCAGAATCCCATTAGAAATCCATCGGTTAGCCCTTGCCAGCCTCAATTTCTAATGGGAGCCTGCAAGTACGTGCCCCGAAATAGGCGAGGGGGCCGTGGTTGCAGCCGCTACGACCGCCCGTGCCCACCCCCTAACGAGGAGGCGATGGTCAGTGAGCACCTCTACTTCAATGTTGGTGTCGAGGCTGAGGTTTCCCCGGTTTGGTGGGCAACACGCCAATTACGCGCACAACACATCTTGAGCTCCAAGAGAGCAAAGAAGAGCTGCGTCGAGCAGAATACGTGGTTGACTCTACTCTTCGATTGAAACTCGGAAACCGCCGCATATAAAACGCGGCTTTGCCGCATAAGCAGCCTGCAAAGAATGAATCGCAGCCCGCGCCGACTCCATGTTCGCCGTTATGGTTCGCGACAGACTTCTATCGCTAGCCATGAGTGTCCTCGAATACCTCAGACAACATGTCTTTGATTTTCACGGGGCTCAGAAGTCGCCCGTTTCTCATGTGTCCCATTCGGCGTAGGTCCAACTAGACCTCAAGCGCTCGCCTACAGGATCGACTTTGGTCCTTCACAAAACCTTAGTGATATTCGATGCTTTCGCGCGTCTTTCCCATGAAAACCAGGGGATTTCTCAGAAGCGGACTAGACGGCAGCACTTGTCTTCCCTGCACTAATACGAGAAGGACAGGCACCCATATCGGATCATCATCAGACCTGAGTCGGTACACCTGCCAGGGGCGGACGGGCTGGACAGCAGCGCTTGACTATTTTGGCTATCTCGTCACACGCGAAGGCTATCCCACAACAAATGACGAAGATGATGAAGAGAGTCATCCATACAGGTGTAGTAATCACAACCAGGAACGGATAGATACACTGACCACAATCGTAGGCTGTTTGTCTAAGACCCGCGCCGGCCTGTCTAAGACCCGCGGTGCGCCGCGCCGGATCGCTTAAAATACGGCAACACTCGTATATCCCGTAACCCAGGGTGACGGGAATCCAACAGCATGTGAAGCAAAAGATACACTCAAGACAACCGCGAACTCCATTATAGGGTCTGGTAGGACGTCCGCTGGTGGTCGGTGGTCCGCTGGTGGTCGGTAGTCCGCCGGTGGTCGGTATACCCAGTTCAGTGTTGGACACATTGAGCATGGTCCGATGTCCATCGCTTAAAAAATTGCCTATTTTTGCCTTCAATGCACTACGATTACCCCCGCTTTGGTCGACGGCCTCAAGTAATCGACCACTACATGCTTGCAAATCCTCCCGCAAAGGTTTGCCGCAAGTGGGACAAGCTCTATGACCGTCTCTTTGATGACGAATCCATTGTGGAAGGCATTGCGAACAAACGGCATGGAATCGTGCTGTGGCGGCATGCCCCCCTTTTTGCGCTTGGCAATCAAAAACGATGGGGTATAGCCGCGGGGGACTCGGTCCAAGACAAACCGTACAAGCGTGCCCTGCATTGATTCCGGGACGAGGATCGAGTTTTGTGAGTCGCACACCCGCAGGGCTGTTCTGGCCAGTGCCGTCATCGGATGGCAGCCGCGTAATCCCCACGAACCGCCCATGCTCTCCAGCAGACCAGGGTCTCCCAGGAGCAACAGGGCTGAACAGGTTGTTTACAGGCCACGACGGCCGGGGTGTGCCGGGGGGGCTCGGAGGAAAAGTTCTCGGAGGAGGGGGACTCGGAGGAGAAGTTATCGGAAGAGGGGGATCTGTTGCAGTAACGTACGTAGAAGCAGTCGGACAAAAAGCCATGGCCAGTGTTACCTCCTGAATAAAAACCAGAACTACTGAACTAGATGTAGTCTGTATTCTGGGCCCAACGTGAAAGAAGAATGATGTGCAGACAAGGAGAAGAAACGAAGAGTAGCAATTGAACCGCACCCGGTTGGGCGGGTATCAGGTGGTGGGGAAGGTTCAGTGACGCCGGACGTACGACAGTTAGGAGATACTCGGCGCGTTCTTCAAGGCGTTTGTGTTCCAGCAATCACGGGGTGTCGTTACTGCTTGGCTTTTGGTTATATGGCGCGCTCGATAGGATTCGAACCTATGACCTACGGTTTAGGAAACCGTTGCTCTATCCTGCTGAGCTACGAGCGCGATTAGCCTCAGCTAGCAGACATAGCAGCCTCTAGCATCCCTTTACTTTGTCGCAGGTGCCCGCTGACGACGGTTCATTCCTCTGGGTGGAGCATGTATGGGTCGATACGTTTTTGGAGTGATCGCTCTTGCCATTCTATGGGGGCTTTGGTTTCTTTTCGCCGAGCAGATTCCCTTGGCTTTGCCCTGCATCGGCAGCGTCTTGGTTCTGTTCCTTTTTTTTGTGTCCCCCGCAGCGCGAGTTCGGGGTGTTCGGTGGGTTCGACGTGCGGTCGTAGACCTACGGTCGAAGTTCGGGACCGGAACCGTGCCTCCGAAACTACGATCCAAAGAAAGAGAGTTTCGCAGCAAGCTGGAGAAGGCAAGGGCGGCCTTGGGGCACAGGAGTACGCTTGGTTTTGGTGGTGGCTCAGGCGCGCAGCTCCCCTGGGTTCTCATGCTCGGTCCGAGTGGATCGGGCAAGACCGCCGCGATTCGTCGTTCCGGATTGGGGTTCTTTGGAAAGACGGAGGACGACCTCAACGCGAACGAAGAAACGAAAGGTTGCGACTGGTGGTTGTCCAATCGAGGGGTTCTGCTCGATACTACTGGGCGCTGGGCGAGCTCCGACGACCACCGTGATGAATGGCACTGCTTTCTCCAAGTGCTCACGAAGAAGGGTCCCCGCAGGCCGCTACACGGCATCGTCGTGGCGATCTCTGCCGCTGAATTGCTTGGGCGACGGGATGAGCTCCGGCAACGTGCTGATAAAATTAGG
>JBCCEA010000019.1:0-78577 GCA_039030515.1 Myxococcota bacterium | reverse complement strand
GTCGGGCTGAGTAGTTCGAACCGGGCTGAGTAGTTCGAACCGGGCTGAGGACCGTCGAGTCGGGCTGAGTAGTTCGAACCGGGCTGAGTAGTTCGAACCGGGCTGAGTAGTTCGAACCGGGCTGAGGACCGTCGAATCGGGCTGAGTAGTTCGAACCGGGCTGAGGACCGTCGAGTCGGGCTGAGTAGTTCGAACCGGGCTGAGGACCGTCGAGTCGGGCTGAGTAGTTCGAACCGGGCTGAGTAGTTCGAACCGGGCTGAGTAGTTCGGATAGTCTGAGAAGCGCCGTAGGTGTTGCACCGGCGAGCGTCTGCGCCCATTTTCAAACAATGCTGCCCCTAAGACGCAACGCGTTTTCGCATGACCTTTGGCCGATCAGACGCAGTAAAGCTGTGCTCGGTATAAGACTGCCGAGTCCGAGGTGGATGCTTTGGACCGTTTTGGCTTCGGTGTCTTTTGCCTTATTCGCCCAGCCGATCGCGGTTGCCGACGAGCCTTACGTTGGCGCTCAGGGAGGACAGAGGCCTGAATGCGCCAAGGTACGACACCACGCGCCCTACCGCGGCTACGGGTTCCACCATATCGTCGAGGTCGAAAACCAGTGCCGGAAAGACCTCAGCTGCCGGATCACCACCAACACCAATTCAGAACCTGAACAGCTCGAGGTACCCAAGGGCACCGCTCGATCCGTGACCATGTTTGCGGGCTCTCCCGCCAGCGAGTTCCGGTCTACGGTCCACTGCAACTAGGCGGACCACGTACTTCTGAAAAGCGATCAGCGGATACTGCTCTCGATTCTCATCAGCCCAGCGCGTACCCGGTCCGGTCTGATCGCGTACCCGGTCGGGTCAGATGGGTTCGATCGCGCGTACCCGGTGCGGTCAGATGGGTTCGATCACGCGTACCCAGTCCGGTTTGATCGCCTGCCCACCCTTCCGCAGGGCATCCTGGCCATGGCATGATTCAAATCGTGCAAAGGAGGTTCTGTTGAAGCTTTACTGTCATCCCATCACGGCCACTTCAAGAGCGATTCTGTTTCTGATAAAAGACCAAGGTCTTGAAATTGATGTAGAAACCGTCGACATCATGAAGGGAGCGCAAAAGCAGCCGGAGTTCCTAAAACTCAATCCGAACGGATGCATTCCGGTACTTCAGGACGAAGACTATGTCTTAACCGAAAGCGTCGCGATCATGAGGTACCTGGCGGCGACCCACAAACTAGGCTGTGTGCCTGAGGGAGTTCGCGAGCGCGGCCGGATGGACGAGATTATCGACTGGTTGGTGACGGGAGTGACCCGCGAACTTGCCTACCATGTGCTCTATCCGCAGCTTTTCGGGGTGCACCACAATGAATCAGAGTCTGCCAGAAAAGAAATGATTCACGCCGGTCTCGAAAAAACCCGCAACTATCTTCGGGTACTCGATGGCGGTTGGCTTTCGGACGGTCGCAGTTTTTTGGCCGGTGACTCGCTTACCTTGGCGGACTACTTGGGCACCTCGATACTCGGCCTCCTACAAAGCGTCGGTAGCGACTTGGAGCCCTATCCTCGACTTCTGGCCTGGCTTCGCGGCATGACCGATCGTCCGAGCTGGAGCGAAGTCAATGCCGTTTTTGAAGGCTTCGCAAGCTCGTTGGATCGCGCTTCTTTTGAACTACCCTAAGCAGAGCTACGCGGATCGAATAGCGCACATGATCTTCTAAAGCGACTGGTGTCTGAGCGTGAACTAAGATTTTACAGAACCAGTGATGGAGATGCCGTCTTCTTTTAGTCCGCAAAAATAGGTAGGACTCCGTGTGTCTCTATGGTTAGAGACAGGCGCGAATAAAGATCATTTGCGCGAAGGATTACCTTAGGATCCTTTGCGGAACAAGCTGTTTGATCTCAGTGATCTGGTGCCCGAGATAGAAGGCTCTTGCCATGCTGGTTCCGCATAATCTAGATAAATATGTCTTTGATGCCTCTGGATAGACGAATAAATATGCGTTCGATTGACTATCGTTTCGTCAGTTGAAGCGATGCTCCGCAGGTCTGACGACGTCTTTCAAAGATCGCTTTTGTCAAGAAGGCGAAGAAAAGTAACCAACAAAAGATAGGTTGTCGTGTCTAAGTGAAATCAAAGGAAATGGCTGATTGAATTCTTTGAGTGATAATAAATACTCATGGGAATCTTATCATCTACCGTTTGCACGATTGCAAATCAGCATGCTGTCGCAGTCAAGTACTGCCTGTATTGTTGGATTGAGGCCTGCGGTTCAAGATGACCGATTATGCAGGCGTAGTTGCTGTATCAGTTCAGCTCCGATACCCTGCGAATTACGGTAAAACAGGGCAAACTATCGGGATCCAGATCAGAGTACCGGAGGGTTACTCGGACAATGGTGACCCGAATGCAACTTGGTTTGCCGTATTGTTCGATGTTTTCGGCAACTACTCTCAGATTCAAGGAATGCGTATAGGTGGTCAAAATGGGTTTCCTGTAAACCACTTTTTTGACCCACTTTTCGGCGTAGATCGGATTCAGGGCAGAAACGGTAGTCACGCACCACGAACCGTATTCGCTCGCGTATCGGGCAGTCACGACTACAGTGGTGCACAAGCAATGCACCTTGATATGTTTGCTGATTACTTAGGCAGCGATACACGAGGTACGGTTTCTGCGGTGCTACAGGCACTTCCAGAGGATCCAAACAATGGCTCAGAGCTGCTCGAGACCTCCGCTGAAATTGAAGTCTTGGGTGATGATGTGTACGTCAAACCGCTGTCCGAAGGTCGCCTGGGCGATGCTCCGCCTAGACTTGCGTTGATCCGTTTCGCTACTGGTCAACCTATAGGTTGGTGGATTCGTTCGCCGCAGAATGAATATCTGAGCGTTCGCTTTGCACGTACCTCTGAGGAAAGTTCTTTATTTCGATGTCCGCCTATGCTTCCTCAAAGTGGTGATGCAGAAGAACCGGTATCCGTCATCGGTCGGCTGCCGTACTCTAGAAAAGATTTAGCTGTAGGCAGAACGCAATGGGCGCAAGGATGTTTTTCTCGTCCAACAAGACCTCATGTGGCTCCTGGCTCGCGGGTTGGGTTTAGGCGTCCACAGTTTCAACCTCCCCCGGCTGGTGGTCGGAACTGGAATGGGGCGAGTCATCAGGCGGTGTATGTATGCATATTTGCTGCATTATTGATGGCTTTGTCTGTAGTATGGAGATGCTCCGGCCGTCGCTGGCGCATCTCTGCTCAAACCGGTCCTGTTAGGCAAGTACCGGGAAAGTACCCAACTGGTGTTCAGGGAACAAGCGCTACCACAAGACTAGTGTCGGTAGAGGAACTGAAAACGCTTGTTGGAAAACTTCAACAAATGCTGCGGAATGCGAAACCCCTGGATTCGAAGACCTCTGCTGTACTTAAGAACCGGTATACCTATTTTCAAACAACTCTGTCCGATGCAAGGGGTGTCTTAGCTCAACCAAGTCCTGATGAAGTGCGTGAAATAACGAACCGCATAAAAAAATGTTTGAAATCCGGATTGCCCAGAAATACTAGATCTCTATCACCGAATCCTGATGATATCGAGTCTAGTTATGTCGTGCGGGCACCGATGAGACCTCAGCGCCCGAGACGCTCTAAAAGTCCGCCCAAGACTGGGCCCGCGTCCACGACAACGACAACGACAGTGCGTGAACAAAAGCCCCAATATGAAGTCGTTTTCTCAAGCGAGCTGTTGCGTCATGAATTAGATTCAAAGCATGGGCATGTTATACAAAAAATTAAAGATGATAGGTTCTTTAGACTTCTCCTTAGTGGTCAAATGCGACTTCCTACAGGCAGTTTTCTGGAGGAAATGACCCGCATAAGCGGGCCAATATATCATAAAACGCTACATGGCTCTACGGTATTTATGCAACGCTTTCAGAAAGAAGGAGTTACTCAAGTGTCTATTGTTGGAGTGGGATATCATAGAGAACCCAAGTACGAAGGCACATTTTACAATCCATACACCGGGAGAACGAATTGGGTAAGCCAGATTTCCCTTATATGACATGTCATTCTTAGGAAGCGTGTTCCTTGAGATGCGTACATGCACATATAAAGAGTAATTGTTCTGAATCAGAACCAATCGTCTGAGCCATACTTTGATGAATAGTTTTAGCGATTAAAGGTGCCAACCGATATGTAGGTAAACAAGAATCGTGAGACGTGGGTTTTGTCTGTAGTCGTATGTTTTGTGGGCACTCTTGCCGTATCATTTCAAGTTGTGAATAAAGAATTCAGCTTTATGCCGGTTCGTACATAAAGCTATTCTTGACAGAACTTGGCCAACTCTTTTTCTGTGACCGAGTTCATTTCCATTGTCCTTCAGTCCACTTACGGCAGTCTGCGAACAGCTGAGATCACAACTGTTCAAGAGGTCTAGGAACAAATCGTAAGTGATCGAGATGAACTAACGCCCGTTGTTGATCAAAGGGCGTTTCCAGGAAAAATATCGACCTAACGAATCTGAACTAGGCAGTCCGTCAGAAAACGAACGCCGGCGTCGAGTTCTTCCGCGATCAGATGGGCAAGATAGAGAGGAGTCGTCCGGATACCTCCAGACACCACATTTCTGATGCGGATCATGTGTGTTTTCCCGGGCTAGTGTAGGATCGAATCGCAGCTGCGCCATAACGTCGGTGCGAGATAAGTTGGCCACAATACTAGAGCCACTATGCGTTCGGAGTGGAAAAGCTATGTTGCGCAAATGAATTTGTTCAGATGATTTTCTAGCAGATAAGGCCCGTGTGGTCGCCACCAATAGAGCATCGGGAGACGCGATAAATCTGAAATATTCGAGGCTTCTTGCGAGAGAAATTGCATTTCCGGAAAATTGTTCCCACCAGATATTGCTGATGTTGAGAACGCGAAGTGGTTGTCCCAAGCTTTGAATTAGGTGGATTAGCCATGAAGTCTCAATCGGACTGGTGAGATCAGCCTTGACCGGAATGATTCCGTCCCTGTCTGCTAGTTTTTTCAAAAAATTAAACGCTTTTGGGTATCGCTGGTAGTTCCCACTCCCGCCGTAAAGGTGAGAAGGATTCTTTGCAAACGTACAGCTTGCCTCCAAATTAGCCGTACAGCAGTACAGAAATTCCTCCCCTAATAAGCCGTTTTCGTCACGTAATTGCTCTATTTCGGATTCATTAAAAAATGAATGGAAATTCGCTGGAAATCGCATTTCTCCGCAAATTAGTTGCTGATTTTTAATGAAATCTTGATGAGTCCCAGAGCACCTTAGCAGCGCGATCATCATGCGATGATACCAGTATGTTAGTGGGTCTACGTCTGCGGCAATAATACAGCTGCTCTTTGCAAAATAACCGCAAAGCAAGGGACCATCGCTGCCGGCAGCTAGAGTCACCCCGCCGGGAGCTATTCGATGCGCGCTAAATATGCGCTCCAGAGTTTCCGGGTACAGTTCCGATGTCGGAGAAATGTACGCTCCGCTTTTCTTCGGTGATTTCCAAAATTCGAATTTTGGAAACATCCCATTCGGCATGGCTACAGGGCCTTGGACTGCGTTAGTCCAAGGTTGCGCCCACCGCGTCGTTGCTGGCTCGAACGCTAAGTCTTTTTGCCAATCGCTTCGAAGGTCTTTTTCTGGTTGTCCCGATGATGCTGTCACTTAAGTTTCTCGTTCGACAAAGTTCTTTGGCAATCGACTACTGGATGAGCATGATATGCAATCTAGACGTTCAAGCTGTTTGGGATTTCTTTTGTGGACACAATAAAACTCTATGGATTTGAATAACGTATTGAACTCAGGTTCTGCATGTCTATTGCCAATCGATTTGCGTGCACTGTACAGGTCGCTTTGACTGCACGAATCACCGCAAAGCTCAGTCGTTTCCAAAGCTGAAGGTGCCCATACGTGCTTCGAGAAGCTAATTCACATCAGAGCTTGCGTCGAGCTTGAAGAAATCATCGGAAATAGTCCAAGAGTGTAGATACGCGTACGCATTCTATGCTTGTTGATGATGCACCACTCTAGAAGGAAGGCTTTGCACGCCTCTGCGATCTGCCCTGCCCGTGACGTTCGCGGGCCTTATCGCGTGGGACTGGGTTCATGACCGTGTTCGCGGGCACAGAGATGGTGCGGGTAACATACGCAGACCCGAAAAATCGGCGGTTCTCGATAACCAAGCAGTCCGTCGGTCTGCCTGTCCGGATGCCGCGGGACTATCCATATTTCGATAGTAGCGAAGGCGCCTGGTTCGCTCTCCCTTGGTTTGCGCACTATCAGGGCGTCAAGACGATCGTCTTACCAGGCCGGAATGGTTTGGAAGCGCAATACCGCTTCGCCCCACCGAGGCCTGAAACCTCACGGGGTTTCATCGACAGCAAAGTCGGAACGGCTTTCGTCTTTTTTCCTGGTTATGGCGAACGCGTAGGTCCTCCAGCTATTGAATTCGACAAGCTTTATCCATTTCCGCATCGGGACCCGTACCCGCACACGTCGCAAAGGTACCAAGAGCCTGAGGTGAAAGGGTTCCAGGTGCAGGGGTACTTCTCGCCGAATGGTTCGGAGTCGAGTGCTTTGGAGCTGGAATGGGCTCAGTTGGCGATTCAAATCACCGAAGATGGTCGATTGAGCCCTGGAGTTCGCTCCTGGTTTGGTTCACTGCGCGTTGTGCTCCTCAAGGATCCTGGAATAGTTTGGCATCCCCACATAGGCGTTTTGGGCTGGGCAGTTCCCACGCCTGAAGTGCGCGGTGGGGTTCTTTTTGTACGAATGATGCACCCTGGGGCTGAGGAGAGTTTATTCCGATGCCCGCCCAATCTACCCGTTGGAAGCGCCAGCAATGAAGAGATTTCCTTGCTCGTTGATGCTCGGGATTACCCTAATGAAGCTCCGAAACCATACTCTAGTGCGAATCTGCAATTGTGGACGAACTCGTGTCTGCTCTATCCTCAGCGTCGTTATGAGGAGCCTCCATGGAGCGGGATACAATTTGCTCCACCGCGTCCACTGACGCCTCGGGATCCCAGCGCCTCTTGGCGTAGGCACTTTTCCGGCGCAGAAACAGCTCCTGTGCAGGTGCTCATCACGCTCATGCTCGGAGCAATCGCCTTTTTGGGATTGTGCCGCTGGAGGAGAAACGCGCCTCACAATAATGGGGCTCGCAGGGTAGGGAGGCGCCATTTGGCTCCGGCTGCCATCGGGATGAACCCAGCACAGCGAGAAAGTCTTAGCCAACTAATCGATCAGCTGGGAACAAAGCTAAAACAATGTGATCTAAAAAATCTAAAGCAAGATTCTAGAACATATAAATCGTATGATAGATGCCAAGCAGCTCTTGCTGCGGCGAATGCAGTGGCTCACTTAAACAATCATGGTGCTGTCGCCAGCACACCAATATGTGATTTCATAAATGATCTCAAAGAATGCCTGAAGTTGCAGCTGTCCGGAAAGTCTAGGTCCTTGTCTCCGCCGACGGGTCCGGCTGCCGGTCCCGAGTTGCATGGGTTTTTCCAAGCTCAGCAACTGCCACAAAAAAGAAGAAGTTAGCCGGAAGCCGATCTAAGAGTTCTCTGCCAAAAAGAGCAGACCTGATTCGCGAATCGTGGTCTCAGAACAATCCGCACTCGCAGCAACAATATCAGGTGGTGTGGTCAAGCGACAAACTATACGAATCTCCAAATTGGAAAACCGCACATAATTCCGTAGTGAGTCGGCTAAGCTACAAGTCGCCTCAAAATGCCCATTTTTGTAGCCCGATAGACCCGGGCAACTCAGCCTTGCTGCAGGGGCTAGTTCAGGAAAAATTCGATATCTATCACCAGTCTACGCGTGGTGATACTGTTTTCTTCCAGATCACAAAAACAAACCAGCAGCCTTGTATACGCATTGTTGGTTTTGGAAGACATAAAGACACAGCCTATGAAGGATGGTTCTATAATGAGCACAGGGGCGAGTTGACTTTCATAAGAAATATTCGTTTGCCACGGGGTTAATCCCGCATATCAGACGAAATATGCACGCATCGATCAGGCAGGGCGAGTTGTCTAAGTGCACTCGCAGGTAGGCCGATAGAAACACCGAGTCGCACGAGACAGGTTCTCAGTTAAAGAGGTTTCCAGTTGATCAGCGCGTCATGCAAACGAACGGAACGTCTGCACGGAGGTTTTGCGGCCCCCATGGGTTGGGATAATACGGAGTCATCCGGGCGCCCCGTCGGGGGTGGGTATACCGCTACTGGCCTCAGGGTTTTCGCGATGACTTGCGGCTGATCGTAGAAGTTACCAGTTCGGGCTAGCTCATGCACAATCCAAAAGCCGTTATATCGGTACAGAGGGAAGCCTTTGTGCACTAGCTGACGCTTTGCTTTCAATTTCTTGTTTTCGCTGCATAGCTGGTGCATACACGCCACGAGCAGTGCATCGGTAGAGCAAAAGTATCGTAGATGGTCGATGACGCGCATGAGTGAACGGCCATCTCCAGAAAACACGGTCCACCAGATGTTGCTCATATCGAAAACGCGGAGCTTGTCTCCGGAGTTCTGCATGATTCTTATCAACCAAGAAACTTCCACCGGGTCGATGAGATTGACTTTGAGTGGCACGATTCGACCTCGATCAGCCAATCTTTTCAGAAAGTGATAGGCCTCTGGGTTCCGAAGGTAGTTTCCTTCTCCTCCATAAACAAGATCTGTATTTTTAAAAGGCGTGAAGCTATGCTGCAGGAAATGGTTCCAAAGCTTTTTAGTGTCCTGTTTCAACTGCCATGATTGTCTATTCTTCTTGCCACTTCTTTTCCATACATTATTATCGGGATTTAGCCGTTCCGGTGGCATTGTACGTGTGACAGGATTCTTTCGTAATCTTAGAAATTGTTCGTGAGAGGTGGATTGCTTTAATAGGTATGCAGTGAGTTGATGGAACCAGTATATCTCCGGATCGATGTCGGCAATGATGATCTGGCTTATGTTTTCTGGTCCAGCGAAGTAAGGGTGAACCAGAGCGCGATCAGCTCCAGTGGTTAGATAGGTTCCCGCGTTTTGAGGTCCCAGCTTCCCGAATATCGACCTCAGCTGATCTGTATCCAGCTCATTTGTGGGTGGCAGGTAATTATCGATAGAGTCCGCTATATTTAGCTTATCGAGAATTAGCTTATCGAGACCAGGATGCATGCGTTGAGGCAGTGAGACCTCTGGATAGCTTGATCCCCCAAGAGGCGCGATCTGGCGTGTTGAACGTTGGAATTCAAGATACTCGATCCAGAGAGGCTTTTGACCTATTTTTACCTGCACAAGTGATAAGCCGAATTCCGGAGAAGGTACGTGAGCTATCCGCACTTCAATCGAAAGTCGCGCTCGTCCTCCTTCTTAACCTTTAGTATTCGAGATTCGAGCGCTTGGGGCAAGTGGACACTCAGGTCGCAAGTGGTCACTCCGGCAGTGGCTTTTCTCGCGCGGCGTGTCTCCCCTGATGAGACGCTCTTAGGCGGCTACCGTGCGTTTCAAACCGTACAGCAACTCAAAGGCAGTCATTTCATCGACCGGAAAGGGAGCAAACTCCGACTGCTCGCATTCGGCGAGTAGCTCAGGGCGAACTTCGAGCTTTTCCGGAATCACCAGCTTCATATCCCAGCCCTCGAATAGCCGAACAGCGATCTCTCGGTAGGCGATGAGGGTGACTTCACGATGTCTTTTGTCGAGCAAGATCGCGCGAAAGACCCTGTTGACCGCTTGATAGGTGCCTTCCAGCACCTGCAAAAAGCTCTCCGACCGATAGCAGAGGATTCCGGTAATCCCCAGTCTGTGGTTGTTGTTTGCGGATCTACTGCATAAATCGACGAGCTCTCTCATAGACATCGGTCCATTCGACGACTTACTCACGTAGACCAGCTGTACGACTTGCGCCACCGAATGCTCCCTCAGACCGCTGACCGGACTTCCTGTAAGACGACTCCCCAACCGGCGTCACCCCGGCATCAACAGTACACCACTATCCCCAAAGTTGGATCGATGACATCAAACGCTTTTCTAAGTGCTTGAAAATATTGGTTCTATAGAAGGAGAGATGTGGCCGATAGCACCGAATTGGGTCATCTCCATCAACCGTACCCGGTCAGGCGGCGAAACCGTACCCGGTCAGGCGTTCCAGCTTTTCCTGATTTGAGGACTCGGCATTGGGTCATCTCCATCAACCGTACCCGGTCAGGCGGCGAAACCGTACCCGGTCAGGCGTTCCAGCTTTTCCTGATTTGAGGACTCGGCAGCGCAGCGTGTGGGTGGTTCGACCCAAAAAGCGTGGTAGCCCTTCCCGAGATGACGGCCGGGAACAATCCGCTGCGCACCCCATCGCAGAAGTCCCGGCAAGGAGGGGCTGACCTGCCCGAAGTGGCCTCCGCGCGCGGCCGAGTTCATGAGAGCCGGGCCGGGAGTGCGTCGGTCAGGCCCGGTTCGATTCGCGCGTGGATTCAGGCGTTTCGTCCCCTCGCCCACGCCAATCTCTTTGCGCCTCTACTTGTCGGAGAAATGCTTGCCTTCTCTCAAACCGGCCGCTTCGACCTCTTGGCGTTTTTGCTCGTGCACCTCTTTGGTCTCTTCGACCAGGCCTACATCGTTTTTGCCAACGACCTCACTGACGTCGATGCGGATAGGCCCAACGAGACCTTCAACCGATTCTCCGGTGGCTCGCGGGTTCTCGTAGAAGGGCTGCTGACGAAATCCGAGCTGCGCCTTGGCGTGCTTGTGTCGCTCGTTCTGCTCTTCGCCTGCTCGGCGTGTCTCGCCTGGCGCACTGAAAACGCTACCTGTCTCGTCGCTTTTGCGGCAGCGGTAGGCCTGCTTTACGCCTACAGCGTTCCTCCTTTTCGCCTAAGCTACCGCGGATACGGAGAGCTTCTTCAGGGGCTCGGCATTGGGGTGGTGCTGCCTCTGCTCGGCTACGTGGCTCATGCCGCGACGCTGGAGCGGTTTCCCTTTTGGTTTCTCGGCGTGACCTTTTTGCTCGGCTACGCTGGAAATATTCTCACCGCGCTGCCGGACGCGCCCTCAGACGCCCTCGCCGAAAAGAGAACGTGGCCCGTTCGAAACGGTGTCCAGAGCGCTCGCTCCAATAGCCTATTGTTGATGTCCGGCGCGGCGATCTGGGGCTTTCTCGCGACGCCGGGACTGACGCTCTCCTGGCGTTTGGCGATCGCGGTGCCGCCGCTACTGTTGCTTCTCGGCAGCCTCGCTTGGGTCGACTCGGCTCAGGCAACCGATAAAAGAGCCTGCTTTTGCTTCATCTTGCTATCGGGGGCCGCAATGCAGGTTCAGCTCCTTTTTACCTC
The DNA here is from genome assembly GCA_039030515.1 of Myxococcota bacterium. Lineage (GTDB taxonomy): Bacteria > Myxococcota_A > Polyangia > Polyangiales > Houyiibacteriaceae > JBCCEA01. The sequence goes on along the minus strand of JBCCEA010000019.1, from coordinate 67,270 downwards.
GGCTGCGCTTTATCTGTCGCCAAGCTTCGTCCCCTGAGAGTCTCAAAACTAGGGCGTGCACCTGCCCTCTGCCTTAATCGGTGCCCTCTGCCTTAATCGGTGCTGGCCAATCCGAGTTCTTCTGCGACGCGCTCCCGCGTGGCTCGGTAGTCCTGATTGAAGCGGGGCTGGTCGCATGCGTCCCAGGATCTCAAAGGCAGTAGATCGCGACGACTCAGTTCGGTGAAGAGCCGGAGTTCGTCCTCTTTGCTCCTGGAAAAGCCAAATGGATTTCGATAGCCGGCGTGGGTGAGGCGAGGGTATTCGCTGTCGTCTTGCGCGATCAACGCGATGAGTTCTTGTCCTCTTTGCAGCATAAATGCGAGAAAAGGGCGATCAAAAGGTCCAATGCTCTCTCGCTTTGCTGGGGCGCGACGAACCCATTTTGCCCAGTCGAATCCGTATATGAAATCATGTGCGTACCGAAACCGAATCGTAGACGCGCCTCCAAAGAGTTGTTGCAGTGAAATTAAGTCCTCGAAGCTGGCGCGAATCGAGTGGTCGATCTGCTGCAGTACATGCTTGTCCTGCACCGTCAAGAGACGCGCTCTGAGCTGTTCTTGGGTGTCGAGACTCCGGCGGACTCCCGTCGGCATCCCTTCCGCTTGGCGTAGGACATCGGTCGCCAAGAGGTCAAAATCCCAAAAGAGGTTGTCCGGAAATGCCTGCATCATCGCGGCAAGTAGAGAAGCCAGACCGCCCGCAAATGTGACGGCTAGCGGCTCTCGGTGAACACCCGACACGAGACGTTCTGCAAGTGCACTTAGTGGGGTTGCCTGGGCTTTGCCCGGAGCAAGAGAATGGGCGCCGCTCTGGGTGCGCGTGGTCGTCTCGATAGCGAGAAGCCGGCTCAAAGCCTCGTCGAAGGTTTTGGGCGTTGCTTGGGTGGGCTGCGAAACCACGGTCACCATCGTTTCATCTCATGCCGGACCACGTACTCCATACGCTTCATCCGATTCCGCGCACATCAGCCTATCGGACCCATAAGGAGTATGCCCATAGCGATGTGGTGAGCAATGCGGTACCCCCCCAAATGCATTCATGCAGTCTGGCTTTGTAGGTTCCGAGCGCGCGGAAGGCATTGGTGACCGCAAAAGGGCTTGCACGGCGCACGCCCCGGGCAGCGTACAGTACGAAGAGCCCTGCCGGAGTTCCGATCCAGCTTGGGAGCTCGGTGAAATACGGCGTCGCGCAGCACGCGAATCCGCCTAAGACGAGCAGTATTTCGATGCTTCGGCGGGTGGCTGCGCTGCCGAAGATCGTCGCACAGGTGCGCTTGCCTCCCAGGCGATCGCTGACCTCGTCGCTGAGCCCGCTGGCGAGTGCACTCGCCAAAGCGAGTAGTCCGTGGCCCGAAGCGAGCATCACGCTGTCTCTATTGGGCGCGACTCCGAAGCCGAGGTAGGCGATGAAGAGCGGCAGGACGAGACCTACGCCCAATGCTTCGGCGAACTCCCCTCCGCCACGGTAGTTGAGTCGAACCGGCGGCAGCGAATAGACCGCAAACATCCCAAGGCACAGCAGAGCACCGAACACCGCCCCCGCTCGCTCAAGGGTTGCCTCTGCGAGCCAGGCTACGACCACGCATCCCACGGCCGCGAGGAGGCCTCCCACATGCACTGATCGAGCCGGCAGAATGTCGTCTGGGATGGTCTTTGGACTACATCCCTCAGGAAACAGTTGTCGCTTGATCTTGTCGACCCGCTGATCCGCCCAATCGTTGATCAACACGATGTAGATCACGTCAAGAAACAAGAATGAAGCGGCGTAAAGCAGGCCGAGGATTTCGGCAGACGCCACACTATCTACCTGTGTTGCGCCAAGACTCGAACCCAGCGCAGCTGCTCCGAGTACCTTAGGCCAGCTCTTGATCTTGACCGCGTAGATCCAGCGCTCAGCGTATGTTCGTGGCTGCTCTATCTCCGACATCATCGGGGACCCATGTGCCGTTCGGCATGTGCGATTCCGCTGGAGGCATTGTACGAGGTACGGGCTGAGCGCGCAGGTGCGATGTTCGCCGGGGAGGTGGCGCACAAGGTTTCGCGGGGACCCAGGGCAGCGGATCAAAGCGCTAGCGGGGACCGATGTCCTCCCCACCCGCGCGAAGCTCACCTCATTTCAGGCCGTGAGGCGGGCGCAATCGAGCCTATGAAGACTAAAGCGAGCTTTGGATGATAGAAGCCCTAGTAGTTAAGTCTGGTATGGGTTCTGCTTACCTTTGCCTTCATGGAACGAAGAAACAGTCCGCGTGTCGACAGTCCGCTGATGGTGGAGGTCTCGAGCGATGAGCGGGCGGCGCGTTTGGGCTTTCTTTGCAATCTAAGTCAGCAAGGTTGCGCGCTCTTTTCCCGGGCTGGCTTTTCGGTAGGTGATGAAGTCGAACTATCCCTGCAACTTCAGGAGGGCGCCCACACGAGACTCAAGGGAAACGTCGTGCGACGTCAGCCGGTCGACAGTGAAGTGTGGCGTTTCCTCTTCGCGGTCGCCTTGGACAACTCCGATGCGTCTCCGGCCCTCACATTGATGGAAGGTCAGGCCGCCGGGCTGTTCGGCAACGAAGACGCCAGGCTGGACCACTCTGAACGCGGCGATTTATAGAGTGTTCTCAGCGGGTACTGCCCGATCCGATGAACCGTTTCGCGCGATCACATTGCTTACCGCGATCACATTGCTTACCGCGATCACATTGCTTACCGCGATCACATTGCTTACCGCGATCACATTGCCTACCGCGATCACGGTGTCCCGGAATCGCGGCAACGCCTTCCAGTCACCGCTTTCGCCTTGCTTCCTCCCTCGAGGTCCTCGCGCCTTCCCGTAGGCTCGTGCTTTCGATAGACCGAGAGCCCTCCGTAGAAGGAGCGCTTTCGATCTTGAGTGACTTCGCTGTTGTATCTACATCCTCTTCTGAACCCGCCAAGATGCCCAGATGCTGCACTCTGGCGTACCATTTCGCTCGAGCCATCTCCCGCATGTCTTGCACCGTGTCCGCCTCATCGACGATCTCGGCACCCAAAACGGTTTCGACTACGTCCTCCATGGTGACCAAGCCCTCTATGCCTCCGTACTCATCGACAACCAGTGCGATGTGTTCTCGCCTGTCCAGAAGAGTTTCGAAGAGTCGCGTCACGGTAAGAGTGGCCGGGACCACCGGAAGCTCGCGTATCAAAGCACCGAGGTTTTGCGCACCTTCGTTCCGAGCCGCCCGCAACAGAACATCCTGTTTCAGCACAAAACCAGAGATGTTGTCCGCCTGTTCTCGATAGATGGGCACTCGGGAAAAAACCATGGTCTCCGGAACTTTGAGCGCCTCGTCTACCTGGGTCTTTTCGCTGAGCGAGAACATGACCGTGCGAGGCGTCATGATGTCGCGGACACGCAGTTCCGCCATGCGGAGCAGATTGCCGAGAATCCTCGATTCGCTCTCGTCAAATACCCCTTGACGCTGTCCAAGTTCTGCTAAGGCGGCGAATTCCTCTCGGTTGACATGGTGCTCTGTTTCCGGATTGCCCTCTCGCCCGAGCACCTTGGTGATCTGCTCGCTGATCCGCACGAATGGAAACATCAGCACCATCAGCACTCCGAGGACGCGCGTGGCGATCGGAGCTAAAAAACGAAAGTACGTCGCTCCCAGTGTTTTGGGGATGATCTCAGAGACGATGAGGATCACAAGGGTGAGCCCCGCGCTGAACATCGTGAGCACTTCGGAATTCCAGATCGCTTGCGCTTGTGCTCCGGCTCCCGCGGCGCCCATCGTGTTTGCGATCGTATTGAGGCTCAGGATCGCCGCTAGAGGTCGGTCTACTCGGGTTTTGAGATGCTTCAATTTTGGCGCATATTTACGCCCCTCCTGCTCCAGTTTTGCCATGTAGGACGGAGTGACGCTGAGCAGCGTGGCTTCGAGAATCGAACAGAGAAACGACACTCCAACTGCGAGGAACACAAAAAAAATGAGCAGCGTCATGAAAACGGCTCATCAAACTTGGGTGGCGTAGACGCGATCCCTAATTTGTTTGTTCCTACAGCGTTGTTCGCGCCCGCAGCTATGTTCACACAGACGAATAAATGGAAGCGGGAACTCATGGATCAGGTGAATTAGAACCATAACTAACAGGGAATGGACTGAACGTCGATGCCTCTTCCATCTAGTTCCGGAGGCTGGATCGCGTCGGTCATTTGCCTGAGCCGATTTGATCTGGCAACCCTGAGCAGAACCCGAAACTTAGAGATTGGGAGGTTTCCTTTGAAATCCTTGGTGCTTACCTTGATTGGATCGGACCGTTCGGGTCTGATCGAAATACTTTCGAATGTGATCGCGTCCCATCAAGGTAACTGGGTCGAGAGTCGGATGGCCCACCTCTCTGGTCAGTTTGCCGGACTCCTTCGGGTAGAGGTTCCAGACTCCGCCCTTTCGGCGTTGAGTTCCGATCTCAGAGACCTCGAATCTCAAGGACTCCAGGTCATGTTGCTCGAGGGTTCTGCGCCTGAGGAGGCTCAGTACTCGCAGTTCGAGCTGGAAGTGGTCGGAAGCGACCGTCCCGGCATCATCCAGCGGTTTTCTAAGGTGCTTTCGGAAGCCTCGGTGAGCATCGAACTTCTAGATACGGAATGCGATGGAGCGCCCTGGTCTGGCGGCTCTTTATTTCGCGCCTATGCCCGATTGCGTCTGCCGACAGATCTCACGATAGCGTCTCTACGCAAGTCGCTAGAAGCGATTGCGGCAGACCTGATGGTCGACGTAACCGTGCATGACGAAGCCTAGAATTCTACATACGAAACGCATCCAGTCGAACTCCGCCCTAATGAACCCCACCCAATTCAAATCTACTGGGTGCGGCTGAAACCTATTGGGTGCGGGTGCGGCGGGTCTGAGTCGTAGGCGAATCCGTGCTCGGTGTGGTGTCGAGCTCTAATGCGGGTGACGCCTAAAGAGACTTGGGCTCGTTGCAGTCGATCAAACGCACGGCAAGAGTCACGCGATCGAGCGATTCGGTAAGCAAAGCGGTTGCCGTGAAGAGTCCCGGAGGTGTCCCTCGCAGGGCATCGACCTCCATCTTGATTACATCGTCTTCTACAGCAGCGAGAAGCGTCCGATCCACGCCGTCCAGATCGGTCACCACGTTGAGTTCGGTATCGATCAACGACTGGAAGATCAGGCTTTGTCCTGAGTCGTTTTCTACTTCCCAAGTCAGTACGTAGCCGGCTGTTCCCGCCTCCATCAGGTCGATCTCGCCGATTTCCGATCCTGATCGATCGACGATGCCGGGAAACAACACATCCTCCCGCTGAGCGCAGCACTCGGTTTCCGGTAGTTTTTCAAACTCGGTGTCGCAAAATACCTCGCGATAGCGAATCGATTCGTCTTCGGGCCAGGCGATGAGGTGACGGTTTTCACTGCCCCAGGCGATCGCCGCTGGTCCAGTTCGTTCTGGTGTCTCGATAGCGTGGGGTATGCCTCCGAAGAGGCTGTCCCACACGACCAAGCTGTCTTCTGCGCTCAAGCCCACCAGAGCGAAGTTCGATCGAGAACCATCGACCTCTGGCGTGCCTCCGGACTCATCCTGGATCAGTTCGATGAGCGGCGCTGGAGACTCGTCGCCGTTCGGTGTGGAGCCGACCAGCGGCATCTCCTTTTGTATGCCTCCGAAGAGATGCGTTGCAGTATCCCGCCCGCCGCAGGCTGTTATGGCCGGATCTTGAAGGTCTTCTACGTCGCTTACCTGCCGATAATTTTCGTGATCTTCGATGCCGCTCATGTCGGGAATCTGCGCCACAAAAGACATCGGAACTACACCACCAACGGAGGACAGTCCCAGCCCTGAGGTGGTCACCAGGAAGGGGCCGCGATCGTCCAGCGCGTAGAGACTGGCCACAAAAGGATCGAATAGCAGCACCCCACCGCCGCCCGCACAGTTCTGTATACCGCAGTCGATGGTTCGTGATGTGTCCATGCCATCGCTAGGTTCCAAAGTAGCCTCACCTTTCTCGTCAGGCCTGTACGTGTAGGAACGGACCCGCGCGTCTGGTCGGGGTGTGCCGGTAGAAAATTTCGGTTGTTCGACGGTAACGACATGAATTTGCAAAGCCAGCGAGGACTCAACGTCGGCCTGCATCGCGAGATCAACATCCAAAATGGTACTGCCGGGCGGACTGGGTAGTTCAAAAACAGATCGGGTATCGTACGGACACATCCGACATGGCTCACCGGAACAGTCGAGCCACTCTGGAGTCACGACAGCGACCTCAGCGGGGCATTCTTTGCCAACGAACCCGCCACCGTCTTCGTCGATGAATCCGCCACCGTCTTCGTCGATGAACTCCCCGCCGTCTCTTCGATTTGTCGAGGCGTCCTTTGTGCCTGCATCGATCGTCGAAGAGCCTCGCGTGTAGTCGTCGGTGTTGTAGATCAGCGAGCAGCCGGACGAGACGAACGTCGTCAGAACCAACAGAGATTCCCAGTGCCTCAAGCGGGGGACGCGTCCAGAATCCTTTGAAGGTCGAGCGACTCCGCAAAGACGGTAGATCATCAAAACGCTCCTCGGGCGACCAGCCCTGCCGAATCTTCTCCGACCCATGGCGCTGCAGTAAGAGAGGTGTCTTCGCGTTTCTCACCGTCTTGAGTGAGTAAAAACAAGACCCCAAGGGCGCTTCCGACCACCGCAAGACCCAAACCCACATCGGCCAAGGCCGTGTAGGTTCTGAGGTTTCCTGTTGAATCGCAGTTCGGTGAGCAACTCTCGAGGTCGTTGTTCTTGGCGAGCGCGAGTCCACCGAACACCGCAAAGGTCGTCACTCCCACGCCGGCCCCCACAAACGACGCGATGGCCGCCACCGGAATGCTGCGGACCTTCTCAGGTTTCTCCGACGATTCGGTTGCAGACTGCAGTTGCGGTTCGGCCTGAGGAAGCTGCTCTGGCGCCTCCGTTGAAGTGGGCTCCACGCGCTGCAAAGATGATTCTTGCATGCCGGACGAGAATTGTCTCTCCAACCGCCGCTGCATATTGGCATAGCGTTCTTCGAGCGTCGCCCGATTTTCGATATCTTCTACCTCCGAGAGAAACCGTCCCATGTGCTCTACGGCCTGTCGCAGATCGCCGAGACGCTCATGACAAAGGGCGATATTGTAGAGCAGTTCTGGGCGACCGCTTAGTTCATAGGCGCTTTGATATTCTCTTAGAGCGTTGTCGTAATCCGCGACATTGAAATAGGAGCTGCCCGAGGCGAAGTGAAGCCGCGCGCGCTCGTCGCTTTGCGCCTGCACCGAGCTGCTTAGGCCGAGCAGAAACATACAGATCCAAAACAACAGCCCGCTTTCGGATGCTCCCGAAGTCACTCGGTTGTGCGCCACCGAGTTGTAAGTCCCCGAGTCCTGAGCCACGGCTGAATCCCAAGCCACCTTGGAAGTCATTTGTTCCCCCTCCGAACGAATCATGACACGGCATCCGCCGGTATCCCAAGTCTCCGGCGTATGGACGCCGTTCAAGGTGTCCATACATCTCCACGGTACGTCGGCCGGAGCGACCTCAGCCTGTACTTTCCGTTGAGGACAGCAGCGATGGATCTCCTTCAATTACCTCAACCTCAGTGATCGCGTAGCCAGAGATGCTGCGCTCCCATTTTTGACGGATGGTGGTTTCTCGCAGCGTCATCGTAGTTTCGGAGTACCAGCGGAATGTCACGATGGATGCGGCCTCGGAACGATCTTCTCCGAAGTCTAGCGACTGGATTTCCAGGTCTGCGATCTGAATTGTGCGTCCCCATGGCCGATGCATGTCGGCGAAAGCGACTCTGTAGGGCGGTGCCACCCGGGTCACTGCCAAGTCCATACGGCCCCAACGCAATTCATCATTGAGCTCGTGGACGTTGTCGCGCAGCTTTTCCGAGTAGCTCACGTTTTGCAGGAGACACCCGTTGGTGAAAGCGACCATCAGGATGATCGCCACCGACCCGGGGCAGACGTACGCTGAGACCTTCATCGGCCTCAAACTACGGGCACTGGTGGCGCCTTAGCAATATTCCCGCGCAAACACCGTACCCGGTACGGGCTTCAGTAGGACAAGTCTAGGACAAGTCGTAACAGGTACGGTTGCGGCGCCGCTCAACTTGTTGGGGACGTGAAGGCAATTCTGTGAGCGCGTGGTAAGAACCCTCATGCGTCCACTGATCATCGGCGTTGCAGGCGGCACGGGATCGGGCAAAACCACCGTCGCTCAACATCTAGCGAACTCTCTGCCGAAGCAGCACGTCACGGTCCTCCAACACGACAGCTACTACCGCGACTACGCTGAGCTCTGTGACGAAGAGCGGCGGAGCGTGAATTACGATCATCCCGACGCTCTAGAGACCGAACTACTGGTGCAGCACCTTCGCGATCTCGAGCAGGGGCTACCGGTGGATATTCCGATCTACGACTTCTCCCGACATCGACGTAGCCAGGAGACTCGCCATATCGCGGTCACGAAAGTTGTGGTGGTCGAGGGGATACTCGTGCTTGCAGATCGCGTGCTGCGGGACCTGATGGCCATCCGCATTTTTGTCGATACCGACGCTGATATTCGCGTATTCCGCAGAATCCGGAGAGACCTGGAGCATCGAGGCCGCTCCTTCGAATCGATTCGTGAGCAGTACTACGCCACCGTACGTCCAATGCACCTGCAGTTCGTCGAGCCCTCCAAGCGGTGGGCCGACATCATCGTCCCGGAGGGTGCACGAAACGCCGTGGCGCTCGACCTTCTCACCACCAAACTCCGCGCTGTGCTCTCCGACTCTGGCGATAGCGCCTTTCCACCTCCCCGTTTTTCCATTTCCGAGTAGGCCGCTTGTTCGCGTACGCCGCGGCACGTCTGTCCGATCGCCATCTCAATCGCCTGAGAAACTGTGCGCTATCGATGACGTCAGGCAGTTGGAGTAAAACTTTACTGTGTGGCCCCATGTATCTGAACAGATATTGAGACAGCGCACTTTTACCGATCTACAAAGGGTGCGGGATTCGGACCTGCCAGCTGTTGTTCAAGGAACTACGGGTACTGGCTTTATTCGTATTTACCCCCAGAAAATAGGATGTCTTGCGACTGTCCAGGCATATAACTCTGTGGGAACTCGAGATTTAGTCGTCAAAAACTTTGGCGTCCTATATGATTTTGCCGTGCGCGCTGTTCAGAGCACCCGCTACGTTCTTCACAAAGGTCCTGCCAACCAACGCGCTCTTTACCCAAGTCGAGATCAGAGGACTCCTGAGCTGTCAAATGGCTTTTATCGTAATTTTCTTAATTGGGACTTGGCCAAATTAACCATGGAAATGAACAGTAATGCGATCGGATCGCAGAATCTAAATTGGTTGATGGAATATGATTCTATCTGGCAGGCTGCTCGCTATGCGAAATCAGGAACCTGTGTGCATTACGCAAGCGGGGTGCTTATATGGGCTTTGCGCTTTGCACACAATATACGCGCAACGATTGCCTCGCATACAGAAGACCATGTCTTCTGTATTTTTTCTTCGCATGTGCGAGACCTAGATTACAGGTTTTGCAGTGTTGTGGTGGATTCCTGGGTTCATTCCCATCCGGTGATATGTTTGCCTAGTGAACATTATCTCGCGATGAATAATGTTTGTCGTTTTGCCACGTTCGACCTCGCCGGAAAGTCAAATGTTCAGCTACCTGAATATGATATGTCAGTGCTAAGCGATAAAAAGCGTGAAGTAAAAAGATTAATAAAGACTCCTTATTTTAAGCCCGCATACAATGGCACTATTTGCGATCAAGGCACCAATTGGAACGGAACAAGCTTCTTAGGATATCAGCGGCACATCGACGGAAGACCGTTTTCTATCGAGGACATCGCGGTGCCCTTGCCGCCCCGTCCTGCTCCTGGAGGCGGCGTGCGCGATCACGTGGAATACGTACCGGGTCTGCCGCCGGGACCTCTAGAAAAGTTTCCGCAGTTTGCTCGGGGACCACGCGACGAGCTGCAGCTATGAACGCATTTGAGGCGGAGCCGGGCCCGATAGCCTGCCCAGACCGACTGCTTGCGTCAGCAGATCATGACGTTTGGGGCTGAGCGCTAGAGGGCTTTTCGATGACGGTCGGTGGGTTGAGCGTGCCTGAAGCTTCTGCCCGCTCCTGAAATACTTGCGGTACGCGCACCGTAAAGGTGGTTCCCGTCCCCACTTCGCTTTCTACGTCGATCTCGCCCTGCAGAAGGCAGGTGAGCTCCCGAACGATCGCGAGACCCAAGCCCGAGCCGATGTGGCGCTGCACGTTCGCTTCACGACCTCGGCAGAATTTCTCGAAAATCCGATCGAGCTCTTCGGGCGGAATCCCCGGTCCAGTATCTCGCACCTGAATCACAAGCGCACCGTCCACCGCGCTGATGTGCAGTATTATTTCTCCGCTCTCGGTAAACTTAACCGCGTTAGAAAGTAGGTTGAGCATGATCTGCCGAAGCTTGAGTCCGTCAGAATAAACCTTACGCGCGCTACTCGATACCTGTGCTCGCAGCGCGATCACTTCGTTGCGAACCGGCTTTCGCACCGCGGCAAGACACTCTTCAGCGATACGGGCAAGGTCGACCCACTCCTTCACGATGTCCACGCGACCGGACTCGATCTTTGAAATATCGAGGATGTCGTTGATCAACTCGAGTAGCATCGCCGCATTTCTGCGGATCGCATGCAGATCCTGCAGACCCGTCTGAGTCAGCCGGCTCCCTTCTTCTCGACTCAGTAGATCGCAGTACCCGATCATGCCGTTGAGTGGAGCACGAATCTCATGACTGAAGTTGGCGAGAAGAGTGCCTTTCTGCTGCGCGTGCTCCGTTGCTTCGTCGGCCTTCTGCTCTGCTGCCTGCTTCACGCGGACCATGTTGGCCGCCAGGCGATAGAGCTCTCGGTTTTGCTGACGAGCACTCTTTAGCTGAGTCGCATGGGCTTCATATCGGTTCAGCGCATAGGAAGCCATTCGATGCTCCCGGGCAACCTCGTCCCGCAGCCGCCGAACCTCTGCCCGAAGACCTCGGTTCTGCTCCTCGAGCGCGAAGATTCGCTCAGCATCACTCGGATGCTGCATCGCTACTCTGCCGCATGACTACTGTATGGCATGGCTTCGCTTCCGTCTTGCCGACCCACTATGGAATAGAATTAATGTAAGGAATATATCTTATGTATTTCTTTTTGCTAGGAAGAACAACAGAACGGCCCTCGATGCGCACTCTAGGATTCACCTAGGCCTTTGTCGTCAGGTGCAGCCCAGGTCTCGGTCTCAGAATAGGCTCAGGAAGTACCGACTCGGCCCGAAAGTTGGGCATTGACATCGTTTATCGCTTTTTGCACCAGTGCCTGCACTTTGTCGGCCTCTTCTTCACTCGGCTCCCGAAGCAGCTGTATATCGACGTCAAAGCCTCCATTTTTGCCAAGGGTGGCCTCTATCTTTCCCAATAGACCCTGAGGTAACGATGGACGAACCAACTCGGTGAGGAGCTGAGAGATCGCTTCGTTGGTATTGCCGGTTTCGTGGGATTGCATTGCCTTCAGCCGTTTCACAGCCTGCTGCCGGTCGGGATCTGCCTCGGGCAGAAAATCCAGAGACTCGGTGAGCAGAGCTTGAGCCTGGTCTTGACGTCCCCCAAGTTCGGCAAGCATGGCTTGGTCCATCCTAGTGCGCCCCATGAGCTCTTTGTGTTGCAGCTTTTCCGCCTCTTCGCGCGCTTTCTTGATCTGCTGCTCCGCTTCACCGAGATTTCCGGTTTGCATCAGAAATGCCGCAAAGGCTCGTGTGACCGTGATCGTGACCATAGGGTCTCCGAGGCGCACTGCTTTTTCTGCCGCAACTTGATAGTGGGTTTTTGCTTTATTGAGTTGCTTTGTTCCGACACAAAAGAACGCATACCCCATTCGAGCTTCGACGATCCTCGCGTCGTCCTTTTGGGCCTCCCTGAGTTTCAGCAAGCGGTCATAAGCCGTCTCGCCTTGCTGCGGATCTTCCACGGCAATCGCCATCTGACCGATTTCACTTAGGATCGCTGGAATCGCCTCGTGCTTTGCGTCCCTCGCCTCGACGAGCAGGAGAAGATCTTTGGCCACCGCAAGTCCGAGATCCGGATGCGCTTCTCGAACCGCGTTGAGCGTCGCGACCACGATAGAGTTGAACTCGTCCGTTGAGGCCTCTCGTATCCGATCGGGAAAGACCTCCGCGTCTAGTCCATTCGCTGCCTTATGGACAAGCGCCCGCAGCGCCATCGTATATGGCCATCGGGCGTGTTCGTTCGAGGTCAGCACTTCGTAGCAATTATCGATAGTTTCTTTGGCTTTACCTGCCTCGCTTCGGGCAAGGTATATGGAGGCCAAGGGTTCCAGAGCAAGTGCATACCTAGGATCTCGGGTGCCGTAAGTTCGCTCGCGCCCCTCCAGGGTTTCTTTGATCCGACGCTCGGCCTCTTCGAGCTTGCCGATCCGCAAATAGACATCACCGAGCTGCAGCAGGTAGCGCAGCCTCGCCTGCTGAGCCTCTTCGTCCAGGTTTGAATCGACAGCTACCGCAGCTTCGAGGGCGGCCGTCACCTGCGGGTCGCCAAGCTGCATGAGCAAGTGCGCGAGATCAGACTGCGCCTCGGCGTACTTGGGATGGTCTTTGCCGTGGGCGCGCTCCGCCTTGTCTACCTCAGCGACCAATATGTTTTTGGCATCATCGACGTGGCCTTGCTGAAGCATTGCGAAAGACCGCTCCAGCGGGCTCTTGGCGTCCGACAGTTCGTTCATAGTGCCATGATCACACGATAACGAGCGTCTGCAACACGCGGCCACTATCAGCCCGTTTCGGCGTGGTCTATCGGACTATTGAGCCTACATCGACACCCGCACCCGTTCGACCGTAGATCCAAACTCCTCGTCTTCGGGATGATTGCGAAAATCCCATCGACGATGATGGACTTCGAGCGCCACGATCGATTCGGCGCGATCCATATGTTGACCGGCGGACTGAAGCAGTGCCTCGCAATCTTGTCGACCCTTCGGAATAAAGCACTCCCGAATCGCCCGGCGGTACCGAGCAGCTCTCATCGCGGGGATCACGTGTTCGATAAAGGCCTCTTCGACGCTGCCGTCATCGTACTCTGCCAGAACTCGATAGTAGTCGACCTTACCCGTATCCCGTTTGCCCGAGTACATCTGCATTGCGGTCAATGGATAAAATTCCACCCCAAAGATCCAGCAAAATACGAATACCACCGACAGCACCTGCAAAAGGCGTGGCCCCAAAGAGAGAACCTTGAGAGAGGCTGATGTCTCTGCAAGTTGCCTCCCTTCCACAGTTTCCTTCCGCGTATCTTGGCTCTCCTGCGTATCTTGGCCCTGATCGTTTGAGACGTGAGCACTGTTGGCTTGAGCGTCGCTGGTTCGCCCTCCGTCGCTTTCCGAACCTATCGCCTTCTTCCGGTGTCCATGGAGCCAGTCTACGTGGGGTCCGATAGGAAGCCATTTCGGTACCCAATCGCCCGCATACCAAGGGCTCTTGGGATCTTTGTCGATCAGCATCCACGCGTAAAAAATCGTCAGCAGCAAGATGAGGTCGAAAAAGAGAATGTTCTGAGTGAAGAGAATGCCCACATGCATCGCGATCATCATCGCGGGCAGCATCAAACGGGACGGGCGGTGGAAGAGGGTCAGCACCATCACGATCTCGCCCACCATGCCGAAAAGGCCCAGCAGTCCGAAGATCTCCTCCGGCCAGGAGCGAATCGCCAAGCTCACGCTCAGGTCGAACTCCATCGGATTCAGGGTGTCCATGAACAGGATCGACTGCATGTTCACCGGCTCCCACCAGAACAGTCCTCCCCGGCACATCTTGCTCAGGCCGGCTTCGGTATAGGGCAGCGTGACCACCAGCGCGCCGATAAACCGTGCCCAGCCATAGTGCTGACGCAGGGCCCGAGAAGGCTCAGGACGAGAGGCCGACCGCTGTCTGTTTGCCCACCATGCGTCAAACGACCAGACGTCGTAGCTCCTGAAAAAAAGCAGTACGGCCAAGAGGTACCAGGGGATGAGTCCGGTGTGATAAAACTGAAAAGGCGCGCGAAGTAAACCTCCCAGCACGTAGTACAGCACTACACCGAGAGGCACCGTGACTCGACTAAACACGCCAAAGGCCGCCAAGAGAAGTACGGCGGCGGTCGTGTGATCCAGCAGGGCAAGGGCGCTTGAACTCGCAAGCAAAGCGTCAAATCCCGGGATTGCAGCAACGAAATTCATGCCGCCCTGCTGACGGAAGATACCGGCAGGGACCAAAGCCAAGCTGCTGAGGTCTTCCCAAACTGCCGAGATAAAAAGGATCGATGCCGCGTAGATCCGCATGAGGGCGACCACGTGGGGACCGGCCTCGCCGACAAATCGCTCGAAGAATCGACAGATCAGGGCCGGCCTCAGCACGATCGGGATGACGCAGCCGAAGATGACAGTGAGTCGATTGGTGAGGTTGGGTGGGTACTCTAGTGCCTTTTCCCTGGGAATCCCGGATACGATCGACGCCAACCAAAGCGGAGCGCTGGGTTCGTAGGCCCAATCGATTGCCATTTGAAACAGCTTGGGAAGGCCGAGCACGGTGGCTAGACCCACGAGCGTCAACGCTATCGCGGGTCGCCATTGAAGGGTATCGGGCGCAGCGAGCGACATCTTGGTCATAGAGAGCGAACAACTAGCAGTCTCCGGAAGATACGACCAGCGTTGCCGTACGGTCCGTTCGGACAAAGGCCGGCGACGGTACCCGCAAGAGCTCCTGCCTCTGCTCGAGTTCCCCGCCCGAAGGATTCCCAAAGCTAAGGATTCCCAAAGCTAGCGAGTGCTAGAAAGTCGACTGAGGATCGCTTGGTCGTCGGGCTCGAGTTTCAATGCGTTCCGATACTCGGCGCGAGCCTCTGCGAGCTGCTCGTTTGCGCGATACGCATCGCCGAGAATCAACCGATATCGACTGCGGCGGCCGCGAAGCTGGACCGCGCGTCTGGCGAACTCGATCGCGGCCTCAGGATTGCCTTGAGCCAGATGGATTTCGGCAAGCCCGATCATCGAGTGCGGGTTGCTGTCGTCAAGCTGCAGCGCCTCGAAAAAGGCCTCGGTGGCTTCTTCGATCCGCTCTCGCCGTAGATAGCGGCGTCCTTCGGTGGACCGAGCGCGAGATGCGCTGAGATCGCGCTCGCCCGCAGGAGTACGGGTGATTTCGTCGAGGCGGGTTGGCAATCGAGGTTGGTTTTCTCCAGTCGTGGCGATGTCTGAGGTGGTTTCGCGTGGAGAGCCTTGTGACTCGAGCTCTACCGATTCTGGTCTGCTCGTCTCTTCAGCCGTGCTGGTTTGCTCGGCAGCGGCGGTTTGTTCAGCTGTGCTGGTTTCAGCAGAAGCAGTCTGTTCGGCCTCAGCGATTGGTTCGGCAGTGCGAGACTGGGTATCCGATCTGAGTTCGGGAGTCTCTGTAACGGGTTGCTCTTGACCCGCGCTGGGCTCTTCTGTTCGGGCGCCTGCTGCCTCCGGCAAGCGAGGCGATTCTGCCTCTTGCGTTGCAGGCTCTGCAGCGGAGTGGGTCGCAGACGCATGCCACAAGAACCATCCTCCCCCGATGACGGTGCTCAAAAGAGCGGTCCAGGCCACTCCAGAGATCAGCCATCGCGTGAGCGAAGACGCGGGCGGAAAGGTCTCGTCGAACTCGCTCGCTCCAGGTGCATCGGACCAAGGGGGCACCGTGGCGTTGTGCAGCTGATCTACGGGGGCATGAGGCGTCGTCGGCAACTCGCTATCGCTGAGATGCGCGTCCGCATCATTTGGGGGATCGGCCGCTCCTTCTTTGCTGCTCGCCGAAGCCACGGGCAATGCGGGAGCACCGGGTTGCTTCTGAATGCGCAGCAGGTCTGAGTCTCGTATGGTCAGCACATCGGAGTCACGTAGCTCCTCAACGCCCAAGAGATCGAAGCGGTGGTCGGTGAGCGAATCTATGGGCTGCACCGAGGTCGGCACCTGATCGAGGTGCGGCACCACGGCCTCACTCGAAATGTGGCTTATGCGCGTCTCCTCGACGCTCATATCCGTATCCCAGGTGGCGTATTCCGAGGTCAGGCCTTCCCGGCGAATGGTGATCTGGCTTGAGTCTTCTCCCTCAAAGTCCGCAAGCGGCATCTGATCGCTGCCTCCAGTCAAAAGAGCGCTCGGCAGTTTGGGTGGCCGTAGAGCTACGGCTTTGGGTTGCTCCTCTGCGTCAGGATCGGCTGCCGGTTGTCGGGTCGGCACGGAGCTCTCCAACGATGCTGGCGCCTCTGCAGCGACCTCTCGAGCCGTGGGTTCGTCGTGAGCGCGTTGGAACTCTGGCGCCAACGAGGACTCGGGCAGGGTCCGGTTTTGCTCAAACTCCGCAGTAGCCGCGTCGAGTGCTTCCTCCACCGGGGTCATCACGTTGGCTACGGAGGGATGCGGGCGCTTCTCGATAAAAACCTGCGCAGATCCCAAATCCAGAAAATCACGGAGCGCTGCGATGCCCTCTGAAGTGCCGGCACCCGCCCCGTGGCGCATGCACGTCGCCCCCACGATCAAGCCTTCAGCAAGGTCGATTTCGAAGCGAGCCTTCGTGCTCTTGGCGGTCATATGCACATTGCCCGGGACGCTCGACAAGATCCGAAGCATGCGCCCAGGTCCGGTCCGCTCGATGCGGGTTTCCAAAGTGTTCTCGGTTTGAGCCTGAGACTTCAGGGTGCGGTCGTGTTGGGTCAGTGGCGCGATGCGCGCGGACAGCTGAGCGATATCCGGCGATGGGGACGAAGGCGGCCAGATGTCCTCCCAGCGCACTACCAAAAGAGAAGCCCACCTCAGACGGATGTTTTTGCGAAGATGGCGTACGGTTTCAAAACGCCCGTCATCGAGCGCCGTCGAGTCCAAAATCACGACTTCCGGATCAAAGCCGTAGGCGCGCTTGAAGCCATCGATGCTCACCTGAGTGACCACAACCTCCGCATCGTGTAGGCGCATCGCCTGGGCGAGCGTATCCGCCCGGCCCGGGTCGGTGTCCATGAGAAGCAGTCTCAACCCGGACAGCAGCGACAGGTCGCTGAACGGATCACTCGAGCCGTTGCCGAGCTCGCTCCACTCCGTGCCGGTGGGATCGAAGAGTTCTTCATGAACCGAGTCGGACTGTTCGACGAGAGGTTTGAGCTGGCTGACGAAGGCCTCCAAAGCTTCTGCCACCGGCAAGCCGGCTCCGAGCATAAGCCGGATGGACTTCGTATCGACGCCGTCTGCCGAGGTGATGCTGCGACGGAGCTCGTCGGCGACAAGAGCGGTCAACTCGTCGAGCGTGGCCTCCCCAAGCTCCCCCTGAAACGATCCGGAGTCCTCGGGCACCTCCCGAGCGAGCTCTGCGATGCGAGCGGCGATGGCGTCTGCACTCGCCCCACGTGGAACCACCGCGATCGCGCCGGAGCGAAACGCGCGCAAACGCGATTCCAGCGGAGGATCGTCTGCAACGAGCACTGCCGGCACTCTAGAGGCGGCCGGATCCGCCATCAGCGTTTGCAGCAACTCGTCTGCGTCGCTACGCGCTGCATCCCCTATCAACACCAAAAGATCTGGAGATTCGACCGCGACCGATTCCAGGAGCGAACTGTCCTGCTGCGGTCGGTGAACCGTGACCCCGTGGCGATCTAGCGCTACCCGAATGGCCACTTCCATCGGCTCACCCTCGCCATAGAGAAGCAGGGTGGGACGTTTTGAGCGAGGTCGATGCGCCGCAGAGTGAGCTGCTGGTGTCACCCTTGTTATGTTCGCGCACCCAGAAGAAAACTCCAAGAGCACACCGAAGTGGCGGGTCAAGACCGGCGCTTTTCCCTCAGTGCGCCGAGGATCACAGAAGGCCAGCTACGCTCCGCGAGAACCCAGCAGCGAAGCGGCAAGACGTGCGCCTCCAAGGGCCGTGGCCAAGGTGCTTTGGCCGGGAAACACGCTGTCTCCGATGAGAAATACCGAAGCGGCTGGCGAGGTCGGTCCCAGACTGCGGTAGTGAGACCATCCATGGGTTCGGGGAATTCCGCCGACGTAGCCGAAGTCCCTTCCTGTAAAACGCTCGAAAGTCCGAGGGCTTGCGGTCATTTCTCCCACGCAGGCTTCCGCGAGTTCCGGGCTGCGCTGCCGGATCGTCTGCCGCATTCGTTCGTGGACGCGATCGATGTACTCACCTGGATTTTCGGCTCCGCGATAGGATCGCATAGGCACATGGGTCGAAACGGTCACCGTTCGCTCGCCCGGGCCGCCTCGGCGTTCCTCCGCTCCGGATACCGAGCAAAATACATGGTTGCCCTCCATCAGCGGACCATCGGAGTCGCCGACGAGCTGTAGATGAAAAGGACCGCGCTCATGGGCGCTCCTTAGGGGATCGACACTGCTTTGGGTAAGGACCTGGTCAGATACCTTCCAGTAAAGCATGGCCGCTCCCCATCCGTCCTCAACCTGGGATGCGAGGGTGTCTAATCGGCGATTGGAGCCCGGCTCCAGTTGCATGAGTCTTCTCAGTGCATGGGGGGTAAGATTTGCGATCACCCGCTCCGCATGAAGCGTTCCTCGGCGGGTTTCCACGCGGCACCCTCCTGCATGTAGCTCCAAAGATTTGACTCGATTGGAGAGCATGAGGGTTCCGCCGTGACGTTCAAACGCCCGCGCCATCGCCCACGCGAGCGTGCCTACGCCCCCCTCGATATGCCCGGTCCCTCTAAAGAAGTAATCGATCGCCGCAAGCGCAAACGGGGCCTCCGCTGAACTCGCAGAAGCCTGAATCGTGATTTGGCACACCGCATCGAGATAGGTGCGCAAAGGGCGACACTCGCTTAGGCCGTGACGAGCCAAGAGCTTTTCGACGGGTTGCCCGACCAGAGGCAGCAAAGGCAGATAGGTGCCCACCCGTCCGATATGGCGCAACACCGAACGCGGGCCCAAAGGAGGAAGCAGGTCTTCGTCGTCAAAAAGCGCCCAGAGCGCGTCGGCTACTCGGCGCTGATCTTCGAAAAAGCGCAGCGTGGCCTGCTCTGGCACGCCGTCAAGGGAGGTCAGGGCGAGAAGAAAATCCTCGCGGGATGAGGATACAGGCAGCACGAATTCATCGGTCCGCAGGGTGACCACCGGATCGAGAGGGCAAAATTCGAACTCGAGCTCATGGCGGCTACGCAAGCGATCAAAGAACTGATGCGGCGCAAAGCCAGAAAAGAGCGTCGCTCCGGATTCGTAACGAGTGCCTCCGCGTTCGAACGTGCTCGCGCAGCCGCCCGGATAGCGCAGCGTCTCGCAGAGGCCCACCTTTGCGCCCCTCTCAGCCAGACTGAGTGCGGCGGAAAGGCCGCCAAATCCGGCCCCGATGACGAGAAAATCATAGGCGGTTTCGATGTGTCCACTCCTCGGTCTAACGCTACAGGTCTAGTGAAATACGATAGTGTTCAAGAATCATCCATTTCTCCACATGATTCTGAGTCAACCCTCGATCGCTATCGCTGCTGAGCGCGCCCGTGCTGCCGTGATGGGGACGCGCTGGTGCCGCGCCCCTCTAGCGAATATTTCGCACGCAGCGACGACCCGTCTCCCGTATCGACCGAGTTACGCATTCTGGAGTTGCGTCCATGTAAGCGGAGAATTCACTGAGAAGGTTCTGCGCCGCGTCGGAGGTGACGCCCGGCTGGAGCTCCGCTGCCGGGTGACTGCGCCCCGGGGCTGATGACGCTGGCGCCGTTGTCCAGTGCCGGGTGACTGCGCCCCGGGGCTGATGACGCTGGCGCCGTTGTCCAGCTCTTGTCTCAGATACGTATGCGTTTGCTCGTGGGCGATCCTGTCCCCGTAGGCGATCCCGTCTCTAGATGGTGCGGCCCCCGGTATCTAACTGCAGACCTCGGTACACGAGACGATGGGCGCATGGATGCCGGATCATACGTGAATGGCCCCAGGCACGTGACCGGCGAAATGCCGTTCGGTTCACCGAGCGGGTAGCCGGGCGATCCTGGATGTGTACGTCCAGCGTCTGGTACGCTACCAGAGTACCCCAATGGCTCCGTTCCTGCCGGGTGCAAACAGGGAGGCTGCGGCATAGAAGAAGCCGCCTCCGCAAGTGTACGCAAAGCGTTCGGATTGCAATCTGTGCCTTGAGGCAATCTACCCCTAGTGCCTGCTTAATCCTTAGAACCAATGAATCGGCATCGATCAACGGACCACTACCATGTTGGCTCGTAGGGGGATAAACGGAGATAATCAGGTGCACCACTGCGGTGGTGAGACCAGAAGCCGGAGGGCGAGAACCTGGAGGATGAAGTCGCTCGTAAGGGGAGGTTGGTGGAAACATCTATTCTTCGACTACAGTCGGCCGAATTTTGTTCCAGAATCTCGCTTTGCAAGAACCACTGCCGTTTCAGCCTTGGAAGCAAGAGAATTGCAGTCTGGTATCAACACCACCTCGAATCGCCTTTCTTCTTTTTGCCCCGGTTGTCAATGCAAGGGCTGTGCATCGACCATGCACTACGATGACTACATACGTCTCCAGGTCAGGTCGCAAGATCGCTATTAGGGCTAAAGCGACCTCGACCAGGCGTCCAGCTCTTTATCTGCCCGAGGGAACCTGTCATTGCTTAGCTGACGTGCGCATCGATCCAACACCTGAGCTTTATACGGTCGCTTATCCGAGCGGTTCGATCCGAGCTGGTCAAAATGCGCATACAGTTGACGAAAGTATACATATCGAATCAGGCGCGTTGTGAGTGACTCAGGGTCCGTGGCACACACCAATGGACTCTCAGCTTCCCGGGCATCTATTACATACAGCACTTGTTCGAAAGAACATAGATGGCCTGCGCTATTCGCCTCTTGCATGATGCTTTCTGAGGTACCTCTCGCCGGCGGTGTATTGCCCGGTGTTGTCCAGTGTTGCGGCCCGCAGTGCTCTGCGAGAAATAGAGCGGCCTCGACGGAAAGCAAAGTGAACAACGGGTCAGGCGCTGTCTGCACGGTATGGGAAGGCTGCGCGTAGGTCGGTAGGGCATTAGAGACACCCGGGGCTGGAGGCGCGAAAGAGCCGGGCGTTCGATGGCCCGGGTGGGGAGGCGGTGACGCTCTTGATGCCTGGCCTTCAGGCACGAAAGCGGGTGGCGTAAAGCACCTGGAAGTGTCCTTCATAACACTTCGAAGAACGCGCGTCTGTTTTGGGACAACTCCAGGTGGCACCCGAGTAGAGGCATTCGCTGGAGGTCGGCCCCTCTTGCGACTGTTCATGCGACGTAACCAATCGCTGATGCGATACCTCAGAAAAGTCCAATGTTGATTTAGTGAACCCCCTGCTGATTGAACGTCCTGATGTAGAGGAGGCTCAAGCTCCTTAGCAGTTATCCCCGGATTAAGAGCATGGATTTCACGGAACCGTACGTATGCAGCCAGGCGAATATGATACGGAACAACACCAGATTCGGTCACAGGTGCATGCGTGGCCGCAAACACATGCCAGAGAATTTGGTCTTGTGTAGTAGCGCATCGATAGCCCGCCATAGTTAGAGTCGTCTCGATAACATTGATCTCTGTTTGCGGCGACATCCTCTGCACATGGTACTTACGGCTTGCTGCATACTGGGCGGCTTCGGGTGTGAGTGGTTGAGACGTTGGTCGCTGCATGGGAACAAGTATCGTTTCAGATTAGCCGGGTATGATCGTTCTAGTTGGCATCCTATTCGCGTTGAGGTGTCGCTTTGATGCATCGAACCCGTCATGCATGTGATGCTGTTCGTATCTCGCCCTATTTACGAGGGCAAGGGCGTACCCACGGGTCCTAGCTGAGCTCCTCGTCATTGCCGAGTCGCTGAAACAGCGCCAAGCGCGTGGAGGCGCCTCGCGAAACGTACTGGATAAAGCTGCGGGTCTCCGGCATCCACAAAGTCACGAGGTAGCCCCATAGCGCTCAAACGCAACGCAGCTTGGTATTCCGTAGAGTTTATCGGAGGAGGGTAAAAAGGACCCTGTCTCGAAACGGAGCATCTCACAGCAAACATGATCTCTTCGCTTTGGATGTCAATACGAAGAGTGAGAGTCAGCATTGCGCTTCGAAAAATGCGATCGCGATCAAGGCAGGTACGCAAACCTAGATTTCTCGAAGACTCAAATTAAGTTCTCGTGCCTACTCTGGCCCCGCATCACCGCAGAGAGCAAATATATCTCTAAACGTGAGGTGGCTTCGAAGAGATTTTGCATTTTTATGCATCAACATTCAGGCATGCCTTTATGCAGCAGATATGCAACAGCGCTTTGGAGGGTCACGGGGCGCAACTCGGGCAGCATTCGAAGCCCTACAGCCTGGCGCAAAAGATCGAGAAAGCTAAACTTCGCCACGAGTTCTCTCGGCATGAATTTTCTTCGCGTTATCAATCCAGCAGAATAGCTGACCAGGGTCGAATCCCCTGTGCCTCTCATTAATTAGTGTTTCACGCAGCCATGCAAAATTGTTGTTGTCCCTTTTTGTTTTCCAGCATCCGACCAATTCCAATACACGGACGTATGTAGCAAGGCTGTCAGCGTAGTTGAAACCATGCTGTACAGCATAATCGTGTATGGAGCGGTCTCGACAAGCGAATAGAAACAATTCAGCCTGTTTCTCTGTGCAACGCTGGCCGTATTGTGTCGCTGTCTGAAACAGTTCGTTGGCACCTTGTTGTGGATGTCTCTCCAGATAAGAACACATCCACCTTACGGTATCTGCAGTCAATCCAGGCAGGAGCGGGGCTAATGGCGTAACGTGACTCGCCGATGCTTGGACAACGCTCCCTGGATACGCACCGTAGTGGCTCGATCCCGTGCCAAAGACCGGGGGACTGGTGAAGAAGTGGAGGAGTTGCGGCGGACGTGTATATTGCCCTTGATGCGCACCGTAGTGGCCGTAGTGGTTCAGCCTTGGGTCAAAGATCGGGGGTCCAAGGTAGAGATACGGTGCAAGTGCATATTGCCTTGGATACGCACCGCAGTGGGCCGGCCCCGCGCCAAAGACCGGGGGACTGGGGCGGGGGGGATGCGGCGGAAGTGCAGGCCCTGTTGTCGTTGGTGGAAGATTACTTGCACTAAGGCGCCGAGCCTCGCGACCCT
Organism: Myxococcota bacterium; assembly: GCA_039030515.1. Taxonomy (GTDB): domain Bacteria; phylum Myxococcota_A; class Polyangia; order Polyangiales; family Houyiibacteriaceae; genus JBCCEA01. The sequence goes on along the minus strand of JBCCEA010000019.1, from coordinate 44,118 downwards.
CGCGCAGAGTGCGATGCCGTCGACGCGGCGGAGACGCGCACGAAGGAGATGATGCCTCGCCCCCAGAGTGCGCTCTCGGAGAGCCCGTGCTTGCACGGCCGCGGGATGCACCATCTGGAGATCCCCGTCTAACCCCTTGCCTTGAAAGACCATCTGTCGGAGGAGGCGAGCGAGTAGGACCGCTCCCGTCGCGGAGGAATTTGGAATACTCTTCGGTCTCATTAGCCCGACGAATCCATATTTGGATTCTCCCTACCCGCGGCACCGGCACCGGCACTTTGAGAAGCTTCTTCAGTTCGACACGTACAGCGGAAGCGGTAAGGTACGGGTTCTGGCGAGTCAACTCAGCGAATGCGACGTAGGCCACAACGTCCTTCGCGTCTCTTAGCCTTTCTGTCAAGGGAGGTTTACGGGCACCAGCTATCCACACTAGAACTCGCGCTTGATACTCAGTGCAGTCAAATCCCTGCCTCAACAAATACGTGCTCAGGTCGCGAGCGAGCTGCTCCCAGGAGGCTAAGTTGCTACCATACGAGCAGGGACGCACAGGCGAGCCGGAGTTCAAATATTCCCGAGCGTACTCCACGGCTTTGGCAGTGATCGGCTTCGCATCGGTAGGGTTCATCAAGCGCAGTGTGTGCTTCTTAGAGCGGCGGTCCACACGATAGGAACAAAAGCGAAGCGCTGTGATGAGGCTGAATGTTTCCAGCGTCGCCCATAAAACCTCCAGCGGAACGAAGGCGCTCCGGGAGTGAGCGACAGCTCAGGATCCCCGCTAGCGGGTAGAGGCCTCAGGAGAAAAGTAAGGCTTGATGCCCGAGAGGGGCGCGCGAGTGAAGCTGATCTGCTTTCGAGTCGCTGGTGCTTCGGTTGTATCGGTTGATGTCCTTCATCCCCCGCCACACCAGCTCATTGCCCAGCTGTCATGTGGGATACGCGAGCCGAGTCTTATAAAAGCAACGTCCCGTGTTGAGCCGCCAGAACTTGACGACACCGCCTTGGGAGCAGGAGACGATGAGGGGGCTGCCGTGATAGCGTTCACAAACCGTCACGAAACCGATCGAAGCGCTGGGTCCCGGCCCTGCAGTGTTGCCAAGAAGTCTGCTTGGTTCGCGCCGACGCGGCAGCGGCCCCCTTCTGGTTAGAACTTTGCAAAGGTTCCAGACCTTGACGGTACCGTCCTCTGAGGTGGAGACGAGGTGGGGCTCTTGTCTGTCGGGTTCCTCAAAGACCGCCACGGAATAGATCGGGCCGAGGTGTCCCGTAAGGGTGCATATGAGCTCTCGCCTGTAGGGGTTCCAGATCTCGATGGTGCCGTCCTCTGAGGTGGAGATGATGCGGAGGCCTCGGATGTCGGTGTCCTGAAAGACCACCACGGAATGGACCCGATCGATGTTTTCCCAAGGAAAGTGGAAAACGCGTTCGCCCGTGTGGAGGTCACAGATTGTGATCGCGCTGTTCCCTGACGCGGAGACGGAGGCGGAGGCGAAGCGAGGTCCTTGCCCGTCGGGGTCCTGAAAGACTGCCAAAGCACGGATCTGACCGTTTCCAATCATGGGAAAGTGGAAAGCGCATTTGCCCGTGTCGAGGTCCCAGATCCTGATCCTGCCGTTGCATGAGTAGGAGACGAGGCGAGGTCCTTGGCCGTTGGGGGCCTGAAAGACCGCAAAAGGAAGAATCCACTCAGGTGATCCCATAAAAAAGTAGAAAATTCGCTCGCCTGTGTGGAGGTCCCAGATTGTGATCGTGTTGTCCCCTGAGGCAGAGACGAGGCGAGGGCGTTGTCCGTCGGGGTCCTGAAAAGTCGCCACGAAACGGATCGGACTGGCGCTTACCTTGCTGTCCGCGTTGCGCATCCAAATCGGTAGGTTCGGTATCGATCGAGCCTCTTTGACGTAGCTTTGCATGGTCTTGCTGGTACATGCGAGGGACGCAGCATCAGAAAACGAAAGAAAGCCTTCGGACCAAATGTTTGTAATCCTCTCTTGGGAAAGCGCATTGGAGGGACGCTCTGAGGAAGGTCCCGGTGCGCTAGGGTTCTTGGAAGGTTCGCGACTAGCTAGGTTCCATCTAGACGGGCAATAAGTGCTAAGACTTCTAGTGGTGTGATCCATCATGAATGCTTTCGTTGACGGTTTTTGCCGCTCTTCTCGTTCTAGAGCAATCGTTGCCGCACATCATAGCGCAAGCGACCTGCATCCATGGTGCTGCGGCGCACCCGGCTGCCGAACTTAGAGAAGCGATAGCCGCTTGGTTACGATGGGATGCGACTTTCGGTGATTTCTGTCGTTGATGTCAGGGCTTTGTCGATCGGGTAGCGCGAGAAGTGGGCCACTCAGGTTCTAGTGCGGGCGTGCGCACAAGCTTGTAGGAGCGCCGAGAATCTCGGGCACTCCAAGGGCGCGACGGGCACACCGTGGGCTGCTGCCGGGTCTTGATGCCGATTAGGTACCGGGTATTGGGCGTGCTGTTCTCTACGGCTCAACCGTGAACGCCGGTCCGAGATTCGCTTCGCCCACTCGCGCAGTCTCGCAAGGTCCGGCGCAAAACCCTCCAAACGTAGCTGCTTCTCGCAAGCACTTAGTACAGATGCATTCAGCCATTTGCCGGCGAAGTATTTACTCAACAATTCTCGAAAGCGCACATATGAGATGAGCATGTAAAAATCGCTCTCCGAAAGAGTTTCGGTGTCGCGCTGAATCACATCCTCATAACGTATGGCGTCCGATAGGTAGTCTACTTGCGTCCGAGTGCACTGGTGTCCTTTGGAAATAGCTATCGAATGAATTCGCTCTTCGGTAGGCTGCATTCGGTTCAGTAGCGAGTCCGTTATAAAACCCACTGCTTTAGAGGAAATCTGGTCCAAAACCCGTCTTTTCTTGGCTATGGGTGGTGGTGGTGTGCACGGCCGACGTTGACCTCTAAGGGGCGGGGCATTTATTCTATTTCCCCTCCGAGGAGCAATGGCTTGATATCCAGTCAGCAATGCTCCCGACGCCCTGGGAAATGAAGCTCCTTTGGACTTATCCCATTCAATCCAACCGGCCACCACTAGAACGGAGTATGGTCTACAAAGGTTCTTAAACTCGTACCATAATCTGCGGGCGATATCTTTCGGCAGGGCGTTTTTGTCTTCGTCTACTAGTTCGCGAACGCGTAAAAACGCGGCAAAAGCATCGAAATCGATGGAGTGGCCGGGTTTTGGGTTATCGATTTCTCGGTCGTTCTTTCGTTTTCGAGATGCGGCGACAGGAACAGGGCGATTCGTACACTCAAGCAAACTGGATGTGAGGTACGGAATCTCTCCCGCTCGCTTATGGAGCTCAATACATACCTGAATCTGCTCCTTTGAGCATCGATGTCCTTCTAGCCACACATCGGTTAAGATCTGTGCAACCATTTGCTCTGAATCGATCGGCCTATTCGACTGGTGTAGCGTCGCAGAGGGGTGCTCTATTCGACTAAGTATGTATCGGACTATGTTGGGCTTAAGTCCGAGCAAGTTTAGTGCTTCTCCATCAGAAAACGTAAGAGTGTGTTTCGACCCGCGGCCCTTACGGCATTAATATGCCGCACTAGATACAGGATACATACCGACACCCGCTACTCGTCTCGTTCGGCGGGTTCACGTTGGTCGTGCCAATGGTCTTTTGCTGCAGCATAAAGAATCTTAACCAGGCCATGGCGATCGGCTGCCTCAAGCGCGATGGAAGACCGACGGAACTCACGAGCGGCACGGGCTTCAGCCTCCGAAAGCGTACCGGGCCAGCCGCCACAGGCACGCCGCTCTTCTGCATGTAGCTGAGTTCTTACGTCCGTAGCCCAAGCGCGACCCGCTTCACGCATTCGGTCTTCGTGACTTATCTGTGTTGAAGGAGGCAAATGTACCCGAGAAACATAGCACCCGCGTCACTGCTGTCGAGAAGCCAGTGTCGCGCAGGCCTGTGACGCACACCCTGAGAGCGCGAATGAGGTGTGCCTACGGTAATCCGCGTCTGCGGCAGCTGCCGAGTCAGGCTGCAGATGGTCCTGATGCAGCCGGCTAGCCCTGGTGCATCTGCATGGCTAGATAGCGCTCTTTGCCGATTTCGGATATCGCGTGAAGCTGGGCCTCGAGCCAGTCGATACCTTCTTCTTCGTTGACAAGAATCTTCTCTAGAAGCTCTCCGGTGCCGTGATCTCCTTTGTCGCGACAAAGCGCAATGCCTCGATTCAGTCGGGCGACCGCGTCGATTTCGAGCTCGAGATCGAGTTTGTGCTGCTCTACCGCGTTCTCTCCGACCTTGACGGGAAACAGCCGCTGCATGTTGGGGGTTCCATCGAGATAGAGAATCCGTTCGATTATCTGGTCCGCGTGTTTCATCTCTTCGAGCGATTCATGCCATTTCTTATCGGCCAATCGCTTGTAGCCCCAGTTCGCACACATTTTCGAATGTATGAAGTACTGATTGATGGCGGTTAGCTCTGAGGTGAGCACCTCGTTGAGCAATTCGAGAACCTGGACGTCGCCCTGCATGGCCAAAGCCTAGGGGTCATGTACGTTCTCGCGCAAGCCTCCGGCCCTCGAATTTCAGGCGGAGGTCGGGAGGTGCACGTCGACCACTGAGTCGACGATCGGGAGGCCTCGACCTGCGCCGAGCTTGTGCTCCAGAACCCTCTCGCCCAGCACTCGATGTTCCTCCGAGATGCTGTGTCGCTCTTGCACGCTGCGTGCGCTCATCTGGCGTTCCGTGGATGCGTCGTCGATCACTTCATCGATGAGTTCGCTGCAGCCCCCGCATGCCGTGCCGGCCTTGCAGAAATCGCCGATGTCCTGCCGCGAACGTGCACCAAGATCCACTGCTGCGCGAATTGTCCGATCGGATACGGCGTAACAGTGACACACGAGCATAAACTCATGCTGCATGGGCGTTCTTGAAAGTCAAATTCAAAATCAATAGAGGCGTGTGAGTTCACGAAATTACGTGACTATTCGGTCAATGAAGTCGTAATCCACGCGCCAGATCGATGTGTTCCCGGCATACAGCTGCTGAGTTCATCCATTCGCGACGGGATCGGCCCGAACTCTCGCGATCGACCCGATTGTTTTGGGGGTACAGCGAAGCAGTCCGCATTTTGGGTGGCTCCGTGCACCACTTCGTGGAGCTTGAGAGGGGTTGCGGCGCCTTTAGATGGAATGCAAAAAAGACAACGTGTCCGGTCTTCGCAAGGGAACCGATGGGATCGTCCGATGCGCCTGGAGCGGGGATTCCGAATGCTACATCCGCTATCACGATCTCGAGTGGGGGCGACCGGTGGCTTCCGACCATCGTCTTTTTGAAAAGCTCGCTTTGGAAGGGTTTCAGGCGGGGCTGAGCTGGCTCACCATTCTCAAAAAGCGGGAGGCGTTCCGAGAGGCTTTTGCGGGTTTTGACCCTGAAAAGCTGATTCACTACGGGGAGAGAGAGGTTGCGCTTCTGCTGGGCAACCCGGCTATCGTCCGGCACCGCGGCAAAATCGAGGCGACCATCCACAATGCGGGGCGCGTGCTCGAAGTCGTCGAGCGATTTGGTAGTTTCGCGGCCTACGTTTGGGAGTTTGAGCCTGCGTGTGGCCCTGATGGTGCCGTCGATAGTTCGCTGCGTTTTGCAAAAGACCTCAAACGAAGGGGGTTCCGGTTTGTGGGTCCCACTACGGCCTACGCGTTCATGCAGGCGATGGGACTGGTCAACGATCACCTCGAAGGTTGCGCATCAAAAGAGGATGTCGTGCAGGCGCGTCTTGGGTTTCAGCCACCCAAACGACGGCGGCCGTCCCCCGAGGCTCCGCGTGAACCCTGACCGGGTACGGTTGCCGCCACCTGACCGGGTACGGTGCTCGATAGTTCGCTGCGTTTTGCAAAAGACCTGAAACGAGGGGGATTCCGGTTTGTGGGTCCCACTACGGCCTACGCGTTCATGCAGGCGATGGGACTGGACAACGATTACCTCGAAGGTTGTGCATCAAGAGAAGACCTAGCCACCGGACCGGGTACGGTTCACAACCTGACGCCCGACACTGGCCCTGCAAATGAACCACGACGCCCCAAATCGTGAAGAACCAAGCGATACCGACAATCGACGTGACTTCCCCGTGAAGAATCGCTTTGTCGAGAGCCTCGCTTACGGCAGGGCGGCTGTTGCGGCCAGTCTTGTTGTTGCCGCCGTCTCCCTTGGGACCTGGCTGATGGACGCGCGCCTTCAGCAGGGGTTGTCTGCTGAATATCGCCTTCAGATCGCGGGTGTTGAAGAGATCGTCCACCGGAGTCACGAACTGCGAACTTGGTTTCCAAACCAGCACCGGGTGCTCTCCCGCTACGTCCAGAACTGGCCGTTCGAACGCTGGGATATCCCTTCTGGCCCGCCACCGATCGACGTGACCCTCCGCGGCACGCTCACCGTCCCGTCAGGTCCCGACCGAGCCTTACGGCTTCGACACGGGGGGCGGGCCGATCTGCTGGTGGACGACGCAGTCTACCGTAACGAGGCCGTGCTCGCTCCGGGTGACCATTCGGTCGAGGTGCGCTGGCGCAGCAGTTCTGGAACGGATACTGCCCTCGAATTTTGCTGGGCGATCGAGGGCGGTGCATGTGCTCGCATTCCGAACGACGCCTTCCGACCCAGCGAGGCCTCCAGCCAGGCTCTGCGTCTTGTCGTTTGGTTGACCGGCGCTCTGCTTGCGTTGTTCTTCAGTGCAGGGGTCTTTTTCGTCGTTTTGGCGCCAAGCCGAATGCTTCGCTGTAGACGTCTTGGGGCCACCTCGGCCGTGGCCATCTGCCTGCTCGGTCTCGCGCTGCGACTCTTCGATTATCAGGTCATGCCCGAGTTTCAGGAGAACGACGACGAGCTCTTTGCCACCTGGAACGGATACGAACTGCTCCGCTCCGGAGAGACCGTGGGATGGTCGATGTGGGCCAGCGCATACGGACCCTACGCGGATGTCGAACTCCTACCCTACTTCCGACCCAAACCGCTTAAGCTGATTCGCCCGTACTTCGAGCATCCTCCGCTGATGCATCTGCTCGTCGGTGCCGCTGCTATCGCGGGCGGCGCGGAGCACTTTACCCACGCGCGTCTTCAGCATACGCGCTTGGTTCCGATCGCCCTAAGCCTGCTGTCTTTGGTGCTCATCATCGCGATCGGCGCACGTTCTTTTCCGGGCACTGCGGCGGGGCATTTCGCCGGTTTTTTATGGGCGTGCGTACCCATGATCGTGCTTCAGGGCCGAGTCATCAAAGAGGAAGCCTTGGTGGCGCCGCTCGCGCTCGGCGCCTGTTACTTCTATCTGCGCTACCGAGATGAGGGGTGCCGGGCTCGGGACCGGAACGCGATGGCCTTGCTTCTTGGCTTGGCGCCGCTGGCCAAGCTTCCGGCGCTCGCTTTTGCCCCTGGGTTTGTCGTTTTGCTGGCCGCCAAGCGTCGCTATCGGGATGCGATCGCGCTTGGGGTGGGCACGCTGCTGGTCGCGAGTCTGATATTCGTCTACGCGGGCTACTTCGGCTGGGACTCGTTTTGGTTCGCTACTCGAACGCAAGCGATCGTACGTCCACCGGTTTGGGACCTCTACTTTCGCTTTTTCACGATGGGGCTCATCAACCACAACATGGTCGGAGAAGGCTGGACCACCTTCCTCTGGTTCGCGTGGCTGATCGGGCTCGCTTCAGCCTCTGCGCTGACCCGGTCTCCTGACTCAGCTCGGCCCTCTGACTCAGCTCCAGCGTTCGATGTGGCCCACCTCTACCTCCCGATGATCTTCTACCTGCTCGCCATCGGCTACTCGAGCGGCACCTGGACTTTCGGATGGTACTGGATGCCGCTTTATCCCTTCCTATGCCTCGGCGCAGGCCGGTTTTTGCACGATCTCTGGCACGCGCCTGATTTGGTTCGCGGCGTGCTTCTGCTGGGTTTTGCGGGATATGGACTGCTTTTCTTGGGCGAAGTTTCTCCGGACCAAGCAGGCTCCGTTGGGGCCACCCTGATGCCGTGGGTGCTCTCGGTGGGCGGACTGCTCTTCGCCTTTGCTAGCGCCTCCGCGTCGACCGTCGCGCGCTATGCCGGGAGGTTCGCGCTCGTTTCCGGCATGGGTCTGTTTCTCTTCACCGCGACCCACTTCATCACCGAATACGATCGCATCTTCACCACTTATCCGGGCATCGACCGCATGCAGGCCCTCGATCACTGATCCTGACTTTTGCGCGGCACGTCAGTCCAGGCCCAACGGGGTAGCGTGATCGACCGACCGCGCGGAGCGGGCATGCTGCCGTGGAGATACGAGGGCACAGCATTCGCGCTCGTGCAGCTGAAGTTGGTACCACCCAGGTTGTTATGGCAAATGAAACCGGGCCTTCGGGCCTGGTTGTCTCCCAATCTCGGTTGCTTCCCAACTACGCTTCGTGAGGTACGCGGTGTCCGAACCCCGTCTTTCTTTGTTTGCCCGCATGGTTCTGGCTTGGACGGCTTTTTTTCGAACGATTTTTGATGCTGAATTTGCGGCCTCCGTCAGGCGCATTCCGCTTTCGCTGCCTCAAGAAGCAGAAGAACCTCAACCCGTCGACGAACCCGCCGATGAGACCCGTCCACGAACGACTTTCGAGCAGGTGCCGGTCGATGCCGCGCTTATTCTTCTGGGTCTGCTCCAGCGCGATGGACGCTTCGTCGACTTTCTTGAAGAAGATGTCGCGGCGTTCAGCGATGCGGAAGTCGGTGCGGCGGCGCGCGTGGTTCACGAGGGATGCCAAAGGGCGCTGCGCGAGCACTTCACCCTTACCTGCATACGTGAGGAAGAAGAAGGCGCGCAGGTCACCATAGAAGACGGCTTTGATGCGGGCGAGATTCGGCTCACCGGTCGGGTCTCAGGGTCGGCGCCTTTTCGAGGTGCCCTGCAGCATCGCGGATGGAAGGTCACCGAAGCCCGTCTGCCTCAGGTGGCTCAGGGTCATGAATTTCGCGTCCTCGCTCCTGCTGAGGTGGAACTATGAGCGACGTATCGCTCAGCATAGGAATCGATCTCGGCACCACCCACACCGCGCTTGCCACTGCATGCGTGGCGCCTCCCGAAGATCGGGATCCCAAATCCTCGGCTGTGGATTCCGCTATTCGCTCCGCGGTTGATCCCAGCGTCGATTCCAGTGCGGCGTCCGTTTCGATCTTCCAAGTTCCGCAGCTCGTCGCGCCTGGGGAGGTCGAGGCTTTGTCGCTGCTGCCTTCGTTTCTCTATGTGCCTCACGCGCAAGAGCTGAGGCCTGTCGATACTCAGCTGCACCGGGCCGATACTCAGCTGCACCGGGTCGATACTCAGCTGCACCGTGCGGACGAGGACGTGGCTGCTGAGGAGCTCAGGATCGCTGGAGTGCTGGCTCGCGAGCTTGGCGCCAAAACACCGAGCCGTCTCGTCTCAAGCGCGAAGAGCTGGCTGTGTCATTCCGGCGTGGACCGCCGGGCCCCCCTATTGCCCCTCGATGCGCCAGAGGACGTGCGTCGTGTGTCTCCGCTTGACGCTTCGGTGCACTACCTGCGCCACATCGCATCGGCCTGGAGCGAAGCCCATCCAGAGCTGCCGCTTTCAGAACAAGAAGTCGTTATCACCGTGCCGGCATCATTTGATCCTGCGGCGAGGGACTTAACGGCGGATGCCGCGCGCCTCGCCGGACTCACCAAGGTGACGCTGCTCGAGGAACCACAGGCGGCCCTTTACAGCTGGCTCGAGCAGTCCCAAGGAGCCTGGCGCGATCAGATTCAGGTCGGAGATGTGATCCTCGTCGTCGATGTTGGCGGAGGCACTACCGATCTCTCCCTCATCGCGGCTTTAGAAAATGAGGGCCGGCTCGAACTTCATCGAGTGGCGGTCGGCGACCATATCCTGCTTGGCGGCGACAATATGGATCTGACCTTGGCGCACGTGGTGGGCGCCAAAGTTGAGCAGCAGCGCGGGCGACCTCTCGATCCCTGGCAAATGCGGGCGGTCGCTCATGCCTGCCGCGCCGCTAAGGAGTCGCTCCTGGCTCAAGAGGAGGTGGAGTCGGTACCCGTCGTCGTACCGAGCCGCGGTTCCAAGTTGATCGGGACCAGCCTGCGCACCGAGCTCACCTGGCGGGAAGTGCAAGACGTGATTCTAGCCGGCTTTTTCCCTCCCTGCGAGGTCAGCGAAAAGCCCCACACGCGTCCTCGAGGAGCGCTTACCCAGCTCGGACTCCCCTACGCGCAGGATGCGGCGATCACCCGTCATCTGGCCGCATTTCTCAGCCGCCAAGTCGCAGCGGCAGACTCCTTGCGCCAAACGGAACAAGCCGAGTCTGCTGCTTTTTTGCATCCGACTGCAGTCCTATTCAACGGAGGGGTGTTTCGATCGCCAGTGCTTCGATCGCGAATTCTGGAGGTTCTCGCCGGGTGGGTGAAGCAAGACGGCGGCGCTCCTCCGCGGGTTCTCGAGGGAGCAGATTTGGAGCATGCGGTCGCACGCGGCGCAGCGTACTACGGCTTTGTGCGTCGAGGGGGCGGCGTTCGGATTCGCGGCGGAACGGCTCGGGCGTACTACGTCGGCGTGGAGCGGGCGATGCCTGCAGTGCCCGGGATGCAGCCCTCTATTCAGGCGCTCTGCGTCGCTCCATTTGGCATGGAGGAAGGGACTACGGCTGATGCGCCCGAGGCAGAGTTTGGTCTGGTGGTCGGTGAGCCGGTGCATTTCCGTTTTTTCAGCAGCTCGGTTCGGCGTGAAGACGCTTCCGGAACCCTACTCGACTGGTGGTCACCCGACGAAGTCGTCGAGCTCGGAGAGATCGCGGCCACGCTACCGGTCAGCGGCTATCGTCCGGGCGAGGTGGTTCCGGTACGTCTGCGGGCTACGGCGACTGAAGTCGGTACGCTCCGCCTCGAAGCGATCCCCCAAGACTCCTCAGGTGATATGCAGGACGCTTGGAACGTGGAACTCGAAGTGCGTCAGCAAAACTACGAGCGTTAGCTCAGGCGCCTCGTCTCGATCTCTTCTGGAAATGCCTAGAGGCTCGCTCGTGGCAGAAAGGATCGGCCGCGGAGATTGCCTAGCTTGCGGCGTCTCCTGCCTGATGCGTCTCCTGCCTTGCTTGCGGCGTCTCTCCTGCCTGATGCGTCTCCTGCCGGGGCTGTCGCCTTCTTCGCCCTCAGTCCGGTGCGTCCCCGGGTAGCCCTGAATCGAACTGGGCTCCCGGGGCATTTGCACTCAAGAGCAGGATCGCACGCGATCAGGTTGCAATGATCTCGTTGATCTTGCTTTCAAGCTGATCTGCGCCTCCGATCAGCATGCCGTTGACGAAAACCTGCGGAGTGGTCATCGCGCCAGAGACCGACCGGAGCAGGCCTGGGTCGGCGTCGATCTCGCGATAGCGGAGGCCTTTTTCGGTCAGGAGTGCTTTTGCGCGAGCGCAGTGAGAGCAGCCTGGCTTCGTGAATAGAACGATGTCTTGCGGCTTCTTCTTTCCGCCGCCGAGATAGGAGAGCACCGTATCGGCATCGGAGACCTCGTAGGGGTCACCCGGCTTTTCGGGCTCGATGAACGCTTTTTCAACGACCCCGTCTTTGACGACCATCGCGTATCGCCAAGATCGCTTGCCGAAGCCGATGACGCTCTTGTCGACGAGGAGACCCATTTTTTCGGTGAACTCCCCGTTTCCGTCGGGCACAAAGATGATCTCGTCCGCTTTCTGGTCGTCCTTCCATGCATTCATCACAAAGGTATCGTTCACAGAGATACACAGAATGCTGTCGACACCCTGGGCGCGGAACTCGGGAGCAAGTTCGTTGTAGCGTGGCACGTGCGCGGTTGAGCACGTTGGCGTGAACGCGCCGGGCAAGGAGAATACGACCACCTTTTTCCCCGCGAAGAGGTCGGCCGTGGTGACGTCTTTCCACTCGTGGTCTGGAGTTCGGGTCCGAAAAGTGACGTCGGGTACTCGGTTGCCCTCAATTTCCCTATTCATTAGGTACCTCCTACGCAGAATTCGGTTCTGCTTGAAGTCTGTATGGTGCGACACGCAGTTCGTTACAAGAGCTTCCTTGGCTTTGACACCGCGATCTCGGTGACTTAACAGCTGGAGATGCATCGTTTCTTCGGTTGGTGTCTGCTTTTTCTAGCCGCCTGCGGTGGCAGTACCGCCCCTGAGCCGGCTGCTGCGGTGATGCCTGACGAACTGCTTTTGCGTCGCCGTCATGAGGTAGGTCAGCGCTACGCCTTGCGATCGACCATGCAGATGCTCTTCCGAGGTCGGGTCATCGAGAGCGTCGTGCACTCTACGGCGGAGATCACCGCGATCGAAGACGACGGATCCTTCACCATGCGGATCCACTACGACAGCAGCTTTAACTCCATGCCGTATCACCCGATCTGGATCGCCCCGTCGAAGGGAGGTCTGGCGGGCCTAGTCGAAACCCAGCGATACGATCGGCGAGGGCGTCCCCTGGCCGAGCCCAGCTACGAGTTTCAGGAGTCTCATCGAACGCTCATCGAACAGGCAGGAACCCCAGCCAGAGGTTGGCCTAGTCTGCCGATCGATCCGGTCCGCGTCGGTTCGAGCTGGTTGGCCCCGCCGGGATGGGTTCAGGTTCAAGAGCTCGGCGACGACATGCAGGAGATCCTCTATCAGCTGGTCGATCTCGATCGGGCACGCGGGTTTGCGGAGCTGCGCCTCGAAGGAACGTATGACTCGCCCACGATGGAAAGCGGTTCCGTTCGAGTTCAAACATCGGCTCAGGTCGAGGGGGGAGGGATACTCCTCGTCGAAGACGGTTTTGTGGGTCGCCACTTCATGCGGGCACGGCTCGAGCATCAGGTTGACGGCGCCGGTGAACAGGCAGCGCAGATCCGAGGTGCCATGCCGCAGGTGATCGCCAGCGAATGGTGCGCGGCGCCATACGGGGTGCCTTTGCAAGAAGTGGACTGCACAGATGCGAGTCGTCCGGTGGTCGCCCCGATGCCGGACAACTGGGACGAGCGGCCGCGCGCGCGGGAGTACGTCGGTGCAAGCTGCGCCGATCGCGCTGCCGAGTTTGAAGCCAAGCTGCAGGGACTTCAGCCAGAATGGAGTTTCTTCGCGGATTTGGAGGAGATGAACGCTCCGCAGAGCTCGGGACGTCGCATCGAAGAACCGGGTCTTCGGGTCGATCTCGACCAGGCGTCGCTGCGTACCGACGGGCATCCGGTAGAGCTCGATTCGCTACTTGCCCGCATCGAGGTGACGAATCGAAACGTCGAAGGCCCCGTTCCCGTGTACCTCCGAGTCGATCGAGATGAGAGGGTTGCGGCCCATCTGGAGACCATCCGGGCGCTGTCTGACGCATCGGACCTGCGTCTCGTGGTCGCGGCTGAGTCCGTGCCTCCGCATGCGCTCTCTCCGTTCACGCCCTCTTGGCTCAGGGAACGCATCGATTCGGCGCGGGAGCAGCAGTCTCCTCAGCAGCGGGCGACTACCGTGGCGCGAGGGGTAAACGCCGCGATCACGACGTGTCAACCAGCGATCGTGCGGTTTGCCCAGGTGAGCCAGGCGACGCTCGATGAGCGATGGAGTTTGATGTTGCAGATCGCAGAGGACGCCCGCGCATGTGACTGTCTCGGCATCGATATCGACAGCATTGAAGCCCATTTGCTGTTTTGGTCGGAGCCCCTGGGGGCCCCCGTGCGTTGGATCGCCCTTGAACTGTCCGAGTCGCCTGAAGCGCACCGGCTGAGGCTTTCTCGCTTGGCCACCTTCTCGGATTTGGTGGCGCGCCTCTCCGAGATCGACGGGCCGATCAAGTTGCGCGCTCGCTAGGGGCTTGTCTGTTTTAGGTTTGTGGAAACAGGGACCGGTTTGTGGAAACAGGCATCGGTTTGTGGAAGCAGGGACCGGTTTGTGGAAGCAGGGACCGGTTTGTGGAAGCAGGGACCGGTTTGTGGAAGCAGGGACCGGTTTGTGGAAGCAGGGACCGGTTTGTGGAAACAGGGACCGGTTTGTCCGTCGTGCGTCTCGTTGCCTACCCCGGGTCTGCTTTGCGATCGCATAGCGCAATATCACCCTGGCGGTCGGGATGCTTTCCCTGCACGCCGCGGTAGGCGTCGCGGATGGTGACCATATCCTGGTCGATGTTTCCGGTGGGAGTGATCGTTGTGACGACCCCCCCGCGGCGCTTCTTGAAGTCCAGATAGCCGAGCACGATGGGCACCTCGGCCTTCACCGCTACCCAGTAGAAGCCGCTTTTCCAGTTGCCCGCTTTGCCGCGTGTTCCTTCGGGGGGGATCATCACCATGCCGCGCGGCATGTTTCGGATGGTGTCCGCCACGGCGTCTACCTTACGGGTACGCTGGGAGCGGTTGACGGCAATCCCGCCCAGCCATCGCATCAGCGGTCCAAAGGGAGGTCTGAAAAGACTCCGCTTCCCGAGCCACCGAACTTCAAGGTCCATCACGTAGGCGATCGCCAACATAAAGGGAAGATCCCAGTTGGTGGTGTGGGGATACGCGATCACCACCGCCTTGGGCACGTCGGGCAAGACCCCATCTTCCTTCCAGCCGAATGCATTCAGCCAAAGCCGGCCGACGCAATAGCGAAGCTGTCGCCGGATTTGTGGTCCCAATCCTTGAAGCCAGGTCCAGAGAACTCGAGGAGTAGATTGAAAACGCTCCATCGCTCTGCTCTACCAGCTTCCGCCCCGAACGCGATTCGGCTACCTCGCACCCGGTAGGGCTTGTCCATCGCCGTGATGCCGGGCTGTTCAGCATTTCCTCTTCAGACGCGAGGTCATTTGGCTTGAGGCTGCCAACTTTTGAGCCGCTTGATGCCCTGGTCAAGGGGGTGCCCTCAAGCTTCCCACTGCACAAGTATTGGATACCACTACGGATTTCGTCTGTACATGCATGCTCGACGTCCTTGGGGTCTTTCATTTCGTCGAGTGGTAGATAGTCAGCGTTTGGCTCATCGGAGTTCATCGTAAAAGCGCAGGGGCCCAGGGGCCCAGGAGTGCGTGGCGATTTCTCGTCGACTACCGTAATACGTTGGAGTACCTTTTCCGCGGTTAGTTGAAGAGAGGTACTCTTTACTTGCGGCGTCAGCTGCGACTACAGCGTGAGGGCAGAGAGAAGGCGCGATGCCAGACAGAAAACAGTTTCAGACTGCGTTGGTGGTGGATTCCGAGCTCGAAGATTTGCTGGAGCGAGCCAAGAAGCAGGAAATTTCCGAAGATGACTTGCGGGAACAACGCGTCAGCTTTGCGTATGGCAACGCGCCGCTAGACTCTGATGGTATCACCAAAGATTCCGTCCGTCAGGCGTCCACCAGCATTCGCTTGAAGACGTAGTCTGGGTGGTCATTCGACAAGGCTCCGATCCAGAGCTTTTCGATCGTATTCAATAGCAAAACCTGGTCCGTCAATACGACCTACTCGCCAACTGCATCCAGATTGCCATCGCCAAGGGCATCGAAGCCTTCGACAAATATGTTCTATGGTCGTTGAATGCCGCGGCCGTAGCCAACATCGCGCAGTTTGGCGGTAGGTTTCGTGAAGAGCCGATCTACGTCGGCAATCACATTCCGCCACACTTCGACAAGGCGCCGGACCTCATGGATAGGTTCATCTCTGAAATCCATGAGACCTGGGACATTGAGCAGCATCCTACGATGCTTCCGGCTTACGCGCTGTGGCGACTCAACTGGATTCATCCCTTTGTTGAAGGAAATGGCCGTACTGCACGGGCCGCCTGCTACTACCTGATGTGTGTGCGGCAAGGTCGCCTGCTGCCAGGAAAGAAAATCGTCCCGGAGCGGATTAGAGAAAACGGGCAGTCCTATTACCAAGCGCTTCAGGAGGCTGATCGGCATTGGAAGGAGGGGCATTTCAATGTCGAGGCGCTCGCACAATACTTGGAAGGGCTGCTGAAGGCACAACTTGACGAAGGCTGAGCAATTAAAGTCTCGGATTAAAGCCCGCGGCGGCGTTCCTGCTGAACAGGTACGCATCCCGCACGTAGCGATCACACCGCACCCGGTACGGCTTATCGACGCCATCGTCTAGCGGCAGCAGTCGACGAGAGCCCCAAAACCTCATGTGTATAATCTAGCTTCCTTTCGAGTATCAAAATAGAACATACGTCGCATCGGATTTTTCGACCGCGCTTACTTCCATACGAGTTTCCATAATATTAATCTGTAAAGTCTCTTGCCGCAAACTGCGGTGTCCGCTGGCGTTTGTCTGGGTCATTGTTCATTTTTGAGACTTGCTGTAGGCGTCAAAGATGCTTCCTTTTGTGGTTCAGCACTCATCTTTTCGCGTGTCGGTTCCAGCGCGCCTCTACTGACGGACTTCGATTGAGCTCCCACGCCCACCTGCGTACGGTTGATATCCAATTCGGAAGCGCATCGTGAGATATCATTTCCATGAATCTGGCTTCTACGACGGGGTGTCCGAGTCGCTTCTTTCGCCCTGGAGCAACGTCGTATTGCGACGCGAACGTCTGAATGCAAAGACCAGTTCGGGTATGATGCTGACCGTGCTGCTGGTCAGCTTTTTGCCCGAGAGCGATGCACAAAAACTCATGGACACGTCCTTACCAAGTTTCCTCATCCTGGTGCCAAACGCCGGATGAAATATCTGCTCGTTTAATTCTCGTTGAGCCGCACTGGCGATCAATGCAGGGCCAGTGCTCCATCGTTTGAGCGCCCACCGGTCTCGTTCCGAGAGACAGTTTTGCCGGATTTCCTCGATTGTGTTCTTGGGGAGATAAGCGTAACGATTTTTTGTATTGAATTCACAAATCTCCTCGCTGCCTACAGCTTCGGTGAGAAGGATGAGGACGAGAAGTGTCAAGAACCCACCTATCTTGACGAATTTTCTCTGCTGAAAAACACTTGATTCGTGTTCACACTGTAAGTGCAGATATGAATTAAGCGTTTGAATGAGTTGACGGCTTCGAATCTGTGCGATCTCTATTTGATCTGTGTGATTCCTCGTAATAGAAAACTTCTTGTCTACATCTTTCACAAAATTCACGAGTGAAGAGCAAGATTATCCTGCTTGTTTATTTGTAGTCGATGGTCCTAACCAGGTCTCAAGAGACGTAGAACAAGTAACCTGTGGGAATATCAAGCCATTCTTTACTGGGTCTTTAAAGCGCGGTGGCAAAGACCTTTTCAGGTGCTGGTTCAGGCCATTGATAACCTTTGGTTGAAATGGTGTACAAAGAAGATGGAATTCGTCGGTGATGCAGGTGCCGTCTTCTCGATAGGTGCGCCTCAAGTCAAACGTTGGTTTTTGACAGTTGATGCGCTGAATCCAACCGGATAGCGGTTGAAGAGGTATGTTGTGGGAATTCCCGCTCATTGAAACGAATTGATGTAGGCTTTTGCAGAGGAAACTTAGCTCAGCCGCTACTGCTGCAAATGGGCTTTGGCACCCTGCATCGATAACTGGTCTACTCACAACTTCCATGCAGCCATAGTAGTTATGATCTACCCAAGGATTGTGAGTTGGATCCACAAGCTCGGGTAATCCTGTGCTCTCGAATGCCGGTCGTAATGATGGTCCAAGAAAACTCCCTCGATCGATATTACCATGGCACCAGCGGCTCTTGAAGATATGCTCTCTCGTTGGCTTAGCGATTTCGTAGAGACGTCCCACCTTTCGAATCAGGCAGACGAGATGCAGCTCAAACTCAAAGCCGATGCTTCCGCCACACTAAGGTGCAGCTCCTTTATCGAACTTAACAGTAGTCCAATCATGATGTATCGAAGATACGAGTCTCAGAAACTGCATCCTACAAAGTGTCATGCTTGTACTGAGTTGCCATTCAAGATGGTTACAGTTGCCTCGGTTTGATGGAGAGAGTGAACCAGGCGACTATGCCCACAGATCAAACCGTACCGGGTACGGACAAACCGTACCCGGTACGGTTTGTCCATGTGTTGTCCAGATATTGGGCACGAATCACCGTGCCTGGTGCGTCTTGTCCATGAATAGTCCAGGTACCACGCGAGCAAAGTGCCTGCGCGAAGGTGTCTCGCTGCGGATCGACCCGTTCACATACCGCGTATGGTTACGGTGCTCGACCCACCTAATTCGTGCAGCGGCAGGGGGTACGTGAAGGCGACCGATCCCGTTGTCGACAACGCTAACTTTGTGCGGTCTACATCAGAGGGGAGCGCGCTACTGTAGAGTCGTTTGTGATTGGCGACGTCCCAAACGTAGAACTTGCCGTGAGAATTTAAAGCGGCGATACAAACTCGATCGAGCCAATACATAAAGTGTATTTTTCGGATCTCTCCTTGAGAACCCCGCAGCACGCTCCCTTGGCTATCAGTTCCAGCAAGATTCCAAAGCGCTAGGTTCCCGTCACCGAGTTTGGAACAAACATACTTTCCGTCATGGCTGACTGTGAGCAAGGCAGCCGGTTTGTTTCGTTGCCTCGCTAGCTTCAGTTCCCTGCATTCGCCCCCGCGGCCCCAGATCATAGTTCCGCTGGCGCCTCCGACTATCAGACTGTTGCCCTCCGAAGCAAAAGCCAGTGAACTACATGAGTCGTGCCAATACCGTGTTTGCATCCACTGTGAATATGCGCAAGGTTCGTTGCGATTTGGACCGCCTCCAGAGCTTTTGCGATAAATCTTTAGGTGACTGCGATCCAGATCTTGACGGTCCTGCAAGCGTCTGACAGCAAACGCGTCAGGACCAAGTGCCACGCGGTGTGCATTGTAATTCAAACGATACTCTCGTGGACTTTGATGCATCAGAGTTCTGGCATCCTCTATGAGAAAAAGCTTGGTGTGAGGGGGCGCCCTACGTTGCAGCTGCGTGCGATCTCCAGGGCATTCAGCCATGACGAGGAGCGACGTTCCCTGAGGATCAAACGTTAGTTCTCTGGGTCTACCGGATCGATCGATCCGGCGGCGGCCCAGGAGAGTGCCGTCGCGGCTGTCAAAAATCGAGATGGTGAGGTGAGTTCCGTATATACGCCGTCCCTACGTGTCAGGAATCGAAACGACGGCAAGTACGTCGCCATTCGGACTGAACGTCATGCGGAAGACTATCTCGCCATGAGGAATGAGACATACGACGTCTGGTGCAAGGCGCGCACTGAGTGGACGGTCACTTCTAGGAAATGCAGTCTTTGGTGGTCGTCGTCTGAGGAGGAATCGAACCGGTTTCATCGGAACGTGAACCGATAATGGATGTTCGTCGCCATAAGCTCAGCCCGTGCGTCAACGCGGAGGTTGAATCAGAGGTCCTGTGCGCTCTTGGAAGGAGGACCGCTTTCAGAATGGCGCGAGCTGGCTATCGAACAATAGCAGGCCATTTCAGGCACTCAAAACTGAGGTGAGCAAAGCGGAGAGGCAGGTCTGCGAACGAGGTCGGTGGGCCAGTGAGAAGAACGCGGTTCCGCTAATCAAGGCCGCCGGAAAGAGCGTTACAGGGTGGCGTAGAGAACCGCGGCGGTGAGACCAGACAGGCCAAAGAACAGTAGAAGGAGATTGGTCCGATGAACGGGAACCTGCAGTGCCGAGGTTTCTTTCGCGAAGCGGGTGGACTGAGCCATCAAACCGTAGCGATGCAGGTCTTTCGAGACGCTTTGCTGCGTAGGCAGCCTTTTACTCGACGAGGCTCTGGCGGAGCTGGTCGAGGAAGCATGCACCTTGGTCGCGCCCTGAGATCTTTCACCTGGTTTTTGCAGAGACTCAGAAGATTTTTGATGAGAACTGATTCGAACTGAATCACGCGTATCCAGTTGTCGAACCTCGGGCCGGTGTGCCGGCATCGCGCGGGTTGTCCACGACGACGGCTTGGTTTGCGTAGACTGCCTAGCCGGACTGCACAGTCTATGGCGGCGTTCGAGATTCTCTGCTGGCAGCGGTGTCCGAACAAGACCAGCGCAATTCGATGTGTTCCGGAGGTAGGTCGAGGCAGGTTTGGCGGACGGAGTCCCTCCTGCCATGAGGTCGTCCTCCGTAGGATCGTCTAGTCCCAGACTGCTCAGACTCGATTCAGCTAATTTCGATTCGTCTATCGCCTGTGTGTCGTCCTCAGACCGCGCGACGTCTTCCGTTCCCTCTCCATCAAAGGGCACCCGCCACGACTCCGTAGCCTGATTCATCTCGGAAACCAGATGATGTATCAGCCGATAGAGACTCCAGCCCTTCCTCAAATGAAGCTGAAGTGTGTTTCCCGAAACTTCCGAAGAACGTTCACTAGAACAGAGAAAATGGGTTTCCATCGCGGTCGCCAGCGCTTGGCTGAAATGCTTGAAATCGACAACACGTCCGCATAGGTCGGCGGGTGCATCGTCGGTCAAAGTTGGGGAATCGTCCGGTGTGCTCCGAACTGCCGTCTGCTGCCGGCGGGCTGCGACTCCCGGTCGGGTAGGCTCCCCCTGAATGTTCGACGCGCTGGTCGAAGTCCGAAACCAGGTCGACGCCGGAGCATGCTCAGGCATCTGCGGGCTGCGTTCCTCACTCGCTTGCAATTCACCCGTTTGCAGTCGTGCATATTGTTCCGCGCTTGTCGTCATGATCCCCCGCCGTCGTCCTCGACTGTGGGAAATCCCACAGTGAACTGGACACTACATGAGCTGTCGCACACACATCCCGGAGCATATTCCGTGCCTGTTCCCGGGGAACTGTCGCAATTTGCTGGTGGCCGAGGTCTGAACTCGACATTGCGAAATAGTTTTCGCAGGAACTTCTCCGCCGCAGGCGCCCAGCGTGTCGTCTTATGCGCGTATTTTGAAAGGCCAACGTGCGCGTGGAGTGTGCAAACCCCAGCTAGTCGAGGAGCTGGCGACTCTAGTGGCTACCTGGACCACGAAGTGGCTTGGACGGGTAAAATTGATAAAAACAGTAGTGTATAGACCGTCGGCTGACGGGGCCCGAGTCGCTGAAGCTGGGCGTCAGAGTGCTCAAATACTCGAGCTCGGCTACGCTCTGCTCCTCGATGTCTGCACGTTATATTGTCGGGATTGACCTCGGCACGACCCACACGGTAGTTGCGTACGCGGATACGCACCTTGGCGTTTCTCCAGCCGAGCCATCTGCCGTCCCGTCGATTCATCCCTTTGCGATTCCTCAGCTGGTCGGACCTGCGCAGGTCGAAACGCGCGCCCTGCTTCCCTCTGCCCGATACCACGCAGCGAATGGAGAGCTTGCCCCAGGCGCGCTTGATCTCCCCTGGGCGACAGGGCGGGACTTTGCCGTCGGAGAGTTCGCCTCTGATCTGGGGGCGAAGTCGCCGGGTCGCCTTGTACGCAGCGCCAAGAGCTGGCTTTCCCATGATGGAGTGGACCGCACGGCGCCCATTCTTCCGTGGGGGGCTGGTCGTGATGTGCCTCAGTGTTCGCCGCTGCAGGCCAGTGCGGGCTATCTGGCTCATGTAAAGGAGGCTTGGAATCAAGCTTTTCCCCACGAACCGCTCCATGCTCAGGATGTCGTCCTGACGATTCCCGCCTCTTTTGATGAAACCGCCAGATCTCTGACCGTGAAGGCCGCGCACGAGGCTGGGTTGCCCCAGGTTCGACTGGTCGAAGAGCCACAGGCCGCGTTTTACCGCTGGATGAGCGTTCATCAGGACGACCTCGACTCGGCTCTCGACGGCCTGCGCCTTGTTCTCGTAGTCGACGTGGGAGGTGGCACCACCGATCTCACCCTTCTACGTCTCGAAGCTCGCGAGACCGGTCCACGCGTGACCCGAATCGCGGTCGGCGATCATCTGATGCTCGGCGGAGACAATATGGATCTCGCCCTTGCCCATCTGCTCGAGCCAAGGTTTGGAGACCGAGGTCTTGGATCTCACGCGTTTGGACAGCTCGCATACCAGTGCCGCCTGGCGAAAGAGCGCATGCTGCACGAGGCAGCCCCGGAGAACGTACCTGTTTCCGTTGTCGGCACCGGCAGCAAACTGATCGGAGGAGCCCGTTCGGTCTCGGTCGACCGCCAGGAGCTTCAGACTACGCTGCTGGAGGGGTTTTTCCCTCAGTGCGAATTTGAAACGGCTCCCCACAAAAGACGAGCTGCGATCGTCGAGTTCGGGCTTCCTTACGTCGCGGATCCCGCGATCACGCACCATGTAGCGGCGTTCTTAAGGCTGCATCAGGACCTTGCTCGGGAGGCCCTTGGTGTTGCTGGGCCGGCTGCCGACCAGGGCGTGACTTCAAACGCGATTCCGGATGCGGTGCTCTTCAACGGAGGCGTGTTTCGCTCTGCGCTCTTGCGTTGCCGCATGATGTCGACGCTGGGCGCGTGGCGGGGGAGCGTGCCCCGAGAGCTTGAAAGCCCCTCTCTCGAACTCGCCGTTTCCGCGGGGGCGGTCGCGTATGGGCTTGCGCGCCGCAAGATAGGGCTCCGAATCGGAGGCGGCTCGGCGCGAACGTATTTTCTCTCCACCACGACCGAGCGACCGGACGAAGGCATCGTGCTCCTGCCTCGTTTTGCGGAAGAAGGAGAAGAAATCGTTCTCGAAAAGCGCACGTTCTCCCTGCGTCTCGGTAAACCCGTTCGGTTTGGGGTTTTTTCCTCGACCAGTCAGGTGCAGCATCTGCGTCCCGGCGATTTGGTGCATGTTTCTGCAGAAACTCGGCAAGATCTCCCTCCGGTTGCGGCCGTGCTCGAAGGCGAAGGTGCCGGCGAGGTTCCGGTGCGGCTTGCTGCGTCGCTCAGCGAGTTGGGTGCTCTTGAGCTGAGCTGTGTGGCTGAGGGCGCCTCAGAGCGGCGATGGAAGCTCGAGTTTCAGGCTCGAAGCCAAGCCTCCGCCGATTCTGCCGTTTCGCTCGCGAGGGTGGAGCGATTACATCCTCGCTTCAAAGAAGCCACCGCGCGCATCGATTGCGTCTACGGCAAGAGTCAGGCTGAGACCGGACCGCGGGAAGTGAAGACGCTCCGAGCCGATCTTGAGAAGATCTTGGGGCCGAGGGCGCAGTGGAATCCGCCCATCTTGCGGGAGCTTTTTGGGGCGCTTTGGGCGGGCAGAAAAAGACGTCGCCGCTCCAAGGACCACGAGCGAGTCTGGCTGAACCTCGTAGGCTACTGCCTCAGGCCCGGCTACGGAGCGCCTCTCGACGACTGGCGATGCGCCCAGCTGCGTGAAGTGCATCAGGCGGGACTTCAGTTTGTGCCCGAGGCGCAAAACTGGGCGGAGTGGTGGACTCTGTGGCGACGGGTTGCGGGAGGGCTTGACGAGCCGCTTCAGGCGCAGCTTTTAGAAGACGTGTCTTGGTACCTTGAGCCCGAAACCAGAACGCCTCGCAAGCGTCCCAAAGGACCGCGCAAGCTCGGCTATCAGGATATGGTGCGGCTTGTCGGCTCCCTAGAGCGGCTCGCGACCGCCCAGAAGATGAACGCCGGAAACCAACTTCTCACGCGATTGCAAAGCGGTGAGGATGGCGCCCAGTCGTGGTGGTCGGTCGGACGTTTGGGCGCTCGAGTACCCCAATACGGCAGCGTGCATCAGGTCGTTCCAGCGGAACACATCACGCCCTGGATCGAGCGCGCGCTCGAGTGCGATTGGAATCAAGTGCCCGAGGCCGCCTTCGCCGCTGCGCTGATGTCTCGCCGAAGCGGAGATCGCGAAAGGGATCTCGCTGGAGATCAGCGAACACGCGTTGCTGCCCGTCTTGAGGTGGCGGGCTTGCCGAGTACTTGGCGCCAGATGGTGCTCGAGGTCACCCATCTCGATGCCGAAGCAGAACAGCGCATGCTCGGCGAGCTGCTCCCGCCCGGTCTACGGCTTCTCGACTGAGGCGATCGCCTGTTTCTGCAGAAGATACCGGCGTTCAAGTCATCGCAGCCCGGGCGCCGCCGGGCTCTTTAGCGGCCAACTACCCGTAGCGTTGTGGGTAGCCGGCCCGGGGGCGAGTGACGGCCCCCGGCTTGTTCAGCAGCCGCGTCGATCGCCAAGGCCGCTCATGTGGCGGATGTGGTTTGCGTCCGGCAGAAGCGCACACGGCCCCCTCGGCAGCCCCCTCGGAAGCCCGACTGGGTCTGAGACCAAGCGCCCAGGCAAAGCGCAGCGCCGCCACCAGAGAACGAACAGTGCATCCGTCCTGACGTTGCAGCGGAGTTGCGGCGATCTGAGCCGCCACCTCCAGTTCGCTGCCGGCAGGCACCTTATTCACGACACCAAAACAATGTTCATACCAGTGACCTGGATAGAGATGTTCGCCTTCGAATCGCCCATATCGAGGGTTCAGTCTGCCAAGCACGATGCTGGAAAGCACATGTCTTAGTGAGGTCTTATCTCTCGCCGGGAGCTGATAAACCCAGGGAACAACCTTTTCCTTGTAGATGGTTCCGCTTCGTTCTGCGCCTGCGCCTGTATTGTACTCTGCAAAGTAGAGAGTGTTTGTCGGTCCATAAATGAAAAAGACGAAGCATACCGAATGATTTGCGCTTCCTCCGCCAAGATAAAAGCATTCTCCTCCGTGAAGTGAAGTGAAGTGAAGTGAAGTGAAGTGAAGTGAAGTAAAATAAGGCATCAGATCTGAAGTCCAATAGAAAGCACAGGGAGATGCTTGCGCAATAAGTGTCCTCTGCTTCGCCAGCTGTCCGCACTGGTTATCACGCTCGAATCTTGTTTTTGCAGACAAACCCAGCTCGCTTAGCACCTAGCCTCTGAAGCTACCCAATGAGCTTGTTTCGTAATGTGATGCAATCGTGCTGAGTTTCAGTTTCGCGCCTGCTTTAAGGTTGGCCAGCGATCGAAGTTGGGTGCTCAATTGAACCGAGCTCATTCCACCGATATCAATGGTTGCTGCATTCCGGAAATAGTCTGGCAGGACCTTAGCGAGTGAGGGGGTAGGTGCGGGCAAAGCGAGGTCGGTGGGCCTCGCTATCTCGCCGTCCATTGCCCAGGCACCGAGGCCAAAATCATATCGAGCACGGCCCAAAGCTGCGATATGCCTATCGCATTCGGAGACGCGTTTCTTAAAAAGCGATGCACGCGGATCCATCCTCGCATCTAAGATGATCGATTCTAGCGCCCGGTGCAGTATCTTCCGGTTTCAGAGAGCCCCACAATGGCGAGCTGCCCTGGCGATCCTCTGGGTGGGGCATCAAAGAAACGCTTTGGGCCTTGCAAAATCTCCATATCGAGCCATCAACGTCAGGCATCTCCCGCCCGGCTCGGTACGACTTCGGCATCACCCAAGAGTGCCACGGCAGGCCCGGTGAATGCGCGACGATAGGACCTTGATTCAGATCTCCGCCCACCGCCGAGTGCCGAGCTCAGTCGCGCAGCGCGAATCCGTAAAATATGGGGTAGGTGAGGACGATAAAGATAAATGTCCAGGTGATACCGCTCGGCAGCGGAGCACCCAAGCGCCAGAGAGGTAGAATAAAAAGCCCGAGCCACAGAGCCTTGTAGAAGACCTGAATGAGCAAGATCAGCGCGAAAAACTTGGGATGCAGCAGCCCAGCTAGAGAAGCAAAGAGGATCGCGCTCCATAGCGCTCCGACCATCATCCGAAGTCCAGCCGATTCGGGAACAAGACCGTCAAATACGGCAGACACTCCCCGACCGAAGAGCATTTGGTAGCAGACTGGGACCAGAATTAAAATGTTGATGACGTATGGCGCAATGAGCCATCGAGGAGAACTCAAGGTCACGTTCATAGTGCTTCGTAACACGAATTCTCCGGCCTCGTCTGACGGCCTAGCTTCACCGAACAAGAATATTGCATGCGCGAAAGGTAAGTCCATCAAGCCGTAACAAACATAGATTTCTGTGCTGCATGGTCGAGCGCTATCAGGCTTTTCCGGACACAAGACACAGCGGTGCTATCATTATGTGAGTTTATAGCTTTATGCCATCGAATCGACATGCATCCGCTCAAATAGTAAAAAACTTATTGTCAACGATAGCGACGTCTCTTGATCGTTGTGAACAACTGCTTAATCTTCGTCTTGATTTTGAAAGTCACACTTTTTCCCAAAAAGACCGGGCGCCGCTCCCTCTCGTGCAGGATTCAGGCCCTTCTGACTACTTTGATTTCATCCGGAAGTTACAAACCCTTGCTCTGCTAAATATGCGCCAGGGTCTGACACAGATAAAATCGATTTCAAATGGCTTGTCCAACAGCGAGCTCCCTATTGAAATCCTGCGAGAACACGATTCTCACGAGTTGGTTTGCTTTCTTCGGATCATCTCCCAAAGGATCAAATCCCGAGTCATACCGACCATTACCAATGTCAACAAAGATTACAAAGAAAAAGCTTTGAGTGTGTGGGTCGATCTGAACTCCATAGAAAATGAAGCCATTGTTCTACCGGTTATGTTTAGAAATATTAAGCTCTTCGCTGAACATGGAGGACGCTATTTGAGTCATTTCTTTCATGTACAAATTCCTTTGTGGGATTTGTATTGTGATTCAATATCTGAAGTGGAGTATCGCGTATCCAGATTCACGGAAAATCTGTATTTGGCCTCTGGACTATTAAGATATCTTTGGGGTAAGTATGCCCAAAAAGATCTGCCGTCGCAGGATCGACTTTCCAGACCAGATTTCGATTGCACAATACGCCGGATCGAAAGTGTCATTCAACCGTTTGCCCCAGAAACGGTTGCCGAACGAATTCGTAGTTCAGCGGGGGTGTCTCTTTCGCGTGCCTCATCTAAGATACCTGACGACCAATTCCACCGAGGAATCGTGGTCCACTGCGATTCGTTATCTTCTGGCTTGTCAGGTGACTATCGAGAAATCTCGGTTTGCGCGCGGCTACATCGTTAACTTAATCAGCAGTGGCTGGAGGCTGACGTCAGCGAGAGTTCGCTGGGCCCGATGGAATCATGGGTGTTGGATGAGAATAATGGACAGTATGCAGGAGTGCTTGGACGAGACCATCGCGCGCATTGAACATCTCGAAGATTGTTTTTTCGAAGCGGAAGACCAGTTTGATGCCGCTATGGCGTGTTCTCCTCAAGTCAGAGCGCAAGTGCCCAGTTCAGATCCTCCAGGGAATACTGGTTTGGAGCAGGTCTCGTCGCCTCCTGTTACCGAGTCTACTGGTGCCAACGTGCCGCTGAAGCCCCTACCGGTATCGAAGAGAAGAAACGTAGCTCCTAAAAAAAAGAGGCACACTTTGCAAGCGACCCAACGCACGCAAACTCAACCTAAGAGTGAACATAATTCTGGAGTGGCATCGGTCCACTGGGGTTCATCAGAGAATGAGTTATGGTATTCCGTCGGTGCGACACATTTATGGAAGAAGATCGAAGATCTGGAAGACGCAAACCTTTCAGTAGTAGCAGCTCTGCAAAAAGCGCGTGATAGCGTGCCCCAAAACAAGATGCCTAAGTTTGTTGTCGATTATCTGAGATCAAAGAACCTGGAATCACGTCGGATTTGCCATGTCACTGCTCCTGGAATGCGCGGCTACACAATATTTGCAGTCTACGACCCAGTAACATCTTGCTGGTTGGTTCTCGGAGTGGGACGCTACATAAAATCTCATAATCATCAAAATAATTACGGCATTTACTGGCACCGGCCTGAACGCAGTATGCCGAAGCACCAATCGATCACGCTGGAGCTTGGTGCATCATCGGCTTTTATGATCACTCCGTGATGTTCTTGAACGCTTCAGGTTTTGAACAACGGCTGCCTAGCCGTCGACTCCTACTGGTGTTCTCCTGCGGAGTCGAGGCAAACAAGAGTTCCATGGGGACCATCTCGGGCGAAGACTACCGCCAGGATCGTGCGAGCATGGTGCAGAAGTGTTCATAGGCACACGCCCCAGAGCAAACATAAGACGTATACCCGCGACCAGAGAGCGAATAGCGCAGCTGCCTCCCCGCTGAATCGGATTGGCTGCGGCCTGGGCTGCTGACCTCAAGGCAGGGCTGTAAGAAACCAGCTCTGCGACATCATAACAATTCTCAAACCAGTGACCCGGGTAGAGGTGCTCTCCCTCGAAGCGATCGTAGCTTGGATTGAGGAGACCTAAGAGCATCCAAGTGAGAACCTTATCAAGAGAGCATTTTGAATCAGAGCTGGCTTTTAATCGGTAGATGCGAGGTACGATGTTACCTCTACCATCCACATCACCTCCTTGCCACCATCCCTCGCCAGCATTGCATTCTGCCCAGTAAAAAGCGCCCTGCGGGCCGTGCCTGAAAAATAAAAACATGACAGCATGCTCCATAGATCCAGCCCGAAAAAAGAAGCATTGATCGGCTGACATTTGAACTAGCATGCTTGTTGTTTTTGGTGCAGAAGGTGAGACAAACGGTTTCTCCGTTGAAAGGAGTTGTTGTTTTTTAGCGACCCAATCGATTGTTCCGGTTTGTGACCTTAAAGCAAAGAGAAGACATGATTCCTGTACTGTGAGGTGAGTATGTTGTGATCTAAAGACAATTTCGATATGCCGGGCAATCGATGTGAAATGCAGCTTTTCCCCTGGATAGGTCGATCCTACTTGATCTAACCAACTAACTAGTTCATCGAAGCTTATGCCTCTAAGATCGCCTGTATCTCGATTTGCCAAATAAGCAGGAATCACCAGAGCGAGAGACGGCGTAGGCGGCCGCGCATCGGAACCTGCTGGTCTTGCCGCTTTGCCGCTTTGCCGCTTTGCCGCTTTGCCGCTTTGCCGCTTTGCCGCTTTGCCGCTTTGCCGCTTTGCCGCTTTGCCTTGTAGTGTCCACGCACCGAGTAGCGGGTCAAACTCCATATCGTAGAACAGCTTAATGAGTCGATCGCAGTATGCGACGCGCCTCAAGGGCAGTGTTGGGCCATATCCACAAGTCCACATTTTAGCACCTCAGTGGAGACAAGAAACTCATGGCTTATTCATCTGGCCGTAGCGGATAGTGCTCGGAGTCTGCCGGTTCTCGGCATACCTAAAGTCTAACGTGAGCTCGATTTTCTGCCCGGTATACATTCCAAACTCAGCGTTCTGTAGATTTCGATTTGATTCGATATCCGTCGATTTCACCTCACGTATCTCTGTGCTGGCTCAGGTTCCGCTGTGCAGAGCCGTACCCGGTCAGGTTTACCCCAACCGTACCCAGTCAGGTTGTGGCGGGCAGCCGGGGCGGTGGGACCCGAAGCAAGTGGTCTGCCTAGCCAACTCGATGCCGCCGAACACATCTGGTACCGTACGCGATAGATGATGACTCTGCGTACTCCTTTTCAAGCCCCCACGGTGCCTAGAATCTCTGAAAAACCTGGCAATTCCAATACAGTCGATGAGATCTATCTTTCCGTCGACATTGAAACGGATGGCCCAATCCCTGGTGAGTATTCGATGCTCTCGTTTGCCCTGGTCTATGCTGGGCGACGTGCCGGGGCCAATTTCGAGCGTCCTTGCTCCTACGACGTCAGCTTTTACAGCGAACTACAACCAATCTCGACACGCTACGAAGAAGAAGCGCTGAAGATCAACGGTCTTGATCGCGAAAAGCTTGCTCGCCAGGGTGCCTCCCCGCAGGATGCCATGGAAGCTGCAGCTGTATGGATCAGGGAAACAGCGGCGGGCGCACAGCCGATTCTCGTAGCCTACCCACTCAGCTTCGACTGGAGCTTCCTCCATTGGTACTTCGTCAACTTCACCACGGGCGGATCTCCCTTCCGGCACTCTGGTTGTTTCGATCTGAAAACGGCTGTTGCTGTAAAAGCCGGCCGAACGATCACGGAAGCGAGTCGTTCCAAACTTCCAGAGCGCCTCCGCACGGCTCGCCATCACAGCCACCATGCGCTTGACGATGCGATCGAACAGGCAGAGATCTTCGCCAACCTGATCGAGTGGGAACCTAGCAGATCGGAGGAGGCGCCATGAGCGACATCTTGGCGAAACGACGAGAATTCAGCGAGCACAAACTGGATCAGCTTCGATCCAAACTGACCACAGCGGAAGGCATCCTCGCAGACAGGGCCTGCGTGTAGGTAACCGGTTCTTACGCGCGAGGAGAAGCGACCGAGAAGAGCGATCTAGATCTGTTTCTCCTTGGGCTGGACATATCTGCGGAGGACCGCCCCTTAGTACCGCCGAGATCGCAATTGAGTCGACTCGATGAGATCCTTGTCTGTGCTGAGCTCATTCAGGCCAACAGGAAGGAAGGGCTCCCCGACTTTTCAGGCGACGGCGAATACCTGGTTCAGTACTCGGTAGGTCAATTGACGTCCAAGCTGGGCACTCGTGAAGACGACTCAGAAAATACCTTCACCGCGCGTTTGCTATTGCTGCTGGAAAGTCGACCCCTGCTGGGCGACGCGGTGTACGACAAGGCATTGAACAAGGTCATCGAGGCCTATTGGCGCGACTACACAGACCGAAAAGATCGTTTTTCTCCCTCGTTTCTAGCGAACGACATTCTCAGGCTATGGCGCACACTTTGCGTCAACTATGAAAAAAGCGAGGGGGATAATAAAAAGATTAAGAATTACAAACTCCGTCATAGCCGCATCCTTACTTGCTTTTCGGCGCTCGCCTACTTTGCGATGATAATGCGTAAAAATAAGACTGTGACGCCAGAAGATGCTTTCAGAATTTCCAAGCTCTCGCCTACCGAGAGAGTTGAGAAGATCGCCCAAGCGCCGGAGCTCGAAGAGAAAGCTCGTTCATCGGCAAGGGAGGTTCTCAAGGCATATGAAGGATTTATCGAAAACCCCGACGGCGCTAATGACGAGTTTCCTGACCGCGAAGATGCATTGGGCAAGGAAATGTTCACTCTACTGCAAAGCATCGACGCTGACCGATTCAGCCGTCACCTTTTGGTTTAACTGCACCGGATGTGCAGAGACGTGCCTAGTCAGGTTTGCCGTACCTAGTCAGGTTTGCCGTACCTAGTCAGGTTTGCCGTACCTAGTCAGGTTTGCCGTACCTAGTCAGGTTTGCCGTACCTAGTCAGTTTCACCGTACCTAGTCGGTTTCACCGTACCTAGTCAGTCTCACCGTACCTAGTCAGTTTCACCGTACCTAGTCAGTTTCACCGTACCTAGTCAGGTTGCGAGAGGTTGCGAGCAATCCGTATCCATTCGTATTTTGCGGTCACAGCAGAACCGTACCCGGTCAGGTAACCGTACCCGGTCAGGTTTGGCGGGCGGCCCAGATCCGTACCTAGTCAGGTTTGCCGTACCTAGTCAGGTTTGCCGGATGGTGGCTTAGCTGGATGTCTTGATGAATTTGAGGCGATCTGGATCTTTGGCGACGCCGGGAAAAGAAAGCACCTGGTTGTGCATCGCGACGTACACTCCTGCAGGCATCCACTGAACGGCGAGCAGTGCCTCGGTGAAGTTCTGAATCGCGTCGGTGTGACGCAGCTCGTAGGGCCGCATCGCTCCGGTGAGCACGATCGGCACGCGCGGTTTGGGAGCCAGCTCAAGAGTTCGCTCACCAGTTTGCGCCAGCCGGTCGGTTCCATGCACGATCACCACCCCGTCGTGCGCTTGCGACATCGCCAGGGCCGTTTGTGCGATCAGCGTATGGTCCTCGATGCTCATCTCGAGGCTGTCCTTGTTCATCAGGGGAACGCGAACCAGGTCCACGCCTTCAAGCTGCAGCGAGGCGATCATTACGTCAAGAACGGAAACTTCGTTCCGCATGACTCCCTGAAGTTCGCAATAGGTCTTCTCGATCGTGCCCCCGGTCGAAATCAGAGCGATGCGCTTCTTCACAACAGGCGCTAACCGATCCCCGCACCAGGTGCAAACCAGGGTCTGGTTTCGCCCGCCAAACCTGACCGGGTACGGCAAACCTGACCAGGTACGCCAAACCTGACCGGGTACAGCAACCTGACCAGGTACGGCCATGCGTGCGATCGTCCGGATGGGCGGTCACCGGGAGTTCCCGTTTCCCAAATAGGGGGTTCTCTCGCAACCTGACCAGGTACAGTGAACCTGACTGGGTACGGTTACCTGACCGGGTACGGCAATGCGTCGGATAGTTACGGTACGGATCTGCATGACCGCCAAACCTGACTGGGTACGGCGATGCGTGCGATCATCTGGATGGGCGGCCAACGGGAATTCCCGTTTCCCAAATAGGGAGTCCTGCCCTAGCTAGAGATGACTATCTGCGGCTGCAACGATCCGCTGCAGATGTGATCCATCCCAAACATGAGATACGTCGAGCTGGGGGCGTATCCGATCAGCGAAGTGATGAAGTGCGACCAAGCGAAACCAGCCGCGCTGTCGACATCTGGTTTACGGATCTCGACGCAGGACGGTGAAAAAGCCTCCCTCGCGACGCTCAACGTACAGCAGTGCTTTGCCGTCGTCTGCAAGCGCGGTACCCACATCCCCGTTGCTCCGTACCGGACGACGATCCGCCTCGACCAGACGATCCCCTGGTCTCAGACCCGCACGATCTCCCGGAGACCCGGCTTGAACCGAGCGGATCACCACTGCCCCGTCGCTGGTGCTGTAGCTCAATCCCATTCCGGAGGATCGGCGGGTTTGCAGCCGAGAGGTTTGCCGTCCCGTTTCCGCGCCCGGTCGTTCCATCGTCCGGATCAGGCTTGACCTCTCGGAACCATCGCGAACGTAGGTCACACGCAAAGACTCCCCCACATCCGTCCGCAAGACCTGACGCAGCAAGTCCCTGCCCTCGACTACTTCCTGGTCGTTAACTGCGATGATCACATCGCCGGCGCGCAGTCCCGCTCGAGCAGCTGGCCCCTCGGAAATCGCATGGCCGATCAAAGCACCGCGATCGATATCGAAGTGTTCTGCCAGCTCTGAAGTGAGCTCTTGAAAACTGACTCCGACCCAAGCCCGCCGAACTTCCCCCCGTTCGATGATCTGTTGGGCCACGTGCTGCGCGAGATCTGACGGTATCGCAAACCCGATTCCGGTGCCTCGGCCGACGATCATCGTATTGATCCCCAAAACGTGACCCGTTAAGTCAAGAAGCGGTCCACCTGAGTTGCCTGGATTGATGCTGGCGTCCGTTTGGAGATAGTCCTCTATCTCATTGGCTCCGATGCCTCGGCCCTTAGCGCTCAACACGCCCGTGGTGACCGTGTAGTCCAGTCCAAACGGTGAGCCGACCGCCATGACGATTTGCCCCACGCGGGCTTCACCTGACGAGCCGAAGCTGGCCGGGCTAAGGCGCGTTCCGTCGATTTTGACGACCGCAAGATCTGTCGCCGGATCTGTTCCGATGACGCTGCCGGGAAACTGCCGGCCATCTCTCAGATGCGCGGTAATTCGCGTCGCGTGACGGACCACGTGGTTGTTCGTCAAGATGTGGCCTTCCCGAGAGATGATCACTCCCGATCCACCGCCTTCTGCCAGGCGTGAACGTCCGAACCCGCTCGCCCTGCGAGCCTCGATCTTGAGGCTAACCACCGAGGGAGACACCCGCTCGGCAACTTCGGCGAACGTCTCGCTCAGCTCTTCAGAGTGAATCTGAAATGAAACAGGTTCTCCGGTCGGCGTCTGGGCTTGGACCCTCCGAGGGGCTGCCGCAAACGATGCGAAGCACGTAGAGGCAAGGAATACCGCGGTAGGAGCTGTACTTCGAATCCACATCATCTATCTCCTCGGGTTGAACGTTGAACACGAACCGTTCATTCCTTGTTCTAAAGGTAATCCTACGTGAATCGAACTAGGATCGTACCTCCAGATCGAGAACTTTCGGCGTTCTCGAATCGAAAGAGCAGACGTCTCCATGGTCCGATATCCCGACCGCATTCAAGTTCGCGTGCCTCTTGACGATCCGGAAGACCAAGCCTCCCTGCGCAGAGCCATCGCTCGTGAAACAGGCTGCTCCCCGGAATCCCTCCCCGACGTTCGCCTCATACGAAGAGCGATCGACGCGCGCGGAAGCAGAATCTGGCTGAATCTCGAATTGGACCTGGGCCCTAGCGTCTCTAAGCCCTCCCGAGGACTGCAACCGATTCGAGGAGAACCTAAAACGCTGATCATAGGTGACGGTCCTGCCGGGCTTTTTTGCGCCTACGAACTCGCCCTGAGCGGTCAAAGCAGCCTTGTCATCGACCGAGGTAAAAAAGTCCAGCCGCGACGCCGCGATTTGAAACTCCTCAATCAATTCGGAGAAGTGCCTGCCGACAGCAACTACTGTTTTGGAGAAGGTGGAGCAGGGACCTACAGCGATGGAAAGCTTTACACTCGATCGCAAAAGCGCGGCGACCCACAAGCCGTGCTCGACATCCTTGCCTACCACGGTGCTCCCGCACAAATTCTGACCGACGCTAGACCACACATCGGCAGCAATAAGCTCCCCAAGGTGATCACGTCGATGCGTGAGGCCCTGGAAGATGTTGGAATACAGTTCCGTTTTGAAACTCGCGTCGAAGGATTGAAGATCAGAAACGGACGCTGTGTGGGAGTACGTATCGCCGGAGGCGAGGTGATTCTTGCGGAGAATATCGTCATAGCGACTGGCCATTCCGCTGTAGATGTCTTCCATTTTCTCGATCGCGCGGGAGTCGCTCTTGAGGCGAAGCCTTTCGCAGTCGGAGTGCGTATCGAGCATCCTCAACCGCTCATCGATCGGCTCCAGTACAAAACACATGCGGGCCATCCAAAACTGCCTGCGGCCTCTTATAAACTGGCGGCGAAGATCGATCATCGAAGCGTTTACTCGTTTTGCATGTGTCCTGGCGGCTGGATCGTGCCCTCCTCCACGAGCGCCGATGGCCTAGTGGTCAACGGCATGAGTTTGTCGCGCAGAGATTCTCCCTTTGCCAATTCCGGTTTGGTGGTCAACGTCACCCCTGCCGATCTAGAGACTTCTGGCTTCACTGGACTTTTTGGAGGAGTTCACTTCCAGCAAAAGATCGAGCACACCGCGTTTCTCGCGGGAGGAGGACAGCTACGTGCTCCTGCAACTCGCGTGACCGATTTCTTGCAAAGAAGAGCTTCCAATTCGGTGCCGAATACAAGCTACATTCCGGGACTACAGGCCGTTAACTTAGACTCAGTACTCGACTGTGGTCCATGCCTTTCGGACAGTCTCCGGCAAGGGCTTCAGATCTTTGGAACAAAGATGCCCGGCTATCTCACGGAAGAAGCCGTCTTGGTGGGTATCGAAAGTCGAACTTCCTGTCCTATCCGCATCCCGCGTGACGCGCGTTCTTTGCAGAGTTCCACCATGCCGGGTCTTTATCCGGCAGGTGAAGGTGCAGGGTACGCAGGTGGTATTGTGAGCGCCGCCATCGACGGAATTCGGATCGCCAAGGCGATTGTGGCAGCCCAACGGCACGCTCCACTCCACGTGTAGCCCACAACAGGCCAAAAATGCGGGTCGCGCCTCAAGACAATTATGGGGCGGTCGTACACTCTCTTCGTGACCCGCAATCCTGACGAATCCTCTACCTGCAAGGAACGCATTGCAGAACTCGAGGCCGAGCGAAATGCCTTGAAAAAGCGGGTTGAGCAGTGTGAGGCGGAACTTCAGACCTTGCATCGTGAGAGACGAAAGTCTGCGGATAGCGTCAAACAAGAAGGATCCAATTTTCTTGAGGCGATCAACGAACGGATCGAGCATGCCGCGACCCTAAGTGAGGACGCTGCACTTGAAACAGGCAGCCGAATTAATGAGTCACTCTCTCTGGCACGCTCGTTTCTCGAGCAAACACAGTCTCTAGCTGCGGAGGTGGGGACTGATTCAGCGATCGCCCATGCGCTCGAGGCGCTCACTCAGCTCGTGCAGGATTTTGTGGATACCGTGCAAGAGGAGCTGGTTTCGCATCGCGATGTGGTGCGTGATGCGCTCCGGGCAGCAGATGAAGTATCCAAAGCTGGCCGCCAGATTCGGGAGATCGCCCAGGCCACGTATATTCTCAATCTCAATGCGCAAGTGGAGGCTGCCCGTCTTGGGGAGCGCGGCAGAGCATTTGCCGTAATCACCGAACAGATGACCAAGCTCAGCGCGTCCACGAGCGAGGCGAACGAGGCCGTTGAGGAGCTTGCAATAAGACTGTCGCAAGATATTCCGGCGCTTGCTGAGTCTTCAGAAAATCTTGCCAAGAAACATAGCGAGTTTGGTTCTGAGATGTCCACTTCGCTCAAAGGACTTGCAAAGGCCGAAAAGCATTTGCGGGAACGATTCATGGGCACGCTCGACCAGGGCGAGCAAAACATTCAGTGCATTGTGGAACATAGCCGTATAGCCGTTTCTAGAATGCAGTTTCAAGACCCCATGGTGCAGGCTCTTCGTCAGTTGCCTCACCTTGGATCAGAACTTATTCGCATGACCAGAAATAGCCTTCTGGATGAACAGCAAGACGATCCGAACACTACCTATACGCAGCTCATCGATCCGATGCGCCTGCCTGATACCAATCCTTACGAAGCCGAGTCTCTACAGAGGGGCGGCGAAGTGCTTCTTTTCTAATGAGCGATCCCAATAATCTGAGTGATCCAGAGTGGGTTGAACTTTTTGAAGAGTTTGCGCTTGAAAGCGGAGAAGCGCTAGAGCGTGCAGAAGAGGTCCTTCTCGAGCTGGAAAGAAACCGGCTGGCTGATCAGCCGACTGATCCTGATAGCGTGGATTCTCTTTTTAGGACTGTTCATACCTTTAAGGGAACGGCAGGGTTCTTACAGCTCGATTTGCTCGTGCGCGTTGCCCACGATGTAGAGGCGCTTTTGGATGCTTCCCGCAAGGGGACACTTCAGCTCGAGCCTCCCCACGTGACCGTACTTTGCGATGCCTTTGACTTCCTAGCCGGCGCGATCACCCACGTGGGCCAATACGGTCACGATCAAGGGCTTTCACTCGGAGGGGATCGCGTGGTGGCCGCGATCGAATCCTTGATGCCGCAAGGCTCAGGTAGCGAGTCGCACAGTGCAGTTGATGCGCACAGTGCAGTTGATGCGCACAGTGCAGTTGATCAACTTACCGCAGCAGCGCGCTCCGTTAGTGGACGCAACTCAGGACAAGAGCTGCCAAGTGACACAAAGCTATCTGATGCGGTGCCCGGATTCGTCGATCGAGGTGCACTGCATAAAGACGCAGCATCGCATCCTCAGGGACAACCCTTGATCGCTGGATCTTTGATCGATGAATCGAAAATAAGAGAAAAGTCGAGCGTCGGCACACTTCTGTCCGATGCTGGGGAACCTCAGTCGGACGGAGCATCCAGTCGACTCAAGACCGCGGACCTCGCTTCGCTCCCTCTTTCTTCTGATAACGTAAAGCCCTTCAAAGCGCAAAACACGACCTCTATCGGTAAAGAGTCTGAAACCAACAAGGCAAAGTCTGCGGCTTTTAGGCCGAAGCAGACAGCGACAAAAGACGTTCGCTCTCAGTCTGAAGTTCTCCGGGTTGACTCAGCACGAATCGACGAACTACTCAACATGGTCGGTGAGCTGGTGATCGCCGAGACGATGACCGTCCGAGAATTCGGCGAAGACAGTGCAAGTAGTCAAGGCTTACTGCAGCTGCAGCGCGTGACGAGGCAGTTGCAGGATCTCACTATGGCGATCCGCATGATTCCAATTCGAGGCGTCTTTTCCAAGATGCACCGTCTCGTCCGAGATCTATGCGGGAAACTAGGGAAAGAAGCGGATTTGATTCTTTCAGGGGAAGATACGGAGATCGATAAATCTCTGGTCGATGCGCTCTCGGAACCGCTCCTGCACCTGATTCGGAACTCCATCGATCACGGCATTGAGTTGCCCGAGCAGCGACGGATTGCTGCAAAGAAGTCTAGGGGGACCCTGAAACTCAGTGCCAGTCATCGCAGTAGCGAGATCGTTATCACGCTTTCAGATGATGGATGCGGCATCGACGAAGAACGCGTACTGGACATAGCGAAGGAACGTGGACTCGTTCCACCAAAAGCGTCCTTAGCCAAGAGCGAGATTTACGCTCTGCTTTTTCATCCGGGTTTTTCGACCGCGGAGCAGGTGAGCGATGTCTCCGGTCGAGGTGTTGGGATGGATGCTATCCGAACTCAGATCGAGCGGCTTGGCGGCCGGGTCCGCATCACTAGCAAAAGAGGTGAGGGCACTACGATGCATCTCAGGGTTCCTCTTACCCTTGCGATCGTCGACGGGATGCTGCTTCGCGTAGGTAGGCAGCACTACACCCTACCCATGCTCCAAGTTCGAGAGTCGATACCGAGCTCTGAAGGCGTTTTTACCACCGTACCAAGTGGACGGGAGCTTATCGAGCATCGAAATCAGTTCGTTCCACTCATCCGCCTCAGTAAGCTGTTCGGTCTCATAGATTCGGATAGTGAAGCTCAGAGCATCGTGGTTTTTGTCGAAGGTGTGGATGGTGTTTTTGGGCTTCTGGTTCACCAGGTGATCGGAAGGCAGCAAACCGTGATCAAGCCTTTGCCGCGAATGGTGGGCCACGCGCGCGCCAGTAGCGGCTGCTGCATTCTGGGTGACGGCCGTGTCAGCCTTATTTTGGATGCCAATGCGCTTTCTAATGCGGCGCTAAGTCAAACTGTGCGAGAGGTTGCCTGACCGTGTCTCTCTCGATCATCGGAGGGCTTTCGGAGGCACCGTCAACGCCTCTCGATGAGCAAGGACCGCCGAAGAGACGCAATTTAGTGATGGCGTTGGGGAATCAGTATTTTGCAATCGATATGATGTGGATACAGGAGATCGTACAACTCCAACCGATCACACAAGTTCACGATACACCGGCGTGTATTGAGGGATTGATGAATCTCCGAGGCCATATCGTGCCCGTAATCAATGGAGGAGAGCGACTCAAGCTCGGTCGAACTAAGCATACAGAACGAACTTGCGTCGTTATCTTTGACTTTGAAGAACAAACAGTGGGCTTTACCGTCGACCGTGTTGTCCGGGTTGTGGATCTACCTGAAGATGAATCTTACACGCCGACATCCGAAAAGGCTTTTCGTGTGGATGGCGAAGTCCTCGTCCGCATCGATCCTCAATCGTTACTGGAGACTGAATCCCTTCTAGCAAACTGGCGAGGAGAAGATCCGTGACTGAAGAGACCAATACCGGTGGAACTGCCGCGCAGGAAGAAGCGATCGAAATTGAAGGTTCTATCGATACTGAGGGGGCACACGAGGCGTCCGTCTTGGTCGAAACGAAAGCCAGTAAAGCAAACAGCCGCAAGCGCAATGCGCGGCGGAAGGTAAGGCCAGAAGTGAAGCTTGAAACGGAATTGAGAGATCTCCGAGCTCAACAGGAAGCGCTCTGGCGCTCTCAATCGGTGATCACCTTCATGCGGAATGGCAAGATCCTCGATGCAAATCCGAAGTTTCTGGATTTGATGGGATACCAAAAAGAGGAAATTGTCGGTCGGCATCACCGAATCTTCGTGACCGAAGAGGAGTCTCGTACAGAGACATATGCTGCTTTTTGGCAACGTCTCTCTTGTGGAGAACACGAGAGTGGGATTTTTCGACGCCGCCGGAAAGACGGCAGCTTTGTCTTCATTCAATCGACTTATTTCCCCGTTGTGGATGAGGATGGAGACGTTTACAAAGTCGTGAAGACGGCTACTGACGTGACAAGTTCGGTTCTGTCGAGAATGAGATTCCAATCGGAACTTCAACGTCTAACTCAAGCATGCACTGAGGGAGATCTGTCTTTTCGCGCCTCCTCTAGAGAGCTAGACGATGATCTTCGCGAAACGATGGAGACCGTAAACCATCTCGTAGACACCGTTGCAAAGCCGATTCTCATCGCTTCGGACACCGTGGGTCAGGTTGCACAAGGGGCCCGTCCACCCAAGGTGAACCAAAACTGGCCGGGTGCTTTTGCGACCCTCGAGCGCGTGATCAACGCCCTTATCGATTCCGACGAACACTTGGCTCAGACCACTCAGCGTGTGGCGAACGGAGATCTCACCGTAACCGTCAGCCCACGTTCTGACAACGACGCGCTACTTTTCAGTCTTTCAAATATGGTAAACAGCCTCACAAATACGCTGCAGTCAGTTCGTCAAACTGCCATCGATGTGCGTAGCGGCAGCACCCTTGTGGCTTCCGCCAGTCGAGATGTATCTGACAACAGCACCCAGTCTGCTGCCAGTATCGAAGAGGTAAGTGCTTCAGCCGAGCGCATTGCCAAGCAGACCGGCACCAACGCAGAGCACGCCAGTCAAGCCCTGGCTCTAGCCGACAGGGCTCGAGAACGCGCTGAAGCGGGAGACGGTGTCATGAACTCCATGCTTTCGGCGATGACCGATATCGAACGCATGGGTCAAGACATTTCGAAGATCGTCAAAGTCATCGATGAAATCGCCTTTCAGACCAATCTACTTGCACTCAATGCGGCAGTAGAAGCTGCGCGTGCCGGGGAACATGGCAAGGGATTTGCGGTGGTCGCCGAGGAAGTCGGCAGGCTTGCTGCACGCTCCGCAAAAGCCGCTCGAGAGACTACGTCGATCATCAAAGAGACGATTCAAAAGGTTTCTGGGGGTATGGAACTCGCTCAGCAAACTGCACATAGTCTGACTGAAATCGTTGAGGGGGTTGGAGAAGCACGTCAACTCGTTTCGCAAATCGCGGAGGCCACCCACGAACAAGCCGACGCCATCGGTCAGATCAATATCGGTTTGTCTCAAGTAGATGAAGTCACTCAGCGCAACACTGCGGGAGCAGGTGAGATGGCAGCGGCGGCGTCTCAGCTTGCATCTCAGGCAGGTCGTCTCACCGAACTTCTCGATCACTTTCATTTACCCGCGGTGCAGCCCAGGGATCCCAGTGAGTTAACCCCAGAGATGTTGGAAGCATTTCATCAGTTTCTCGCCAAGAACGGCATCAATAAACCTGTGGCGAACAACTCTTCATCTAACGGAGAAGGTTCCTCACACAATAGCTCTAACGGAGCTCGAAAACCCTCGAGCAATGGAGCTTGGCGTAACGGTGCGTCATCCTTGCGCAACCTGATTCAGCCTGCAGATTTTGGGCGCTACTGAGATGCTCGCAACCATGACGGAGCAGGAGTTCCAACGGCTTGATCGGGCGTGTCGCTCTGTATTTGGTTTGTTTCTGAATGATTCCAAACGCTCGATGGTCGGGCGTCGTCTCGGAGAGCTGACAAGGCGACTCAATCGGAGATCCACCGGGGATCTTATTGATGATTTTGTCCGCGGTGACGATCCAAACTTGGTGAGCGCCGTAGTCGATGCTTTGACGACAAACCACA
Source organism: Myxococcota bacterium (assembly GCA_039030515.1). Taxonomy (GTDB): domain Bacteria; phylum Myxococcota_A; class Polyangia; order Polyangiales; family Houyiibacteriaceae; genus JBCCEA01. The sequence continues at coordinate 3,078 of JBCCEA010000019.1, read as the reverse complement.
CTTTCTTTCTAAGAGAACCGGTTCATTTCGAACATTTTCAAAATGTGGTGCTGCCAGAGTTCGAGTCCAGATTGCAGCAAACTTGCGACCTGCGTGTTTGGTGTGCTGCTGCTTCGACTGGTGAGGAACCCTATTACATCGCGATGCTGCTCAGAGACTATTTCGGTTTGAGGTACCCTGAGTGGGAAGCAGGAGTTCTTGCAACGGACATAAGCAACGCGGTCCTTCAGGTTGCGATGGACGGTTGTTACGAAAGCAACAATGCAGAGCGACTTCCTAATTCGGTACGCGAGAAGTACCTAAGATCGACAGTTACAGGATACGAAATTCATCCCGATATTCGTAGCGACGTGACTTTTCGACGCTTCAATTTAATCGCTCCAGATTACCCATTTAGGCAGCCATTTCATGTAATCTTTTGTCGCAACGTGCTTATCTACTTTGACGAGACTCAGGTGGATTCCGTGGTGGCTAACTTAGCTCGCTCTCTGGTGCCGGGAGGCTATCTATACATAGGTGTTGCAGAGTCGATCCGTAGTCGGTGTGATGAACTCGAGTTCGTGCAGACAGGAGTCTACCGAAGGAGAATGGGTTGAGTCTGCGGGTTAATGTCGTTGCGCGGCCCATCAGGAGCCTGCGCGTGGTCAAGAGCGCACTGGTTCAGGCCGGACTTGAGCTCGCTGGAGAGGCTTCGTCACACGAGGAAGCTTCCGGACTCGCTCGTGCCGATGTTTGGCTTGTCGAAGAGCCATTGGCTCAGGATGCCCCTTGGTCACCTCGTGTGGTGTTCGGCTACGGAGTGACCACTGCCGAGATTTCGCTTCCTCTCGAAGGAGATGCTTTGAAACAAGGCCTGCAGCGTCTTGCAGGAGCGCTAAGGCTGGCGGCCCATCGACGAAGTGGAGCGGATGGTCTGGAACGCAGAGAACTCGGCGAAAGATCGACACTGGTTGGTCCAGTCCATCGCGGGGAGGCGACAAGGCTGACAAGCGATAATATCGTTATCGCTCTAGGCATTAGTGCGGGAGGCCCCACGGCGATCGGAGCCGTAGTTAGTGAATTGCCGTTCAGGACTCCTCCAGTATTGCTTGTTCAACACATGCGGCCTGCACAGATCGAATCGTATGCAGATATGATCGATCGTCAGTCGCAACTCAAGGTTGGTGTGGCGCGGCACGGTCAGCGTTTGAAATCAGGACATGTATATGTCGCACCCGGCAACCTTCATCTTGAAGTATGTCGGGATGCTGAAGGGTTTCTATCGGTTTTGAAGGCAGGAAACAAAGTGAGCGGGCATCGTCCTTCAGTCGATGCGCTTATGCTTAGTGTTGCGCAACATGCGGGATCAGCGGCTATTGGCGTACTGATGACCGGCATGGGTTTCGACGGAGCCGAGGGCCTGCTCGCTATGCGGAATGCCGGTGCATCCACATTCGTACAAGATAAAGAGTCGAGTGCCGTTTGGGGCATGGCGGGGGAAGCGATGCGGATCGGAGCGGCAACTCGTAGCGTTCCACTGACGGAGATTGAAGGAGAAATCTCCAAGTCTGTGCGCCGTCTAAAGCAGAGTCGTCCAGCGTAGCGTGCTCCCGGTAGGGTGTTTCCGGGTGCATAAGAAATACTCTTAATATTTTCAACCAATACGGTTTCAGAGAGCTGTTCTCTCCGTCAACTTGGAGTTAGCAGCCATTTCAGGTCGACGACAAAAACGCTTTTTGAGTCCATTTCGCGAAGCTCGTTTACAAAATGAGGACCTGACGGCTGCCTTTCTATCAGAGGAAGGTCATGAATGCCTTCAACAAAATCTACGGTCAGTGCAGAAAGTACGTTCGAGGTTCGGGCGCAGACCAGTAGTTCCCGAGCTTCTCGAGTCGCTTTTTGAATACGGGTTTTTAGCATCCTTAGCCGGGACCAGGCACGCCCGGCAGAAGTAAGCGGTTTGTCCGGAGCGGCGGCTCCATGTTCACGAAGCACTCGATGTGCTTCTTCCATGCGCTCCATGAGGCGTTGAATGGCCGGGCTGAAGATCGGCTCTCCGAGCCATCGAGAGAGCCCGCAATGATGTGCATCGGAGCAAGGAGAAGATTGATGATGTGCTTCAAAGCTGTCGAGAGCGAGATTGAGTTCTCTGAGCTCCTCTTCCCGGGACGGTAGCCCCATTCGTTTACGGGCGTCCACAACCGGAACAGAGCGTCCCCTTACTCGAGCCATTCCGCGGACCTCACCGGAATGTGGACACTTTGCCAGTTGGTCAACCTCCTGGATTTGAACGACGACGCTAGCGTCGATAGCATAAAATGCTCCGGCGACTCTGCAAACTAAGAGTCTGCGTGTCGAGTCTGCGGCAACGGGTCCAATTGAGTCGAGGTGCATCAGCAATTACCTATGTGTACCCGGTTTTATGTAGAATATTGATGTCTGAGCATGTGTGCCCGATATGGGTTGTTCTGTTTGAGTCAGCGATGATTTGATCCCTGAAAAGAATAAACCTGCTTTTTCGTAACTAACGATCGGAAAAGACTCTGGCTAAAATATTCAGAATGCCGTTGCTCTTTGTCGGAGTGTTTCAGATTGGAATAAGGGCGTTACGGCTGGAGAACGACAGTCAGTTAAAAGAGTTGACCGCCCGCCAGGTGATTTTCAGTTTGTCGACCGAGATAGGGTGTACGGTGTCTCGCAAACAGCTGCTTGGTTTTCGAAATCTCGCCCCCGAATCCCATCGCCCACCTGCCCACCTGCCCACCTGCCCACCTCTCTCGCCCACCTGAACGGGTACGATGTCTCCCCAAACCTGACCGGGTACGGTGCGTGGAAGCCGGATACCCATCGCCCACCTCTCTCGCCCACCTGACCGGGTACGGTGCGTGGAAGCGCCCTTGCGGTGGCTGTCTCCGCGGCGCATCGGCGTCTTGAGGGGGCCTGTGGCTTGCTGCAAGCGTGCTTGTCGCGTCGACGCCGGCGTCTCATGCGCCCCTTGGCCCCTCACCCGAACGACCTTGCTCCCCTAAGCCCAGCCTGCTCCGCCCTGCAGACGCACCCGTGCATTCCCTTGTGCCCCTTGCTGCACAAAAGCTGCCC
>JBCCEA010000018.1:0-88032 GCA_039030515.1 Myxococcota bacterium | reverse complement strand
CGATTCGCTCCTTAGAAGCCCGAGGGCGACATCCACGGTTGAAGTTCTGTGCGACGCGGTCTGGAGAGGTTACTGCAAAGGTCTATCTTCAGAGAGATCTAGAGGTTGATGCAGAGCAACTTGCGGTTTGCGTATTTACGCTGCAACCGCAACAAGGAATTTCATCCGAGCTGGTGGACGCCGCTCTGTGGCAGTGGTCGGAATGGGTTTCGCTGATGAATGCACGCGGCCTTGGTGTTCGCAAACGTTATCAAGCATACCTACTGGCTGGCGAACGCATTCGATTTCCGATGGAGCTCGAAGAACGCGGATGTTTTTCTGCCGCGGCCATGCTTGGCGGTGAAGCCAGCGGAGATCTCGATCTCGTGCTGGTCAACTCGGAGGGTGGATTGCTGGCCAATCATTTGGGCGGAGGCCAATTTCCCGTTGTCTTTTACTGCAGTGACGGACGATCTCATCTTCAGTTAGAAGTTCGACGTTATCGGAATAGCGGACCTGTTTGGTTAGGAATCGCAGACACCCCGTCTCGCGCTACGAAAGTGCACTGATGTCCGCAAGCCTCAGACCAAAAACATGCCTGACGCTTCTCTCACTTCTCAGCACTGTCGGCAGCTGTAGCGCAGCGGAGACGATTCCAGTTCGCGTAGCATCTGAATCGGCTCATGCGTGGCGTGATGCCGAAGGATCTCAGGTGAAGCGGATGCTTCAAATCGCCGAGCGCCTGAGAGGCCACGGTTTCGTTCCATCTCAGTCTTTCGAAGGATTCCTGGTAGCGCCTGAATCCAGAACTTTTTCATTACCTTTGCAGTCTTCTCGATGCTGGATCGTTGTTGCCTATGCCTCTGGTGGACTTGCGGATATCGATGCCGCTTATTTTCTGCCTTCAGGGGTGCTTGTGGGTGAGGACGAACAGCCTGACCCGCATCCCAGTTTGGCGGGATGTATCGATGGGCCCAACCTAGACGGCTACTATCGCCTCAGCGCATACCGCGGAGCGGGAGCGTTTTTGGTCGTCGCTTTTTCTGGGGCTTCTGAAGATTTTAGGCTTGCAACAGGTTCGCTGCTCAGTGTCCCGGGTGAACTGGAGCGGCCGCGAGTCGATCCGATCCTGGGGAAGCATCAGGAAGTGGTCGCTGGAGCGATGCGGCGGGGTTTTCGGTCACTGACTCCCGATCGTAGATTTGCGCTCGGACGGGAGCCTGTCTACGTCCCTCTTCGGACTCGAGTGGGTTCCTGCTACACCATCGTTTCAACTCGAATGGACACCACGCCGGGCGACTTCGAGGTCAAGCTGGTCGACTCACGGAGCCGTTCCCTCTTTGCGGGAAGCGGAGACTCTGTCACCAAGGTGGTTCAGCTGTGTGCGGGGCGAGAAGACTTCTCTAGATTGGAGTTGAGCTCGCGCGGGGGAACCAGCCGCTTGATCGTGACGATGCTTCACGTGCCCGAGGTCGACCTGGGAGGGCACGCCAGCCTGTGGCACAGTCAGCGAGCGGGGGGGCTCCCGTCCTTGGAACACGTTCGAGAGGAGCCGCAACGCTCGATGGCTCCGATTCAACCTCGACAGCGTGTGGGCCGCCGACAGCTTGGCTTTGGAGTACTTCAGCCAGGGGAATCGCGAATGTTGTCGCTATCGAAGCGACCTGATGAGGGATGCATTCGGTTGCGTGCGATCGGCGAGGGGGTGGATGGGACTCCGGCAGCGGTGACTCTGCGACCGCTAGCCGATCGAACAAACGTGCTCGCCGCTCCGAACACGCGACATCGATGCGCTGGAGATTCCACCCGATCTGAATTTATGGTCGAAGCGGGCTCGGAACCAGCCAGCTATAGGGTCGAATACGAACCGATTCCCGAGCGTGATTGGCATGCAGAACTGGAATCCGATCTCCGAACTCGAGCTCTGGAGTTCATCTCGCTCCACGAACTGGAATCAGAAGGCGAGGTGTACGTCGAACTCGTCTCCTTACCAGTTGCTGAAGTGCATCAAGTACAAGGGTGCGCCCGCGTTACATTTTTGGCCGGAGCGGAAGACGAAATCCTTCTGAAGCGAGACGCTATCGATGGTCCCCTGCTGGCGAACACGCCCAGCCTGATTCCAGGAACAAAGCGGTCGTTGAACAGCGACTGGAACTCGAGCATCCGAGGCGTTTCGAATCGCGGTTGGGCTTCCAGAGTCCTGTGTGGCTCATCTGGAGCATCTGAACGCGTCTTGGTTCAATGCCTAGGTGAATGCGATCCGCTTTTCTCGATTCGAAGCTCGGGCTCCAGTCTGCTCGAGCGCTCGATGAAACAAACAGAATCCCGCTCAGGCACTTAGATCGATTCCATTGGCCGAAGCGGGCATCACGGCTTCTTTCACGTTCCAATCAAACGAGGGGGGCCATCTTTCGATGTTCTGCAGCGTGTAAAGTTCGTTCCGGGACATCGCAGGGCACTCCAGTTCGTGCTTCGTGCATGCTGCGTTCTAGAATAGCCTCGCAAAGATCTTCAAAACTATAACCTGCACCTCGGGCAATTTTCGGCAACAAAGAGTTGGGAGTCAGTCCCGGCAGGGTATTTACTTCCAACACGTATTCATTTTCACCCTCGGTCACGAGCAGATCCACTCTCGCGGCCCCGGTTGCTTGAACGCATTGAACCGCACGTTCTGCCAAGTTGAGAACTCCTTTGTAGCGAGTGGGACTCAGCCGTGCAGGAAAATGGTACGTACTCGCACCTGGTTGGTATTTGCTGCGGTAGTCGTAGAAGCTTGCGTCGGGGACGATCTCGATCGCGCCAAGCGCTTTGCCGTCAAGCAGGCCAACCTCGATTTCGTGTCCTTGTATATAACGCTCGACGAGCACCGAGGTGTCGAACGCAGCGGCTTGTTCGCACAGTGCGAGTAGCGCTGCAGGATCAGTGGCTTTGCCGCATCCAACACTGGAACCGCCGCAGCGCGGCTTTACAAAGACTGGATATCCAAAAGAGCCGTGAAGTTCTTCTAGGCGTTCAAAATTACCTGGCTCCACGGTGTAATAGGGAGGCGTCGGCACATTGTAGAGTCGGAACAGTTCCTTGGACTTTTGCTTGTCCATCGCCATCGCGCTCGCAAGAACGCCGGAGCCCGTATAGGGAATACCCATAAGTTCGAGTAACCCCTGAATGCAGCCGTCTTCTCCGTACGTTCCATGTAGCGCTATAAAAGCGACATCGATCGGGTTTTGACGGAGAACTCTATCGATATCGCTATCGACGTAGACTCTGGTAACGCGATATCCCCGGGAACTGAGCGCCTTGTAGACGGACTCTCCGGTCGCAAGCGATACTTCTCGCTCTGCACTGAGTCCACCCATCAACACTCCGACGCGCTTATCCTTCATCGCTGTTCTCCTCCATCTGAGGCTCCGTGCGAAAACCGAACCAGGCACTAGCACTGACGGATTTCAGACTCTTAGCCACGCCTGTGTGGTTCTGATCGCGTCCCCACAGACACATACTGTGGATGCCCTATAGACACGGCTTCGGTCAAGAAAGCAGAGATAGGTCGCAGTCCGCCCCTGCGTAGAAGGTTGAGTGGTGGAAGTCAATGCTCCGAGCTCTCGACCGAATAGCTCCAAAACGAGTGCGTTTGCAAAAGTCGGAAGAGGGGAGGGTATCGACCACTTGATCCTTAGCCGTCCGCGGATCCGGAAATTTCTGAGGAGGGCGTTAATCGAACCACGGGATAATCCGCAAACCCTCCGTCTTTGCTTATCACTTCGACGACGACCTGAACGCCTCTGCGTATCGCTAATGCACTCATAGACGTTTGCACGGTGAAAATAAGGTCGACCCATTCTTCCCCCTGAGCGTGCTTGCATTTGAGGATCATGCGGTTCTGTGCAGTGGACGGGTAGTTACGGCGTCGACGAATCGAATCTTCGATCCTGTCGATGCTTCCAGCAAAGGCCACTCCGCAGGTTTGACTAGAGCCAACCAAACCGTTGTTGTGACGAAGATAACGAAAATCGAACGCGGGATCGACGATGGTGAAGAGCGCGTTGTTTTTACTGGGAACCGGACTTTTCCCAACAATTTCAATAAACTTGACGATGGGATACTCCGCGAAACCACCATCAGGGGAGATGATTTCGACCCGGATTCGTGTACCGCGGTTGATGTGGTGCGTGCTCGGGACCGTAGGCCGATCGAAGACGAGATCAGCCCATCCCGCGCCGGTGGGTGCCCAGCATTTCACACTCATTCTGTGGGTCGCGTTTCTCTGATACCGTCTGACTTCACGACCCTCGATGGCCGAGGGTCGACCCGCGAAACTGATGTCACAAAGTTTGTTGGATCCTACGTGTGGACCCGGCTGCACTCGAACAAGGCGAATGTCGAATCCGCCGTGAGACTCTGATTCGGCATCGGATGTAGTACCGGCGACCGCAACTTCCTCAAAACCGGCCAGGGACGACCCCTCCGGAGATCTGGGTGCGGGGTTAGCCGGAGCCGACGCAGTTCCTGCAGTCGAACTCGGGCTATCTGCTGAACTGGGATCTGTGGTGCGCTTGTTCGAGCCAGAGGATCCCGTGTCCACGCAGGGGCTGGTGAGTAGTAGCGCAATCGCGACGCTTAGAACCACTGCCTTGCCCAACAATTCGAGCATTGGATATTCTCCTGCCCTGAGGGGGCGATCGACCTTAGGCGACGGGCTCGACGTGGCACGTGGTGTGGTCGAGATCAATGTACTTGTGTCGCTGACGCTTGGCGTTCAAACGGGAGCTCCCCGACGTTGCGTTGAATCTGTGAGGATGGTACCAACCCACCTCACGGGAGCGCCGGAACGGTCTGGGGCGCCCTACAAACAACCTTTTTGCTATCGCGCCGAACAGAACTCGCGCTCAACCGATGCGACCGAGGCCACTTTTTAAACGAGTCCACACCAAACGAGTCCCCGTCACCGGGAATACGAGCGAGTGGAAGCCCCGTCGATACATCGATCGGAACATGAGTGCAGTCAAAGCCCGATGGCCCGCAAGGAAATTAAACGATGACGTTCACCGAAGCCGCGGTGGAAGTGCTCAAGCTCGCTCAGCGACCGCTGCACTACAAAAAAATCACCGAGATCGCTATCGAGCGCAATCTGCTGTCCCACGTGGGGAAAACTCCTGAAATTACGATGAGTTCTCGATTGGCCACCATGGTCAAAAAGGACGTCGGCGAGGCGCCCATCGTCAAGGTCAAACCGGGCGTGTTTGGCTTGAGGGAATTCGACAGTGAGGTTCTGCAAAATGTAGAATCGAGCCTCGAGTATGCCCTCCCTCCCGCCGACTTGAATCCTACGGCCGTGGGTGGTGACAAGGGACAAGTCGAGCCTGCTTCAACCAAGTCGAAAGCGGATAGTTCAGCGCCGGAGACTTCTTCTTTTACCGGCAATTCCTCGCCGGAAGTTTCACTTCCTGCATCCCCAATGGCGGAGACATCGGAATCAAAACCGCAAAGGCAAGTTCCAGGGGCCGATCTCTTTCCAGAGGAAGACGATGACGATGACTTGATCCTCGCCAAGCTCAATGAGTCGGGTTCAGAGGACGGTGATGCAGGGCGCAAGCGCAAGCGTCGACGGAGAAGAAGGCGACGAAGTGACGAGGAGTCGCTGGACACGCACGTAGACGAGGATGCGCAGTCCAGTCGCAGCGAACCTGCCCGTCGGGACACTCGCAGCGCATCGAACACCCGCCGAGAGGGAGGTCGCGGTACCCGACGCGACCTACGCCGGGATTCTTCACGGCCTGCAGAATCGGAGCACGCCTCTGGAGACTGGAATCACGTCCCCGACGAGGGCGACGTGGCAGGAGCCGATCTTTCAGATGCCGTCTTTCAATTGCTCAAGGGCAGCAATCAAAAGCCGCGAGGGTACACTTGGCTCGCCGATCAACTCGTTCGTCGCGGGCGACTCGCGGGATCTGCAGATGCGCTTGTTCCGACGATAGCTGCGGCAGTTCGAGGCGATATCGCCCGCTCTGAGGCGGGGCAACTGAGACCGCGGTTCCGTGTTCTAGAGGGTCAGGTTCATCTCTCTGACTGGCTACACCCGGGGGATGCCTTGCGTGCCGAAGGAGACGTTTGGCGATCTGCACACCGACAGCGCAGCCAAATTCGCCGTTCTTTTGTGCGCACCATCGCGGCAATGCCGGCAACCGGGTTTATGGAATTGCTGGCTGTTTGGCTCAATCGGCTTGGCGTGACTGGACTTCGAGGCGTTCGCAGACCGAGTTCAGGGTCCGATTTTCACCTCGCAGGAACCCTCTGTCGAGGACCTGAAGAGATCGCCCTTGCCATCGTTGTTGTTCGAAACGGTGGCAGCATCGGCCGAGAGCACATCATCGATGCACGAGGAGCGTTGCACCATTACGGTAATGCCAAAGCGGCGTGGATCGTCACGACAGGACAAGTGCTTTCCGGCGCCCGAGAAGAGGCGGTCGGCGGGCAAACAGGAGTGATCACTCTTTTCGACGGCATGGCGCTCGCCACCTCGATGGAAGAGTCGGGAGTAGGTATTCGTCGTCACTTGGTCCCCATTGCTGGACTTGACTTGGATCTATTGGAAGGTCTCGGTGCCGAGTTGAAGCCGGAGGCAAAGCCCGATCGCCGTTCGCGAAACGATACCGATCGTTCTGCCGCAGAGGGCGAAGATGGGCGTCGTCGTAGAAGGAGAAGGCGTGATGATCCATCCGCGCCGGTTGGATCAGACGAGGAAGATCCGGCGTCAAGCTCTGACGATTCTGAGATGCCCGATGGCTTGGAAAACGCTGCTGACTCAGAAACGTCGACAGCCACTTCGGACGACACTGAACTCTCCTCTGGGGGGCGTTCGAAGACAAGAAGCGGTTCCAGAGGCAGACCGCGCTCAAAGAGTGGAACTCGCTCGAGGGACCGCCTCACCAAAATGGACACGGATTCGAGTCAACCTGCCGAACGTTCGTCTCTCGAGGATGAAGCCGAGACGAAGGACAACGATGCCGAGCCACGCGGCGGTGTCGAACCGTACGACGACGGCGACGACGAGCAGATTCTCGATGATTCATCCGATGATCAAGAGGACATGTCGAACCTCCAGGAAGACTCAGATCTGGAGATCGAAACTGTTTCCGACGACGACTGAACTTAGCGAGCGTCAAAAGGGACTCAGATTCGCTATGGATGCGCATTTCGGTCACTTCAGTCTATGATGACCAAGGCATGGCGAGAGTCCTTCACATCGAAGATGATCCGAAGAACAGGCGGCTTGTGCAGAAGCTCCTTGGGGTGGCGGGGCATCATGTAGTCGACGCGGAGACGGGGCTCGAGGGCATCCGCATGGCCGCCTGCGAACATCCGGACCTGATTCTGGTGGACATCAACGTACCTGACCTTGATGGCTACGAGGTCACCCTCAGACTGCGAGGCATTTCCGATCTGGACGGGGTTCCCATTGTGGCGATCACAGCGGAAGGAGATCGGGAAACAAGCCTTGCGGTTGGCGCGGATGGTTTCATCCAGAAACCGATCGATGCGAGTCGTTTCGCGCGAACGATCGATCGCTTTCTCCGGGGACACCGAGAGCAGAGCCACGGCGACAGCGGTGAATTGCGTCTCCGAGAACGTTCGCAGAAGATCGTTCACCGACTTGAAAAAAAGGTGGTCGAACTCGAGTCGGCAAATGAACGGCTCGAGGAAATGATGCGGCTACGAAGGGAGTTCCTTCAGAATGTAAGTCACGAGCTCGCAACCCCGATGACGCCCGTAGTCGGGTATCTCCGGCTCTTGCTCAACGAAGAGCTCGGTCCGCTGAGTCCCCTGCAGAGAAAATGCTTGGTTTCGATCCAGTCGTCCACACAGCGCCTGCGTGGACTTGTCGACACTCTGCTCGACGTAAGCTCTCTCGAAACGGGGCGCATGCATTTTTACGCTCGTGAATACGATTTCTTTGAGGTCGCCGGTCGCGCGCTGGAAGAAACCCAGACTCATTTCAATCAGAAATCGCTTCAAGTGCTTCACCCTCAGCGGCAAGGAGACTTTCTAGGGACGGGCGACCCCGACAAGCTTCGACGAGCGATGGTCCTCGTACTCGAAAACGCCGCAAAGTTCACGCCTAGAGAAGGGACTGTTGCGGTGGATGTGGAGCGACTCGACGTATCTCCCTCTCAATTTGCATTCGTTGTCGCGGACAGCGGTCCGGGAGTTCCGAAAGAACAGTCTGAACGAATTCTCGAGCCCTTTTACCAAGTGGACGGCTCTATTACCCGCGAGTTTGGCGGGGTTGGACTGGGCTTAGCGTTCGCTAGTCAGGTCACCGAAGCGATGGGCGGCGGCGTCGATATTGAGAGCCCTCCAACAAAAATGGTCTCGGGCGCGGCCCTTTCTGGAACCCTCGTCCGATTGCGAGTTCGGATCGAAGCGGCCAGTGTGCATCCCAGCCGAAAGAACGATCGAGCCGACCGAACCCGATGATCTACCTAGACCATCACGCTGCGTCACCCTTGAACGCGAGTGTGCGCGCCAGAATGGACGATGTCGGTGCGACCGCTTGGGCCAACCCTTCAAGCGTGCATGGAGCGGGTCGTGCCGCAAGAGCGATCCTCGAACGGGCTCGACGGGAAGTTGGAGAAGCGTTCGGCGTCTCCCCAAAAAGCGTTGTGTTCACCTCCGGGGGAACCGAAGCATGCAACCTAGCGATACGGGGGCTGCTTCCGGTAGGCACCCGCCGAGGCGTGATGACTACCAGCGTGGAGCATCCCGCAGTGCACGAGCCTTCTCAAACCTTCACCGATCGACGTCAGATACCGTGGTCTGAATCGTTTGACGTGCAGCTTCCTCGCCTCGCGACCGATGAGCTTTTGGCCGTTCAGTGGGTCAATCATGAGACGGGAACCCTCTTTCCGGTAGCGCGATGGGCTTGTCAGGCCAAACGAGATGGAGCTCGAGTGTTCGTGGACGCCACACAGGCTGCCGGCAAAATACCTGTTCAATTCGACGAGATCGGCGCAGACGCCTTGGCCATCGCTTCGCAAAAAATAGGGGGTCCCGCTGGAGTCGGAGCGCTCTTGATTCGTGGGGCGATCGCGCCTTTGCTTCAGGGTGGGGGACAGGAGCGGGGGCGTCGTCCGGGAACCCCAAATGTGGCGCTACTCGCCGGATTCGGCGAAGCCTGTTGCCAGCTCAGTGCTCGACGCGCTTCGATGGCGCGAATCACAAGACTCCGAGATCAGCTCGAAAGGTCGCTGGTCGAGCTGGGGGCCGTGCTCAACGGCGTCGAAGGCCCGCGGGTGGGCACGGTGGTCAACGCGAGTTTTCGTCATCTGAAGGGCGAAGAGCTCGTGGCGGCACTCGATCTGGAGGAAGTTTGCGTTTCGAGCGGCGCCGCATGTTCCAGCGGACTGCAGTCGGAGTCCCCGGTCTTGAAGGCTATGTATCCTGCTGAACCATGGCGTGCTCGAGGCGCCCTTCGATTCAGTTTTGGACCGGAGACCACTGACGAGATGATCAGCCGTGCAGTGGACAAGCTGGCACTTGTCCTGCAGCGGTTTATGATTCAACCTTCGCAGTCCGCGCGGGCACGCTAGCGTACTCGCACTAGCGGATCTATTCCGCACGTGAGCGTTCCAATGCAATCCGAGCATGGAGAACCAAAACGGATTCTCGTCGCAATGAGTGGTGGAGTCGATTCCGCGGTGGCCGCGGCTTTGCTCAAGGAGCAGGGACACGACTTGATCGGCGTCACCCTCCACCTCTGGGACGCTGGCCCTTCGGAACAGGTCGGACGTTGCTGCGCACCAGAGGATCGAGAAGATGCGTCTCGGGTCAGCGAGTACCTAGGCATTCCCCACTACGTGATCGACAAGCGGGAGGCGTTCGAGCAAGAAGTCGTTCGCCCCTTGATCGATGGGTATCTGGCGGGAGCTACGCCGAGTCCCTGTGTTCACTGCAACCGTACAGTTAAGCTGACGTACCTCCTGAGCTTGGCCGAACGATTTGGCGCCAGCCATGTCGCGACCGGGCACTATGTCAGGTTACGGCCCAGCCCCGAAGGGACGCGCCTGCTTAAGGGAAGGGATCAAACCAAGGACCAGAGCTACTTTCTATTTGGCGTACCGCAGCAGGTGTTGGAGCGCATGATCTTTCCTTTGGGTTCGATGACCAAAAACGAAACACGCGCTCACGGCAGACGGCTGGGAATCCCCAATGCGGACAAGCCGGATTCTCAAGAGCTGTGCTTCATCCCGGACGGGGATGTCGCCGGTTTCATCAAGTCGAAACGCCCAGATGCCGTGCGGTCTGGACACATCGAGGACGAAGACGGCACGGTCTTGGGCGATCACGACGGGATCGTAGGCTTTACCGTGGGTCAGAGAAAGGGTCTCGGCCTTGGAGGAGGACCGGCCCGCTATGTGTTGAAGATCGTACCGGAGGAGCGACGTCTTGTAGTCGGCAGCGCCGAGTCTCTCAAAGAGAGCGCGCTTATCGCTGCAGAGGCCTCATGGGTCCTCACTCCGCCCGAGTCGGAATTCGATGCGGAGGTGCGAATCCGATATCGACACAAACCGGCGAAGGCTCGGATTCGACCACATCACCGAACGTTTTCGGTAGAGTTTGCCGAACCGCAACATGCAGTCACCAAGGGTCAAGCCGCAGTGATCTATCGTGAGGATGAGGTAGTAGGTGGAGGCTTTATTCAATAGATTTGAGGTATTGAGCCTCAGCCCAGCCAGACTCGGCACTGCGCTTACGTCCAGCCATGCAAGACATATTTGGTTCGGTCTCATCGTATCGTTCGGGTCGCTGGGATGTACGGTGGGAATCGGCGAGGGCTCGGTTACAGGTCTGGTGAATGCGCCAGACTGTGGTCTGGAGGAATGGGCACTCGATCTGAGACCCAATTTCTTTGTTGCGGATGTCGGCACCGAGGAGATTCTTGAAATCCGCATTCAGCGGGGTAGCGGTTTTGAAGATCGCACCAACGGCGTTTCTATATCCATTCTCGACCGGGAAGAGGTCTTCGAGCAGTTCCTTATGCAGCCCATTCCCATCACCAGTGAGTTCATGGCGCCGGTGCGCATGGCACTCTATCTCAACCGCAGGTGCCCTTATCGATCGGATAGGTTGCCCGTGATCTATGAGGCTGTGTCCGGAGAGATCACCTTCGATGCAATTTACGCTCCTGGCGAGGGGAGCGGGGACCGTATTGAAGGTTCTTTTACCAACGTGCGGCTCACCGATCTGCGAGAGCCCGAAGAGCGATTCGCGGTGATCGACGGCGATTTTTCTTTCGTATACGCCCGCGGTCGTCCAGCCCAGCGCTTCCCCTAAACCGATGGTGAATACGAAGAGTGTCACGGGCAAGACAACCATCGAAGGTAGGGTGCGGGCCCTAGCCCGAGGTGGCGACTCAGCGATCGAAACCCCTCTCGGAATCGTGTTCGCGAGGGGAGCGTTGCCCGGAGAGGTCGTGGTTCTCGATCGCGTTAGGAGGACAAGAGGCACGCTGCAGGGCAGGGTCGTCGAGGTGCTCCATTCGTCGGAGGAACGAGTCAATCCTCCCTGCGAGATTGCCGATACGTGCGGCGGCTGTCCTTTCATGCACGCCTCTGCGCGATCCCAGCGAGAAGCAAAAACGGCCATGTTGACCGAGGCGGTGCTCGCGAGTGAACGTTCCACATCTAACGCACCTGAGGTCGAGTGGATCGAGTCTGGACCGAAACTGGGATACCGACGTCGCGCTCGCCTGCATTTTTCGGGAGCGCGGTTGGGCTATCGACCTAGGGGGGACCGAGCTCTGGTCGACGTGAAACTCTGCCTGGTCTTGGTCGAGACGCTACGAGAGGCAGTTTCGGAGTTTCGAACAAGAGTGTCTTCACATGTTCAGGGTGAGGGGACCCTGCGGCTAGGAATGGGCACGAGCGGCCTCGCCGTCATTTGGATGGATGCTCAGGATCCACAACCCCCGGCGCTCTACTCTCAACTCGAATCTTGGGTCGAAGAAGGGGGGCTCGCCGGAGCCTCGCTACGCGCTGGAGGCGCCAGCGTCGCAGCGCGGTTTGGAGATACGTGGGAGTGGATTCCGAGGGACACGCAGGTGCCGATGATCGGCACCGAAGGCGGGTTCTCTCAAGCAAACGATCCTGTGAATCAGGCCCTCATCGGACATGTCACCGAGCTTGCCGACTGCCAAGATGTTCGCGTGCTCGAGCTGCATGCAGGCTCAGGGAACCTAACCCTCGCGCTCGCAACCCTAGCGCGCCATGTCGTCGCCGTAGAAAGCCATCCTGAAGCGTGTCGAGCGTTACGGCAAAACATAGAATCCCTGCCACGCGGCCGGGTGCGTGTGATCGAAGGGGATGCACTGCATGAGGTGAAGGGACCTCCGGTCGAGGTGGTCGTACTCGATCCACCCCGAGCAGGTGCCAAGCATCTCATCGCGTCGATCGTGAAGCGTCGTCCATCGAGAATCGTCTATGTTTCATGCGATACCGCCTCACTCAAACGGGACCTCTTCCGCTTTGCGGGTTTGGGATACCGGGTCGATCGAGCTCTAGCCTTCGATATGTTTCCGCAAACGGCTCACCTTGAATCCGTGGTTCGTTTGATACCTTTGGATCCACTTGCGACTCCTTCGGCCGAGCGCTAGCTTCGCGGAGCATGCGGTGCCCCTACTGCGGCAAATTCGATAACCGCGTTATCGATTCTAGACTGTCTCAAGCGGGAGAAGTGACCCGTAGAAGGCGTGAATGCAACGCATGCGGCAAACGCTACACCACCTATGAGCGAGTCGAGCAGGCGTTGCCGCTCGTCATCAAACAAAATGGCGGACGCGAGCCGTTTACCCGCGATAAAGCGATGGCCGGCCTGCGCAGAGCATGCGTGAAACGAGATATTTCCGCGGAAAGCCTGGAACGAATCGTGGACTCCCTGGAGCGCTCTCTCTCGGAGTCTGGAGGCAACGAGATCACGTCCAAAGAGATAGGCGAGCGGCTAATGCATGCACTTCGAGAACTCGATCAGGTCGCCTACGTGCGCTTTGCGAGCGTATATCGAGATTTCAAAGATGCTCACGAGTTTCTACAGGAGCTGAGTGCGCTTCTTGACGGGTCACGCGAGCGAGCTTCGTGAAGCCTGCGCCACCGAGTGGTGAACTTCCGATCGAGCAAGCTCATCGATCAGAACTTCCAGACGAACGTGATCCCGATACACTCTTGCGTCCGTGGGTCATCTCAAAGTCTGCGATGACCCTCGATGGCCGCACCGCGACGCGCCAGGGGGAGTCCAAGTGGATCACGGGCCCCGAATCACGCCGCGAAGCCCATGAACTTAGACGCAAGGTCGACGCGGTACTGGTCGGGGTAGGGACCATACTCGCCGACGATCCACAGCTCACCGTTCGACTGGAGCGCACCGCTCCCGATGACGATCCCATTCGAGTGGTCCTCGACTCGACCCTTCGTACGCCTCCGGACGCCCGAGTGTTGTGCTCTAGCTCCCAGGCATCGACCTGGATATTTCACGCCGAACACCGTCAACCAGCCAACCAGAATCCCAGCGAAAATGTGGATGAGCTGATGGCGCGGCGCACTGCGCTTTGCTCGGCGGGCGCATCGATCTCCTCCGCTCCAGAAGCGCAAGGGCGCGTCAGCTTACGCTCCGTGATGCGTATACTGCATCGCCGAGGTGTTCGAAGACTGCTCGTCGAAGGAGGATCGAAAGTACAGGGAGCCTTTCTCGACGCAGCGCTCGTCGATGAAGTGGTGCTCTTCATCGCGCCTACCGTTTTAGGGGACGCGAAGGCGCTACCGGTTTTTGATGGGAACAGATCGCTACCGCTCAAGTACGCACCGCAGCTGAGTAGAGTGCGCCTTCGGACCTTTGGAGCAGACATTTCGATCGCCGGAGTTCTCAACCGTTCAAGAGAGTGAGCGTGCCAATATGTTTACAGGCCTTGTGCAAGAGGTAGGCAGGATTCAGGAGATCAGCACTTCGTCTGAAGGTCGGAAACTTAAGATCAGCTGCAGTTTCGAGCACATACAGCTTGGTGAATCGATCGCGGTCAGCGGAGCCTGCCTTACGGTTAGCCAAATCACAGGGGGCGGCTTTCGATGCGAAGCCTCCGCTGAAACCCTCGATCGTACCACCCTTAGGTATGCGACAGCGGGCTCGGAAGTCCATCTCGAACGAGCGCTCCAAATCGGTGCGCGGGTGGGCGGACACCTTGTTTCTGGACACGTGGATGGGGTCGGTTCGATCTATGCCGTCCAACCTCTCGGAGACGCCTTACAGGTGACGGTGGAGGTGCCTTCAGAGCTGGCGCCATTTCTCGCTTCCAAGGGATCGATCGCGATTGACGGCATTAGCCTTACTATCAATCGGGTTCGCGATCGAACCTTCGACGTGGTGCTGGTTCCTTATTCACGAGCAGAAACACGACTCGATCGTAAAAAACCTGGCTCTGAAGTGAATATCGAAGTCGATATTCTCGCAAAGTACGTAGCGCGTCTTCTAGGCAAACCAGGTGTGGACGGCATGGAATCCGGCAGTACGGAAGCTCAAGGAGTGACCCTAGACCTACTCGGCAGGCAAGGATACCTCTAGGGTTCCGCCTCAGGGATATGCGGTGCTTGCAGCTTCTTGCCTGCAGGATACGTGCTGCGCCTAACTCGATCCGTCCGGTTGCAGACAGGTCGATATTGGCGGAAGGAACGCTCGCGATGAAAGACGGTTCTTTTCCAACGGTTGCAAGAGCGATCGAGGCCATCCGGCAAGGCGAAATGGTCATTCTCGTTGACGATGAACGTCGTGAAAACGAGGGAGACCTGGTCATGGCAGCCGAGCTCGTCACCAAAGAGGCGATCAACTTCATGGCCACCCACGCGCGCGGACTGATCTGTCTCAGCCTCACCACCGAACGGGTGGAGCAGCTTGGCCTGCCGATGATGGTAGAGGCCAATGGAGCCGATCGAGGGACTGCGTTTACGGTAAGTGTGGAGGCACGCTACGGAGTAACCACTGGGATCAGTGCCGCCGACCGCGCACACACGGTGCGGACTGCAGTCGACCCTGAAGCGGGTCCGAACGCACTGGTGAGGCCTGGCCATGTGTTCCCGCTTCGAGCCCGCCCAGGTGGCGTGCTGCAGCGCACAGGACATACCGAAGGGTCGGTGGATTTGGCGCGCCTCGCAAAACTTCAGCCTGCAGGAGTGATCTGCGAAATCATGAAGGAGGACGGTACGATGGCGCGCTATCCCGACCTCGAGGTGTTTGCGTCAAAGCACGGGATGATGATCCTCTCCATCGCAGACCTGATCCAGTACCGCATGCATACCGAACGGCTCGTGGAGCGTTTGGAAGAACATGAATTGACGCTGTCTTCCGGCAGAACGTGGCAAAGCTATGTCTACGGCGTGCCGGACGGTCGTCAGTTTGTGGCACTCACTCTGGGGGTGGTGAACCGAGAGCCCACGATCGTTCGAGTACACACCGGCAATGTGTACGGAGATGTGTTCGGGGTACGCTCTGAGCGGCGGATGGCGATGGATCAAGTCGTCCAGTGCATCGAAGCCGAAGGAAAGGGCGTTGTCTTGTTTCTGCCGGGATCTACTGATTTCCGAAGTGATTTAGGGTTGACCCTAGGCAGAGACGCAGCCGAAGCACGCGTTGTGGACGAGGGAGAGGTGCTGCGCGAATACGGCCTCGGCGCGCAGGTTCTACGGGATTTGGGCGTTCAGCAAATCCGCGTGCTAACCAACCGTCCTCGCCGCGTTCCTAGTCTTGAAGGATACGGCCTGGAAATCATAGAACAAATGCTCTTGAGAGATGAAAGCCAATCACGATGAAGACGTACGAAGGATCTCTAACGGCAGAAGGTGAAACTCGGTTCGCAATCGTGAGTTCGCGATTCAATCATTTCATCGTGGACCGGCTCGTCGAAGGGGCGAGGGACGCGCTTGGACGCCACGGGATCGACTCGAACCAGTTGGCACACGCCAAGGTACCCGGGGCATGGGAACTGCCGCTTGCGACGCAACAGCTCGCCCAAAGTAAATCTTTTGCTGCCGTGATCGTGCTCGGTGCGATTATCCGAGGCGGCACACCTCATTTTGATTACGTCGCCGCAGAGGCCACCAAGGGAATTGCCGCGGTGATGATGCAGACCGGAGTGCCGGTGAGTTTGGGGATTCTGACCACGGACACGATCGAGCAGGCCATCGAACGAGCCGGAACAAAAGCCGGCAACAAAGGATTTGAAGCGGCGATGTCCGCTCTAGAAATGGCCAATCTTCAAGCGGCGCTCAGAGCGGATGGCCTGTGAACTCGGGCGCTCGCCGAAAAGGTCGGGAAGCGGCCCTTCAGATGCTCTACCAATCGGACCTCTCTCGTTCGGAGAACCGTGCTGGGGTGTCGGACGAGAATTCACGCGAACACTTTTGGAAACACCTTGCAGCGAGTCGTGACGGCGAAGCGTTTGCAACAGAGATCGTGCGCGGATTTCATGAGTCTGCCGAGGAGATCGACAAGGCAATTCGCGCTGCAAGCCATCATTGGCGTTTGGAGCGAATGGAACGGGTCGACCTGAGCATTCTCAGATTAGCAACCTTTGAGTTGCTGAAGCTCGATGACGTTCCTAGCCGTGTGACGCTCAACGAAGCTATCGAACTTGCGAAACGTTTCGGCAGTGAAGGCAGTCCGGGATTCATCAACGGAATTCTCGATCGCATCGCAAGCGACTTGGGTAAGGACTGAACGAGGAGCCACGCAAAGGCGGGCAGACTGTTTCGAGGGTGCACGGAGTATCACTGAATGGACATCGACTTTATTCGGCCAGTCCTGCGAAACTTTGACCTGCTGAGGACCGAGGCTCTCTACGCCAGTTTTTTCTCGGATGAACAACCACTCACCGGAACCCTTGGTCTTGTGGATTGGCGCATGTGTGGGCTGTTATCTCAGTGCCTGAAGCAAGGGCGATTGAACGGTCATCGGGGAGAGTCGTCTCTTGTTCCTTTGAGGCCGAGGTTCGATATCGAAAAGCTATTCCTATTTGGGATGGGACCACGTACGTCATTCAGTGAAGACGTTTTTCTGATCGCTGTCGAGAACATGTTCCGGACCCTGTCTCGCGTTCGGGTACGTGCTTCTGCGTGTGTGCTTCCAGGTCGCGCGCTCAACTTGATCGATCCGGAATCCGCTATGGAACTGTTCCTAGACGTAGCGCAGTCGAATCCAGAAATAGATGCGGTGACCGTTATCGAGACTTCTGAAGCGCAGAAATGCATGATTCCTATTGTAGAGCGGGCGAAACGACGAGCGCGTTCCACTCTCTACAGCACGCACAGTTGAGTCGCATCACCGACACTATGCGGAGCCAGTTGAAAGCTGTTCTCATCGATCGCGTGTTCGGTCTCCGCGATACCCCCCATCGAATCGCCTTGGGCGTCGCACTCGGTCTCATGATCGCATTCACGCCTACGCTCGGCGTTCAGATCGCCCTCTACCTATTCCTTGCGACGCTACTCGGAGCCAATCGATTTTCGGGAATGCCTCTCTTATTTATTAGCAACCCCATCAGCGCCGTGCCCTTCTACTACTTCTGCTGGTCGGTCGGATCGTACTGTCTGAACTTCGGCCTCCCCGAATCAGGTGCAGAAGGTGCGGTCGTCACCAGCATCGGAACGCTTGTGGACCACAAACTCGGCACTCAGATCTGGACACCTTCTTTTTGGACTCAACTTGGGTCCGCGCTTCTGTCGCTGAGCACGGAGCTTTGGGTAGGCAGCATGCTCCTTGGCGTCTGCACGGGTCTGCCCGGATACTTTTTGAGCCGATGGGCCGTGGGCGCCTATCGAGCGCGCTCCGGAAACCATGCCTCACCGGAGCAGGGCGAACCGTGATGGAGCTAAGGGATCGTTTTTGAGAAGCGATCGTAGTTTGAATTGGTCTCCATTTCACAAGCGAGTAATCGTACGCGCCAATGAATTCCGAATTGCTCAGAAAACAAAGCGTTTTTGTATGGTGGCTTCGATGGGCACTGGTTTTTGCGATCTCAGTCTTCTCTCTGCATAAGCCGGTATATGCCCAAGCCGGACCGATCCCGCCGAACTGTTCCACGCCGCGAAAGGCCGTGCGCTCGTTTCTCGACAACCTGAACGCAGGAGCGACGGTCAGCGCCATCCGATGTTTTGATTGGGAAGATGCAGGAATTCAGGGCACCGAAGCGCGCATACAGCATGCCGAGCGGTTGAAGCGGGTTCTCGACAATCGAGGCGCCGTTGTATATGCGCAGATCCCCGATACGCCCGAGGTGCCCGTCGAACGTGTCGCGCTGTACTACCGGATCGATACCGGAGAGCTCATCCCGGACGAGTCGAAAGCTCCTGAGTTTTTCCTAACCCGAAGAGGTACGGACTGGCTTTTCCCCAGCGCTTCTGTACTGGCCATAAAAAAAGCGTACGGAGACCTTTATCCTTTTGATATTGAACCGCTACTCGAGGCTCTGCCCGGTTGGCTGACTCTTCCGTTCTTGTCGGGGGTAGCCCTTTGGCAGCTGTGTGCACTCTTGCTGGTCATCGGCCTCGGCTGGTTGTCGCGCTCTGCGATCGCTGGCGTTGTGGCTTCACAAAGCCAGCGCTTTCTCACGCAGCGAGGCGACGCCGCCGATCGCACGGTGGTCGCCAGGGCAGCAAACCCTATCGGTTCCCTCGCGATGGCGGCAGTGATCTGGTACTTGCTTCCGATCCTCAACTTTGGGGTTGCGATTAACGATGTGATTCGCATCGCGCTTCGGACACTTGCAGCGGCCAGTGCGGTCCTGGTGGCCTATCGGTTGGTGGATGTGGTGAGCAGCATCTTTCAAAAGCGAGCTGCCAAAACCGCAACCAAGCTCGATGATCAGCTGGTTCCCCTCCTGCGCAAAATCGCCAAGGCCGTGGTCTCGACCTTAGGCGTGCTTTTCGTTCTACAAAACCTCAACGTGGATATCGGCTCACTGCTCGCCGGCGCCACCGTAGGTGGGTTGGCTTTTTCCTTCGCTGCAAAGGACACCGTGGCCAATCTCTTCGGTTCCATCGCGATCTTTGCCGACGGTCCGTTCCAGATCGGTGATTGGGTCATCATCGATGGAACGGAGGGCGTGGTGGAGGAGATCGGTATGCGAACCACCCGACTGCGTACCTTTTATAATTCGATCGTTTTCGTTCCCAACTCAAAGGTAGCCAATGCCGTAATCGACAACTACAGCGGCCGTTACAAGCGGCGTGTATCCACCACGCTAGGTGTCGAGTACGGCTCAAGCCCGGAGCAGGTAGAGGCGTTCACCGACGGTATTCGCGCCATCCTTCGCGCCAGTCCCGCGGTACAACAAGATGCGTTCGAGGTTCATTTTCGAAATTTTGGGGACAGCGCACTTGAAGTACTGGTTTACTTCTTTTTGGATGTTTCCACGTGGAGCGAAGAGTTGAGACATCGGCATACGATCTTTCTCGAGATCATGAGACTGGCTTCGACACTCAGAGTTTCATTCGCGTTTCCGACACAGACTTTGCACGTCGAACGTATGGCCGCTTCAGCCGGGAAGCCCGACCCCGAGCAAACGAAAGAGCAGCTTGCCGCCATCGTGTCGGATTTCGGTCCTGGCGGGAGTTTGGGGCGACCTGATGGTTTCGCGTTCACTCCAGGGTTCTTTGCAGGGTCTGAGACAAAGCGCAGGGTCTGAGACAAAGCACTCCAGCAAGGTCGAACATGAAGGATATTGAATCTAAGCTGGCACTCTGGACCGAACGAGGGCTGAAGAACTGATGATCTTATCGAAAATCCCGACAACACCGAACACACCAGCGGGAACCGCTACCGGAGGACACAGCCTAGGGCCCCTAGGTTCGACCCAAAACCCCCTCGGTCTTGTCACTCTGCTCTGGATCAGTTTGGGAACTGTTTTTTTCGCGGGGTGCCCAGCGCTGGTTGCAGACTCGGACGTCAAATCGAAGGATCTCGCTGATGATTCAGTACATGTGATCCATTCCGCACCCGCGATCGACGGCAACTCTCGGACGCAGACAACCCGCACCGGCGCCTCTACGGCTGGGCCACACAAGCATCCTCCCCCGGGAGTGGACAGTCAGATAGCGGCGAGACACATCTTAATTCAGTTCGAGGGCGCATCCCGGGCAAGAGTCGATCGGACGAGAAACGAAGCGCGGTCCCTCGTTCGCAACCTGCTTTCGAAAGCCCAAGAGGAGGGGGCGGACTTCCAAGCTCTGGCCAAAGAGCATAGCGAAGGGCCCTCGGGGGCGCGTGGTGGAGACCTAGGAACGTTTTCTCGTGGACGCATGGTTCCAGAGTTTGAGCGCACGGCTTTTGACTTACGGGTAGGGGAGATCAGTGATGTGGTGGAGACTCCGTTCGGCTTTCACATTATTCAGCGCTACCGTTAATTTCGCGCGCACTGGTTTTGCCGCCACCAGCTTTGCCGCCGAAGGTATTGTGGGTTATCGAGCATGATGATGCAGGAGTCTGAGGCGCCGAGACGTAGTCTGAGTTCGATAATTTTGTGTCTGGTAGCCCTGTCTGCGCTGACCGGGCTCGACTTGTGGAGCAAGCAGTGGGCAGAAGAACACCTTTCGCGCTCACGTCCCGTAGGTAACGCGCCGGACGTGTGTGATCCGGAGGACCGTCG
Organism: Myxococcota bacterium; assembly: GCA_039030515.1. GTDB lineage: Bacteria > Myxococcota_A > Polyangia > Polyangiales > Houyiibacteriaceae > JBCCEA01. The sequence goes on along the minus strand of JBCCEA010000018.1, from coordinate 67,376 downwards.
GTTTCAGAGACTGCCGGACGGTAGCTTGAGTTTGATCGAGGGGCATTTTGAGCTCCGCTATGCGGAAAACTGTGGCGCTGCTTTCGGACTACTTAACACCGCCAACGTAGTCGTCCGGAGCCTTGTGTTCGGAATTGCGGGCGTTGTCGCGATATCCGCGCTTCTCTGGATGTTTTGGATGGGGCGGGGGGGCATCTGCTTTGCCCTCAGCGTTCCCTGCATCGTGTCGGGCGCCCTCGGCAATCTATGGGACCGCGCATCGCGAGGCTACGTGATCGACTTTATTCGCGCCTACGATCTGCCGGGTTACCGGTCGAGCTGGGACTATCCGACCTTCAACGTGGCGGATATTGCGATCACGGTGGGGGTAGCTCTCATGTTCATCGCTTCGTTCCGAGAAGACGCCTCTCGCGAAGACGGAGCAGCCACCTCAGGGGATTCTCTCAGTTCGGGTGAAGCGCTCGAGGACAAAGAAGCGAGCCGCGGCAACGCGTGACTCTGATCAAGCCTCTCCGGTTCGAGCATCCCTGACCGTCCGATTTAGAATACGTCCAACCCTCGTCGGATGCGCCTTACGGCAAAATCCGGCATGCCGTGTCACGGCGCAGCGCTGCGGAGATTCCATGTACAATCAGGTCGACAAGATTCCGAACTTTCCCGAAATTGAGCATCGCATACTCAGCTATTGGGAGCAGATCAGGGCTTTTGACCAACTGCGTCAGAAGAATCAGGGCAATCCTTCGTGGTCCTTCATGGATGGGCCGATCACCGCCAACAATCCGATGGGGGTGCATCACGCTTGGGGTCGATCTTACAAAGATATGTTTCAGCGCTACCACGCGATGAACGGCAGGGAACTGCGTTACCAGAACGGGTTCGACTGCCAAGGGCTTTGGGTGGAGGTGGAAGTTGAAAAAGCGCTAGGCTTCACCACAAAGGCGGAGATTCTAGAGTTCGGCATCGATAAATTTGTACGCCGATGCAAGGAGCGCGTCCTTCAATTCGCCGCACGACAAACGGAACAATCGCGTCGTCTGGGATACTGGATGGAATGGGACTCCTCCGAAACCCTTACGAAATTGCGTGACGCTCTGAGTGAGGGCGCATCCGAAGTAACTATCGAAACACCGAGGGGTCAAACGGTATCGGGATCGCCCGAAGCACTGGTGGGACAGCTCGGTTCTGCTGAGTTCGGGGGTAGCTACTTCACGTTCTCAGACGAAAACAACTACACGATCTGGAGTTTCCTCAAAAAGTGCCACGAACAGGGTTCTGTATATCGAGGGGCAGACGTGATGCCGTGGTGTGCTCGATGCGGCACCGGGCTATCGCAAATGGAGGTCACCGAAGGTCGAAAGATCACCCGGCACACCTCGGTATTTGTTCGATTCCCTTTGCTAGAACGGGAAAAAGAAGCGCTTCTGGTTTGGACGACCACCCCGTGGACGCTGAGCAGCAATGTAGCAGCCGCAGTGAATCCCGAGATGACCTACGTCGAGTTGCGACACGGTGAATGGACCTACTACGTCGGCAAGGGCAACTTGGAACGTTCCCGAGTACAGCAGCTCGAGGCGGCAGGCCTTCGAGAAACCCACAAGCTCCAAAGTCTGTCTTCAATTCTCAAAGGTTCAGCCTCCCTTGAAATCGTGAGGGAGCTGAAAGGGTCAGAGCTCGTCGGCCTTCGCTATCAAGGCCCGTACGATCATCTCGAGGCAGCCAATCGGTCCGGTGGACTTGATCCCTTTCTCAGGGACTCAGAGGGGCTTCCTTCGGCGGTCGAGTGTCATCGAGTGATCCCGTGGAGCGAAGTCAGTGATGCGGAAGGGACCGGAATCGTACACATCGCTCCAGGATGCGGCGCCGAAGATCACCGACTTGGTACAGAACACGGACTGGTCGCGATCGCTCCTCTTGATGACGAAGGTCACTATCTGGACGGTTTTGGCTCGCTTTCAGGACGCAGAGTTCACGACGTCGTGGACCAGGTTCTCTCTGATCTCAAAGCAAGGGGGCTGCTCGTCGCGAAAGAGCACTACCCGCACGTCTATCCGCACTGTTGGCGATGCAAGGAAGAGCTGGTCTTCCGACTCGTGGACGAGTGGTTTATTCGGATGGATTGGCGGGACCAGATTGCACGCGTGGTTCCAGATGTGCAGTGGATTCCTCCCGATGGTGCGCTCCGAGAGCTGGATTGGCTCAAAAACATGGGCGATTGGATGATCTCCAAAAAACGGTTTTGGGGACTTGCCCTACCGATATGGCGATGTGAATCGTGCGGTTGGTTTGATGTGATCGGAGGACCAGAGGAACTAAAAGCACGCTCCGTGCAAGGATGGTCCACCTTTGAGGGACACACGCCACATCGCCCCTTTGTGGATGCAGTGGAGATTCGTTGCGATGGGTGCGGCGCGACCGCAACCAGGGTTAAGGACGTGGGCAACCCTTGGCTCGATGCCGGCATCGTTCCGTTCAGTACGCTGCAGTACCGCTCTGATCCGGAGTACTGGTCTAAATGGTTTCCGGCCGACTTCGTTGTAGAGTGCTTTCCGGGACAGTTTCGCAACTGGTTTTATTCGCTACTTGCGATGGGGGCCATGCTGGAAGATCAGGCACCCTTTCGCACTCTGTTGGGTCACGGTCTGGTTCGAGATGCGCGGGGACATGAGATGCACAAGTCCGCCGGTAATTCCGTTGCGTTCGATGAAGCAGCCGATGCCTTTGGCGCCGAAGTGATGCGCTACCTTTACGCGTCGCAAAATCCGGTGGTCAATCTGAACTTTCCCGACCTTCCGACTCAGGGCGCACATCGCGGCAAAGGCGGGATCGATGGGGAGGTTCGCAGCAAACTGCTCACGCTCTGGAACTGCTACAGCTTCTTCGTCACGTATGCTTCGGTGGATCGCTGGATTGCGCCACAGCATCGAAAAGTTCCCGAACCCGGAATGACCTTAGCGCAGCGAACAGAGCTCGACCGCTGGATACTAAGTCGGATGAATCGGCTGATTCAAAGTGCCCATCAAGCATTTGCAGATTGCAGTCTTCATCGCTTCATGGAGCGTTTAGAGCATTTTGAAGACGAATTTTCAAATTGGTATCTAAGGCGCTCACGGCGTCGTTTCTGGAAGAGCGAAACCGACAGCGACAAAGAGTCGGCGTATCAAACACTCTATGAGGTGCTCACCACCTTGGTCGATCTCATGGCTCCAATCCTACCGTTCTTGTCCGAGGAGATGTACCAAAACCTCGTTCGTTCGGTGGCTCCAGACGCACCTGAATCGGTGCATTTGCGTGACTATCCACAGGTGAACGAGTCGTGTATTGACGAGCAGCTTGAGCAACAAATCGACGCGGTGATTCGCACGAAGAACCTGGCACTCTCTCTGAGGAATCAAGCCAAGGTTCGCGCAAGACAACCTCTTTGTCGTCTCATTTTGCGGCCGCGCGACCCGGCAGACCGGGCGGTGATGGAAGATCGTCATTTTGTCGAGCAGATACTCGAAGAGTGCAACTTGAAGACGATCGAGCTTATCGCCGACGAAAGCGAGGTAGTTGGTCTCAAGCTCAAGCCCAACTTCAAGAGTCTCGGGCCACGCTACGGAACAAAGATGAAGGCCATCGCAAAAGCCATCGAATCCATGCCTCCCAAGGAGTTGCTCGACTCACTCCAAGAAGGAAGCTTCAAGTTCAGCCTGAATACGGGCGATGCCGAGCAGGCTGAGGTCGAGCAGGCTGAGGTCGAGCTAAACCGAGGCGATGTGAATGTAGTTCTCGATGCACCCGAGCATCTATGTGCCACCTATGAGTTCGGGGCGTTCGCTGCACTCGATACGCAGCTTACAGAGGCTTTGGAGCAGGAGGGCACCGCGCGCGACTTTAACCGCCAAGCCCAAGACCAGCGCAAGGCGCTCGAATTAGAGGTCAGCGATAGAATCCGTGTGTACTACTCCAGCTCGGAGCGGGTGCAGGCTGCGCTCAAAGCGAACGCTTCGTTTTTAAGGTCTGAGTTGCTCGCAGATGAGCTGACCTACGTGGAAGATCTAAAAGATGCACACCAAGTTCGCATCGCGGGAGAATCTATGTGGCTCAAGGTGGAGCGATCCTAAGAACCACGAACCTGTGGCAGGGTGTGCATCTATGACGGATTGGATCGAAAAGAAGATCGACGGTAAGGCGCTCGCAAAATCCGTTCGGTCCGAAGTGCGTGTACGCGCAGAAGAGTTCCGCTGTCGCTTTGGACGTCCGATAGGTCTCGACGTGGTGCTGGTGGGTAGCGATCCCGCGTCTCAGGTATACGTTCGCAATAAGGAGCGGGCGGCTACGAAAGCGGGAATTCAAGGCTGCGTCCATCGGTTGCCGGCCTCCACCACCCAAGATGACGTGGAGGATAGGGTTCGGAAGCTGAGCGCCAAGGAAGAGGTGGATGGAATTCTAGTTCAGCTGCCTCTGCCCGATGGTCTTGACGAGACTTCGATCGTCGATCTCATCGATCCTCGCAAAGACGTGGATGGCCTTCATCCGCAAAACCTGGGTCTACTGGTAGCGGGTCGCGAGGGGTTGCAGCCCTGCACGCCTCGGGGCTGCATGCGGCTACTTCAAGAGCGACGGACAGCGCTCGTTGGAGCGCGAGCCATCGTCGTCGGACGCAGTGCCTTGGTCGGCAAGCCGCTCGCAGCCATGCTCGTGCAGCAACATGCAACGGTCACCGTAGCGCACTCGAGAACCGAACATCTGCAAGACCGAGTCTTAGAATCCGACGTGGTCGTCGCTGCGGTTGGCAAGCCTGGCTTGGTCCACGGAAGCTGGATCAAGCCAGGTGCGGTGGTGATCGACGTGGGCATCAACCGTTTGGGGGACGGGTCGCTCGTCGGCGACGTCGACTATACGTCAGCGCTCGAAAGGGCATCCGCCATCACCCCTGTGCCTGGAGGCGTTGGGCCGATGACGATCGCCATGTTACTCGACAACGTCGTTCGGGCAGCGTTCGCGAGAAAAACCTAAAGAACAATAGGTTCTTTGCTGTCGTATCCCGTGAGAAAGGGCTGCGGAGACGCGAAGTCTAAGATTTGGTTCCGGTGAGATGAACGATAAGGCGATCGAGTTCGTCCCAACTTGCATAGTTGATGCGTATTTCTCCGCTGCCGCCTCGATCACTGAGCGATACTGTACTCCCAAGTGCGTGCGACAAGCGGCGTTCCAGGTCGAGCATGTTGACGTTTTTTTCTTTAGGCGCTGTCGAGTGAGCAGAGCTCGCTTTTTTGGCCGCTTTGGAGCGGGACTCGGTTTCTCGGACAGACCAGTTTTTTTCACGAGCAGTGCGTGCAAGCACCATCATCGCATCTTCCGGTGCCGAGAGTAGCGCTCGTCCGTGTCCTTCTGAGAGTACGCCGTCTTCGAGCATGTCGAGAATCGGTTCAGGTAGACGAAGCAGCCGAATCGCGTTGGCTACTGTCGAGCGATCCTTTCCAACCCGATCCGAAATCTGCTCCTGAGTCAGTCCAAACTCTTCGGCCAGTCGGGCAAATGCACGGGCAGTTTCGATGGGATTCAAGTCCTCACGCTGCAGGTTTTCCACCAGAGCTGCTTCAAACGCTCCCTGATCGGACAACTCTCGAACGTGGATGGGCACTTCCTTGAGACCCGCCCTTTGTGCAGCCCTCCACCTGCGCTCACCCGCAACGATCTCGAATCCACCACCGATTCGCTCCCGCACCAGAATCGGCTCGAGCACCCCATGTTCGGCGATCGATCGAACCAGCTCCTGCAGCGCCTCATCCTCAAACCGACGACGAGGCTGACTGCGATTGGGGTGTAGGGTCTCGATCGCGGCCTCGGAAGTTCCCGCGGTAGAGCTCTGCGGCGACAGGCTAGAAGCTCGTGATGTGGCTGAAGTCGAGGACAGGCCTAGGGGGCTCGGAAGAAGCGCATCGAGACCCTTACCAAGGCGTCTCTTTGTCACGCCGCAGCCTCTGGAAGCGCATCGAGCAACTCACGCGCGAGGTTGATGTAGCCGAGAGATCCAAGCGAAGCGGCATCGTACAAAACGACTGGCTGACCATGGGAAGGGGCTTCTGCCAAACGGATGTTGCGTGGAATGACGGTCTCGTACACGTGGAAGTGACTTCGGACCTCAGCTGCAACTTCCTTCGCCAAGCGATTTCTTCCATCAAACATCGTGAGCACGACGCCATGAAGCTCGATATCTGGATTCAGTCCATGACGAACGCGCTCGATCGTCGTGACCAATTGAGTCAATCCTTCAAGAGCATAGTATTCGCACTGAAGCGGAACGACCACCAAGTCGGCTGCCACCAGCGCATTGATCGTCAGCAGCCCGAGGGAAGGAGGGCAGTCTAGGATGATGAAATCAAAATTGCCGAGGGCGCCCACCATAATATCCCGCAGCCGGGTGGCGCGATCCGCGGCGTCCACGAGCTCGATCTCGATCGCGGCAAGATCAGGACTCGAAGGTATTGCGGAAAGGTAGGGTAGTTCTGTAGAGCGAACCGAATACAAAAGGGGATGCTCGCGAAGCAAAGCTTTATAAATGCCGGCTTGTGCAGACTCTGGCGGCAATCCTACTCCGGTAGAAGCGTTGGCCTGAGGATCCATGTCGATCAGGAGCACTCGCTGTTCGGCCACCGCGAGCGAGGCGGCTAAATTGACTGCGGTGGTGGTTTTTCCGACACCGCCCTTTTGATTTGCGACCGCAATAACACGTCCCACAGGCCCTCCGAGGAGTCGTGTAGTACCAGCGATGCTGCACGCGTTCAATCGGCTTCCGCACAGGAAGCGCAAACGTTCGGAAGAGCGAAACCGTTCAGGAGAACCTAAAAGCGGCTGAGGCGCAGAGGCGAATTCGAGCGGCGTCCCCGATTTCTTGCAGCTCCAGTGGGCGATGGTAGCGTGTCGCCAAATGTAAGACAACGTGCTCCATGAGATCGTAGTGAGACCGCGGAGCCACGTTCTCTCGCATGAAAAAGGAGTCAGGATGCGAGGACCCAAACAGTATCGTTCGATCGAGGACTTCCAAAGGGAAGAGATCGCTCCCAGCAAGCGTTGCGGGTGGTCGCTCGACGATCTTTACGATGAAGCCAGTTTCAATCCGGCAAAGGAAGATGTGAACGAGAGCGAACAGGTTCGGGAACTGGACTTCAGTTACTAGACTGAAGCCGGAGTCGTTGGCGTTTTCGATTCCAGAGCGGGTCGTGGGATTCAGAGCCGTACCGCGGATGGTTCGAAGACGTCAATGATTTCAGATCTTCTACGGTTCTATCGACGCGTTCCGATGGAGAGCTCTACGTAGCCGGCGCGCCAATGTGCTCGAACGAGAGCGTGCTCGAACGAGAGCGTGCTCAAACGAGAGCGTGCTCAAACGAGAGCGCCTACCTGATCTGGGGAATATGGGTGACCGGAATGCTCGACATGATGTAAAGCGCCGAGAGAGCGATCGCGAGCGTCACCGCGCAAAGCACTATCAGCTTGGGGCCGGTCCAGGAGGCATCGATTTCCTTTGCGGATCGCTCTTCGTCTTCCGAAAGTGGCACGTTGACGGGTTGATCTGAGGCCATACAGTTTTTTTAGTTCTAGACGAGCTCGAGGTCAACGTTCGGGGCCGCACCGTCCTGCAGAACACCTGCCGACCATGCGGGACCTGCTAGGGTGGCCGGCTCTATGGATGTTGTCCGAATGACAGAAGGGCCGTCGTGGTCGGTCACCCTGAAGTTTGGAGCGCCGCTGGTCGTAGGGATGCTATTCCACACGGCGTTCAATCTCGTCGACATGTTCATGATCAGTCGGCTTGACGGGGCGACGACTGCGCTCGCCGCCGTAGGCACCTGCGACATGATCGCCGCCCTGCCGACAGTGCTGTCCAACGGCGTTGCAGGCGCCACCGTAGCGCGGATTTCTCAGGCTCAAGGCGGCGGAGACCGGCGCGGCGTGCGCCGAGCCACCTGGCAGTCTCTCCTCGTGGTTCTTTGTCTCTCCTTGGCGTTTGGAAGCATTGGACTGCTCGGCAGTCCGTTTCTGATCGAGTCGATCATGCAGACCAAAGGAGACACTGCCGCCGTAGCAGCGTCGTACCTCCGCATCAGTTTGGGAGGGTGTTATGCGGTGTTCATGATGCTCCAACTGACGGCGATCCTGAGGGCGATGGGGCATGCCAAAGCGGCAGCAGCACTCCTTATTAGCGGCAACGTGCTCAATATATTTCTCAATGTAGTTTTGATATACGGCCCGGGACCCGCTCCAGCCGGACTGGTCTGGGGCACCGAGATCGCATCTTTTTTTGGCATCCCCCGACTTGGGGTACACGGCGCGGCTTGGGCTACCTTGATCGCTCGTACGATTCCGCTGATCTTCGGCAGTATCTGGCTACTTCAGCTTCGGGATGGACCGCGCTTTCATCGTGTCTACCTGCGGCCTATCGCTGAAGAATTAAGGGCGCTTTTTCGCATCGCTTGGCCTGCATCGGGGCAAATGGTGCTGCGTATCTTGGCCGTGCTCCTCGTGATCGCCCTCATCAACAACAACTACACGACAGCAACAGATCCCAGCGTGCTGACCGCGTTTAGCGTGTGTTTGAGACTTGAAACCATGGCACTTTTTGTGGGCATGGGCTGGGGGGCGGCCGCATCGACGCTCGTCGGCACGAACTTGGGAGCGGGAAAACCAGAGCGCGCCCAAAAAGCCGGGTGGCTCTCCGTCGCATACAACGCCGTGTGCATGCTCTTGTTCACGTGGATATTCTGGTACTACGCCGAGCCGATCCTCGGTTTCTTCGACGACACCCCTGCCGTCATCCAGACCGGAACCGGCTACCTTCGTCGCACGGCCACGACCTACGCGTTTATGGGCACAGGTCTCGTGCTTTCTCAGGCGATGACCGGCGCGGGTGCCACCTTGGCCTCGATGATCCTCGATGGCGTGGTGGTCGTGATCTTGGTGGTTCCAGCAGCGTACCTGGTCGCTGAAGTATTCTCCTTACCCTGCGAGGGACTTTGGTGGGTACTCGCGGGCGGCAACGTCGTTGGGGCCTTGGCGTACATGAGCTATTTCGGTCATGGCGGCTTTCTACGTCGCAACTTGCAACCTCATGACAGGAAAGGTACGAAGAGTCGTGGCTGTTGAAGTGATGACGCCTCGAATGCTCGATAAGATGCGCGAGTCGTGTCGTCTGGCTTCAGAGTGCTTGCTCATGGTGGGAGACCAAATCCGTCCGGGTCTCACTACCTTGGAAATCAACGAGTCGGTGCATCGGTGGATCGAGGAGCATGGCGCTTACCCGTCTCCACTAAACTACCGTGGGTTTCCAAAAAGTGTGTGCACCTCAGTCAACGATTGCGTGTGTCACGGCATACCGAGCGACTACGCTTTGAAAGACGGCGACATCATCAACGTAGACGTGACGACATTTTTTCCTGAAAAACACGGATTTCACGGAGACACCAGCGCCACATTTTACGTAGGCGAACCCTCTGAGGACGCCAAGCGAGTGACAGAAGTGTCTCGCCGATGCCTCGAGCTTGGAACAGCTCAGGTAAAACACGGAGCTCGCATCGGGGATATCGGCGCGGCCATTCAGGAATACGCCCATGCGATGAACTGCTCGGTGGTCGAAGACTACGTTGGACACGGCGTGGGACGTCAATTCCACATGCCCCCTCAGGTACCTCACTACGGACGAAGGGGCAGCGGTGATCGAATGAAGTCGGGATGGGTCTTCACGATCGAGCCGATGATCAATCTCGGAACCCACGAGTGCGAACTTCAATCCGATGGATGGACCGTACTCACCGCAGATCGAGCGCTCACTGCACAGTTCGAGCACTCGATTTTGGTGACTCGCTCCGGGTGTGAAGTGCTCACGGGCCGCAGCCGACCTCTCAAAAACAGTGAAGACGCACCATGGGCGGAACTCGGTGAACTGACCACCTCCGCCGCCTTTGCTGCAAGGCAGCCGAGTTCTTCAGGTTAGTCGGGATCGCGTCGAGACCGCTTTCTTTTTATGGCTCGTCGTCTCGGTGGTAAGGGGCTGAATCCTGAATCAGAACAACTCCGGCGCGAATCACGAAGGGGATCGATTCGAGAGCCTCGTCCACGCACGGTCCGGCAACGCACATTCCATCGTGGAGTCGGTAAAGTGCCCCGTGGGTGAAGCAGATCAGATGCCGTTTGTCTTCGTGAAGCGCATCACCCTGAAAGCCGTCGAGCGGAACTGGGATGTGTTTGCAGCGATTTAGGTACGCTCTCGGTACACCAAGGGTGTCTCGAACGACGAGCGCCTGTCGGCGATGACCTTGAGCATCTATGGCGAGTTCGACAGGGGCCACTCCAAGCCTATCGACCTCAGAAAGAGGAACCGACTTGGTGGAGTGATCCAGAAGCGAAGGCGATTCAGCTCGATCGGGCTTGGCATGTTTGGGATTCATGAGATGTAGCGACGCTTTGCCGGTACCGAGATCAAGGTATGCGTGGGGAGGACAAGACCGGTGAGCTTGTTTCCATAGACGCAGCCTGTATCGATGCCGGTCGCAAGTGGGTAGCTTTGGAAACCGCGCAGCGCATCGTGACCGAAAACGATGTGTTCGGGTCCCCGCCAGAGTGAGGCCCAGGGCACGCCCTCTTGCGCGTTTCGGGCAGGCGTGCCGTCGGGCCTTATGGAACGGACAAATAAAAGTGTTTCCTCGCTTTGCTGCGCCATATCTAGACCGGGCAAGAGCCCCGCATGAACCACCCGAACGTTGTACTCCGGTAACCAAATAGTGCGCGGTAGTTCACGCAGGAACGCGACATGGTGCGCTTCGAGTTCGGTCACGGAGCCGGTATCCCATAGACGGACTGCATATCGATCGTGATTGCCCATCACAGACCGAGCGCCGATCGCACGGATGAACTCGATAACCCGGGCCGAGTAAGGCCCCTTGCGCACCAAATCCCCTACCAAAACGACCTGGTCTTCACTCCGCGGATCGAATCGAGCGACCAAATCCTCGAGTTCATCGACGCACCCGTGAACGTCGCCGACGATCAGCACCCTTGGCGGAGTCGTCGACGCGTCGAGGCTTTGCGGCAAGCCCGATTCACCATCGCGGTTTGCCCTACTCACCGAACGTGGATCAGTCATCTAGCTCGCGTCAGTCATCTAGGGAGCGTCAGTCATCTAGGGAGCGTTCGTATAGCGGTTCGACGCCCTGCTAAGCGCCGCTATCGGGCATTCGAAGATGCGCTCCGTTGAGCCCGTCCGCAGCGTCGGTGAGTAGCCACACCACAGCCTTTGCGATGCGCAGAGGACTCACCCACCCCTCGGGATCCGCATCCGGCATAGCCCGGCGATTGGTGGGCGTGTCGATGACTCCGGGTAAGATCGCATTGACTCGGCCGCCGACCGACATCGCTTCCTGGGCGACGGCTTCGACGAGGTGGGTGACTGCAGCCTTAGCCGCCCCGTAAAGCGCAAAATTGGCTTCAGGTGTGGTCGCCCGAGCCCCCGTTATCACCACCGCGCGAAGACGGGCGGGCATACGTCTTAATGCGGCTCGGAGCACCCAAAGAGCCGACACCAGGTTGAGGTCGATCAGGCGTTGTGCGGCGTCAGTTTCAAGCTCCTTGATCGGGCCAAACTGGAAGCCTCCGATGCAGTGGACGATGTTGCTCACCTCGCGCTTGCGAGAAACCGCCGCGAAAAGCGCCTCCACCCCCGCAGGATCGGTGGCGTCACACTCCGCGACCTCAAGGCGATCGTGCTGACCAAGGTTCGCACGGAGTTCATCGAGTCGAGTTCGAGTTCGCGCCGAAGCGATCACCTCTGCCCCGAGGGCTAGACAGCTTTCGACGACCACCGAACCGACAGCTCCAGTAGCGCCCAACACCAGGATGCGCGCACCCCGAATCGCGGCAAGCTCGGTCACGCCGGGCATGCCTTCCGGCACAGAAACGGGCGTAGTCATCTGCCGACCTTAGCCCATGGAGCGGCGATCGCCCGGGCGATAAGAACTTTTCCTTGAAGTGACGGGATGCGCTTCCGGCACGAAGGCACTACGAACTCGAGACACGAGGGACGGAGGCGAGGCTAGATATGTTGACCGAGGGAGATCGAGCGCCACAGTTCAGTTTGGAGACCTCCGCTGGCGGGAATCGTTCACTCGAGGAGTTTAAGGGCAGCTGGCTGGTCGTCTATTTCTACCCGCGCGATGACACCCCAGGCTGCACTACCGAAGCCAAGGATTTTACTGCAGCGTCCGAAACCTTCGGTGAGCGCAACGCGAAGATCATTGGCGTCAGCAAAGACACCATCGAGAAACACTGCAAGTTCATCGACAAACATGCACTCCAAGTTGAGCTGCTCAGCGATCCGTCCGGCGACATGATCGAAGCCTATGGCGCTTGGGGTGAAAAGAATATGTACGGCAAGAAGTCGATGGGAATCGTTCGTTCGACGGTGATCGTGGATCCGGCGGGAATCGTAAGGCATCGATTTCCGAAAGTCCGCGTCAAGGGACACGTTGACGAAGTCTTGAACGCGCTCGACGCGCTGCAGAAATAGCCTCACCGGATGCGTTGACTCATCAAGCAGCGCGACCTACACCCTCGGTTTCGGAGTAGGTCGTGAATCCGGAGGTCATTCGCAACATTGCGCTGATGATGCCAGCGCTTCTCTTTTCGCTCTGCGTGCACGAATACGCTCATGCCTGGGCGGCAACTCGGCTCGGAGACTCGACTCCATCCTCTGAGGGGCGCCTCACACTTTCCCCGGCGAGCCATGTCGACCTGCTTGGCTCGATTATTTTTCCAATCTTACTGATACTGTCCGGCGGCATGGTCTTCGGGTGGGCCAAACCAGTCCGATTTTCACCGGTTAATTTTCGCGGGGTCAGCATGCGACGCGGCGCAGCGCTTACGGCCGTCGCGGGTCCACTGTCCAACATCCTGCTCGCTCTTGGAGCCGCTTTGGCACTTCGACTGGTATTCACCCTCGAACTCGACGACTCTGATTTTCTTGGTCAACTGCTGCAGCAGCTCTTCTACCTCAACGCACTACTGGCCGTGTTCAACCTCGTGCCTTTGCCACCCCTCGATGGAAGCTACCTGCTTCCGGCATCTATGGATGGTCTGAAAGCGACCTTGCAGCAGTATTCTTTCCTGATTTTTGCGGTCATTTTCTTTATACCCCTGGTGGGAGGACGCACCCTCGGGAGCTTCGTGTTGGGTCCAGTGACTACCGTTTTGATATGGTGCATCGCCAAGCTTGCCGGCTTTGGATCGTAAGATGAGCCGAGCAGAGTTGCCCCCACCGCTCGACCCTTCTTTCCGTATCGCACTCCCCACGTTTGAAGGACCGCTCGATCTCCTGCTGCACCTAGCTCAGAAGCATGAGCTCGATCTGCTCGACCTGCCCATCGCGTTCGTCGCAGAAAAATATCTAGCCCATATCCAGATGATGAAAGTGCTGAATCTGGAGGTGGCAGGGGAGTACCTCGTCATGTCGGCGGAGCTTGCTCGCATCAAGAGCAAAATGATGCTGCCCCCAAGCCCGTACGAAGAGCCCTCCGAAGAAGACGCCGACGAGCAAGACCCTCGTGCAACGCTTATCCGCAGGCTACTCGAATATCAGAAGTACCGTCATGCAGCAGAGGATTTGGGCGATCGTCCCTGGACCGGACGCGACGTATTTCCGCGACCGGCAAGACCTCAGCAGGTGCGCGCGGAGGCGCCTCTTCAGGAGATCAGCATTTTCAAATTGCTGGAAGCGATACAGAGGGTGCTCGAAAAGCAAAAAAAAGGGCTCTCGCTCCAAATCAGTGCCGAGCGTATTTCAATCCAAGAACGAATGACTCAGATCACCGCAATACTTCATGATTCAGGCAAGTGTAATTTTGAGTATCTATTCGACGCGGTGGGCACCACCTACGATATTGTGGTGACTTTTCTGGCGATTCTTGAGATGGCCAAGGCGCGCTTGGTGCGCGTTTTTCAGTCGGATCCTGGTGGACCGATCGAAATCGAATCTCGAATCGCAGCGGAAACGGAACCTGCGCTGCGTCCTAGCGGGAGTGAGGTCTAGGCGATCAAGAGGTTGAAGAGAGCGATGAGTGAAGTGGACCAAATGGGGAGCACAGACTCGTTTCCGTCCGAATCTGCGCCGCCGGAGATCGAGGGCACACCTGCGCCTGATGCACTCGAATCAACTCGGCAATCGTCGCACGAGGGACGTGAAGAACACGAAGAGACGCGCGGGCAGGAAGAACATCGGCTGCGGGACTGGAACTCCGATCATTCGGCACAAGCAACCCCAGATGAGGATCTCAAATCTGTGCTGGAGAGTATTCTCTTCATCGCAGGCAAACCTTTGAACGTGAGCGGACTGGCGAAAGCAGCCAAATCGCGCCCGGCGGTCGTTGCACACGCGCTCGCACAGCTCGAAGAGGACTACCGCGAGCGAGGGATTCGCTTGGCGAACATCAACGGGGCGTATCAGTTCAGAACTGCCGCTTCAAATGCAGATTATGTGCAACAATTTACCAGGCAGCGTCCCGTTCGCTTGAGCCGTGCACAGTTGGAGACGCTCGCGGTGGTAGCCTACCGACAACCGATCACCAAACCCGAGGTAGACGAGCTTCGGGGTGTGGATACAGGGTCGGCGGTCAAGGTGCTTGCCGAGCGGGAGCTTATCAAGATCTTGGGCAGGAAAGAGGAGCCGGGTCGTCCACTGATCTACGGCACGACCACCTTCTTTCTCGAGTTTTTCGGACTTCCGACACTCAAGGAACTGCCTACGCTTAAGGAATTCAGCGAACTCAGCGAAGAAAGTCGTTCGCTCTTCGAACGAAAAATGGGTGAGCCGCTCGATCTCGAGGAGGCGGCACGTGAAGGTCAAGCGGCCGCCGCCGCAGCCCGCAGCCATATCCCACCGGACGAGGACAGCGACTTGGAGTCAGAAGAGGAAACCGAATCACCCTCGCAGGAATAGGCACGATGTTTTTTCAAGATCTCATCCTCACGCTGCAAAAGTTTTGGAGTGAACACGGGTGTTTGCTCGTTCAGCCTTACGACTCGGAGGTCGGTGCGGGAACCTTCAACCCGCACACCTTTCTGCGCGCTTTGGGGCCGGAGCCGTGGAACGTGGCGTACGTGGAACCGTCTCGCCGTCCGACCGACGGGCGCTATGGGGAAAACCCAAACCGGCTTCAGTCGTTCCATCAGTTTCAAGTGATCCTCAAGCCTTCTCCGATCGACATTCAGGAGCGATATCTGGAATCGCTTCGGACGATCGGAACGAGCCCCATAGACCACGACCTTCGATTTGTTGAGGACGATTGGGAGTCGCCGACCCTTGGCGCTTGGGGGCTAGGGTGGCAGGTATGGTTGGACGGTCTCGAGATCAGCCAATTCACCTACTTCCAGCAGTGTGGCGGGATCGATTGCCGTCCAGTGAGCGGTGAACTGACGTACGGATTAGAGCGCATCGCGATGTACCTCCAGGACGTAGACGATGTGTACGACCTAGCGTACGCGAAGGGGATTTCCTACGGTCAGGTGTTCCAGAGATCGGAATGGGAGTGGAGTACCTACAACTTTGAAGAAGCCGATATCGAACAGCATCTGAGACTCTTTGAAGATCATGAACTGCAGTGCAGAAGGCTGCTGGGACTCTCGCCGCAAAAGGGTAAGGGGAGCGCCCTTAGATTCGATCGGAACCCGCTCAAACGACTTGTGCTACCCGCGTACGATCAGGTCATCAAGTGCAGTCATTTCTTCAATGTACTCGACGCCCGGGGAGCGATAAGCGTGACCGAGCGACAGCGGTACATCGGCCGAGTGCGGCAGCTCGCGCGTGCATGCGCAGAATCTTGGGTGCAGCAACGAGAAGAGCTCGGACATCCCCTGAGCGAGGTAGAGGCAGCAGATGACTGAAGACGTACTGCTTGAACTGGGCACTGAGGAACTTCCCGCATCCTTTGCCAAGCTAGCGCTGCAGAGCATGCCTCAGCTCGCGGCAGAACTACTCAAAAAGGGACGAATTGATCACAAGAGCATCAGCGCTCTAGGCACTCCGAGGCGTCTCGCCCTAACGATCGAGCAGGCAGCCTCGAAACAGAGGGACCTCTCCGAACTGGTCCTAGGGCCCAAAAAGAGCATCGCGTTCGATGCCGAGGGCAAACCCACCAAGGCCGCCCTCGGGTTTGCAAAAAAGCTCGGTATGCCGGCAACCGCGATCCAATCGGTAGAAACGGAGAAGGGAGCCTATGCGGCGGTCCAACGTGAGGAGAGAGGCAGGCCTACCGTTGAGATTTTAGGCTCTATCATGCCAGAACTCTGCGCTCGGATTCCCTTCCCGAAGTCGATGCGGTGGGGAAAGGGCACAGTTTCTTTCGGTCGTCCGCTGCACTGGATCGTTTGTCTTTGGGGAGAAACTCTGGTCCCGTTCGAGTTTGCAGACGTTGACTCGGGACGTCGGTCTCGAGGCCATCGCTTCCTAAGTCCTCAGGAATTCGACTTGCGGTCGGCCTCGGAATACGTCGATGCGCTGCGCGCACACCACGTCGTGGTCGATGTCCAGAAGCGCAGGGACCAAATGAAGGCCCTCCTTGCAGCAGAGGCGGCATCGCTCTGCGGACAGATCGTCGAAGACGAGTTCTTGATAGAAGAAAGCGTCTCGCTAGTTGAAGAGCCAAACGTGGTTGCGGGGAGCTTTTCTGAGGAGTTCCTGTCGCTTCCCGAGGGGGTGGTCATCTCGGTGATGAGAAATCATCAGCGATACTTTGCGCTGCGATCCGCTGCAGACGAGACTCTGCTGCCTCGCTATCTCAATGTCGTGAACACCGCTTTGAACAAAGAGGCGATCGTCAAGGGTAACGACCGCGTACTTCGGGCGAGGCTATCTGACGCAAGATTCTTCCTGCTCGAAGATCAAAAACAGACGCTTGAATCGAGGGTTGCCGGGCTCGATCAGGTCGTCTTCCAGCACCGACTGGGTAGCATCGGCGATAAGGTGCGGCGTCTGGAACGGCTGGCCGGTCATCTCGCAAACAGCCAATTCGAACCGAGAACAAAGCCAATTTCCGTCGCTGAAGTCAAGCGCAGCGCAACCCTATGCAAGGCAGATCTGGGCACCCTAGTCGTGGGTGAATTTCCCGAGCTTGAGGGCGAAATGGGGCGGTTTTATGCGCTCAGAGACGAAGAACCGAGGGAAGTGGCCGACGCGATCCGAGACCACTACCTGCCCAAGGGCGCAAACGATGCGCTCCCCTCGACGGTGACCGGTACCCTGGTCGGCATCGCCGATCGTCTCGATACATTGGTCGGATGTTTCGGGATCGGACTGACCCCCAGCGGATCTGCCGATCCCTTCGCTCTGAGACGTGCCGCGCTGGGCGTAGTTCGACTCACGATGGAACACATCGACATCGATCTTGTGGGGGCGCTGGACTACGCATTCGATGGTTATCCCACCGGAACGCTCGGCGACCGAGCGAGCACCTGCGCGGCACTCTCGACGTTTTTTAGAGCACGAGTCAAATCGATGTTCGGTTCACGTTACGCATCGGATCTGATCGAGGCCTGCCTTGCCGCATGGAACGGGCAGTCGGTCCGCGACTTCCAGCGACGACTTGAGGCGGTAGATGCGTTCAAAAAGTCCTCTGACTACGACGCACTCGCGGTCACCTACAAGCGCGCGTACAACATCGGCAAGGGGAGTGATCCAATGCAGGTTGAAACCGCCTTGCTGGTGGAGGATGCCGAAAAGGAGTTGGTGGCCACGCTTAATAGAGTGCGCAGCACCATTGCGCTTTCGGTGGAACGTCGAGACTATGGGGCCGCTCTCCAGACCGTGGCTCGCGATCTTCGGGCTCCCGTAGACCGTTTCTTCGATACCGTCTTGGTCATGGACGAGGATCCAGCCGTCCGCCGGAACCGACTTGCACTGTGCGCCTCGGTTGCCGATGTCGTAAAAGGAATCGCACACTTCAACTTGATCAGCACTTGAGCTGTTTTCCAAATTCCCAAGGTATAGCGGGGCAGAGCGCTCCAAACTCAAGGTTTTACGATGCATTACGTGTACCGGTTCGTCGATGAACCTCCCTCCGACAACATAGTTGAGATCCTCGGCGGTAAAGGAACCGGCTTAAACCGCATGACGCGGATGGGAGTCCCGGTACCACCAGGATTTACGATCACCACCGAGGTGTCCGGAATCTTGCGGAGAGAAGGGCATCTTTCGGACGGGGTGAGAGCGCAGGCGCTTGAAGCTCTGGCGTGGGTGGAGCAGGACCAGGGCAAGCGCTTTGGTGATCCAGCGGCACCGCTACTCATCTCGGTGCGATCAGGGGCGTCGGTGTCGATGCCCGGCATGATGGACACCATCTTAAACGTGGGACTCAATGCGTCGACCGTAGAGGGATTGGCTGCAGAGAGCCAAAATCGGCGATTCGCATTCGATGCCTATCGGCGACTCATTCAGATGTACGGCAATGTCGTCATCGGGGTTGATCAGCATCTCTTTGAAGAGGCTCTGGTTCAGCTCAAGGGACAACTCGGCGATCCGAGAATGCCTGACACCTCGATTCCTGCTGATGCGATGCAAGATTTTTGCGGCAAACTGCTTGAACTGATCGAAAAGGAATCCGACACGAGCTTTCCTGAGGATTGTCAGGCTCAGCTTTGGGGAGCGATTCACTCCGTGTTCGCGAGCTGGGAAAACCCTCGCGCTATTCGATACCGAAAGATGCAGGGCATACCGCAGCATTCAGGCACTGCGTGCACGGTTCAGGCGATGGTGTTTGGAAATCTGGGTTCTACGAGCGGCTCCGGAGTGGCGTTTACCAGGAACCCGTCGAATGGAAAACCGGGTCTGTACGGGGAATTTCTTGAAAACGCCCAGGGCGAAGATGTGGTGGCAGGCATCCGCACACCGCACCCGCTCACCGCTGCTGGTGCCATGCCGGGAAGAGAGACGTACTCCCTAGAGTCCACCATGCCGGACGTATTCGAGCGACTTTGCAGCGAACTCAAGCGGCTCGAAACACACTACCGAGACGTGCAGGATGTGGAGTTTACGGTGGAGCGTGGACGGGTATTCATCCTGCAAACCCGAGCCGCAAAACGAACAGCGCAGGCGGCGGTGCGGATCGCAACCGACTTGGTGGCCGAAGGAAGCCACACGCCCGAGGAGGCGATCTCGATGGTCGACGCGGTCGCCCTCGACCAGCTTCTGCATGCTCGGCTCCCATCGGAGCAGGCCCTCAAGGGGCAAGGAATCGTGCCGTTCGCGAGGGGGCTCCCCGCAAGCCCGGGCGCCGTCACCGGTCATCTGGTGTTTGACTCCTCTGAAGCGGAAAAAAAGAGTGGAGAAGGCATGGACGTCATTCTCGTCCGCCGCGAAACCAGTCCGGAAGACATTCACGGGATGAAAGCGGCTCGAGGTATCGTGACGGCAACAGGTGGGATGACCAGCCATGCTGCGGTAGTCGCAAGAGGGCTCGGGAAGTGCTGCGTAGCGGGCGTTTCATCGCTCAATATCGATTATTCTGCGCGGCAAGTATCGGTATCTTCCGACAGTGGTGTGTTGGAGCTCGATTGCGGCGACGTGGTCACCATCGATGGAGGCAACGGATGCCTCTACCTCGGAGCGCTCGAAGTGCGCGCGGCAGCCGCTGTGCCTGAGTTTGATCAGGTCATGCAGTGGGCCGACGACCTACGCCGCATGCGGATTCGCGCCAATGCAGACACCCCGTCGGCAGCGACTACCGCACGCGCGTTCGGAGCAGAAGGGATCGGTCTGTGTCGCACTGAGCATATGTTCTTTTCGGCCGAGAGGGTGGAAACCGTGAGGGCAGTCGTACTTGCAGCTGACGACGAGTCGCGGAACCAATTTTTAGACGCACTTTTTCCGGTACAGCGAGATGACTTCCTAGAGATCTTTAGGTCGATGGACGGTCTGCCGGTAACCATTCGACTGCTAGATTGGCCACTTCACGAGTTCCTGCCCAGAACCGACTCCGAGCTGAGTGTGATCGCAAAGCGGCTGGGCGAACCTGAAGCTACCGTGAAAAGCCGAGCAGAACGCATGCACGAGGTCAATCCAATGCTCGGGCACCGTGGGGTGCGCGTGGGTATCACCATGCCTCAGCTGTACAAAATGCAAATCAGGGCCATTTTCGAGGCGGCACTACTCGCCTCTCGGGGAGGACATCGGGTCCTTCCAGAGATCATGTTGCCCATCGTCTCGCTGCCGGAAGAGCTTGAAGTGCTGCGTGTCGATATCGATACAATCGCAAACGAAGTCCAGTCCGGAAGCGATCACCGCATCGACTACAAGGTGGGTACGATGATCGAGCTCCCTCGCGCCTGCATGGTGGCGCATAAAATAGCAGCGTTTGCGGACTTCATTTCGTTTGGAACCAACGATCTCACCCAAACAACTTTTGGGGTGTCTCGGGACGATTCCGCTGCATTCCTTCCCCAGTATCTAGAAGACGGTCGAGGACTGCTTTCCGTCGATCCGTTTTCGAGGCTTGATGTCGAGGGTGTCGGCGAACTTATCCGTCTGGCGATCGAGCGTGCGCGATCGACCCGTCCCGACATCAAACTCGGACTGTGCGGCGAACATGGTGGAGATCCCTCCTCCATTCAGTTCTGCGAGAAGGTCGGGCTGGACTACGTATCGTGCTCACCACCACGGCTCCCCGTCGCACGATTGGCGGCGGCACAGGCTGCACTACGTAGCCAGGATGCCCGTTAACAATCGATATCTTTTGCGATACTCGCCCGCGTTGATCTGTGAGCATGGCGAAAAAATGCATCTTGTGTAGCAATAAGTTTAGCTCGGCGATACAACTTAACCTCTATAGGAATGCAGACTGCGCCTTTGGGCAGTGCAGGTTCTCGGGTAGTGTAGGTTCTCAAAGACATGAAGTGTGATATTTCGCACGATTTATGGATTAGCTTTCGAGGTTGAATCGATGAACAATCAAGCCGAGCATCTTCGAGTGATCGAGGGAGAGGGGATGGAATCGCTTCAGCCGAACCAGGATGATCCGCTGATCGGTAAGACGATCGACGGCAGATATCAGGTCGAGTCCATACTGGGCGAAGGGGGCATGGGACTGGTCTACAAGGCGCGCCATACCGTGCTGGGAAAGCCCTTGGCGATCAAAGTGTTGCGGCCCGATGTGAGCAAGGATGAGGAGATCATGACGCGTTTTCGCCAAGAAGCGCAGAGTGCCTCAAACATCGGGAATCAACACATCATCGACATCAGCGACTTCGGGACGCTCCCTGACAGCTCCACCTATTTCGTCATGGAGTTCCTGGATGGAGTGGACCTGACCCATGTCGTAGAGCACGACGCCCCGGTGAATGCCGGACGGGTCCTCCACATTACCGGGCAGCTCTGCAGGGCCTTGGGTGCAGCCCATGAGATCGGAATCGTTCATCGCGACTTAAAGCCCGACAATATCTACTTGGTGCACAAGGGCGGCGATTCCGACTTTGTCAAGGTACTGGATTTCGGTATCGCTAAAGTTGGCGGAAACACCAGCAAGCTCACCAAGGCCGGGCAGGTATTCGGCACCCCTCACTATATGTCGCCGGAGCAATGCGCGGGCCGTGCAGTCGACCAGCGGACCGACATCTACGCGCTCGGTGTGATCATGTACGAAATGGTGACGGGTCAGGTTCCCTTCGACGCGGATAACTTGATGGGCATCCTGACGAAGCACCTCTATGAGGAACCGATACCTCCAAGTCAGGTCGCAGAGGAGGGAACGGTTCAGGCGGAGTTCGAAGCGGTCATCCTCAAATGCCTGTCCAAGGATGTCGACTTCCGCTACGAGTCTATGGACGCGCTTCGCTTAGATTTAGAGGCTTTGAGCCGCGGAGCGATGCCGGCTGCGGCTGATCCGAATGGCGCATCTCCACTCGCGGGAGTCTACACTCAACCTAGTCACCAAATTTCGCGACCTGCAACAGCGAGCCGAGGCTTTCGCAAGACCTTTGTTGCGTTGGGAGCGTTGCTCGCGGTGGCTGGCGTCGCGGCGATCGTCCTGGCGATGCTCAGAGACTCTTCGGTATCTAACGAGGAACCGAGAGCGGCGGCGGCGGCTGAACCGGTTTCTGCCGGACCAAGTCTTCAGGCAGACGAACCTGAGCAGACGGGTCTGACAAACACGGAAGAACGCTCAGAACTGGGGGCCGCCGACACCGCTGAACCTGATCCAAACGCGATGGAGCTGACGGTAACGGTGCAAAGCGACCCGAGCAACGCACTGGTATCTCGCGACGGCGTGCTTATCGGCAACACACCGATCGAGGTTTCTGCCCCGAACCGGGGCGAAGCTTATGAGCTGGAACTGAAGGCGGAAGGTCATCGAGACGCACGGGTCCGCATCTCTCACCTAACCCAATCCCCACTCAGCATCACCCTGGAACGCGACCGAGTCCGCGCCCGAACGAACACGCCTCGCACGGCACCCCGACGAGAACGCCGAGCCAATAAGACTCCGGAGCCTACGCCCATGGTCGCTCCCGTAGCCCCAGCTCCTGTTCAAAGAATGAATCGCATGCCGCAGAGCGAAGTGCTGGATCCCTGGGCTTCAGACGGCTAGCCGAACGGCTAAGTAGCCGAGAACGCGTTCGGCATCCGTGCAACAGACCGGACGCGGCGCTGATCATGCAACGCCGGTAGTATGAATCGCTCGGGTTCGCTTGCCGTAAACCTTCGACATCGCTACGGTGCGCCCCCATGCGGGATGTAACCGCCCTGTGTTCTATCGCATTTGCGTTCGCCATACTTCTCGAAGGCTGTTTGGATAACGAAGGTAGGCCTCCGCCAGCACGCGAGATTTATTTCCCGACAGCCCTTGCGGCATCTACCGACCCGTCTGGCAACCTCGAATATCTTTTCGTCGTCAACTCTGATTTCGATTTGAGATACAACACAGGAACGCTGCATTCATACGATCTCTCTGTTATCGAATCCCTGGTGGACAGCTGCACTGAGCCACAGCAGCCTTGTGAGTTTCCTGTTGATGCAGAGGGTCAGGGGGAGGCCTACTTTATCGACTCGGTTCGAATCGGTGCGCACGGCAACGACATCGCAATTTCTCCGGATCAAGAGCGGCTCTATCTCGTTTCGCGCTCTGATGAGGAGCTCACCTACGTTGACTTGGGCGCGGACGGCAGTTTGAACTGTTCCGAGGCCGACCGATGCACCGCTTTGGACAGGGCGGGATCCAATGAAGATGTGTCCTTACCCAACCAGCCCTTGGGTCTCGTGGTACGTCGCCGAAGTGAACTCAACGATTCTCTGTCGGGAGATTTCGTACTGATGGCCCACCGCGGACGTCAAGCAAGCCTCTTTGAAATTCTGGATGGGCAGGCGCCCGTCCTTGTCGACACCATCGACGAACTTCCGAGCGATTTGGTGGCAGCCACCTGGAATCCTCAGACGCGACGTGCGTGGATGCCGAGCATTTCCGAGAGGCGAATCGCAAACGTGGGCATCGCTGTCGATGCCCTGACGATGGAGGACGACGAGGTAGAACTCTTCGATGCGGGTTCGATTTTGTTGGAAGACCTCGACTTTATCACGGGAGGTTCCGGAGACACCCGTGCCGTAGCGTTTGATCCGAGAGGATTAGACACCCATCCGTTCGCGTACATCGTGGCGCGTGAGCCGAGATCGTTGCTGATCGCTGACCTGCGAGAGCGAGAGCCCAATGTGCTGAACATCGTCGATATCGTCGAGCTCGGAGATGGCGCATCGCGGATGGCACTCGCTCAAGTTCAGGCTGAAGGAACGGACGCCTCATTCAACTTGGCATTCGTCAGCTGTTTCGACAGTCGTGATTTGTATATCATCGATATCGACAGACGTCGTCTCGTCGCGGTGACCAGGAACCTTTCCGGACCCTTTGATCTCATCGTCGACCCGCAGCGCCGACTGGTATATCTCGGCGATTTCAACAACTCAGTGATTCGGATCGTAGACCTCACCCCGCTTCTCAGCTGTCTCGTAGACAACTATGTGGGGGACAACACCAGTACGAAATTCGAAGAACGTGAGTGCGCGCCCACGACCCGCGCACTCCTAGGCACGCCTCAACCCATTCAGGAACTACGATGAGCGCTAGCAGGCGCTGTTGCGGCGCAGTCGGGATTGCGCTGACGCTGCTCGTGGCGTGCGATGACAACTCAATTCGCGTAACACCTGCAACTTTTGAACGCCCATCGGATTTGACGTTGATGTGCTTCCTTGTGCCTTCGCGATCCAACGACCTCACCCGTGCGCAAGTGACCGTGCTGTCCGCGTGCGACGGAGTGGATCCAGACGACAGCGCACCGGGCCGAGCGCTTGTAGCGTTGGTCAATCAAACCGCTCGAGGTGAGATCGGCGCGGTGGATCTCACCGAGGAAGAGATCCTGGATAGCGATCTACTCGTTCCCGGCTTTAGTTTCCTGCAGGTGGATTCGCTGCCGAGCGCCATCGCCGTGCGCCAAAACGCGACGCCCGAGTTTGTCTACGTGGCAGGAGAGGGCACAAGTCGGGTTCGAGCGATCCCCAGCACTCTGTTCCGGCGAGACTCCGAATATGACCGTGAGTTTCTGAGCGATACGAATTTTGCTACCGATGGCGAAACTCCCTCGGAGCCAGACCCTGTGGACTTGCCAGGTCCACCGACGGATATGGTGATGGGCCCCGGTGAAGACGTGCTCTATGTCGCCGTGCCTTCAGAAAGTTTGGTCGCAGCGATTTCTCTCGCTGCCGATGGGACCTTCGAAGGACGAGTAGACTATGTGCTCACCGCACCAGCAAGCGTCGGTTCACCTGCGTACACGAAGACCGACTCTTCCGATCGAAAGCTGTGCCCTTCCGATCTCTTTCTATTGGAGCCAGCGACGGCAGACGAACGTGGGCCATTCGATCTCGATTTGGACCCAGAACCCATCGCTCTCGCTCTAGATCCAAACGACCATAGACTCTTCGTTTCAGATCGTCAGCTTCCGCTTATTCATGTCTTTTCCTTCCCGGACGACGGAAGTGAGACCCCAAACGTAAGCCAGATCAACGTGGGCGTTCCTACGAGAGAGCTCGTGGTGGCGCCCCCAGTTCCGACAGAGATGTTGGCGTCTCCAGATTCAGATTCCACAGTCCAGTTTCTCTACGCAATCGATGCGGTCGACGGCAGCGTCCTGGTGGTTGAGTTGCTGAGCGGCACTGGCGATGCGCAGGGCGCAGATGGAGCGGGCAAAACGGATGGAGCACTCGTCCTGGTTCACGGATTCCAGCCTACCGATCGACTCGACCTCGATGCTCCTGCCCTCACCTTGGAGATACTTACCCCGGACGATATCGAAGAGGAGGATGAGGAGGACAACGGCATTACCCCAGGCGAACTTTGTGATCCCAGTATCGAAGATGCGGTCGCGTCGGTGAGTTTTGAAACGTTCCGGGGAGTGTTCCTCGCTGCAGGACTTACCGACGGCACGGTTCGCATGATCGATATTTACGATCTTGACGCGAGCTGTCGTGGTGGAACTGAGGCTGAGTGCGCAGCGGGCAGCGGCTCCTTAGACAACGAAGATGATCAGCGCGTCTACATCCGAAGGCATCGGCCGCGCATCGGTGAGTTTTTGGAAGATGATGAACTCATTGAGCTGAGCGCCGACCCCCGGTACTCCTACGAAGGTCTCTCGGAGCGGATCAACAACAGCGGACTTCGCGACGTATCCCTGAGCGACCCAAGTCTGGTGCCCCTATCCGCTTGTGGACTGGGAATGACGGAGGTGTATCCCGACGTAGCCAATCTGACCGACGATGGAGATCCACTGATATGCGTGCTCGACGACCCGTGGACGACCTCAGCACAACAGTGGAATTTTGAGTGGCAGGGGGCGATTCCGGGAACCGGAACTACGGTCGGGCGACTTATCGACAGTCCGGAAGGCCTTAGGTTTGATGCGCCTGGAAGCAATTTTTGCGAGTTTGGTGTCGTCGGCGTCCTACAGGATGCGACTGCGGCCGACGCGGTTTCTGGCAACGAGGGGACGTACTTCGTCATCACCGAGGATTCAGTTTCAAGCGACGACGACCCCAGCTGCGCGCTCTTCGAAGAAAACAATCAAGGAGACCAGGCTGTTGTTGGCTATACCGTAACCCGTGCAACACAGGAATCCCTCGAGCTCGACGTGTTGGAGCCGATGGAGGCTGGGTACACGCTGGAAGAGGTGTTCCGATGTTTTCCAGGCCTGATCGAGTTTGAGGTGCGAACCCGAGGAAGTTATCGTGTCGAAGGCAGCACGGAGGGTTATCTCACCTCCGTTTCGGAGGGCGAAGACGGTTCATGCACGCAGGTGGCCAGTGCGCTTCCGGGAAGAGCTTCGCCTGGATTGCTATTCGACAACGGCTTTCTTCAACTGCAGCTAAGCGATTTTGTCGTTCGACCCAATAACGAAGACTTCACCGGACTCAGGTTCACGGTGACGTCGGTACCGAGTCGGTCGGGAGTCTCGATTTCAGCACTCAGTGGCGTCAGTGGCGTTCTGCCTCAGGACATGCGGTTTCACGCGGGAGACAACCATCTCTACGTCATAGACATCGCGACAGCAGGCCTGGTTTCAATCGATTTGGAAGAGCTCGGCATCGACGCTGTATTCGATTGAGGGAGCACCCGTGGCCAAATCGCAAAGGCAGAAATCTGCATCGCCTAGCCGTACACCGGTCATGCAGCAGTACTTTCGAGCCAAGGAGCAATATCCCGACGCACTGTTGTTCTTTCGCCTCGGTGATTTCTACGAACTCTTCTACGACGATGCAGAGAAGGCTGCCGAGATTCTCGGCATCACGCTCACAAGTCGTGGGCAAGACAAGCAAGGTCACCGAGTTCCCATGGCGGGAGTTCCCCATCATGCGGCAACCGGCTATCTGACCAAGCTGCTCCAGAAAGGGCACAAAATCGCCCTTTGTGAGCAAGTAGGTGATCCAAAAAAAGTCCGCGGGATCGTTCCACGAGAAGTGGTCCGGGTCATCACGCCCGGGCTCTGCCTCGAGCCAGATGCTCTTGAGTCCCGAGCACCAAACTACTTGGTTGCGGTCGAAACAGCGACTGAGGAACCCAATGATAAGTCGTATGGAATCTGTGCCATCGATCTCTCCACCTGTGAGGTTCGAACGTGCTCTCTAGGTTCCACGGAAGAAGCTTTGGCTGAAGTGCTCCGTTTGGGTCCAAAAGAACTCATCATGTCCCCAAACGAGTCCGATCTTCTGGAGGCCACCCGAAGTCTGACTACCCAAGTTGCGGCGCATCCCTTTGCGGAGGGTTTTGAAGAAGCCGTCGTGGCGAGAAGATTCGAAGGAACCGACGCCGGTCATCAAATGGGTGAGCTGCCGCGTGCTGCATACCTCGCGGTGCTGCGGGCGATCCATTACGCAGACACCTACTCGATTCAAAGGGGGATTCCCGTAGAGGTAATACGCCGATACCACCCTCGCGATCATCTCGTGCTCGACGACGTCGCGATACGCAATCTGGAGCTGGTAGAAACGTTGGGTGGCGAAAGGCGCGGCTCGATTCTGCAATTGATCGATAAGACCCGAACTCCGATGGGAGCCCGCACCTTGCGTCAGTGGCTTCTGGCACCACTCCGAGATGTCGCCCTCATTCGTCGCCGACACGATGTGGTGGCGCTTTTTACCTTTCAGCCACTCCGCTTGAAGGAAGTCCAAGATCCGCTCTCTCGCGTTGGAGATCTCGAACGTCTCGCAACGCGTGCGTCTATGGGGGTGGCCACACCTAAGGATCTCGCCGCGTTACGGACCGGACTTCTTGCCGTCGAATCATTGCGTCAGTGTCTTGCAGCCATGCACGACTCCGAATTGCCCTTTGACCTGCCAGAGGTTGAACAAGACCCATCCCCAGCAAACGATGCGAAGCGTAACGAGGCAACCGTACGCTCAGCCGCATTGGGAGCTAGCCTGCCGGATGTACACACGGCCGATCTACTCGAAGATCTCCAGCGCACGCTGGTGGAGCAACCCGCGGCGACGATACATGCGGGGGCGATCATCGCCGAAGGCGTCGATCCAGAGCTCGACGAGCTCCACGCCATTTCTCAAAACAGCAAGTCGCTGATTCAGGAACTCGAGCAAAGAGAGCGAACGAGAACCGGTATCACCACCCTCAAGATCAAATACACCAAGGTCTTTGGATACTATATTGAAATTTCGAAAGCCAAACTGGGATCGGTACCTGAAGACTATCGACGAAAGCAAACGGTGGTCGGAGCAGAACGCTACACGACCGATGAACTGGCTGAACTTCAGGAAAAAATAGCGGGGGCAGACGAGCGTTCCCGTGAAATCGAACTCGCGCTCTTCCAATCTTTGCGAGAACGGATCGGAGAAGAAGGCGCGAAACTCAGACGTCTTGCAGGTGGAGTCGGTCGCATCGACGCGCTGGCATCGCTTGCCGAAGTGGCCCGGGCATACGACTACTGTCGTCCCGTAGTGGATACAGGCAGCACAATTTCGCTGAAGGACTCGAGACATCCCGTCGTCGAGCGATTGGCTGCCGCCGGAGTGTTCGTGCCCAACGATGTGGAGCTCGATGCAGACGACTGCCGCTTGATGATGGTGACCGGGCCGAACATGAGCGGAAAGAGCACGACGATGCGCCAAGTTGCACTCGCGGTGATATTAGCGCAGACGGGGAGTTTTGTGCCCGCGAAAACGGCCCGCGTGGGACTTGTCGATCGCGTGTTCACCCGAATAGGCGCCAGCGACAACCTCGCTGAAGGGCACAGCACCTTCATGGTCGAAATGCAGGAGGCCGCCACGGTTCTTCGGGAAGCAAGTGCAGACTCCCTCGTGATTCTCGATGAAATAGGACGGGGCACCAGCACCTACGACGGTCTCGCGATCGCCTGGGCCATCGCAGAGCACCTGCACGAGACGATTCGCTGCCGCACGATGTTCGCGACCCACTATCACGAACTCTGCGAGCTGGAGTCGAAGTTTGACGGAGTGCGCAATTACAACGTCGCTGCGTTGGAACGGGGAGAGGAGGTCGTGTTCCTACACCGACTCACCGAGGGTGGCGCCAATCGCAGCTATGGCGTTGCGGTCGCACGGCTTGCCGGAATTCCCGATTGGGTTCTTGAGCGTGCACGAAGCCTTCTGGAGGCATTTGAAAATCGCACCAAAGCCGCAGATAGTTTCCCGCACGGCGAGGGTCGGTCTCGTGAATCTCAACAACTCGATCTTTTCTCTGCAGCGACGCCTCCCCACATCGGCAAAGTGATCGAGACCCTACGGCACTTGGACCCGAATCAAATGACTCCGATGGATGCCTTGATGGCTCTTTCCAGATTGAAAGAGCAGATCGAGCAGGAGGACTGAGGAAGCCCGGTGCGGTAAAGAGGCGGATGCGCAGGCACTCCGTTTCGACCGGGCCCAGGCAGGTCTTATTGCCAACGCCTCCGCCCAGAGCTAGTTCTGCAGTCTAAGGCCTTGTTTCGGGCCCATACTACCTCATGCAACATCTGATTCCGCCCCACATCCAGCGTATGGTCCCTTACGTTGCCGGCAAGACGACTGCAGAACTCCAGCGCGAATACGGCATCGAACATCCGATCAAGCTTGCAAGCAACGAGAGTCCCTTCGGGATGTCTCCGCAAGCACGCACTGCCCTGACCGAGGCTAGTGACGACCTCCATCGCTATCCGGATCCAAACGCATACGATCTTCGGCATAGCTTGGCCAAACACTACGAAGTGCTCCCGGAAGAAGTCGCGGTAGGCAACGGCAGCAACGAGCTTCTCGACATCGCGTGCCGCACCTTCGCCTCCTCAGAGCATCACGCGGTATTCGGAACACCGAGCTTCGTCTGCTACCGGCTCGGATGCATCGCCGCCAACGTCCCCTACACCGAAGTTCCTCTGAGGGAGCACCTGTATTGGAACGTAGACGATCTGCTTCAGGCGGTTCGCCCCGACACGAGCTTGATGTTTGTCGCCAACCCGAACAATCCGACCGGCACCCATATGCCCGAGGCGGCACTACGCACACTGGTCACCGAACTGCCTCCTCATGTGCTGCTGGTTGTAGACGAGGCCTATGTAGAGTTTGCGGATGCGCCTGACTTCGTCAGCGCGCTCAACCTGAGACACCTTCGCAAACGACTTGCCGTGACGCGGACATTCTCTAAGGCCCATGGACTGGCTGCGCTTCGCGTGGGTTACCTCATCGGCACTCCGGATGCTGTCGAGTTGATCAATCGAGTTCGGGCCCCCTTTAGTTGCAACATGCTGGGTCAGATTGCGGCTCGAGCTTCGCTACGCGATGCAGATCATTTGAACCGCTATCTCGCGATGAATGCGGCACAACGAGAGGCGCTGACTCGCGGTCTTGAGCAAATGGGCCTGCGTGTTGCCCGCAGCCAAACGAATTTCGTTTTGGTGCAGGTAGGTTCCAGCGGTCGAGACGTCTACGAACGACTGCTTCGCTCCGGCATCATCGTGCGACCGATGTCTCCTCCCATCGAAGAGTGGATCCGAATTTCTGTCGGGCTTCCGGGGGAAAACGAGTCGCTACTGGCGACACTACCGCAGGTTCTTTAGGGATGCAGAACACGCTATGCGGAAAGTAGTCCCTGTGAAGATGTGCGGTTCTGTAGCGCGTCTTGCGGCAGCGATGCTCTCGGGCGCAGCCGCATGTGGCGGAGCGACGACCGATATGCAGACCCCGCCATACGATATGCAGACTCCGCCAGAGCAGGAAGCCTCAAGACCAGAGCACGCACCTCAAGAACATGCATCTCGAGAGCACGCACCTCAAGAACATGCATCTCGAGAGCGCTCGCCGATAGACCTGCTGCCTCCAGACACGGTACGTCTCGCCACCTTCAACGTCGCGCGGTTTCTAGATTCCTCTCATGCTCAGGACGTCATCGATTTACTCTACGGTCAGGCAGGGGACGTGCCTGACCCAATCAAAGCCAATGCATGGCTGTTCTTGACGCAAACATCGAAGATCGTTTTGGGTCAGAACGAAGACGGCGACGGACTCGGTCCGCCACTTATCATCTTGCAGGGCAACTACGATCCGAAGCTGTTTCTCGCTTTGCTAGAGTCGAACTTTGGACCTGTGACAACAGAGCTGCTCGGGCAACGTACGGTCTACTCGCGAGACGGCGTATTTGTGTTCGCTGCAGATGAAGTCACGTGGGTCGCTGGCTCGTCCGGTCTACTCGACGCAGCCCTTAATCGCCCAAGTGGTTCGGCTTCTCTTGTGACGCGAACCGACACCGAAGCTCACTTGTTCACCTACGCGTTTGAGCCCAGCCTTAGCCTGCGCAGCGAACTCATCCCGAACATCTCGGGCCTGTCGGACAGCCTCCGGCAATACGTTACGTACGCCGTCCTATACCTCGACATAGAAGACGGTATTCGATGCGCTATCGAAGTCAGCATGGATAGCGCTGAGCGAGCAGAACAACTCACCCAGGAGATTCAAGCGCTGATCGACGGTCAGCGGAGCAATCTGATGACGCGCGCGATGGGCTTTGGTCCGATCATCGACGGAACGTTCGTCTTGAGGGAGGGGGAAACCGTCAAGGTTCACGCCCGTCTTTCCGAAGAAGACACCGCGATGCTCTTAGAGAGAATTGAACCCTTATTCGAGCTACTGCTCGAGAGCGGACCCGTAGTCCGGGTGCACGATCGAACGCCTTCGAGCACAGTTGCGATCCAGTCTGAGGCGTTCTCCGCAATGTCGCATGAGCCGTGAGCGCGAACTCGGATACAATCCTGCACTCGGACATAGAGGACTCGAACGAGTTACTAGGGTACGAATGAAACGCTATCGGATTAATCCGAGTCCACCACTGCGTGGCAGAGTCCAAGTTCCGGGGGATAAGTCGATTGGACATCGCGCTCTGATGTTTGCCGCTCTCTCGGACGGCGCGTGTGAAATCACAGGACTCTCGGGGGGCACCGACAATCTGGCAACCGCTGAGGCTTTTCAAGCCCTTGGGGTGGAGATGAAAATCTCTGAAACCTCAGCCCGCATCCACGGCGTAGGCATCCACGGCCTGCGTATGGCACCTGCAACCATCGATTGTAGCAATTCGGGCACGGGCATGCGTCTATTGGCGGGCCTTCTCAGCGGGCAAAAATTCGGCAGTCGACTGGCAGGGGACGCGTCGCTGACTCGCCGTCCGATGGGCAGAGTCGTCACGCCTCTCCGCGCTCGAGGTGCACATATCCGTGGGGCAGCCGGCAAAGTGCGTGAAGAGCACTACGCCCCGCTCTCTATCGCTCCGCTGATCGAAGGCGAAACACTTCAGCCTCTCGAGTACGAAATGCCGGTGGCCAGCGCTCAGGTCAAAAGTGCACTGCTGCTTAGCGGGCTCTACAGCTCTGGCATGACCGCGCTGCGTGAACCGGTTGTGTCTCGGGATCACACGGAGCGGATGATGCACGCACTCGGCATCCCTCTGCAGACAGCCGGATCGATGGTCGTGCTCGACCCGGCGGACTGGAATCGACGTTGGGAAGGCTTTGCGTGGCATGTCCCCGGAGATCTCTCCAGCGCCGCATTTGTAGTGGGCGCCGCTGCGAGTGTTCCCGGAAGTCGCGTCTCCATCGAAGGGGTCGGAGTCAATCCCACCCGAACAGGAGTTCTCGATGCCTTTCGTCCGATGGGCGTGTCTTTTCATTCGACCCCCAAAGGAGCGTGGGCGGGTGATGAGCCCGTCGCCGATATCGAGGCGAGGGCGAGCGACTACAGGGCAGCCTCGATCGGCGGTGAACTCCTTGTCCGCATGATCGATGAGATTCCTTGTTTCTGCGCGGTAGCCGCATCCGCTCGAGGAACGAGTTTGGTTCGTGACGCCTCGGAGCTTCGAGTCAAAGAAAGCGATCGGATCGCCACGATGGCCGAGGTGCTCTCACTCTTTGGCGTTCCCTGTCGCGAATTCGACAGCGGAATGGAAATCGAGGGGGGTAGAACCATCCGTGCCGCTGAAGTGGACAGCCGCGGAGATCATCGAATCGCGATGGCCGCCACCTTACTTGCGCTTCGCGCAGACGGCGAGTCCGTAATATCCGATGTGGGCTGTGTCGACACGAGCTTCCCGGGTTTTGCCGCTTTATTGAGGTCACTCGGTGCGCCTATCGAGGAAGAAGACGCATGAATCGAAAACCGGTGATCGCCATCGACGGTCCTGCGGGAGCTGGAAAGAGCACGCTTGCGGCGATGGTGGCAAACCAGTTGGGTCTGCTATTGGTCGATACCGGAGCCCTCTATCGAGGGGTGGCATGGGTATCGTTGGAGCGCGGGGTAGGGGGGGAAGACGCGCTCGCGCTAGGCAGGATCGCAGAAACGATCCGGCTCAGATTCACGGTAGGGCCTGATGGATTGCCGCGACTGTGGATCGATGAGGAGGACAGATCGGAGAGCATTCGACTGCCCAAGGTGTCCAAACGCGCAAGTCAGGTTTCGAAGCATCCTCAGGTTCGCGAAGCACTCCTAGGTTTGCAAAGGGGGTTTGGTGAACGAGGAGGCGTGGTACTCGAGGGTCGCGACATCGGCACGGTGGTGTTCCCATCCGCAGAAATCAAGATATTCCTCACCGCTTCCGCTCAGGCGCGTGCACATCGCCGGGTCGCCGACCTCACATCGCGCGGGATTCACGTGGACTACGATCGGACCTTTTCGGAACTCGCCGATCGAGACCGTCAAGATACAGAGCGACCGCTAGCCCCCTTAAAACCAGCAAAGGATGCTTTGGTGATCGACACAACCGATAGCCCTTTAGACTCAGTCGTCGATCGCGTGGTGAAGCTTGTAGAATCCACCCAAGGATGGCCGCTCAGGTAGCGCTGATTTCCTTGAAGTTCGCGACGCAGAGTCTCAAGAGGAGCTGCTCGGAACCATCGTCGTCCCATTTGACAGTGAATAGCCCTGCTGCTAACACTACGCCCCCCAGCCCCGAAGAACTGGTTCAACGGTGACGGAACGGGAATGCGCGTCGGTGCGTGAGCCCGAAATTATAATCTTTTTCCTGGTTACGAGACCAGCAGCAGTATGAACGAAACAACTTCAACTCCACTAAGCCAACCCGTCGCACCCTCCGAGCCGATCGAAACATCGACGGAGAACGCGGAAGCATCATCCATGAGCGAATCTTTCGCTTCGCTTTTCGAACAAACCGCAGGCCGAGCCGATTCCCTTCGGGAAGGCGATATCGTCTCCGGAACGGTGATCAAAGTCGGTCGCGACTCGGTCGTCGTGGACATCGGCTACAAATCGGAAGGCGTAATTCCTCTCGAGGAGTTCACCAACCACACGGGGGCCATCGATGTTCGTGCCGGAGACCACGTAGACGTCCTCGTGGAATCCAAAGAAAACGATGCCGGGCTGGTCATGCTTTCTAAGGAAAAAGCGGATAAGCTGAAAGTATGGGACGAGATCAGCGCCGCTTGCGAGCGTGATGAGCTCATCGAGGGAACGATCACCGCCCGGGTTAAGGGTGGTTTGTCGGTCACCATCCGCGGAGGAGTCAAGGCCTTCCTGCCTGGATCCCAAGTCGATCTCCGTCCCGTACGAAACCTAGACAAACTCATCAGTCAAACCTTTGAGTTTAAGGTCATCAAGTTCAACAAAAAGCGAGGCAACATCGTTCTTTCGCGGCGCGTGCTGCTGGAGCGAGAGCGAGACAAACTCAAGAAGGAAACCCTTCAGAGTTTGGAAGAGGGGCAAGTTGTCACCGGCACGATCAAGAACATCACCGAGTATGGCGCGTTCGTAGACCTCGGCGGAATCGACGGTCTGCTGCACATCACCGACATGAGCTGGGGCAGAGTCAACCACCCTTCAGAGATGTTCCATGTCAGTGATGAAGTCACCTGCAAGGTGCTCAAATACAATCCCGACACCGAGCGTGTCTCGCTTGGACTGAAGCAGACGGTCGAAGATCCTTGGAATTCCGCATCGGCCAACTACCCGTCCAACAAGCGCGTCACCGGATCCGTAGTTTCCCTTACCGATTACGGCGCGTTCGTCGAGCTGGAGCAGGGTGTCGAGGGTCTCATTCACGTGTCCGAAATGACCTGGACCAAGCCGAAGCATCCTTCGAAGCTTCTCGAAGTGGGTCAAGATGTGGAGTGCGTCGTCCTAGACATCGACTCTCAGAACAAGCGCATCAGCCTCGGCCTGAAACAGCTTGAACCAGATCCCTGGACGGTATTCACCCAGCAATACAATCCGGGCGATGTAATTCGCGGTAGGGTCCGCTCGATCACGGATTACGGAGTCTTCGTGGGTATCGAGGACGGCGTCGACGGGATGGTGCACAAGTCGGACATCAGCTGGACCCAGCGCGTCAACAACCCCGCAGATCTCTATCGAAAAGGCGACGAGGTTGAAGCGATCATTCTTTCGATCAACCACGAAGAGAAGAAGGTGAGCTTGGGTATCAAGCAGCTCTACGAAGATCCTTGGAGCTACATTCCCGAGCGTTATCCCGAAGGCAGCGTGCTTGAGGTGCGCGTACTTTCGCTCAGCGACCAGGGTGCCTACGCAGAACTTGAACGCGGCGTAGAAGGGTATGTTCCCCGAAACGCCGTGGGCCAAGGCGCAGCCGACGACATGTCGAATCACATACAGCCAGGCAAGATCGTCAAGGCTCAGATCGTGATGGTGGACACTTCCGACCGCAAGATCACGCTCTCCTTGCGCGACCTGGGTGACCTAGAAATCAAAGATGAGAGCATGCGCTTTTCTGAGACCGGGCGAACGACTGCAGTTCGGGTCGGCCCGAGCGGTCGCGCAGGGGCTACGCTCGGTGACTTGCTCAAGGATAAGCTTGGAGCTTTTTCCGATGACGAGCGGCCAGAAGATAGTAGCGCGAATACATCGGCAGAGGCCGAATCCGCAGTAGATGAATGATCTGTAGGATCACGGTGATTTAGTCGAACATCGAACATACAGATTCACACATGCAAAACGCCGGGGAGGTGCACACTTCCTCGGCGTTTTGCAATTGGTGCTTTGTTCCTACGGCAAGTGCCGTACTTGTTCGAAAGTGACATGCGCTGCTTGACCAGCGCGGCATCCAGCGTGAGACCGAGTTAGAACCTGCTGGGAGAGGAGCGCACTTCGACGGCAACCGCCGTGATATTGTCCCGGCCCCCTCGATCGTTCGCCAACTCGACAAATCGTTTCACCGCCAATCGGGGCCCTAAATCGACGATCGGACCGATCTCGTGATCTTCGACGTACCCATGCAGTCCGTCAGAGCAAAGAAGAAAGACGTCTCCCGAGTGGGCCTCGAAGATATTGGTATCGACCTGTACATACTCGCGACTGCCAACGGCTCGAGTGATCACGTTTTTATGAGGCGAGACGGCCGCCTCTTCCTCCGTGATGATGCCCTGCTTCAATTGCCACGCGACTAGGGTGTGGTCTTCGGTGAGCGGAGCAGCCACTCCATTGCGCACGACGTAGATTCGGCTGTCGCCAACCTGGGCGGTAATCCCAATATCGCCGCACAATGCCAGCGAGCTCAGGGTGGTCCCCATGCCTTGCTGCTTTGGATCGTGCTGTGCGAGCCCGAACACCATATAGGTCGCCGCTTGTACTGCGCTCTCCAGAAGGCGGGCGGCTGTTTGCAGCGCCTCTTCGGAACGGTCTCCCTGCTCCACTCGATGCAGCGCACCGACCCCTTGCCACACCATACCGCGAACAGCGTCTACTGCTTCAGCGCTAGCGATTTCACCACTCGCATGACCACCCATCCCGTCTGCGACGATGTAGAGTCCCAACGAATCATCCAAAAAGAATGCGTCTTCGTTGACTTCTCGACGCCTCCCGACGTCGGTGACTCCGGCCGATGTGCGTAGCACTGTATAAGAGTTACCTGTAACTACTCAAAATGCCAAGAGTTCGCTGAGACTCAAGCGCAAAAGAGCGTACCTGCCACGATGCAGAGTCGTTATCGATGGAGTTCCTGTCGTCAGAATGTTCGACGCGCTACTGACGCTGCACTGCAGGTGGTCGAATCGCGTGGGTTAGGTGCCCGTAAATTTTCTGGCGCAGCATGGATCGGAGACGTAAAACTCCCCATGTCAGACGCTCTAGCGCGATGTAGACAAGCGCTTCAACGAGGGGATCTCTCCACCGCCTGGGATGCACTTGCGAAAGAGCGCGCGAACGTCGTGCAGCAACCTGAGTACGCCCTGGCCTGGCTGGAGCTTTTGGTGGCCGCGCCGACGGCAGCAACTACGGAGGAGGATGTTGAGGAGATCCTTCAGGCATTTCCAGATCTCCCCGATATCGCCACCGGGGCGTGCGCAGCACTGCTCTCACTCGTAGAACTGATTCCCCCGGATCAGCCGCTCACGGACGGGAGTCCTGCCGATCGCGCGGTGGAGATCGCCGAAAAGGCCCTGCTTCAACCCAAGCTTGAACCGTCCACCAGAGGCTATCTGCTCATCAATCGCGCGAATGGACTTCGCCGGTTGGGGCCAGGTAGGTATGAAGAGGCCGTTCAGTCGTACGCCGAGGCGCTCACGCTCTACCCGGAACAAGGGTCTTGGTGGCTCGATTTCGGAATACTGCACAAGTGGCGCGGTCGATTTCAGGAAGCAGTTGATTGTTGCCAGAAAGCGCGAGCGCAGCTGGGTCCGACTCGACCAGTACTCTTCAATCTCGCGGTAAGCGCTATCGGCGCAGGAGATGGGCAACTGGCATACGACGCATTTCGAGAGCTAGAAATTCCCGTTGAGCTTGCCGGTCAGGAACGACTTCCTTTCGTTGCAGAAATGCCTCCTGCGCAGATAAGAGTCCCTGCAAGAGGACCTGGAGTAGGTCATGGGCAAATCGCCGACAGGCACACGGCGTTTGAGATTCTGTGGGTCGCGCCTCTTTCGCCCTGTCACGGCGTGGTTCAGTCCGCGTCTTTTCGGGAAACACAAGTGGACTATGGCGATGTGGTGCTCTGGGACTCATCACCGGTGACGGTACTCAAGGACGAAGCGGGACCTATCCCCTGCTTTCCGCTTATCACACCACTTCATCATGGTGATGAGCATCGCCTGCGTTTTATCGCACTTGAGGGAGAGCCCGGGGCTTTTGCCGAGTTCCAATCCAAGCTTGAAGACCAAGCGCTCTTCTTTGTGCATCGAGAGAGAATTATCGACGAGTATCAGGACTCAGAACAGACCGACATGTCGCAACCAGTAAACGATGCGCGCGGCCTACTCGGAGCTGAAGGTTTAGAGTTTGGTAAACTGGTTCTTTCTCCGAACGTGAACCTGAGGAAGTTCGAGAAATCTCTAAATCAAGCCGTAAAACAAACGAGTCACTTGGCATTTGCTTGTCCTACGCTCTACGAGCTTCTCGGAGACACGGCTCGAGCAGGCAAGGAGCATCAGGCATTTGCCGGTATCGAAAGGCATGCCGGCAAACTGACGCGCAATCGCCATGCCGAAAACGTCGAGAAGGTCGATCTCAATTAGACGACACCCAGTCTAGCCGGACCATGCGGGTAGTTGAACGACGCTGTCCTATACGAAGGATGCCGGCTTAAGAATAAGGATACGTATGTCTGAGGGACTACCGCTTCCTAGCGAGCAATACACATACGAGGGTCTTCCCTCTCTTCGACCGCAAACGCTACAGCAGAGACGGGAGGGCATCTTTTTACTGTGTTCCGGAATCTTTCTCGGATCGCTTTCTGTACTCAACGTGCTCAGCGTCACTCGGTTTCTGAACATGTCCTTTGACATACTCGGCTACCACATCCCCTTTATGGTTCCAGTGGGAGTCCTGCCTTACCCCATCACGTTCCTCTGCACCGACTTTATTTCCGAGCTTTACGGCAAGAAACGCGCAAGCCAGGTGGTTTGGATGGGCCTCATCCTCAATGCTTGGGTGCTCTTCATCCTTTGGCTTGGTGGTGTCCTTCCCGGTGAGTTGCCCAGCAGCTACGACCCGAATTCCATCGAAGGGTCGAGAGTGAATGCGTTTTTCACAATCCGGACGCTCACGTTCGGAGCTGTCGTCGCTTCAATGATTTCCTATCTATTTGCGCAACTAGTGGATGTGCATATCTTTCACTTCTGGAAGCGTAAAACACAAGGCAAGCATCTTTGGCTACGCAACAACGCGTCGACTTTAGTGAGTCAGTTCGTAGATACCTTCTCAGTGATTCTGATCACTCACTATTATGCGCAAGCCCTCTATATCGATCCGAGCCAAAGCACCTTCAGCCAGCTATGGACCTACATTTACTCAGGCTATGTGTTCAAAGCGTCTTGTGCACTCGTCGATACGCTGCCATTTTATATCGGCACCCAGAAGCTCACTCGATATTTGAGATTGCCGCCTGTTCACGAAACGCCTAGCTAACAAACACGTGTCTTCGATCGGCTCTTTAGCCTCAGGGCTATTGGAGGTCTCAACGCATCGCGCGTCTTTGTGCAGCGGGTTTTTGAGGTGTTGTCGAAACCCTGAATGTGGCTCGGAAACGTGGCTCAAGCCAAGACCTCAAGCGACGGCCCTTGTCGTGATTCTCTCGGTTTTGTTTTGGTCCGAACATGTCCTTGCGTTTTCGTGTCTTCAGTCGCAGTGCAGCACCTGGTGTGAAGAGCCAGACATCTGGATCGCGCATTCAAGCGCATTTCCGCAACTCGATCTCGGCATGATTGCGGAGCAGTCCATTCAAGAATTTGAGGCAGTGGGCTGCAGTCTGCCCCTTGCAAGCATTCGTACCGCGGAAGCTGCATGGAGTGCCGGAACGCAAGACGGCACCTCGTCTATCGAACTCCTCGCCTCAGATTGGATCTACGATCCTGGCGCAATCGCGATAACGGTCACCCAAACCAACGCAGGGACCTGCGTTGACGAATCGGATATCTTCGTCAACGGAGTGCATTACGAGTTCAGCGATGCGGACGCTTCCACTCTGACCGAGGGAACTCTCGACCTGCACACCGTATTGCTTCATGAGTTAGGTCATTTCTTTGGTCTTGGACACTCCGGTGATCCCTCCTCTCTGATGTACCAAAACTACAGTCAGGGAGTGGGACTCCAACCAGACGATCGCAATGGTCTTTGCTATCTCTATCGTTCGGAGGCCAGCTGCACCGCCTTTGGGTGCCCCGAGCCGCTTGAGTGTCACGCTGGCGCATGCACAGCTCCAGATCCCTCAACCCAGGTGTGTCGCGCATGTGAGTCTAGTGGAGAATGTGGCTCAGGTAGCGATCTATGCGTGCCCTATGGCGGAGGAAACTCGTATTGTGGACAGGCCTGTTCCTTTGATGGCGACTGCGATCCCTCTGAAGTGTGTCGAGAGGTGTTTGGAGAGGGACAGTGCGTACGGTTCTTCGGACGAATCCCGAGTTGCACCGTGCCGAGCGATCGATGCGCCAGCAGCACCGAATGTGGAAATGAGGGCGTTTGTAAAGAACTCGGTTGTGCGCCGGTGAACCAGACTGGCGTGGCTTTAGGTGGTTCATGTGATTCATCGGAATCATGCCGAGATGGCGTATGTCACCAAGGTCGCTGCTCCCGAAGCTGCGACCGGCTGTCCGAACAAAGCTGTCCTGCCGGCTTTGTCTGCGCATCCGGACCGCGCTGTGAGCTGGGGTACTGTGTCGCTGCAGCTTCAAACCTTCGATCCGCAGGAGACGCTTGCGCAGAGGATGCCGACTGCACTAGCGGTTCGTGCATGCAGGGAACTTGCGTAACTCTCTGCATCTCTATGGGTTTTGAGGACAGCTGTCCGGATGGACTTCGCTGCATGACCGACATCGAGGCCCGATGTGGAACATGCGCGCCACTCGCCATCGTAGGACAGTCTTGCCAGCTCGATCGCGACTGCAGCACAGGAGTATGCATCGCTTTAAGCGACGGGCTGGTCTGCGCGTCCCCCTGCGGAGCAGACGCAGGCAGTGTGGATTCGAGCGGCGCGGACTCAGAGTGTTCGGCGGGATTTGTATGCGACGATTCGCCACGCGGCAAAATCTGCACACCACTATCGGATCTCGGTCGGCCTTGTTCCACCAGCAGCGACTGCAAGGGACGATGTGTAGCGTTTGAAGCATCGCCCCTATGCACCATTTCATGTACGTCGGCTGAATCATGCCCCGCCGACTACTACTGCCCGGAGTGGCCCGACTCCGTTTGCACGCCGGTGCCCGTCAAAAATGGTGGAAGCGGCTGCAGCGTCGGATCAGGGCAAAAAGGAGGCACTTCGGAGTGGATGATTCTCTCAATGCCGTGTCTTTTGCTGATGCTGCGTCGGAAAGGGCTGATGCGACGCTAGTGAATAAAGAGCGCGCAACACTGGCACCCGAGCGCTTGAGGAACTATTCGCTAGGCAGGCGAGAAGCGGATTCGCGTTGCTGCGGCACCGGCATCGCTGGATAGCAGAACACGATGCAAACGGTATCAGCAGACGCAGCCTGCGCGGACCCTCAGGCAGCGAACACATCAGGAGCGCAGCCGAGCCCGCAACGCCTCCTGACCTATGTGCAGCCGTATCGAAACCGACTGTTTTTGGGCAGTGCGCTTTTGGTTCTGACCAACGCCCTCGACAAGGCGGTTCCCTGGATGCTGCAGCATGCTGTCGACGCCTTTGTCGCGTCGGATTTCCACACGGTTCGAACCTTGGCGATAGCCGTAGTGTCGACGGCAGCGGTGATGTGGCTTGTTCGGACCGCAAGCCGCGTTGTCGTCTTCAATGTGGGTCGAGACATCGAGTTCGATTTGAGGAACGCGCTCCTGTCTAAGGTCCATACCCTAGGAGCATCCTTGCTGGTGCGGTATTCGACCGGTGAGATCATGAGTCGCGCTACAAACGACCTGGCCCAAGTCCGCTTGCTGGTAGGATTTGGCACTCTCAACGCAGTGAATACCTCTCTCGCCTACGGGGCCGGCCTCGCACTGATGGCGAGCATCTCAGCGGAGCTCACGCTCTATGCCATGCTCCCCTATCCCCTCTTCATTTTATTCGCTCGGAGCTTTGGACGAACTCTATTCAGCCGAAGCCAGCAGGCGCAAGAGGCTCTAGGCAGACTCTCCGAGGTGGCCCAGGAGAACATGGCTGCAGTGCGACTCATCCGTGCCTACGGAGCCGAAACACACGAGGCGGAGCGATTTGAGCGGGTGAATCAGGATTTGGTTCAGAAAAACATGCGGCTCGTAGTGATCCGGTCGGTGATGTGGCCGGTACTGATGACCATCGGCTCGATTGGAACGCTCACCGTACTCTGGAAGGGCGGAGCGATGGTGGTTCAAGAAAAGCTGACGGTGGGGCAATTCGCTGCGTTTAACGCCTACCTCGGACAGTTGATATGGCCGACGCTGTCGCTTGGCTGGTTGCTTTCTGTGGTCGGCAGAGGTCGAGCCTCCTTCGCTCGAGTACGTGAAATACTCGAGTCAAAGCCTGTGGTTCCAGAGCTTCCAAATGCCGTTGAGGCCCCTTCACAGGGAGATCTCAGAGTCGAGAATCTTTCGTTTTCCTACGGGGACCGCGAGGTGCTGCACGATATTTCATTTCACCTGCACGCGGGAGAAACCTTGGCCCTTGTGGGACCGACCGGCGCCGGCAAAAGCACGCTTGCAAGCCTCCTGCCCCGCTTGCAGGACACCCCGAAGGGCACCGTGTTCCTGGGAGGTCAGGATGTGACGGCACTAAAATTACGGAGTCTCCGCAGTCAGGTCGGCTATGTGCAGCAGGAGCCGTTCCTATTTTCAAGTACCGTCGCCCGCAACATCGCGTTTCCCTTGCCGCGGGAGTGCGATGAAGAGCGCGCCTACCTAAAAGTGCGCCACGCCGCCGCAGAAGCGGTGGTGTGTGAAGATATCGATCGATTGCCCGAGGGTTTTGACACTGTGGTTGGGGAACGCGGAGTTCAGCTCTCGGGAGGACAAAAACAGCGAGTCGCCCTCGCAAGGGCGCTCCTCAACGAGCCTGCCGTGATCGTGCTCGACGATCCGATGTCCGCCGTGGATGCGCACACGGAAACCCTCATCCTGGAAGCTCTAGAAAAAGCGGGTAGGGAGCGAACCATGCTGCTCATCACCAATCGGGTCGCGGCCGCGTCCAAAGCCGATCACATCGTGGTGATCGACGCGGGCTCAGTGGTCGAATCGGGCCGGCACCAAGAGCTGATCCGAAACGATGGCGTCTACGCAAAGCTCGCGGGGCAACAGGCTCTCGAAGAAGAACTCGCAGGGCTATGACCAGGCGGATCAAAAGCGAAGCTACCAGCATCCAGAGTCCGAGCATCCAGAGTGCGAGCACCCAGAGTCCGACGCCGAGCACGTCGGGACTGATGGTTCAGGCATTCCATGAGGAAGTTGTTGGCGAAACCCATCAGGAACTCCGTCTACTGCTACGCCTCGTGCCCTTCGTCGGTCCGCAAATGCCGACCCTGATCTTTGCCCTGGTGATGCTGCCGGTGACTGCAGCAGCCTCACTCCTTCAACCCTACCTTCTCAAGGAAGCCATCGATGCGGCGGTCGTCGATCGGAGCATCGATCTCCTGCTTGACGTGGTTTCAATGTTCGCCCTCACGGTCGTCGCGGAGTTTTGCGCCAGGTTCGCCCAAACTTATTCGATGCAGTACGCGGGGCAGAAGTCGATGGCGGCGCTGCGCCGAGCCGTCTTCGATCGCGTCCAGCACCTCCCCGTAGCCTACTTTGATCGCACTCCTGTCGGACGACTCGTTACCCGCATCACGAATGATGTAGACAGCCTCTCCGAACTGTTCGCCTCAGGCGCGATCACCGCGATTGCCGATCTGATCACCCTGGTAGGAATCGTCGGCTTCATGCTGTACATCGATTGGCGCCTTAGCTTGCTCACCCTCCTCGCACTTCCTCCACTGGTGCTTTGCGTCAATATCTTTCGCCGATTTGCTAGAAGGGCTTTTAGGGAACAGCGTCTTCGAATCGCACAGCTCAATGCATTTATGTCCGAGCAGGTTTCGGGCCTTGCGGTCGTGCAGGCGTTCAGTAAGGAGCTCGAGTGCCTCGAAGAATACAAAAGCATCAATGGCGCATTTCGTGATGCAAACCATCGGGCGATTCGTTTTGACGCCCTGCTTTATTCTGTAGTTCAGTCGGTCTCAGTCGCATGTGTGGCGATCATTCTCTTTTATGCAGCCAATCGAGCAAACGCCCTCGGTGACCCCGTGGCGGTAGCGGCCTATGTCGGCACCGTCATCGCATTTTACGAGTACATTCAGCGTTTCTTTATTCCGATTCGAGACTTGGCGACCAAATACACGATTATTCAGTCCTCCATTGCATCCGCAGAGCGAATTTTTTCATTGCTCGACGTATCCGAAGTCGATGCTCCGGAGCCCCGCCGAATACCCGACGGCCCACCAAGCGCGGATACTTGCAGCCAGAAGCCCATGGACGAGCGCGCAAAGAGCGCTGCCGCGATAGCGTTTCAAGACGTTTGTTTTGAGTACCGCGCGGGACATCCGGTTTTGCAGGGTATCGACCTCACCATCCGAAAAGGAACGACGGTCGCCATCGTAGGGCCAACCGGCTCCGGGAAAACCACCTTGACCAGTTTGTTGCTTCGCTTCTACGACGTGACCTCTGGCCGCATCTTGATCGAAGGAACCGACCACCTTCATCTCGACCGGGCCGCGCTGCGGAAGTA
This sequence comes from Myxococcota bacterium, assembly GCA_039030515.1. Lineage (GTDB taxonomy): Bacteria > Myxococcota_A > Polyangia > Polyangiales > Houyiibacteriaceae > JBCCEA01. Next base: position 22,692 of record JBCCEA010000018.1, on the reverse strand, counting down.
CTTTTCAGTGGTACAGCAAGATGTTTTTCTCTTTGCAGGCACCGTGCTGGACAACATAGCGATGACGACCGGCGCTGCAGACCCGATGCGCGCAAGGCAGGCGCTCCAGCACATGGGCGCATGGGAATGGATTCAAGCGAGAGGTGGATTGGACGCTCTCGTGGACGAACGAGGAAGCAACTTCAGCGCGGGTCAACGACAGCTACTTGCCTTTGCGAGAGCGCTTTATCGGGACGCTCCTTTTCTGATTCTCGATGAAGCAACCGCCAATATTGATTCTCAAACCGAATCATCGATACAGCAGGCGCTCGAACGCACCCTGGAAGGACGAACAGCGATCATCATCGCTCATCGTTTGTCCACCATACGTCGCGCAGACGAAATCATCGTCTTACGCAAAGGTGAGATCGTGGAACGCGGTTCGCATCACACGCTGCTCCAGAAACACGGCGTATACAAAAAGCTATACGAACTTCAGTTCGCAAACGCACCTCACTCATGAACAACTATCAACTTATCGAACTGCTAAGTCGCGACCCTTTGTTCGAAGTATACAAAGCCAAATCACTAGGGGTAGAGGGCTTTGAAAAGACACTAGAGATCAAAAAGATCTCGCCAGAGCTGAACCACAACTCAGAGTTCGTAGCCGCATTCTTAGATGAGGCCAAAACAACGGTAAACCTATGTCATGCCAATATCGTTCAAGTCTTCGATATGGGCTACGCTCACGATAGCTACTTTATCGCTACGGAACATCTATCCGGTAACACACTTGATCACGTGTTAAGGGCAAGCAAAGAGCGCACACAGCGGATACCTGCTGAACTCGGAGTGTATATCATCAGTGAGGTGGCCAGAGGTCTTGATTACGCACACCGACATCGAGACTCTGAAATGCAGCCTCTCAACATCATCCATCGAGACATCTCCCCGTCCAACGTGTTTCTGAGTCACGACGGACAGGTCAAGGTCGCCAACTTCGGCATCGCCAAGGCATGCAGTCACCTCAAAGGCGCTCTAGACCGGGCAACGATCGAAGGTGGTTCCGTGGGGGCATACTTGTCGCCCGAACAGATTCAAGATGATGGGCTTTTGGACCAGCGAACCGATCTGTTTTCGCTTGGAGTCTTGCTGTACGAGGTGATTTTGGGCCACAACCCGTTTCGACAAACGGCGGGAGGGCAAACCGCAGCAACCGTTTTCGATGCGGCTTACGTCGCGCTCTGTGAGATGAACCCCGAGGTGCCCAGCGCTCTTACGGACATCGTCGTGCGATCGATGAACTTCGAACGAGAACGTCGATATCCATCTGCGGCAGCGATGCACGAGGATCTTGCTCAGCTTGTTGAACACGGCATGGGGCACTCTGGCGCCAGTGAACTCTCAGCATTCATGAAACAATTCGAGCGAGTTGAGGCACCCAAAGTCTCATGAAGGGTTCGTCCCGAGACGTGCCAACGTGAATCGCCTAATCGGAGTCTTGCTCTGATGCCGAAGGGGCACGCAGCTCAGAATCTGAGGAACTCGGGCTGTTCAGATCGTCCTTGGACGTCTCGTCGGGGTCTTTCGCTCGCGCGTCTTTGGCATCAGAGCGCTCCGAACTCGTGACTTCTTCATCCGCTGCGGACTCAAGAGTTGCGTTGAAATTGCTCTCGGCGTCGGTCAGCGCCTTCTCAGAGCTTGACGACATATAGGCAAGGGTGGCGCTCAGCAGCATAAACAACGCGGCTGCAACCGACGTAGCTCGGGTCAGAAGATTGCCCGCTCCAGCGCCACCGAATACTTGTTGGCTGGCGCCCCCGCCGAGCGCGGTCCCGAGTCCCCCACCTTTTCCGGATTGGAGAAGCACGACCATGATGAGAAAGAGGCATACGAGGACATACAGTGCGGTCAAAACGATGAACATAGAAGCTTCCTTGATTTAACTTGATGCGCTGATTCAGCTTGGCACAGGTTCAGTTGGCTGCACTGGCGATGGCCACAAAGGATTCAACGTTCAGTGAAGCTCCACCGACGAGCGCCCCATCGACATCGGGTAGGGCAAGAAGTTCGGCTGCGTTTTCCGGTTTGACGCTGCCTCCGTAGATGATTCGCTGACCCTCGGAGGCAGAACCAAAAAGCTCGTCGAGCGCAAGACGGATACGGCGATGCATCGCCTGCGCATCTCCTGGTGCGGCGGTGTAGCCCGTGCCGATAGCCCACACCGGCTCGTAGGCGACCACGACTCGCGCCGCATCTTCCATGCACAGCCCGTCCATCGCGACGCCGAGTTGATCGAGAACCACCTGCTCCGCTTGCCCCGAATCTCTCTGCATCAAAGTCTCACCCACGCACAGGATGGGCACCAGTCCGTGATGCAACAGAGCACGAGTTTTTTGTGCAACGTGTTCATCCGTCTCACCGAACAGCTGACGCCGCTCGCTATGACCGACGATGCAATACACACAGCCAACGTCGCGAAGGAGCAGGGCGCTCACTTCTCCGGTATAGGCTCCGGCGCTTTCGTGGTAGCAGTGTTGCGCGGCAAGTTGCACGGAGGATCCAGCCAGCGCCTTGTGCACCGCATCAAGGGCTAGAAAAGTCGGCGCTATGGCGACGTCGCAGGGGAGGCGCTCGGCAAGTGTACCTCTAAGGGAATCCACAAAGGCGACACTTTCCGCAACAGACTTATGAAGCTTCCAATTCCCGACGACCAAACGGCGGCGAGTCATACTTGAAGCGCCTCGAGTCCTGGAAGTTTTTTGCCCTTCAGGTATTCAAGTGATGCGCCTCCCCCGGTGGACACATGATCGAACTCTTCATCGAGACCCACTTGATGAACCGCAGCAGCAGTATCCCCGCCTCCTACCACCGAGAACGCGGGACTCTCCGCAACCGCTCTAGCCACGGCACGGGTCCCCTCGCAAAAAGCCGCTCGTTCAAAGAACCCCATCGGTCCGTTCCAAAAGACGGTGGCCGAAGCCTTGATTCGCTCTGCGAAACGAGCAGATGTTTCTGGACCAATATCGAGCGCCATCCAGCCTGCGCCCACTGCATCTGAATCGACAGGCTCACCTCGCGAATCGCTGGAAGATCGAGCCCGCACTAGATCGGAGGGCAGCATCACTTCTACCCCGGCATCCTTTGCCCGGCGAAGGATGGTCCTCGCGAGCGGAAGTCGTTCGCTTTCGATGCGGCTGCTGCCTACGTCCACCCCGGAGGCCGCCAAAAACGTATTCGCCATCGCGCCGCCTACCAAGACCGAATCCAGTCGATCGATCATCGACTCCACAACGCTGATCTTGTCTTGAACTTTCGAGCCTCCTAATACCACGCAAAAGGGGCGTGGTGCATCGAATCGGAGACGTTCCAGCGCCCGAAGTTCTTTTTGCATCAGAAATCCAGCGCCTCGCTCCGCCAACAAACGAGGCACTGCGTTCACCGATGCATGTGCTCGATGTACTGTACCGAACGCGTCGTTGATGTAGACGTCCGCATTTCTAGCGAGCTGCCTTGCGAAACCCGCGTCGTCCGTAACTTCCTCCGCGTGAAACCTCAGATTCTCGAGCAGAACCACCTGAGAATCTCTGAGATCGCGAACTACCTGCCGAACTCCCTCTCCGATACAGTCGTCCGTGAGGATCACCTCGCCATGTTTCAGCAGTTCTGCAAGTCTTGCTGCGACCGGTTCTAGACTAAAGGCTGAAGCAGTGTGTCCTTGGGGGCGTCCTAGATGCGAACACAACACCAATCGACCACCCTCGCCAACGATGTATTCTATCGTCGGCAACGCGGCACGAATGCGAGTATCGTCCGTGATTTGACTGCCGTCTTGAGGCACGTTGAAGTCCACCCGCATCAAGACTCTTCGGCTTCGCAGTGAAACGCTGTCTACCGATCGAATCATCGAGGTCAGCTCCGAGCCGCGATGAGCTTTGCCAGATCGACCAGTCGATTGCTGAAACCCCATTCGTTATCATACCAAGACTGAACTTCTACCAAATCGTCGCCCACCACCTGAGTCTGCGATGCATCGACGATCGAGGAATGCCGGTTTCCGATGTAGTCTGTCGATACAAGAGGCCGCTTTTCATAGCCTAAAATGCCGTTTAATGGACCCTCGGCCGCTTCTTCAAACGCCGCGTTGACGGCATCGCGGGTGGTCGGTCGAGCGACCTGTGCGGTCAGGCAAACGATAGAAACGTTGGGCGTTGGAACGCGGATCGCCACGCCATCGAGTGTTCCTTTGAGTTCAGGCATGACGAGTTCGATCGCCTTTGCAGCTCCGGTCGTCGTCGGGATCATCGAGAGCGCTGCCGCTCGGGCACGCCGTAAGTCCTGATGGGGCGAATCGAGAATGCGCTGGTCGTTAGTGTAAGAATGCACCGTGACCATATGACCTTTGAGCAGTCCAAAACGTTCGTGCAGAACTTTGGCGAGGGGAGCGAGGCAATTGGTCGTGCAGGACGCATTGCTGATGATTTGATGCGACATTGGGTCGAAGGAGTCGCTGTTGATGCCCATGCACAGGGTGTGATCGATGCCGATCTCTCCTGGAGCGCTGATCACGACTCGTTTTGCTCCGGCATTCAGATGCTTTCCAGCGCCCTCCCTGGATCGGAAGCGGCCGGTGCACTCTAGGACGAGGTCAACGCTCAACTCTGCCCAGGGAAGCTTGCTCGGATCTGCCTCGGAATATACCGGGATCGTTTGGGAGCCGATGGTGATGGCCGAGCCCTCAGCGAACACCTCGCGAGTCCATTCTCCGTGCACCGAATCGAATTGAAGCAAATGGGCGAGCGTATGTGCAGGAGTCAGATCGTTTATCGCGACCAGCTCCAGCTGTTCGCCTCCCGTCTCCTTCAGAATACGCGCGACGCAGCGACCGATACGTCCAAACCCATTGATGGCAATCTTGGCGCTCATGACTCAACTCCATTCGTGATGCCGACTCGCCGCTAGCGGAGCGTCGTGTAGCAGATTCCGAGAGAGTCGACGAAGGAATAGCAAAGTATTTCGGGCAGGGAGCGACCTACAGCCCGCATGGTCGTAGCGGCTCTAGACCGCGCTGCGGCTGTCGAGGTCGGCAGCCCGATCCTGGGACAGATTCCCTCGGGTCAGTTGAGCGAGAAGCTCATTGGTGAAGCGTACGATATCCGCTCGCTCACATCCCGCTGCTTTGAGCTCTCGGTAGACAGACCTTGCCAAAATGCGAACGGCGCGCGGCTCCAGTCTCTCGGACGTTTCGGAAACAGAATTGAATTCCATGCGCGGCGACTAAGCACGTCACGTGCCAGACGTTCAGGAGACGGGTTACACCCCGGTAAAGCCTGAATTTTACGGGTTGGAAGTTCTTGCAAGGTGACATCACAGATGAAATTTCACGGATGTGCGTAGGTGTCTACGCGGCAACTTCAGGGTGTGAGTGCGAACCACATTACGCAGTGCAGCTGCGGCCAACCGAGAAACCCAAAACTGGAGGGTCTAAGGTGCGTCACCTGAGTTTGGCAGGTGCAGATGCTCCTTTGCGGACGCCCCTGGATAGCGCAACTCTGCGTAGCGCCTCATCTGCCTCTGCGCCTTGGCAAATTCGCCCAATTTTAGGTGGGTACGAGCAAGAAAATAATACACTTCTGGTGTATATTTCGCGTACTGAGGTTCTGAAACTACCAGTTCATCTAACGTATCCACTGCGACCTGATAGCGCTCGGATGCGGATGTCCCGTTTTTGAACAATAAGTATCCGTAAAGAAAACGCATTCCGGGGCCGGAGTGCATACGAACCGGGCTCGGAATCTCCTCCATCGCGAAAAGAGCGCGTTCATGGTCGCCAGCTTCGAGGGCCTCATTCACGGTGTGAAAGCCGGTCTCAAGTAGTTCAGCCTCAGCGCTGGCCATCGCGCTCGGAGGAGTCGGAGGCTGGAACTGGAGTTGGGGCTCGCCTTCATCTCCCGAGAGCAAGGTAAGAACCAGAGAGGCGATCAGGGTGGAGCGATCGTCGCCGAGTTCCTGCGCCATGGAGATGAACTGAGCTGCTTCGAAACGTCGACCGTGCGCCAACAGCGACATCGCCAACTCAGCGTAGTTCCGACCTGCGGATGCTCCCTCGCCAAAGCCTGCGGCATGAGAGACCAGTCGTCCGTACGGCCAGTCTGCCGCGTAGAGATTGCTCAGGTAGCCCTCGTAGCGTCGGTAGCCGATCAGGTCCCGGGGGGCCGCAAACTCGATGTGCGCGTTGTCGTCGGTGTTCAAAGGCGCGGGCTCTCGCACGCAGGTACCTGGGGGATCTTCCGGAACAAAAGCCAGCGTTCCGGCAAGGAGCGAGAGCGCAGAAGCTGCACTGCTCGCGATGAGTCCAAGTGCAATTTTCGGAAACCTTGCGCGGGGCTTCGATGAGCATTCGAGATCATCTTGAACGAACCGTCCAAGCCACTTGAAGGTTCCCGTAACGAGAAAGGATAGGGCGAGAAGCCCGAAGAGACTCGCGCTTGCGATGGCGATCCAAAATCCTGTGGTGTCGGTCACTCGCGGAGGCTTACCGGTCACACAGCTTGAGTCCTCAGCATTGTGGCCTGCAGGCAGAGGTTGCCAGCTACCACCGCGGAGACGGTATTCGATTTGCGCGAACTGCATGACTTCGCTTCGATCCGCAAAGAGCACCCTTGAGAGGATGTCAAAGGCAGAGCGCACCTCCGCGCGCTCGAGTTCTTCGGCAACGCCCGGAAGCGCAAAAGCGGCGTCGATCCGCCCAAGGTCTAAAGGGAGCGGCCCGTCCGATCCCAGCAGAACGGTATCGCTCGAAAGGTCTTCCGCGGAAAAGACTACGACATGCTCAAACTGACTCGCAAACGTACGATAGATGGACTTGATGTTCTCTGGAGAGAGTTCGTAAAGCTGAACCCACTGACAGTAAATACCGCCTTCTTTGAGGCGATTTTTTGTAGCCTGAAAATGATCCGTCGTGAATAAATCACTCACTCCCGTGATCCAAGGATTGGATGGCTCACTGATGATGACGTCAAAAAGAGCATCGGTGCTCGCAAGGTAGTTGCGACCATCATCGTTGATCACGCTCAAACGCTCGTGTTCAACGTAGGGAAACTCGCCTTGGGTGTAAGAGAGGTGGTTGACGTCTTCAAAGAACTGAGAGGCACGTAGAATCGAACGTTCGAGTTCAATCGCCTGAAGAGAGTGAATGGGAAACTCGAGCGCACTTCCTACTGTGACTCCGGATCCCCAACCGATCACGGCAATGTCGAGATCCTCAGTCGGCCCGGCATGCATGAGAATCGGGTAGGCGCCCACCATGATTTGAGTCGACATGTCGTCACCGTTACTTGCGTCGACCTTACCGTTGTTCTTTAGGGCGTAGTGTCGACCCCAGCGCTCCACCGACACGGTCGTCGAGAGACCGTCCTCGTAGTACACGAGATCGGGAGCGCCCCAAACCTCTGGATTGCATGCCTCGTCGGCCAAAGAGACGCGGAATACGCCGAGCGTCATCTGAGATAGGCTCCAGCGCAAAGTCGAGTCAGGGTGCATCGTCCCGAGATGCAGGAGCGCGACAATTGCCGGTATCATCGGCGCAAGTACATAGACCAGGGCGGAGTGCCAGGCGGGAACCCGGGTGCCGTTGGAATGCGGGCCTTTGGATTCGTGAAGCTCTTGTCCACCCGGATCGGGCTGGCGAGGCGATGACGGGGCGGCACGAGATTCGGATTCTTCACCCTCGGTTGCAGCGGCCACCAGCATCAAAAGCGCCAGCGCCAAGTTGGTGTAGATACCGTATTTGAGCGTTGCCTCCATGCCAACCAGCTGAATCAGCACAAAACCGGGCAACCACGCTCCCACGATCGATCCGAGGGTGTTGCCTGCATAGACGAAACCCACATCGCGACCGACTCGCGTACCCCCTCGAGTCCAGAGCCGAATTGTCTGAGGAAACATCGCCCCCATCCCCATTGTGGCCGGCAGAGTGCACAAAGACGCGCAGGCAAACATGAACAGCTGAACTAGCGAAATCTGTTCGGGCAGCGATGCGGCAGGAACGCTTGTAACCAGTGCTGCAAAAGCACACGGAATCTCATCTTGAAACAGATAGTTCACCAGCGAGGAAAGCGCGATAAAGAGCTGGGTTAGTGCCAACTGGAGCACGGGGTAGCGACGCAAAGCGATTTGAATTATCAAAAAGAGTGCAATCACAGAGACGACAACGCCAACGATGGTTCCGAGGTGGTCTCGAAACATGGCGATGCAAAAAAGTCCAAACGCTGCGGGCATGAGGGCGATGAGCAGTGCGGTGCGCGTGGAGTCTGCGCGATGCCCCGCCGCGCGCATGGCTCGAAGTCGAAACGTACCAGACGCCCAGAGCGCCATCACGGGGGTCGAGCAAAGCAAACTCATCCCGAACCAAACTCCGAGTCCGCCATCCTGTCCTATCGCAAACAGGGAACTTGCAAGCACCAGAAGTACGGTTGCCGCAAACCCGGCCACGTGCAGCAACCGACTGCTCGGTCCTAAAATGGCGGAAGCCATCGCGCTGCCACCGCCAATACCGATAAGGAAGGTCAGTAAGATGATCCCAAAAGAATAGACGCTAGATCCTATGGTCATCGCAAGAGCGCGGGACCAGACGACTTCGTAACAAAGCGCCGCAGCTCCAGAAACGGCAAACGTCACAAAGCATGCAATTCGTGCAAAGGTCGAAACTGCGCCCTCAAACTGCGCTTGCTCTGGGTGAATCTGCGCTTCCGGCGCGTTACCGGCTCTATCGGTAGATGTCTGAGTTTGTTCAGAATCGGGTGGGTCAACGACAGCGGCATCCTTTGCAGGAAGCCACTCCAGTCGGTCTCCCTTGCGATAGCCGTACGGTGCAAGCAACACTGCTCGGAGGATAAATATACCGATAAAGAGCAAAATATTTAGAGATACCGCCACCCAGTTGGTCACCGCCAACCCCACGGTGGGAAGCAGAATAAAGGAAGCGAGAAACACCCCACACACGGCGCCAAAGGTGTTTACCGAGTAGAGTGCTCCCACGCGGGCGCTCACCCCGTTTGCGTCGTCGCGCAGATGTACGAAGTGACGGGTAAGCAGGGGAAGACTAGCGCCCATAAGGGTCGTGGGAATCAATAGAATCGGCAGCACACAAAAGAAGCGGGCGATCATAAATGTCGTAGAATCTGCACCTAGCTCCAATCGCAAGAGTCGATTCACCTCGGCCAGCCAGCCCTGAGAGTCCACCAAAATGGGAACCAAAACTCCCCAAAGACCCACACCGAGTTCCGCCACACCATAGGCAAAAATAGGATGGCGGATTCTATCGGCATAGCGTCCTCCGACCCATGCACCCAGACCGAGACCTGCCATGAAGCAGGTGACCACAGTGCTGATAGCGACTCCGGTCGCGCCGAATACATGGCTCAGCATTCGGGACCAGATGGATTGAAAGATCAGGCTCGAGGCGCCCGAAAGGAAGAACGCAAGAAAGGCGGCAAGTCGCACCGAAGCGTCCTACTCTTCGGGGGCTTGGTGCGCAACGCCTGGCAAGCCATTCCAAACGATTCGAACAACGATAAGAAATTCACTCATCGAGGTCGGTTTTTAGCTGCGCCAACGCTTTTGAATGTAGGCGACTTGCCCAGGACTTGGAGATGCCCAAACTCTGCGCCACCTCATCGAATCTTCTATCTTCGAAGTAGTGTCCACGAACCAGAGCACGTTCACGACTCGGGAGCCGCTCGACCGCGCAACGCAAACGCTGCGCTTGCTCACGTAGCAGAGCAGCGCGCTCGGGAGAACTCCGCTCGTCGATTCTCAGTTCACCCTTCGAGCTTCCAGCCGAAGGTTCGGAGCCGACGTGACAGAGAGCATGTGCTACAGCAATAGAGGAAAGAGCGGTGGCAACTTTGTAATTAGCACTGCCGCGGGTTGCTACGTCCGTCTCCAGATGTTCGCATACTGTATCTGCGGCCTGGGCTTTTTTGAGTTGAAGATGAAGACCGCGCGGCAGATAAGATTGACGCCGCACCTCATCGAGCATGGATCCTCGAACTCGATAGTAGGCAAAGGTTCGAAAAGACACGCCTCGGCCGGCATCAAATCTAGAGCGAGCTTCGATGAGGCCGGTGAATCCGGCAGAAACCAAGTCGTCGGTTTCGATCGTCAGCTGAAATTGAGCCTGGAGCTTTTTGGCGACGGCTACGACAAGCGGGCGATGTTCCCGAATGAAGCCTTCATCCAACATCGCTTACGGGAGTACTCTTTTCCTTGGAATGGAGTCAAGGACCCCAAGGATTGGCATCATAAATGGTCGTTCAAGTCGCTGACTAAGACGCGATGAACACGGAAAAGGGTGCACTCAACCAACTGTCTGCGCAGTGACTGTAACGCACTCGGGCGTCCCGTCGCACCCTAAAGCTTATGCACTGGAAGCGCCGCATGACTGCGCCTCGTTGCCGGCAGGGGAGTTCGCTCGATGCATTCCCAGCGCTCGTCGAGCGCAGTTAAGGCCACGGTAATCCGCTCTAGTCCCGCTTCGAGTGCGGCATCACGCTGAAAAACGCGAAAGATTCGAACAAGCTGCTCGCATCGCTTTTGAGGCAAGTCGACTTCTCGCGCTGCGAAACTGGCGAAGTTACTGTAGCCCTTGACCTCGAAAAGCTTTCGCTCCTCGATCCCCGCGAGTATCTCCGCAATGTCAAAAAATTTATCGTCAAGACTACGTTTCATCGACTTGATCCGCTGAGTAGCCGTCATAAGCTCCTGCAGACGCGCCTTGAGCTCTTCCGCACGGTCTGGTGTGCGCGCCATCGCCTTGGGGTTTCGAACGGTCGCCGAAGAATTTTCTCGTACCTTTGACTTCTTCGAGGGTGTCGCGCAAACGACGTTCTGACTCGAATCGGTCTCAGAGAGACTCTCTTTCTTCCCTCTCGCCATGTTCCCCCCACCGCTTCAAATTCAGTATCGTTCCGCTGAGGGCATACCATTACGGTAGTGGGATGTAAACCCTACAAGAAGGAACCCTGTACGGAGAAAAGCACTCAATGGCTGTCTTTACGAATCTCTCAGAAGCCGAAGCGACTGGGCTTTTGCGGGTCCACGGTTTGGATCCACTCGATAAAATCGAAACGATTTCCGCGGGGAGCGTCAATTCTAATTTTTTTCTTCATCTCCCGAACGGCAAGAAAGTTTTTGCTCGGATCTACGAAGAGCAGGAGGCCGACGGAGTAGCGTATGAGTGGACTCTCCTCGATCATCTTCTCTCTCGAGGCATTCCTGTACCGCGACGGGTTCCCGGATCTTCGCCCGGGCAGTGCAGAGTTTCCGGCAAACCCACAGCGCTCTTCGAAATCGTCGGTGGAGAAGAGTCTTGCCAAGCTTCGGTCAGCCAGGAGCGCGCGTTTGCCGTGGGACAAGCGATTGCGAGTGTTCATCTGGCTGCTGCTGATTTTACGCCTCGCAAGGAAAGTCGGTTCCGAACTCAAGATATCGAGCGGAGACTCAGACTCCCTGAGGTTCGCTCCACTCCAACACTGGCGCCTGCGATCGCGGCGATTAGAAGGGCGTTAGAGACCGTACGCCAAACGCCGACCGAGTCGTTACCGCGAGGGGTGATCCACGGCGACCTGTTTCGCGACAACGTTCGATGGGAGGGCAGTCAGATCGTCGCGATCATCGACTGGGAGAGCGCAAGCGATGGGGACCTGATCTTCGACCTGGTGGTCACCCTCCTGGCATGGTGTTTTGGAGACGAGATGGACTGGGGTCTTGGCCGTGCACTCTTCGATGGATATCGATCGACTCGAGAACTCGAGGCTGCTGAATGGCGTTCGGTTCGCGTCAAGGCACTGCTCGCTTGCGCTCGTTTCACCGCGACCCGCATCACCGATTTTCATCTTCGGAAGAGCAACAACGATCGCGTGATCAAGGACTACCGTCGCTTCCTGGAGCGCATGAACACCTTCGAGCCTATCTCGGACCTCGAGGTTGCCCAAAAGCTTGGCCTCAGACGACCAGAGGATCTCTGCTAGGGCAGAAGTTCTACGTGATCGCCAAAGGCGCTGTCCTCAAACCGAGGCGTTTCCATGAGGCCACCTTCCGCATCGTCTCGTCGCACCACGATCGTCTTGCGAGACATGACCTCATCGCTTTCGCGCACGAAGACGGTGATGTAGTTGATTCCTCCAGAGAGTGGCACCTCAGCGTCGAAATGGGTTTGACGCCGATTACGAGAACCCGTGTTGGACTGATAGAAGACCTTGCGTGCGCCCGCGTAGATGTAGAGGTCGCGGATTTGCTGATCGTCTCGAGCCTCTCCACTCAGTCGGACGGTATCGCTCCTGGTGACTAAGACGTTGTCGAAGTTGAGATCGAGCTGAGGCGGCATGTGGTTGAGCAAGATCTCAACGCTGCCCGAACCTCGTGACTCGGAACGCTCAGTCATGCTGCCAAGTTCTGACTGAAGAACCCATCCAGGACGGCCATCACCGATATCGACGCGAACAAGGTCGCCTGTCGACGCCCGGATCGGAAGCTCGGTGGATCCATCGCGTACTCGGGCGAACACCTGAGCGTGAGGGTCGGGAGCCGTCCGAATCGACGTGCCTTCCGGGAGCGTCGTAAAACCGGTGCGGTCAGAGAGAACTTGGCGACTCGAGTGGATCGGTATCGTCAGACGTTCGGTCATCGACTCCCGCAAATCCAGATCCAAGACCGAAATCTCGAGTGTTGCCTCCTCTTCGTCAAAATCAGGCAGGAGATCAAATGTGAATATGATTTCCTCAGACGCTCCCGGTTCTACCGTGTCTAGATCAAATCGAGCTGCTCTCAGCAGAATCCCTCGACCCGTGATGTTCCTTAGATTGGCTTGGGCGTCGAACGCTTTGCCTCGACCTAAGTTCCGAAGCTGCAGATACACGCTGACCCGCTCGCCTGGCTGCACATGGCCATCTCCGTTCCCCTCTGGATCTGCAACCTGCACAGAATAAGCAAATTGAGGTCGTTCGAGCGCTTCCACATGGGTGCGGATTTCCGCGTCGGGGGGGACCCGATCGTACGCTTCATGGAACTTAACTCGAATGCCGTCTGCACGATCCGGCAAGCTAGGCGGTATGCGACACACGCGACGGTCTTCCTCGGTTTCACACAGACCCAGCGTAGTCGACCAGCTTCGCGTTTCTCCTGGATCGAGTCGACCAAAGACGAATTCCCGATTGTCGAATAGTGGGTTGTCGCTCTCGGTCTCCGCGCGGAGTTGATAGAGCGGGTGTTCTCCTCGGTTGTGGAGTGCGATTTGCAACTCGAAAGACTCACCTGCCCGAGCCCGATTGTCTTCCATATTTGTGGAAAGCTCCACCTGAACCGAGCTCGCCCCGTTGTTGTCTCCTAGGCCCCAGTCAACTCCGAGCCTTCGAAGCTCTGCTTCGGCTTTTCGCATTTCGGCACGCCCGGTTTCTTTGATCACCTCCTGTGCATCTTCGAGCATCGCTTGACGTCCCGACCGCTCCGCTCGCGCGAGGAGGTTCTGAGAAAAAGCCGTCAAAAACTCCGCTTCTTTCTCGTTCTCTTCGCGTTCATCAGGGCTTGCCTCGCGCAATCTCTGACGCACTTCAGGAGGCAGGTAGTAGCGAAGAAGATCCTTGTCCGCGCCATGTTCGCGAGCGCGTTCGTGAGTGAGATGTGAACGGAGATCGGACTCTCGAACGAAATCGCGGTTCATCATCAGATCCATGTCTTCACGATCGACCGTCATCGGGTCGATGGAGATGTCGGGCAGGATACCGACGCTCTGAATCGATACATCTCCGGGGGTGAGATACTGGGCGATGGTGAGCTTGAGTGCCGATCCATCTCGGAAATTATAGAGAACCTGCACGGAGCCTTTGCCAAAACTGCGCTCTCCAATCACGAGCGCTCGATCGTGATTCTTGAGTGCACCCGCAACGATCTCCGAGGCGGAAGCGCTGCCGCCGTTGATCAAGACGACCATCGGATAGTTCGGCTCCGTTCCTTCGGCCCGAGCAAATTTCTCATCCCGTTGCGTCGGGTCGTTGCTCGACGTGGTGACGATCGTGCCGCTTGAAAGAAAGGTATCCGTCACCAACACCGCCTGCTCCAGGAGGCCGCCCGGGTCGTCCCGAAGATCGAGGATGAGGCTTCGAAGGCGCTGCCGATGAAGCTCCGAGAGCGCTCGCTTCATGTCCTCAAAGGTGTTGCCCTGAAAGCTGCGAATTTTGATGTATCCCACTCCAGCCTCGAGCATTTCATGCTCTACCGACTGAATGTGGATCACGGCCCGTACAAGCTCGAAGCGACGTGGCTGTCCCCAGTTGCCTCGACCATTTTTTCGCCGAACCCAGACCACCACTCGAGAGCCCGGCGCACCCCGAAGGCGATCCACCGCCTCGGACAGGGGCATGTTCAGGGTGGACTCGTCTCCGATCTTCACGATTCGATCGTATCGGCGCAGACCGGCTTCGGAGGCAGGGGTATCCTCCATCGGGCGGATGATCGTCAGGTGACCATCTCTCAGGGAGATAACGATGCCGAGACCGCCAAATTCCCCCCGGGTGGACATCTGCATTTCTTCGAAGACATCGGGAGTGAGCAGCACGCTATGCGGATCGAGCGTTCGGAGCATGCCGTTGACGGCCGCGTATTCGACCTCGCGAAGATCAAGCTCTTCGTCCTCTAAGTTGGACTGCAGAAAACCGAAGATCTCTTTGTAGCGTTCGGTCAGCTTCCAAGGGCTGTTCACGTCATCGACGCGGAACGACTTTTGGTGCTCGCCTACCTGAAAAGTGAGCTCGGCCTTTCCTTCTTCGTATCCTACCAGCACCGGCGCCACAAATCGCTGCACCGCGTTAAGACCCGCAAGCAGCATGCGCTGTGGCCGCATCCTTGCGGGCTCAACGTAATGTTCTTTAACTTCGAGAACCACCCTTTGGAGCACCGCTGTCCGAGTGAGATCGTAGGGTTCACGGCTCTGCGCTGCTTGAGCTCGAGGGGAACCGTCGATATCGAGGTCGAGTCCGTTTTCCCTCGGCCAGATCAGAGTCACCGTGAATGCGATGCCCACAGCGACGATTGCGAGTAGCGGCTTCCAAAGCCTCTGGAAAGATTGCATATGTTGGCTCGGTCTCTCGGTGAAGCGCTCCTAGCTAAAGTGTAGCTTCCGCCTTCGCCGATGGCTACCGAGGACCCTGCCCAGGACCAACCGAGGACCAAAGGCCAGCAGCGATAGAAGACCAGCGAAGCATTTCAGGCAGCGAACCGAGCGGCCTCAAATTGAACCCCATCCCTTGCTCGTGGATCGGGAGAACGATATTGGCATCTGATGCAAGACCGTATCGACCGAGCGCAGTTGCCTCCGGGGGTTTTGAAGCTCAGCCGGAAGCTCGCGAGTGCGGGCTATGAAGCGTGGATTGTGGGGGGATGCATCCGCGATTTGCTTTTGGGACGCGCTGCATCCGACTGGGATGTCGCCACCAACGCAACCCCGACGCAGGTGCAGCGCTGCTTTCGGCGGGTCGTGCCCACCGGCATCCAACACGGAACGGTCACCGTACTCGACGGCTCGGAATCATATGAGGTCACAACGTTCCGCGGAGAGGAATCATACAGCGACGGGCGCCGACCGGATCGCGTGCATTTCGTGGACCAGATCGACGCCGACCTTGCGCGACGCGATTACACCGTGAACGCGATCGCGTACGATCCAGTTCACGATCGCTTTGCAGATCCCTTCGATGGACGTCGTGACCTGCTCCAAAAAACCTTACGCACGGTCGGAATTCCGGCTGAACGATTTGGGGAGGATGGTCTTCGAATCCTTCGAGGGGCGCGGTTTTGTGCGACGCTTGACTTCGAGCTGGAATCCGAAACCGAGGCCGCTTTCGAAGGTGCTCTTGCCAACTTCCGCCGAGTCAGCCGCGAGCGGGTACGGGATGAATGGCTCAAGGCCATGAAGTCAAACAAGCCCTCGAAAGCCTTCGAGGTGATGCGGCGCACCGGCATCTTGGAAATCACGTTGCCTGAACTCTTAGATCAATGCGGATGCGAGCAAAACCGGCATCATGCCTTCGATGTGTGGACCCATACGATGCGCACCCTCGACCTTTGCGATGCATCACCTACGGAGCGAATGGCGGCATTACTGCACGACATAGGTAAGCCGCAAACGCGTGCCCGGTCCGAAAAAACAGGAGACTGGACATTCCACAATCACGAATCGATAGGCGCCCAAATGGCCGATCGATGGCTGCGAGACTATCGGTTCTCGAGCGACGAGCGAGCGCAGATCGTACATCTCGTGCGGCATCACTTGATCTGTTACACGCCTGAATGGTCGGACGCGGCCGTCCGCCGGTTTCTCCAGCGCGTAGGCCCCACACACATCGAACCGCTCTTGCGACTGGCTCGAGCAGATGTACTCGCAAAAGGTCGACCGGTAGACCAGGAACTCGACGCGCTGCAGGAACTTCGCCTACGAATAGAGCAGGAGCGCTCCGCGAATAGCGCACTAAACGTGCAAGACTTGGCGATCAACGGGAAGGACGTGATGCGTGCATTGGGCAGTCGCGGTGGGCCGGAGGTGGGCCGTGCACTTCGATTCCTACTGGATTGCGTCGTGGAGCGACCGGAGCTCAATGAGCGGGAGGACCTTTTGCGCACCCTGACATCAGCAGATCCAAGTCGTTTCGGTCTCAAGTAAAGAGCATTCATGAAAGGTTTTGTCGACTTACATTGCCACTACCTGCCGAGTGTAGACGACGGGGTATCGTCCACAGAGGAGGGAGTCGAGCTCGTGAAGAACCTAAAGTCGATCGGATACGATGTCGCCGTAGCCACTCCTCATATACGCACGGCGATGTTTCCCAACCATCCGAGTGGGTTACGAAAGGCGTTTCAGCAGTTCGTTCACGAGACCTCGAATGAGGAACGTTTGCCCGAACTCGGACTCGGAGCAGAACACTACTTTGACGATCGATTTTGGGAGCTCTTTCTAACTGAAGGACCGCTGGCCTACCCAGGGGGACATGCGGCGCTGGTCGAGTTCTCCACCGAGTCCATTCCGATGCAGATAGAACATCGCTTTTTTGAGATGAACGTACGCGGCATTCGACCCGTGCTCGCCCACCCGGAGCGCTATCGAGCACTGTTTCGAGATTCGAAGGCGCTGCAGCCATCGCTTGAAGTTGGCGTACTGCCGCTTCTCGACCTCATGTCGCTGGTTGGAAAGTACGGCAGGCGACCCCGTAAGGCCGCAGAGCGCATGCTCGATGAAGGTTTGTACTACGCGGCCTGCTCCGACACGCATCGCCCAAGAGATGTCGAACTGGTCCAAAAGGCGATCCAGCTAGTGCACAAGCGCTGGGGAGAAGAGACTGTGTTGACCCTCCTCATCGACCACCCACGGCGCATCCTCGAGGGAGACTTCGATGACTAAGGCAGCCTCGCGAGAAGTATCGTTTCACAAAAAGCTGTTCTCGAAGCTCTTTCTCTCGATCCTGATCGGAGCGGTCTTTGCATGGTTGGCTGCGCAGGGCGGAGTGCCTCTTATTCCGAGCGAGCAAAGCTTTCGCGCCGTCGTGTGGTGGACCGTACCTACCTACGCTGGTCTCTTGCTGTGCACTCATTTTGTACGCGCGAGCCGGTGGCGCTTTCTCATCGCACCGGTGCAGCAGGTGCCTCTCAAGGAATGCGTTCTGCTCAATTGGATCGGTTTCTTCGCCATCTTTGCTCTCCCTTTTCGACTCGGTGAACTCGCAAGACCCGCCCTGACAAAAGCGCGCCGGGGCATCCCCGTATCTGCAGGGATGGGGACGGTCGCGGTGGAACGGGTTGTCGACGGCCTAGTGATGAGCCTCTGCGTGGCCTGGGCGCTCTTTGCGCTCCGAAGACAGCCCTCAGACGACCCGCTGGTGATCCTTTTGCCAACCTACGGAGCTCTGGCGCTCGGCGTGTTCAGCTCAGCGTTTTTCGCAATCGGTGTGTTCCTATGGAAACGAGATTTGGCGGTCGCGCTGACCGAGCGGGTCTTTGGCCTAGTCAATTCGAGGCTCGGAGCCGTGATATCGGAAAAGGTCGCAGGCATCGCGACAGGACTTCTATCGGTAGGAGACTTCCGATTGTTCGCTAGGTTCATGGCGGAAACGCTCATGTACTGGTCCGCGAACGCCTTCGGGATGTGGCTGCTTGCTTGGGGATGTGGGCTGCCCCTGCACTTTGGTCATGCCGTCGCCTTGATGGGTATCCTAGCCATCGGAATCTTGCTTCCCACCGGCCCAGGACTGTTTGGAAATTTCCAGCTTGCGATACTCACCGCCCTGAAGCTTTACCTACCTTTTGAGACGGTAAGCGAGTCGGGAGCCGTGTACATATTTCTGCTCTACGTGGTGCAAAGTCTCGTGATCACCACCGCCGGACTTATTCCGCTCTACGCGTTGAGGATCCCCTTTGCCGCGCTGATCCAACTTCATCCAAAAACTGCCAATGAGCCCTAGCTAGACTCGGGCAGTGACCCTGGTTCTTTGAATCGCCCTAGTTTTTTGAGTCGCTCAGGCTCTCCGAATCAGAGTTGCGTTCCTAGGACGGAGGCAGCCGGACGCACTTCATGGCTTTGGAGTGCAGGCCGGGGCTCAGTTGTACCTCACCGGAATTTGGCCTTTTCACAGTGGCAAATGTACGTTCGGGTGATGCTCAAACCGGAAGGTCAATGGTCAGGCCGCTCACTGCGAAAAGCGAGCAAGCGAGCATGGGGCCTTGGGAGCTTGCTGTCCGATACTCCCCAGGCGAAGCGCGCACGTTTCCACCACCGGGGGATGCATGGCCGGGCGCTCCAGCGACGCTTGGGTGCGGCACTCACCCTGAGCGTGCTGTGGGCGGCGGGAGCTTCGACAGCCTGGGCCGGAGTTCAGTCTGAATTTGAGTATGATTTCGATAAGGTATGGAATAGCGCCATTCGCGTGCTGCGGGTCGACTATCGAGCGCCGATACGAGACCGGGACAAGGACGCGGGCTACGTGCTGTTCGACTACGACGACCACGGACGAAAAGTAGACGGGAGCGTGGAGATGGTGCGCACAGAGTCCCATGGCGAGCCCATCGTGAAAGTCCGCGTCTCCATACCTTCTATGCCGAGCTATATCGAACAGATGATGGTGGACCGACTACAGCGCAAATTGAGGACCGACTTTGGACCGCCAACGGGGCGCACGTCTCGTCCCTCCACCGATTCCTCTGATGCGAGATCTGACGACGATACAGATCGCCCGGAAGATTCAGATTGAGCGCGAAGAGATTCAGGTCGTCGAGTTCGAACGAGCATCCGTGCCATCGATTTGACGACCGGTAAGACGCACCTATGATTCGCGATCCGTGGCGTTGATCGTTCAAAAATTCGGCGGTACGAGCGTGGGTTCGCTCGAGAGAATCCGCAAAGTAGCTTCACGAGTTGCAGCGGCACGAGCGCGCGGTGACCAGTTGATCGTCGTCGTCAGTGCGATCGCGGGAGAAACGGATCGACTCCTGAGTCTCGGCCGTGACCTCTCGGAGCGTCCTACCGATCGGGAGATGGATGTGCTGGTTGCAACGGGAGAACAGGTGAGTAGCGCGCTATTGTCGATCGCACTCAACGAACTCGGATGCCCCGCTCGCTCCCTGCTGGGCCATCAAGTTCGGATACTCACCGACGAGGTACACACGAAAGCGCGGATCCGAACCGTGGACAACAGCCGACTTCTTCAGACCGTAGAGGAAGGCTGTGTGGCGGTGGTAGCCGGGTTTCAAGGGGTGGGTCCAAAAGGGGATTTAACTACGCTGGGGCGCGGCGGTTCGGACACGACCGCAGTCGCACTAGCCGCTGCAGTTCAGGCGGACGTATGCGAGATCTTCACCGATGTAGATGGCGTCTACACCGCAGATCCAAACGTATGTCGCAACGCCCGAAAGGTGCCCCGCATCAGCTACGAAGAGATGTTGGAAATGGCCTCTCTCGGAGCGAAGGTATTGCAAATTCGTTCGGTGGAACTGGCGATGAAGTACGCAGTTCCGATTCACGTACGTTCCAGCTTCACCGATACTGAGGGAACCATGGTGGTAGGAGAAGATCGCTCTCTCGAAGCGGTGGTCGTCGCAGGCGTCACCAGCGACAAGAATGAAACCAAGCTTACGGTAAAATCCGTACCCGACACGCCGGGTATTGTCGCCAGAATTTTCGAGCCCCTCGCTGACAACAACATCTCCGTCGACATGATCATCCAAAACGTCGGTGAGGAGGGCACCACGGATCTCACCTTCACGGTGACCAAGGACGATGTCGAGTGCGCGACGGAAATCGCTCAGGCCACCTCGGATGCTATCGGCGCGAAGGGTGTCCTAGTCGACTCCGACGTTGTCAAGGTTTCTATCGTCGGGCTCGGGATGCGGAGCCACGCCGGTATCGCCGCCCAAATGTTCCGAATCATGGCGGAACACAATGTGAACATTCAGGCGATCAGCACCTCCGAGATCAAGGTAAGCTGTCTCATTCACGCAAAGTATGGCGAACTTTCCGTACGCGTGCTGCACGACAGCTTTGGTTTGGGCGATGGCCAGATCCCCGGAAGTGCTGAATGATGAGCAACTCGACTCTCTAGCGGTCGATATCCTCCAAGTGGGTCCTCAAGCTAAGGTTCTTCAGCGTCGCCAAGCGGTTTCGGGCGGCTTACTGCTCTTGTTCCTCACGGGCACTTCCGTCATTCGTCGAATCATGGAAGCGAACCCATCCGAATGGGTCGCAGCAACACCTACATCCTCAACGACCTCCGGGGCGTGCTGCCCAAACCAGCCAGCGTCCCAAATCAGCCTGTCCTCTCAGGACGCTGACGAGGCATCTCTTCCGCTGCCACTGGATCTCAACCGGGCGAATGTGTCGGATCTGCAAACACTACCCGGCATTGGTCCCGCGCTTGCGGGCCGAATCGTCGCCTATCGAAAAACGCACGGAGCATTCACGCAATTAAAAGGTCTCGATCGCGTTCGAGGCATCGGCCCGAAAACCATGAAGAACATCCAAACGCTCGTTCGCGTCGTCCAGCGCTCAGAACAGAGCTCGACGCCACCCTCTCGAGATCCAGATCGCCCAGTGTCGTTCCGTGTACCCGTGGAATCAGAGCCTCCGTAGATCGCCACGAGCACTTTTGCCTTGTTCGGGTTTTGTTTATTCTAAGATCTGTGCGTTCGAATCATGCGCAGTGTACCTCAAGCGACGTGTCGAGGTTCGCTTGAGGCTTGTTCAAGACAGGTTGAGTCGTGCTCAGGGATATACCGACCCTGGACCACACGAGACGAACAGCGACGCCTTTCAATGCGGAGCACAGGCATGCGCCATCGCCGACGGGGGTGGAGTTCATGCTGGTGCTCAAATAGCAAGTCATCTCGCTGTCACCGCGCTGATCGAATCTACGAAGCGCAGCAGAACACTGCAAAGTGCCGCCACGCGGCTCAGGCGAGGTTTCAAAGCCGCACAAGCCGCAGTTCTACGACAGAGCAAAGGAGTCTACGCCGATATGGGCACCTCCCTTTCTGCGGTAATCGTTTCGTCAGACCGCGTGGTCGTAGGCAGCGTGGGCAATAGTCCCGTATTCCGACTTCGAGAGGGAAGACTCGATCGTCTCACGGTGGATCACACTTGGAGTGCACTGCCGATGCATGCATCGAGCAACGCGTCTCGGGAGAACTCCTCGCCAAACGTCGCCGCAACACGCAGTGCTTCATCCAAGGAGCTTGCGTCGCACAACGATGCCGAGCTTGCCCGCTCGGTGGGCAGCCGCGGTACAGGTGAACCGGATATCGACGTCCTGGATCGCCGGCCCGGTGATCGCTACGTGTTGTGCACCGACGGAGTCTCCGTATTGACCAACGAGGCGTTACTCAAAAGTGCGGCGGGAAACGAAGCTGCCAAGGAGATCGTGCTAGAGGCGCTGAGGTTGGGTGCTGCGGACCACGTGACCGCCATCGTTATCGAGGTCTAAACCGCATAGGATTACGAGACTGTCGAAGATACCTATTCTCGCTCAAGACTCACAAGCGACCTCGTGATCACAGACCATCCGCTCGAAATACCCGCGTCACCGACAACGTCGCACTCAAATAGAGCAGGCCGAGGTCGCTTTGCTGCCAGGGTAGCGCATGAACGCGCACGTCTCCCCCAATGATCCAAGATCGACTCAACCAGTGTTCGAGTCCGACCACAAGATGACCTGCAGGGTCGATATGCGCCTTACTCGAATGAACCACCGCAAATGCTCCTAAGCCCATGCCGAAGTACGGCACCGTTTGGACGATATCGAGCAGGTAGAGAAGTTCGACTCCTGGATTGATGAGATGGGTTGGCGAACCTCCTCCGTGCAGCCCGTACATGCATCGAGACCGCAACGACCAAATGTCGTTCAATCCGAAAGAAGAAGCCAAACCGATTTGAATACCCGAACGGGAAGCGTCGTCATCGAGGGTCGCGCCGTAGCCGGATTCTCCAGAAAGCGTCAACGTATCTTCGTATGCTTTTGCTTGGGATGAGGGGGCACTCAAAAGCAGCGCAACCCACACAGCACATCTCGCTCGGCGACAGCCTCCGCTGACCGAAGATGCTCGAGGCTTGAAGTACCCGGCGTACGTCTGCGCCTCTGCGCTTCCGGGGCGCTGCACGTTCTCGCCCATCGACATGCCCTG